>NZ_JBBCMO010000009.1:0-245593 GCF_037152305.1 Pantoea sp. AS142 | reverse complement strand
CCGCTGAGGGTCGGCGTGCTGTCGCTGGTGGTTGCGCCGTCGGCGATTGCAGTACCGGCGTCGTCGGTCAGGCCGGGCGCGGTGGCGCGGGTGTCGACGGTGACGTTGACGGTGTCGCTGACCGCGTTGCCGTCGGCGTTGGTGCCGTCGATGACCAGGGCGTGATCGCCGTCGGCCAGCGGGGCATCGGGGGTGAAGGTCCAGCTGCCGTCGGCATCCACGGTGGCGGTGCCGAGTTCGCTGTCGCCGTCGGAGACGGTGACAGTGGAGCCGGGCTGCATGCCGTCACCGCTGAGGGTCGGCGTGCTGTCGCTGGTGGTTGCGCCGTCGGCGATTGCAGTACCGGCGTCATCAACAAAAGTTGGCGTTGTGCCCGGAATAACACTGGCAGCACTGCTGTCTTCACTGGTTGCTGCAGAGTTGTTTTCATTCGCTGCTACAGAGTTGTTATTTCTGGATCCACCACTGCCACCAGAGTTTGATGCTGCAGCCACACCAATCAACGCGGCCAGGCCACCTAAAACACCGCCCGCGACATAGACATTGTCTGCAATGAGCGGATCCGTCGTGTTTGAGACCAGTTCATATACGCTATTAGCCGCATCATAGTTATACACATAGACCACACCGTCAGGACCAGAGGCAGTCATAACCGGCAGTTCTTCTGCGCTGACGTTTTGCAGCACCATGTCATACTGCTCACCGGTTACATCATCCACCAGCTTAAATTTCATCTGGCCGTTAGCTTTTGACGCAATGATCTTATGCGGAGGCTGCCCATCAACACGGTGTACTTCATAGGACGCCGCCTGTGGCGTGGACTCTAATGCCAGCGACTGTCCAGGTTGTAAAGCATGTTTAGCAATAACATTGCCATTACTGTCTTTAATAATTAATTGTATTTTCATTTTTCACCATAGATGTCGAAATGAACCTGGCGATTAATAAATATCCAGGTGTTGCTGTGTTAAGCTAATAAAATTTATTTATAACAGTGAGTTAACCTCCAGATCGCAGTGGGTTATGGTCAGGTAACCCGGTGTGATAAAGATGGCCAAAAATATATGTTTTATCTGAAAGCTTTGTAATTAGTGTGATTTGACACTACGTTTAATAATGCAAACCGGTTTTTTTAAGCCTTGCTACAGGGTTGGCTATTTTTTACATGGCAAGGTTTCATCCTGTCTCACGGCTGAAGTGCTTATCATCAATGTTTATTCTACAGTCCGACTTCTGACAGGGTTGTAGCTGCTGGCTGAAGGCCTGTCGGAGCGAAAAAATAAGTCTGTATAATTTCTATTACCTCTGTCTTATAGCGTTAGATGGATGATTTAGTTATTTCATTAACTGCAATCTGCATCCTTGCAAAAAAAATCAAGAAAGGAAACTGACAGACCCTGATCCCTACGTGCTAGTGATCTGATCTGGTTGAGGGGTTTTTTTCAGGAGAAAATAGAAATTTAAAGCTATTTTTATATTTTAAATTCTGATTTTTATCTAAACGGGAGATGTGGACAGGAATATTTTGTCAACCAACTGTAAATCTATCTCATGTGCTGCTAAAGGCCCGGAAATAACCACTGCGTATTATCATTCTGGAAAATAATACTTAAAATCAATAAGTTAAATGGTGGCGTTTGGTTTTTCTGAGTCTGCACTTTCGAAATTAAAGCGTTCGGAAAGCGATTGGCAATAAATTTATTTTAACAAAAATGAATCGTGCATTGTTATATGGCAATAAATAAGCGCTATTCATTTTTAGCATTAAATGCACTTTATAAAATCAGTTAAGTCATCGGGCGGACAGAGTGCAATTTTATAACTTTTGTTAAAATAAATATGCATATCAATCAAGGATCGTGGGAAATGATAAAACGGAACCCGCTAAATCTCTTGCAACGTATATGGTTGCTTTTTGAACATGACATCTTTTATTTTTTTTGGGGGGGTGGGTGGCGTGGGGCGCTATTAACTGTTATGCCTGAACGGACATCATTCTTATTACAGACGGATAAAATCACGCTTATCTCCGCGATAAAGATATTGTTGTTCAGGTCGGTAGCTGTTTAATCGCTGGAGGGCGCGGGGAGATTATCTGGCGAGGCGTGCCGGGTGGCAGTGACACCCGGCAGATCGTGAGGCTAAACAGTTGCTCAATGCAGACAGCACTGCTTATATTTTTTACCGCTGCCGCACGGACAGGGATCGTTGCGGCCGGGCAGTTTCTCTGCCGCGACAGGCTTCTGTGGAATGGCGATGGCTTCCGGCTGGGAGATCCAATGGTCGTGCAGCGCCAGTGCAGCAGGGCGGATCGCCTCAATACTGATTTCCATTTCGTCCGGCGTCATAGCGTCGATTTTTTCAAGGTTCTCTTCCACACCGTGCAGGGCGATAGCGGCCAGCGCAGGCTGCAGATCCTGCGGCAGGGCAGACCAGTCGGTCAGCGCGACACCGCGCATATAGCCGAAACACCACTCTTCCACCACGGTAAATTCCAGACCTTCCATCTCGCGGATGCCAAACAGCGGTTCGAACTGCTCAGGGAATTCAGATAAGCGGTCAGCCACGTCATTCATATGCTGGAAACAAAGCGACATAAAACGCGTCATTTCACGTTCGTTGCTCCATTTTGGAATCTGCTTCTCGCCACCCCATAGCGCCACCAGCCACTGGCTGGGCTCGACGGTGACGGGACCGGAGAGAACGGCAGTCAGTAGGCCGTCCAGCTCGGAGACATCAATAATCGACGCCTCGCTGCCATATTTTTCCAGCATATCTTCCAGCCATTGCAGCTCTTTTTCGGACAGTGGGCCTTCTTTCATGCGGTTGCCTCCCGGGCATTTCAAAATTTCAGCGCGGCGTTGAGCCTTTAAACCGCTGCAGTGTACACCCTTGTGAGCTGCAACACAGCTAACCCTGTTCTGGCGTTACCCGGCGGTCAACCCACGTTTAACACCTCTTTGACCCTGTTATGCAGGCGATAGCTCGCAGCACTTTATGGTACATTTTTGCGCTACAGCCAGTCTGCTACGTATTAAATAAAATTAAGATAATGATTAATATATGAAAAATGGAGTTTCCTTCAGCCGGGCTGTTACTATTTATCACACAAGGATGGCCACTATCGGCCAGTGGATTGGCAGATTAACAACGCGATTCATACCCGCCGTGATCTTCCTGCTGGCGGGCTGTGGAAACCTGTCGCAAACTTCCGCCCCGGTGGGCGACCGCGTGTATCTGACACACGCCACCTTTCGCGAAAATGTCGACGATATCGTGCACCACTACATGCTGAAGAAGCAGGTTCCGGGTATCAGCATTGCGGTCATTCATCACGCTGGCCCAACCCGATATTACTCTTTTGGCGTCACCGATCGGGTGCATCGTTATCCGATTACCCCTGATACCCTTTTTGCGCTGGGATCACTGAGTAAAGGTGTGACGGCAGAAGTGATTATCCAGCTGGTTGATCAGGGCAAGCTGCACTGGAACGATACACTGGCCGATCTTCTGCCGAAAGACGTTCGCCTCAGCGCTGACGCGCAGCGCATCACGCTATTGCAGTTGGTAACGCACACCTCCGGTCTGCCGCGTCAGGATATGGATCTCCCGATGCTGCTGCAGTTCGTTCGTTATCTGGACACGGGCGAGAACTTCTATGGCAATCTGGATAGCGACACCCTGCTGAGTTATCTGGCTGACTTCTCAGCACCAGCGGTACGCATGCCACACTACTCAAACCTCGGCTATGCGCTGCTCGGTTTTATCGTGCGCACGCGTTTTCATCAGGACATTCAGATACTGGCGTCACAGCTTATCTTCACACCGTTAAAAATGAACCAAAGCAGCTTTGTACCGCAAACGCTGGCGGGCTATCCGCTGCGAGCGCTGGGTCATGCAGGCGATCAGCCGAAATTTATCCGCCGCGGCACGCTGACCCCTGACTGGCATTTTCACGGCAACATGGTGGCAGCGGCCAGCCTTTACAGTAATGCGCGCGATCTGAGTGCCTGGCTGCGCGCACATCTCAGTACCACCGGGAATGCTGCGCAGGATCGGGCTTTCGCGGCGGTAGATCGGGCGTGGTATCAGCAGGGTGCGCAGGCGCAGAATATCGCCTGGGTTACCGACACTATCGAAGGGCAGCAGATCACCTATCAGGTGGGCTATATCGGTGGCTACGCCAGTTTTATCGGCTACGATAAACGTAACGGTAATGCGATTGTGGTGCTGCAGAACGGCTTTAACTGGAGTAACTATTTAGGCATTGCGTTGTTGGTCGATCTGGCAACTCAGGATAAAGTGGTCGGACAGTAATCCGTTACCTGGCCTGTGTGCAGTGGAGTGAATAGCGCTGTTTTTCCTTACACATAGCGCCAGCGCGCCGGAACTGAAGTGCGATAAAAATTGTCTTTAGCCTGACTGTCAAAATTCAACGTGGAAATCATTATGCGCAGGACTCAACGTGTACTTTTATCAATGGGATTACTGGTTGGCTCGCTGAGCCTGATCCCCGCTGTACAGGCCGCTGGCGAAGCAACGGATACCGTTCCGCCACCGCCACCGCCACAGATTCAGCCCGCTAATCCTGATACCCAGCCCGCTGCGCCTGATACGGACAGCGTTCAGTCGGATACCGGTGCCGCGCAAAGCCAGGCACCCGCCAGCTCACAATCAAATGATGGTATTACGCCGACTACGCCAGCACCGTCTAACGGCGCGCACCCTAATTACGAACTCAGCACCATCATCATTGATTACAAAGAGTACAAAATCGGTGACATGGTGCCAGAGAAGTACACCGATAAAACCTACACTATTGGTGAGTGGCAAAAGCGTAATCTGCCTGCTCCGCAGGAAAATACCCACTGGGCCTACATCAACGCTAACTACATTCTTATTACCAATGACACTGGCAAAATCGTCATGGGTAAATCGGGCGATATCTTCTTCCGTGGTTAAGTAAATCAGCCGGTCGTGATGACCGGCTTTTTTTAGCTGAAACGCTCAGCACCAAAGCTTGCCAGCATCGGATGCTTCTCTCCGCTTACAATCTCTTCCGCCAGTAATTCACCGACAATCAGCGCCAGGGTTGCGCCCGAATGCGTGAATGCCACATAACAGCCCGGTACCTTCTGCAGTTGCCCCAGCACCGGATCGCCATCGCCTGGAATCGGCTTCAGGCCAATCTTCCAGCTCTGGACACTGAGCGGCTCATCACCTCGTAACAGTCGGCTCGCTTCCTCTGCCAGCGTTGCCACGACCTGCTTATCAATATGGTAATCGCCCCCGGCCAGCGGCTGGATATCAGCCTCGTACCAGTCATGATCAAGGGCGTAACGGTTGCCGGGGTTTGGTCGGATGGCGGCACGCGGTGTGTTGAGCACCGCTTTCAGCTTATGTCTGCTCGGTTCAGTGATCACCAGCATGGAAACCGGCGATCCGTTGGGGATGGTCACACCCAGCGGTGCAACCACCTCCGGTGTCCAGGGACCGCAGGCAACCACCACCGCATCTGCCCGTCGTTCACCCTGTTGGCTGCAGATGCCACAGGCCCGGCCCTGATCGGTGATCACGCTGGCTTTACCGGCATGTTCAATCACTTCACCACCGCGGGCACGGAACTGATTCACCAGATAATCTGTCAGATGCGGCAGGCTGACCCAGCCTTCACCGGGATTAAATATCGCCTGTGACGGCAGCGCATCCGGATTAATGGTCTCATCTGCCTGCGCCACGTTATTAGCGGTCATGAGCTGTGAGTCGTAGCCATGTGCTTTCTCATAGGCATGTCGCGCCTGAGTCCCGGCTGCATCGTCGCTGAACCAGCAAACCCCACCATCAAAACGCAGCCAGTCGAGGGCAGGATGTTGAGCAAACAGGGTGCGATAGCGATCAATGCCCGCCATGCGCAGCGCGTGATAGGGCCGGGAACGCTCACCTGCTGAGTTGAGCCAGGATAGCGAACGACCCGATGCGCCGGAACAGAGCGCGGCTTCGGTGATCAGTGTTACCGCCGCCCCCCGTTTTGTCAGCTCCAGCGCCGTCGATACACCGATGACGCCACCGCCCACCACCACCACTTTCATTTCTGTTTTTACTGCCATTATCCGGTTCCTTGCTCAGTTACAGCACTTCAGAGAGAAAACGTTGCAGTCGCGGCGACTGCGGCGCATCAAAAATGGCAGCCGGCGGTCCGGCTTCAACAATTTCGCCTTCATCCATAAACACCACCTGATCCGCCACTTTGCGCGCGAAGCCCATTTCATGTGTCACCACCACCATCGTCATGCCGCGACGACAAAGATCAGCCATCAGCGTCAGGACACCTTTTACCAATTCCGGATCGAGCGCTGATGTCGCCTCATCAAACAGCATGACCTCAGGATCCATCGCCAGCGCGCGGGCAATCGCGACACGCTGCTGCTGGCCGCCGGAGAGATCGCGTGGCCGGTGATCGGCGCGCTGACCCAGGCCCACCTCTTCAAGCCGCTGACGTGCAATCGCCATCGCCTGCGCTTTGGGCAGGCCTTTGACCCGCCACGGCGCCAGTGCCACATTCTCCAGCGCACTGTGATCGGGGAAGAGATTGAAATGCTGAAACACCATGCCAATCCGCAGCCGCAGCGCATCTGGCTTATCGCGCAGCACGGATCGCTCAGCCAGTAGCACATCCCCCGATTGCGGTTCATGCAGCCGGTTAATGCCGCGCAGTAATGTTGATTTGCCCGAGCCGGATGGTCCAATAATGCAGGTGGTACTGCCAGGCGCGACCCGCAGCGAAACCTTACGCAGCACCTCAATCGGGCCATAGGCCAGCGTCAGTTCGCGCAGCTCCAGGCTGGCACCGTGCCAGTTCGCGCCGGCTACGCCGTTCAGGTTATTCATGGTTGCCTCCGATTCGGGGATGAGTGACCAGCGCACCGCTGGACGGTCTGACTTCATCCACCTCTTTTAAGCCGCTGAGCGGTGCCGTCAGGCGACGGCGGCCGGTGCGATAACGAACATCGACATAGTTGACCATATGCGTCAGCGGCACCGTAATCATCAGATAGAACAGCCCGGCCAGCATCAGGGGCGACAGGTTGCCGGTGAGCACCGCCGCGTCCTGGCCCACGCGAAACAGTTCCCGCTGTTGGGTCATCAGGCCCAGCAGGTAGACCAGCGATGAATCTTTAATGATGGCGATGAACTGGTTAACGAGGGCGGGCAGGACGCGTCGGATCCCCTGCGGGATCACCACCCGTCGCATTGCCCGGCCATAACTCATTCCCAGTGCACGGCAGGCTTCCATCTGGCCGCGTTCAACACTCTGAATACCGGCGCGGAAAATCTCGCCCATATAGGCGCTGGCGATCAGGCTGAGAGCGAAGATCCCCAGCGGATAGGGCGTCGGACCGAACAGTTGATAGCTGAAACGCGCCAGGCCCTGACCAATCAGCAGAATAGTCAGAATCGAAGGCAGACCGCGGAACAGATCGGTATAGAGCCGGGCAGGGAGCCGCAGCCAGCGCGAGGGCGAAATGCCCATCAGCGCCAGCAGAAGACCAAACAGCGTGCCGAGCAGCGTTGCCGCCAGTGAGATAATCACCGTGTTGACCAGCCCGGTGGTCAGCATCTGCGGCAGCACTTCCATCAATGATGGAAAATCAAAGAAGGTGCGGGAAAGGATCGTGAGCAAGTCCATCGCCGTCTCCATGCAGGGCGGGGTATCCCGCGATTAACTCAGGACGCGAACGTCCGCATCTTTACTGACCGCCAGGCAGATACTGTTTGGGCATTGGCGAGCCGGGGAACCACTTCTGATAGAGCCGTTGCCAGGTGCCATCCTGCATGGCTGCTTTGATGGCCCCGTTCAGGGCGGCCTTAAAGGCGGGTTTGCCTTTGGCAATGGCAATACCGGCCGGCGCATCAAACGAGGGGATGTCGGCGGCAGAGACCAGCCTGAAGCGTTCTGCGTAGCTTTTTGCGGCTTCGTAGTCGAGGAAGATGGCGTCGAGTGTGCCGTTGTTAAGTGCAGAAACGGCACTGTTGTTATCCGGGAAGCGCACGATATCGGTTTGGGTGAAGTGTTCGACGGCATAGCTCTCCTGCAGCGTGCCCTGAACCACCCCGAGCCGGTGTTTTGCCAGGCTGGCGACATTCTTCACGCCGCTGTCGTGGCGGGTCAGAACGGTGAGAAATCCCGCCAGATACCCGGTAGAAAAATCGACCGTCTTTTCACGAGCCGGGGTGATGCCGATAGCGGCTACCGCCGCATCATACTGGCCGTTGGCCACCGCCGGCATGATGGCCGAGAAGTCCTGACCAATAAAATCGACCTTATCGATTCCGATGCGATGGGCGACATCTCTGAAGAATTCGACGTCGAAGCCGGTGAACTGACCGCTGGCATCGGTGAAGGTGTAAGGTCTGGAGTCGCCGACGCTGGCGACGCGTAGCTGACCCGGTTCGATCAGCCCATAAGAATTGTTATCGCTGGCAGCTAGCGTACAGAACGAAAGTGAACAGAGTGCGAGCGTGGTGCCGAGCAGTTTGCCCAGGGAGGTTTGCGATTTCATAGCTCATCCGTTTTTGCAGGTTTAAACATCAGAGACTGTTGAGCCAGCGATTATAATTGAGACCGGTCTCAACACAGGTGGCACCTTAAGACGCAGGCGTTGTGAGACCGGTCTCAAGAAGTTAGAATGAGTTTAAGCACAGCCTTTTTTCGGCGTCAATATTCCTGTCAACAACTTGTGATTCAAAATAATTATGACGAGTCAGAAACGACAATCGAAAGCGCCCACCGTCGCGGATGTGGCGCGTGCAGCAAAGGTATCCAAAGCCCAGGCGGCGCGCGCGCTGGGTGGCTATGGGGCGGTCAGTGATGAGGTGCAGGAGCGGGTCAATAGCGCGGCCGCCGCGCTGGGTTACCGTCTGAATGCCCTGGCCCGCAGCATGAACACCGGTCGTTCCAACACCATTGGTGTGATTGTCGGCGATATCGAAAACCCCCACTTTGGCCTTGCGCTACGCGGCATGGCGGATGTGGCGCGCACTGCGGGCTACCATCTGCTGCTCAGTAACAGCGATGAGAAGCTGCAGGCTGAGCAGGATGCGGTGCGGGTGATGCTGGAAAAGCGGGTCGACGGCATTATCGTTGCGCCCTGCTGTTCAGAGCACCAGCACAATAGACACCTGACCCAGGTCCAGGAAGAGGGCAGAGCGTTGAAATTATTTGATCGCGCCGTCACCGATCTTGATGTAGAAGCGATCTGCTGCGAATTTACCGACGTCGCCGCAGAAGCAACCACCCGGTTACTGAAAGCAGGGCACCGGCATATCGCCTATATCACCAGCATGGCGCTGGCAACCGCCTACAGCACGCCAGGCGATTTTGGCCTGACGCCGGTCGCTCAGCGCGTTGGCGGTATGATGCAGGCATTTGCCGCCAACGGCGTGGAATTTGATCCGACGCTGGTGAAAGTGAATGCGCTGGACGAAGCGGAGATTGCCCGTATCGTGGCTGAGCTGTGGCAGCGTCCGCAGCCGCCCACTGCGCTGGTGGCCTCTGACAGCGTGGTCGCGATGTGGCTGCTGCGCGAAGTGACACAGCGCGGGGTACGTATCCCTGCCGATCTCTCATTTGTGATGTATGACAACTTTCCGTGGAGTGAGATTGTCACGCCGCCGCTGACGGTGGTTGCACAACCGGTGTATGAGATGGGCCGTGAAGCCGCACGACGGCTGATTGCGGAGATACGCGGTGAAGCAGTTGGACCGATGCCGCGTTTTGATGCCCGCCTGATGATTCGCCATTCAATTGCCGCACCGCCCAGCCTCATCAGCGCGGAATAAGACGCTTAACCCGGCCAGCCCAGTAACCGGCTTAGGTGGCGCGTGGCTGCGATAATTTGCGTGTCGCTGCTGTTGCCATAACCAATAACCAGACCCTGCTGCATCTGTTCAGTCAGATAGAAGGTCGAGAGCGCAGTGGGCGCAAAGCCAGTCTGATACAGTTTGCGGGTGACAGCGACGTCATCCCGATGAGGATCGAGTGGCAGCACCAGATGCATACCGCTGTCACCGCCCCACAACGGAATCGGCTTACCCGCAGCGTGCTGCAGTTCGGTACGCAGCAAGGCCTGACGCTGACGATAGAGACGACGCATTTTGCCCAGATGGCGGCGATAATCCCCCTTGAGAATAAAATGGGTCAGTGCCTTCTGCTCCAGACGGTTACCGCCGCGCAGTAACTGATGGAGTGCCGGTCGCAAACGGCTGACCAGCGGTGCGGGCAGCACCATAAAACCGATACGCAGCGCAGGGAACAGTGTCTTGCTGAACGAGCCGAGATAGATAACCGGAGCATTATCGGTCATGCCCGTGGATCTATCATTTTTCCTGATTGTGGTACTTTTTAACCCACCACGATAGTGGCAATCTGCAGATACCATCTGTAACCGGGAGGCAACATGTCACAACATACCAATCAGTATGGTCAGCCGGTCGGTCAGCCTTTACCAGACTGGCACCCTCGTCCTTTACCGCAGCATCAGATTTTTACCGGCGAGGCATGTCGTCTGGAGCCCTTCAGCGTAGTTCGGCATGGCGATCTACTGTTTGAGGCCTGGTCGCTGGCTAAGGATGGGCGTGACTGGACTTACCTGACTGCAGGTCCCTTTACCGGGCACAAGGCGTGGCAGGATTATGCCGCACAACTTGAAGCCAGCCGCGACCCGCTGCATTTCGCCGTCATCGATCTCGCCAGCGGACAGGCGGTGGGCAGCCTGTCGTTAATGCGCATCCAGCCTGAACATGGTGTGATGGAGGTCGGGCATGTCGCTTTCTCACCCCGGCTGAAGCAGACCCGCATGGCAACGGAAGCCCATTTCCTGCTGATGCGATACGCGTTTGAGACGTTGGGTTATCGCCGCTATGAATGGAAGTGCGATAGCTGTAATGCCCCTTCACGTAAGGCGGCAGCACGGCTTGGTTTCCGTTATGAAGGCGAGTTCCGCCAGGCGATCGTCTACAAAGGGCGTTCGCGTGACACCAGTTGGTTCTCAATCATCGACAGCGAATGGACGCAGGTGAAAAAGGGGCTGCAGCGCTGGCTGGCGAAAGATAACTTTACCGTCGACGGTCAGCAGCGCGAGAAGCTGGAGGCGCTGCGCGACATGCCCTGACCGGTTAGTAACCGGATGAGATGAGAATATCTTAAGGACCGCCGTCAGCCGGATGGTGGTCATCAGGATAGAGAGTTTGATGCGGCGCATATCGGTAGTCAGGGTTACCATGTCATTTCGAAGGCTGTCGACAGCTGCAGTTAACCGGAAATTCATTTCGCAGAGAGTGACATCCAGCTTATCCACTTTGCCGTACAGCTGATAAAGCTGGCAAGCTGCTTCCCGACCGGTTCAGACGGCCATTCCTGCTGCATATCGGTAAACACCTCAACCATCGCCTTCGCTTGCTGATCGTCGATCCCTGCCTGCTGCAGAGCGTTAAAGGTTTGGTGGGGGCTCATCATTGTGCTTGCCATCACGATACCGCCTTCTGCATTTCAGCAATGACAGCATAATGACAGGCAAAAAATATATCGCGACCAGGGCCGGTTGTATTTTGCGCATCGTTCCAAAAAATATCAATGAGTACAACAGGTAAGGTAAAGCGATGTACGGGCTGTCTCGCAACCTTTAGCCAATGGCAGGCTGAGGCGCCTCTGCGGTAATCCGTAGAGGCGGGAAGAGACAACGCGGGTGTTATTGTTGTGGCACGATTTTAATTTCAACCATACCGATTCCCAGTTTACGCGGATCCTGACCGGTGATATTGCCGGTGTTACTCAGCTGTGGTTCAGGTGGTGCAATTACCAGACGATGGCTGGCACCTGGGTTCTCAAAATGCAGGATATGCGTCGATATTTCTTCACCCAGCGACAGCAATTGCTGCTGCTCGCCGACCCGAACCGGAATCGCCCGGTGTGCGTTAGCGCCATACGCGCGCGCGGTGATCACCAGATCGAACTTCGCGGGCAGCGCATCGACATAATCAATTTGGACCTCAGGTGCGAGATTGGCGTTAGACCAGCGTCCCCAGATCTCTGGCCGTGAGATGCCGCTGAAACTTTTAACATTCTGCGGCGCGCCAGGCACATTGAGGCGGAAGCTGTCGGCGCTGTAGCGAATATTGTTATCTTCAATACGGATCTGTGCCAGATTTTGCTGATAACGCGCATCGCTGATAGCGCCGTCCGGGAACCGGACTTTGTCTTTCCATTGCGGTTTATCGACGCGCGTCACCGAGGGCGTGCCGCCGAGCTGCCCCATCGCTACACAAAGATCGCCGGAGAGTGCCAGCGAAGGCTGCCAGAGTCGTGCCATTTTAAAACAGCGATCCACCCAGAGAAATTTATCGGCTGAGGCGAAATCTGCCAGTTGATAGCGCAGCGGTGCCGAGTATTCCCCTTCCGGCATTGGCTCAACATGTTTATCACTGATACGGAACAGGATCGGCAATTTAAAGGTGGTCCCTGAGAAGCTGAAGGTATTCTTCGCCTGATCCACCGCGAAGTTGTCCATCTTCTTCGGGAAGTTCCACAGCTGGATAATATCGGGCTTCCAGCTCATCACCTTACTCTTCATATCGTCGAACTGGGTGGAGAGAGAAAGAGAGGAGAGGCTGCTGCGGCCCAGGCCAATCGCGTTGTCACCGCCGAGAATATCCAGCAGCGTGGCACCATTATCCAGCGTACTACGCTTCGCCTCCATCAGTTCCGCCTGCGGCTTGTCACCACGAATCACCATGAAAAGATTGCGACGGGGCTGTTTGACCAGCCACGGGTGCGCAGTGTTGTTCATCGCCAGATGATCCGAGCTCACCACAATCACGGTGTTTTTGAACCACGGCGATGCTTTAATGCGCGAAATCAGGCCCGCCACGTGCTCCTGTGAACAGGTGACCGCACTGAATGACTGATTTGGTTTGCCCTCAATGCTATAGCTTTTGCGATCGCAGCTTCGCGAGATAAACCCGTCAGGATGATGGGTGTCGACGGTCAGCGTAAACAGTGCAAAAGGTTTACCGGCCTGAGAGAGTTCCTGATACTTCTCAAATACTTCATCCATCACCGTATCGTCGTAATAACCCCAGTTATTGCGATAGGTAGGATCGGCGACGCGGCTTTTCAGCTCCTGTGAACCATAAAGGTGAGCGGAATCAAAGCCGTGCGATTCCAGGAAGACATCTTTACCTGCGAAACGCAGATCGGCACCCTGAATAAACCAGTTCTCGTAGCCGGAGTTTTTCAGGATGTCGCCCAGACAGACGTTTTGCGGATAAAAACTGGAGAGCGAAGCTGACGCATTGCCGTCAAACGGGGCAAACAGCGGAATGCCGCACTGTGAGGCGACCATACCTGCGATAGTGTAATCGGTACCTGGCAGCTGTTCGGTCTCGCTGAAGTCGATGCTCTGCGCTTTCTGCCGGCTCAGTTCCGGCGTCAGGCCGGGAAAGGCGATGGGGTCGAAATAAGTACGCTCTAAGCTTTCACCATAGATGTAAACCACGTTGAGGCGAGGCTGTTCAATGCGATTACGCGGCACTTTATAGAAGTTTTCGAAGTCAGAATCAGCCAGTTGGGTATGCGACACAATCAGCGTCGCGACCTGGCGAAAGGCCGGGGTGGTTTGTACCGAGCCGAGCGCGCAGGCGACCGCCAGCAGCGACCAGCCTATGTGATGCGGACGTTTACGCCGTCGCAGAATCCACGACAGCAGGCAGAACAGCAGAAACAGCACGATAATCAGCCCAATCGCAGGCACCACATATTTACTGACGCCCGCGCCGGTCAGGCTATTGGTCAGGGTATAGAGTACCGCATCGTTGATGCCGTCACCGGTAAAATAGTTGCTGGCATAGAGGGTGGCATTCAGCACAACGAAAAGCACCAGCAGGATAAGAACAACAATAAACCAGAATTTATTACGCCCGGCTTTAAAAGAATAGATAGCAATAGCGGCCAGAAACAGCACGACGGACACCAATTCGGACAAAGGCAAATCCTCTCTTCAGGATTACGCGAGGCTTCACGCAACCAGCCACCTTCGGGAGATGGTTTTTCGACAATCTATATTGGCTGTAATCCGGCTGCAACCTATCCGGCCCGATTTGTGCAGTGAAGAGCAGATTGGTTTATTGTCATTTCAGAAGTGAGGTTATCAGGCATGACGGTCGCTGGCGTGCACCGCCAGCAGAGCCGAAGTCAGGGAGATTTTCAGAGTTTGCCGGTGAGGTATTGCGCTTCGCCGTCGGCAAAACTCCAGTCACCTTTGTCGTTGGTGATAAAGCTGATCATCAAATCGTTGCCCTGCACACCACAATGCTCACGCAGTTCACGCGCCAGCTCCGCCATAAACAGCTGTTTCTGTTCATTGCTGCGGGGGCTGGTATAGACCCGTACCATCACCAGATTATCGCTGCGGCTGAATCCCAGGCCGGTATCCTGAAACACCATCTGATAGCGTTTGTTTTCCTGAACAATCTGGTAGCGATCGCGCTCAGGAACGTTAAAGGCCGTGAGCACGGCACGGTGTGCCGCATCCAGCAGTGTACGCAGCTCTGAGTCTGAACGACCCTGAATAACATCAAATTGTAGCAGTGGCATAGCGGATTCCTCATAGTGATTAATATCCCTATGGTGACCGCTTTAACCTGCGGGAAAAAGCGCGTAGGCTGAAATAATTATTCATTATAGTGAACAATCACGATGAAAGAGATGAAAACGGATATGCTGTGGGATCACCTGCACTGGCTGACCGTACTCGCCGAGCAGGGCAGTTTTACCCGCGCAGCAGAGCGGCTCGACGTGAGCAAGGCTGCGATGAGCCAGAAAATTAAAGAGCTGGAGCAAATGGCGGGTGTGTTGCTGGTACAACGCACCACGCGTAGCGTGCGACTGACGTCGGCGGGTGAGAAGCTGGTGGAGGAGCTACGCGAGCCTTTTGCCCGCATCGAACAGAGTTTTTTTAGCGTGCGTGATACCGCCGGGCCGGTACGTGGTTTGGTGCGTATCACGGCGCCAGTAGCGTTTGCCCGTCAGCAACTGGTGCCGATTATTGGTGAATTTCTGCGTGATTATCCGCAGGTACGCCTGCAGCTGGATGTGACTGACCGTATTGTTTCGCTGAGCAGCGAGGGATTTGATCTGGCGATTCGACACAGCGATACGCTGCCGGAAACCCATGTTGCACTGCCGCTGTGTGACACCCGGACATTACTGGTGGCATCCCCCGCCTATCTGAACGAGCAGGGGATGCCGAATACGCCGCAGGATCTGGTGCAGCATAACTGCCTTTACTATCCACGTGGCGTTGAATCCCCACGTTGGCGGTTTGTGACCACAGCGGATAGCGAACAGGTGCAGGTAAGAATTCAGGGCAGCTTTGCCACCAATAACAGCGAGTCGATACGCGATGCAGCCCTGCAGGGATTGGGGATCGCTATGCTGCCCGATTTCAGCGCCCGTGAGGCGCTGGTAGCGGGTTCATTGCAGCAGGTGTTGCCTGAGTGGCAGCCGGTTGAGGCCTTTGCCGCCCGTCTGTGGATTGTGCGGCCCTGGGCGGCGCAGGTGCCACGAGCGGTCACCACATTTACGCACTGGCTACGCGCGCGCTTTGACCACTGATGGCAATGCCAGCGCAGGCAGCGAGGTGTGCATCATCTCGCCAATCAGGCTGCTGCGGTTATATAAACCCAGCCGCAGATTGAAGTCGAGATGCAGTCGCTCGTTGCCGGTTAATTTGATAATCGGTGGCGGCGTCTGTGGACGTTGCTGAAACATCACTGACTGCGCAAATGCGCTGCTGCTGGCGGCATGCAGGCGCTGATAGTACCAGGCACTGGCTTCACCTTTACGCAGATAGAGATTGGCCCGCCGGTATTCGCGCATCGCGACCTGCTGCGCCAGCGACAGCAGCTGACGTGACGGATTATCTATATTCTGCGCAATCAGCGGAAAATCATTACGCATCTTCAGCTCATGGAAATAATTGTGGATACCGACGTTTTTAACCGGTGCCAGCTGTTTCAGCCATTCGCGAATAAAGGGATTTTGCGGAGGCGCGGCCAGAAACCAGCTCTCGGTAACCGGCGCAAGCAGGTTAAGCGTCGATTGCTCACGGTAGTAACCGATGAGATCCATTGACCGCGCTTCGTGAACGCGATGCACCCAGGCGAGATTCTCAAACAGCAATGTACTGCAATCGATGCCGATGCCACCATAACGGTGAATCAGCTCGAGCCGGATGATTTCACTCTTATATGCCAGCGTCAGATCGGAAGAGATAAAGTTGAGATCGGGCAACCACTGCGACAGGGTGCGTTGCGTGATCAGATAAACCTGGTGGTCGGGATTGTCCCGCCGGATTTTACTGATATTCAGCGCCATTGAAATAGGCAGTTGATCGTTATACCAGACCATCCAGACGATTTTTGGAATCGCCGGCAGATTTTTCTGCTGCGCGACTAATACGACATTATCTTCCCGACCCGGATCATATTCCGGTGCCTGACAGATACTTTGCTGTTTTTTATTCCATAACATCTGGCTACTGAACAATATTCTTTTCCAGTTACGCCAGATTTTATGCGCTGGACGTTGGCGATGTGAAGTCATGGTACACCTGTTATTGTTATTTTCCCGTCATATTGCAGCCTCTGCCCGTTCCGCCAGAGCAAGAACGTGTGGCATTGCATACTGGCTACAATCCTGATGAGTGAGAGAATTAATGACGAGTTTTCTCTGGTGGCGGCGCAGTGCTGGAGCGCGCGATAGTCTCCTCACGGCTGTTTAATTACACTGCACCTTTTTAATAAAACATTATTTACACATTAGCTATGTCTTTTTTTGATTTTAGGAGAATACGGAAATAATCCGGTCACGGTGCGGAAATAAGAATATCGACACTGTTAATCATTTATTTAAATGCGGCGGAACCCATAATTAAGGAATATCTGAAAAGCATTCTGAACCTTCGTAATGCCGTGCGGCCCGGACCACCTGATGAATGAATATTGTGCTTAATATGTTGCGTAAGCCCTGCTCATCAATCCGCGGAATCAGACAGCCTGAAGAGGATTGTCTACGCTTAAGAAGAACTGACTGAGAAAGGAGCGCGCATGCAGAGTGAAGCCTATGGTTTACTGGCGGTTGATAAGCAGGGTAATCGCATCCTGTTTCTTAATCCGGGAACCTTTGCGGTCGAGCGGGAACTGAATGCTTTTCCGCCGCGGCCGCATGAACTCCTGATGCTGGCCCCCTGGGGTAAAGCCTATGTGCCTATCTACGGCGACGGCATTCATGGCAATAACCCGCATCCGGGTCACAAAGTGGCAATCATCGATTTACAGCGCCGGGTGATTAGTGGCTTTATCGATCTGTCGCCGCTGCGGGCCCCACATAGCGGACAGCTGGGACGCGATGGCAAAGTCTATCTTTGCTGTGAGCAGAGTGCCGCAGTGGCCGTGATTGATCCGCAGACCGACAAAGTGGAAAAAATCATTCCGATACCTTCTCATAACGCGCATCGCCTGACGCTTTCACCCAGCGGCCGCAAGCTGTTCACCGATAACGAAGAGGATGCGACCATTACAGTGGTGGATCTTTGTGAAGTGAAGGGGCGGGTGATCGATACTATTCTGCTGCCTGGCCCGATTGCGGGCATCGCCGCGTCACCGAAACACCCTTATCTGGTCGCCAGTGCGGCTGACGCGCCGTTGCTCTATGTGATTGATCGGCAAAGCCATCGTATTCGCCAGCGCCTGACGCTGCCGGGTCATCAGCAGCCCTGTCAGGTGGTACGCTTCAGCGCCGATGGCGAGCAGCTGGTGGCGATAGGGGATCAGGAACCGCTGGTGACGCTGTTTGACGATCTGCTGAATCCGCTGGGCGACATCAGCGTAGGCAATATGCCGATGGATGGCTGTTTCACGCCAGACAGGCAACAGCTGCTGATTGCCAATCAGGATGATGGAACCCTTAGCGTGATCGATCTGGTACAGCGTAAAGTCATTGCCACGCCGCGTGTCGGTACGGGCTGTGAGGTGCTGGGGTATTTTCCGATCGGTCAGATAAACGGACGATGATAGATGGCCGAACTCCAGTGGCGACTGCTGGCGTGCTTCTCCGCCTGCCAGCCGCGTTTACGTAATTCGCGCGCAATCATCTTATTCATGATGCCGTGGCCCAGCAGCAGCACCGTGCCATGCCGTGAGTGATCTATCAGCTTCTCTGCCGCCGCCGAGGCACGGCTGCGTGCATGTTGCAGCGACTCCGCTTCGCCCGCATAACCGCAGAACCACAACAGCCGCAGCAAGGCCAGCCAGCACAGCGTCGGTAACTGCACTGCGCCGGTTCGCAGCAGCGGCACAGCGACTTCGCTGAACAGCGCATCAATCTCATGCGGCTGCAATCCGAGCTGGCTCAGGGAGGATTGCGCGCGGGGCAGGGGACTACAGACAATAACTGCAGCCTGACGTGCAATCTCGATACTGCGCGGCGGCGGTCCGTCACTGACCCAGGACTGGTCGTAGGCTGCGCACCAGTCTGCCAGTGCCTGCACGCTCTGGCGACCCGCCGCCGGGTGGTCGGGTTTACCGTGTCGCATCAGAATAATTGTCATAGCACCTCTGTCCGGCTTTTTTTTCAGGGTAACGCATTGTCTGCGCTTACAGCGACTTTTCAGAATAAATACGAAGTGTCATCTTTTGGTCACAGGCCTGTGCGACAACAGAGCGCGATGAAAGAATCTTAACCCGTCTTATAACGCTTAATGATTAGAGAAAATGGTAACTTACAGGTAATAGTGATTTTGTTGTGCGATGTGGTGCAGTTAACTGGCTGTATTTGCGTTTAAAATGCGTGGTGATGGGATGTGATAGTGAAGTTTCACTAACAATTTTCATCAGAATCTATTGATTTATCTACGCGCGTAGATACACTGGGTTCCAGTGATTGCTCACGGTGCCCGATGCACAGTAGACTCCATTGATTGTTAAGTTATATTCGCTCAGTTTAAGCGACCGGTGAAAAATACATCGGCGAGATGGGGCGAAGAATACGATTCCAACACCAGGGAATCCTTTAACCTTTCAGCATGGTTAGCCAACTGAACGTCGTCACCGGGGGAATTCCGCTTTCATCAGGGAATCGACCCATGGACGGGCGTTTATCGATCTGCATACTCATTCAGGGATAGGGTTATGACGGCACAAAACTCCGTTAAGCAGCAGGCATCACTGTCATCCACTTCAGCCGCCGATGAGCGGTTTAACACCCCTTCAGGCCGCAAAGATTTCTGGCGCGCCACTTTTTCATGCTGGCTCGGAACGGCAATGGAGTACGCGGATTTCGCGCTCTATGGCCTGGCTGCCGGTATCATCTTTGGCGACGTCTTCTTTCCGGAATCAACCCCAGCCATGGCGTTGCTCTCCAGCTTTGCGACCTGGTCAGTCGGCTTTATTGCCCGGCCTATCGGCGCACTTTTTTTCGGCTGGCTTGGCGACCGCAAAGGACGAAAGGTGGTGATGATCAGCACCATCATTCTGATGGGGGCTTCCACTACCTTTATCGGTTTAATCCCGAGCTATGCCGCCATTGGCCTCTGGGCGCCCGCCTGTCTGGTATTGCTGCGTTTTACGCAAGGTTTCGGCGCTGGCGCGGAGTTATCTGGTGGCACGGTGATGCTGGGTGAGTATGCGCCGACAGAGCGCCGCGGACTGGTCTCTTCCGTCATCGCGCTGGGTTCCAACAGCGGCACGTTGCTGGCCTCGTTGGTCTGGCTGCTAGTGGTGCAGATGGATCAGCAGAGCCTGCTGGAGTGGGGCTGGCGGATTCCCTTCCTTAGCAGTGCGCTGATTGCACTGGTTGCGCTGTGGATTCGACGTCATCTGCGTGAAACGCCTGTGTTTGAGCGCAAGAAAGCGGAGATGGAAGCGGAACGTGCAGGCGCGCTGGCGGCCCCGGTGGTGGATCAGCGGCCTTTCTTCCAGCGTACCCGCGCCTTCTGGACCATGGTTGGTCTGCGGATCGGCGAAAATGGCCCTTCCTATCTGGCACAGGGCTTCATCGTAGGTTACGTCGCTAAGGTGCTGATGGTGGATAAATCCGTACCAACCACCGCCGTGTTCCTCGCCTCGCTGCTAGGTTTCCTGATCATTCCTTTAGCGGGCTGGCTCTCTGACCGTTTTGGCCGCCGGGTGGTTTATCGCATGTTCTGTCTGTTACTGATGTTCTATGCCTGGCCCGCCTTTACGCTGCTGGACACGCGTGAACCGATGCTGGTGATCCCGGTTATCGTGGTCGGCATGGCGCTGGCGTCGCTGGGTATTTTTGGTGTGCAGGCGGCATGGGGCGTGGAGATCTTTGGCGTCCATCATCGCTACACAAAAATGGCGGTGGCTAAAGAGCTGGGCTCTATTTTGTCCGGCGGCACTGCACCACTCATTGCCGCTGCTATGCTCTCTTATACCGGTCACTGGTGGCCAATTGCGGTCTATTTCTCAGCGATGGCCGCGATTGGATTCTTTACGACCTTTGTCGCGCCCGAAACGCGAGGGCGGAATCTCAATCTGCCTGAGGATGCCATCTAGATTTGCCTGAGGATTCATCTGCCAGGATAGAGCGAAAAGCAGCAGGCCGTGTAAAACGGCCTGTTTTTTTATGGAGGAAGGTGATGTGCCTAAGTCGTTAACGGGAAAAGTGACCCGCAGTGAAGTTGCGAAAGCGGCAGGCACCTCAGTGGCAGTCGTCAGTTATGTTATTAATAACGGTCCTCGTCCGGTTGCGGAAGCGACCCGTCAGCGGGTGCTGGAGGCGATAAAAGCGACCGGTTATCGGCCAAATGCCGCTGCCCGTGCATTGGCATCCGGTAACACCAAAACGTTTGGACTGGTGGTGCCCAACATTGGTAACCCTTTTGTAGCGTCAATGGCGCACGTTTTGTTGCAGGAGTCGATGAATCACGGTCATGTCATGTTGCTGGGCGATGCAGGCGATGACCGCAAGCGTGAACTGGAGTTAATTCAGGGGCTGCTTAACCGGCAGGTAGATGGCCTGTTTTACAACAGCGTCGATCGCCATCCTTATATTGATCTGATCAAAAGCAGCGGTACGCCGCTGGTGATGCTGGAGCGGGTTGAGCCACAACCGGGCGTTAACATGCTGCGGGTCAATGAGCGTCAGGCTGCCTGGCAGGTGACGGCGCATCTGTTGAGTCACGGTTATCAACAGGTCGGCATAATCAGCGGCCCGGTCGATATGCTTAACGCGCAGGATCGTATTCAGGGCTGGCGTGATGCGATGCAGGATCGCGGTCTGCCAATTGATGAATCGCTTATGTTTCCCGCCAGTTACACCCCACAGGGCGGATATGCTGCGGCACAAACCATGATCGCCCAAGGGTGTGTGCCGCGTGCGCTGTTTACCAGCAACGAAGGTCAGGCAATTGGTGCGCTCCGCGCCTTTTCTGAACATCAGATCCGCGTACCGCAGGATGTGGCGCTGGTCTGCTTTAACGGTACCAATCACTCGTCGTTTCATGTTCCTACATTAACGACCGTGCGCCAGCCACTGCGTGAAATGGCCCGTGCTGCGATTCATATGCTGAAAGAGGGTCAGGGCGAAGCGCAATTAAAGGAGTTTCCACACTATCTTGAAATCGGTGAATCCTGCGGCTGTCAGCCGCAAAGCCAGAGTTAATTTATAAGAATATGAAAAGAATCATTATTGACTGCGATCCCGGCAACGGTATCGCGGGTGCCAACACCGATGATGGGCTGGCGATTGCGCTGGCCTTAGCTTCTCCGGCACTGTCGCTGGAATTGATTACTACCGTGGCGGGTAACACGCCATGTGAAACAGGCGCGCGCGTCGCCAAAGATTTGATTGACCGGCTGGGATTATCTATTCCGGTGGTACAGGGTGCAACTCAGGCGCTACAGGAAGATCCTGTGCCGTGGCGCGAGACACTGGATAATCGGGTCAATCAACTCGCGCTGACTAATCTGTGGCAGGATGTGCGTCAGCCAGCGGATTTAAAGGCGGATGCGTTCGATGCGCCTGACGCTATCGGCAAGCTGATTTGCGACAATCCGGGTGAGATTACCCTGGTGGCAATTGGCCCGCTGACTAACGTGGCGCTGGCGATGCAGCGCTATCCCGCCATGGCAGAATCTGTGGCGGAAATTGTGATCATGGGTGGCGTTTTTACGCTGGATGATTATATCAAAGACACCAATTTTGGTCTGGATCCGGAGGCAGCGCATCAGGTGTTGCACAGCGGTGCTGCAATGACGCTGGTGCCGATGGATGTCACCACGCAGACGCTGCTGACCCAGCAGGATTTGGCCCGCCTTACCGCGGTAGATCATCCGCTGACCGACTTTGTGCGCGACACGCTGCGTCCGTGGATCGACTATTCGATGGAGGCCCGTCAACTGGCGGGATGCTGGATCCACGATGTGCTGGTCGTCGCCTGGTTGCTGAATCAGCGCGTTGCATCAGGCATCGATTACCGGGTCGATATTGAGCTGCGTCCTGGTGCGACGCGTGGCAAAAGCTGGCGTTATCGTCAGCCGCTTCGCCTCACTGTCGGTGTGCCTGATGATTGCGGCGCTTCCGTGCATGTGCTGCATCGTGTCGATAACACGCTGCTGTTGTCGATCATTGAACAGGCATTTAAACGCCTGAAATCCTGATGCAATGGGCGATGCCTCGCTCGCTGGCTGCGCTGTTTAGGTTCCAGGAAAAGAGCTATGGTCGTCAAAAACTGACGATATCCGTCAGTTTGTCAGCAGCATCAACGCGCGGGCAGAAGTTTCAGGGCCAGGTGAGCAGATAATAAGTCTTAAATCGTCTGACACACGTCGATCCAGCGGGCGTTAGTCAGTTCAGCCATCCGTTGTGGCGTAATGCGGACGGCGCTGTGGATCGCGCCAGCAGCGGGTAAGACTTCGTCGAAACTGCGCAGTGAGATATCACAGTAAACGGTCAGCGGATTCTCCAGACCGAAAGGACAGACGCCGCCCACTGGATGGCCAGTCCAGTTAATCACCTCGTCAACACTTAGCATTCGCGCTTTCGCCCCCAGCGCCGCTTTCAGTTTGCGATTATCCAGCCGGGCATCGCCTCGTGTAACAATCAGCACCACGTCGTTTTTCACTTTCAATGACAGGGTTTTGGCAATTTCTCCCGGCGTCACGCCATGGGCGCGAGCAGCCATCCCGACCGTTGCAGTGCTTTCGGCCAATTCAATAATTTCAATTTCAGGGGCGTGTTCGGCGAAGAACTGGCGCACGGACTCCAGACTCATCTTTCTCTCCAGGCTGATCGAAGGCGTAAAAATTGCCACAAGCCTTAGTGCCTGTAAACGAGATAAAGGGAGAATTCGTGGTAATTAACTCTGTTTAGCTGCTGCCTAGGGTGCAGTTGCCACATTGTTCGACATCGGGAATGCGATAACGCTGGCAACAGCTGCGACGGACCAGTTCGCCGTTACGCGGGATCATGGTGCGATAGAGTGGGTTCTCGCTGCCATCCAGCAGCCGCTGGTTGAAGAACAGCACCTGCTCCAGTTGCAGCACCAGCGTGTCATCGATCTGGCTTTTCAGCTCACCCAGGAACCACTGGAAAGAGTAGCCCATGTTGTTCCAGATGAGTCGGGCGTTGATATCACCATGCTGCGTAATACCATTGACCACCGGGATCAGATGCTGCTGAATCAGCCGATCAATACGCTGCAGGGGATTAAGATAGCGCGCCTCCTCATCCTCCTGCACATCAATCCAGAAAGTGGCCGGATGACCATGCTGATGAAACCCGACACGAATATGCTCTGGCGAACAGTCCAGCGCGCGCGACTCCTGCAACAACGCCATTATTAGCGGTGGCAGCAGCAGGCCAAAATACCATTGCGCCCAGAGTGAAAGCACAGGTTTCGCTTCGCGAACCGCATCAGGATGCTCGCGATAAAGATAATCGCTGTAGCGCTGGATAAGCGGGGCAAAGGCTTCTGATTGTGACCAGGCGGCGAGGGTTAGCGTGTCGTGCGGAGCAGGCTGGCTAAGCTTTGTCGATTCAAGCAGATAGCTGCGCTGTTGTTGCAGTCGATCGTGCAGGCTTTCCGCCAGCGGACGGTCATTCTGCCGAAAGATCATCGACTGAGCGTTAAAACGCTGTTCCTGAGCTGAAACGGTTGCCATGACGACTCGCGAAAAGTGTAGATAAGAAAGCAAATGATAATCGTTATTGATTCACTCTACAAGTCGCACACAATTCGTGGCTGCGGGCGGGTAAACCGTGAGGAAGGAGGTCAGTTATCAGAACGGATGAGCATAGCCGGGCAGAGCAGAACATATCGTGCCAAAGCCTCTGTCATTGCTAACCGCGTTACGCTTTATTATGCATGTTCGCTGGGGGTCTGATGGTGTTTTCGGGGTAAATCTTCCCAGGCGAGAATGGTATTCCGGCCCTGATTTTTAGCCACATATAATGCGCTGTCAGCATTGGCTACCGCCAGATCAAATTCATTATCGTAAATAGGCGCGATGCCAGCGCTGATGGTCACGTGGGTTGAAACGGTCTCATTGAAAAGATGGGGGATTTCTAAATCCACCACATACTGACGGATTCGTTCTGCCAGTTTCATGGCGATAGAACTGTTTACGTTGGTCATCAGTACCAGGAACTCTTCGCCGCCATAGCGGGTGACAACATCGCGTGAACGCACCGCATCACGAATAGCAACAGAAACCCGCGCCAGCGCCTGGTCGCCCATCGCATGTCCATAGTTATCGTTGTAGGCTTTGAAGTGATCAATATCCAGCAACAACACATAGTGGCTGCCAGCATGGTTTTCCAGAATATTATCGAGTCGGTTCTTCAGGCCACGACGATTATAAAGCCCGGTCAGCGGATCGAGCATACTGAGGTCGCTGAATATCTCTTTCTCTTCATAGAGCTGATGCATCAGACGCAGGGTAAAGTTGTCGGCACGGCGGCGCATCAGATGCTGTAGTGAAAAACCGATCAGCGGCAGAGTGATGGTCAGCAGGATTAGTGGCAGGTGCTGCGCATTATCGAGCAGCAATACAGTGAGCACCGGCGGCGCGACATGCAAACAAAAAGCTCCCAGATAATCGCTCAGGGCAATGGCACTGATAAATAACACACTGATCAAACTGATAATAAGAAAGCCGCCATCAAAATAAAATACCTGATGAAAACGATAATTAATATGCCAGGCCCAGAGCATTCCCAGTAGCAGCGCCACAGGATTTAACAGGGGAAGTTTTACTTTAGGCCATATTAAATGGGTAATTAACATTATGCCGCTAAAGGCCGCGACAAAAATTACCGGCAGGGTTGTATCACTTTTCTCATTGCTCATTATTGGCAGCAGATAAAATAGCGAAACGGCGATATTCAGAAACAGAAAAAGCATCACGGAAAGTCGGTATTTACTCTGTTTCAGTTCTTCATATGATTGTAATTTCATTATAAATACTCGTGACGACCCTGAAATACCAAAGCGTAAGCCGGCAAAAACAGGTTCTGCCAGACAGTGAGAAATTATTGCTGTTATTAAAGGTGTTATCGGCCGCAATCTAGCATTTTCCAACTGGTCTGTCATCTTCGTTGCCGGGCCGGACAAAAACAGGCTGCAGAGTGAGCAAAATTGTCATATGATAATGGGAATGCTTATCATTTGAGGTTTGCGTCATGGGGATAGCGATTATCGCGGCCTGCGGCCTGTGGGGAGTCAGTTGGGCATTGGGTAAAAAACTGGATAGTGCGTGGGGGGTATTGCTGCCGTGCATTGCGTTGCCGCTGCTTGCCTTATGGGAACCGAGCTTCAGCCAGTGGCGAATGGTCATGACAGTTGCGTTATTGCTGACTGTCGTCATGCTGTTTAACCAGCGTCTGCGTCATTATCTGCTGCTGCCATCCTGTCTGGCGTTAGCGGGTGGACTGGCGGCAATCTCTGTGAATTTTCATCTGAATTAAACCAGGCAGAGAGTTTAAATCGACGTAAAGGATGAATAGACTGGAAAAAAGTAAAGCGAACAGGGGATAAAACGAATCTTCAGTGGGCGCATAAGAGACCGGCGGGAAAAGCCTGAGGGTGACAACGTTGGTGCGAAGAGAGGGACTTGAACCCTCACGTCCGTTAAGACACTAACACCTGAAGCTAGCGCGTCTACCAATTCCGCCACCTTCGCATCGAGTTGTCTGTTCATATCACCGCAATGGTGCGAAGAGAGGGACTTGAACCCTCACGTCCGTTAAGACACTAACACCTGAAGCTAGCGCGTCTACCAATTCCGCCACCTTCGCGCAGTGCTCGCGATATGAAACATGTGATTTTGGTGCGAAGAGAGGGACTTGAACCCTCACGTCCGTTAGGACACTAACACCTGAAGCTAGCGCGTCTACCAATTCCGCCACCTTCGCATACCCGTAACACCTTGAGAATGTTACAACCACGGAGGCGCATTCTAGAGACTTTACTCCTTGCGTCAACAACTATTTTGTCGGGCTGAAACGATCGCTGTAAAAAGCAACATTTTCAGCCCGGCAACGCGGTTAACGGTGGGAAAAGCCCTTAGCGCGTTTTGGCACCGCGACCATAGACGGCACGGTAAACTTTAAAGCGACCGGTCTGTGCGATGACTTCGTGGCTACCGAAGGCTTCATCAAGCACCTGCGGATAAGGCAGGAAGGTGTTCGCAACGATACGCAACTCGCCGCCAGTATTCAGGTGCTTCACCGCACCCCGAATCAGCGCCTGTGCTGCGTCGAGGCTGGTCTGGGTGCCTTCATGAAATGGCGGGTTAGAGATAATCATGTCGAAACGGCCGGTCACGTCAGAGAAAACGTTGCTGGCGAAGACTTCGCCCTCGATGCCATTGGCGGCCAGCGTCGCTTTACTCGCTTCAATGGCGGCTGCGTGCACGTCGCACAGCCACAGACGCACTTTTGGCGAACGGGCAGGCAGCGATGCAGCAATCACGCCCGCGCCACAGCCCATATCCAGTACTTTGCCTTTGGTGTGGGGGGTAAAGGTTGACAGCAGCAGGGCGCTACCGCTATCCAGACCATCACGACTAAAGACACCGGGCAGGGTATGAATCGTCAAACCATCCAGCTGATACTGGTGACCAAAGGTGCTGGCATCAAACTCAGGCTGGCTGTCGAGGCGACCGTGGTAGAGACCACAGCGACGCGCGCTGTCGATCTTCTCAAGCCGCACCCATGCCTCCAGCATGCCTTCGGCGCTGCGCACGCCGCTGCGGTTTTCACCGACCACGAACACATCGCAGCCTACCGGCAGCAGCGACAGCAGGTTCTGCAGCTGGAACTGAACTTCCGGCTTATTCTTGGTCCAGAAGTAGACCAGCGTATCGCAGCCCTGCACGTCTTCTGCCTGCGCAACCATTCCGTAAAGTGCCTGTTCGCCCATGCGGCGGCTCAGGTTTTGCCAGTGATGATATTGCTGGGTGTGAACGCGCGACGAGGCAGTTTCCAGCTGAGCGGGCAGGTCATCCTGCAAATCGCCAGCAAATAAAACATGGCGGGCGGTAAATTCATCACTGTGGCGCAGAATGACTTCGCTGGCCGGTGTAAAAGCAGACATGTAGGGCTCCTGTAAGATCTGAGCAGGGATTATAGTGGTTTGTTGGCGCATGTTCGATGGGTTTGCTAGCATAGCCTCGCATTCAGGCAGCAGAACAGGTAACACCATGACGTCCAGGCGCGACTGGCTTTTACAGCAAATGGGAATTACGCAGTACCAACTGCGCCGCCCGCGCGTGCTTCAGGGCGAAATAGCCGTCACGCTGGCACCGGACACGCAATTAATTATTGTGGCTGACGTGCCGCCCGGTCTGCATGAGCCGCTAATGCGCGACGTGCTGCATGCCCTCAATCTGCAACCCGCTCAGGTGATGACCGTAACGCCGGATCAGCTGCAAATGCTGCCGGAAACGCTGAACTGTGCGGGCTGGTTGCTCGGGGTTGAGAGCGAACAGACTTTCAATGGCGTGGCATTAACCAGCGCCTCTTTCAATGAACTGATCAGCAGCGGCGTCGCCAAACGCGCGCTCTGGCAACAGATGTGTAACCATGACAGCCATCTCTTTACTCACTCATAACGATCTGGCGCAGGCCTACGCCATTGAGTGTCGTAGTCACGCGTTTCCCTGGCGTGAACAGACGTTTGCCAGCAATCAGGGTGAGCGTTTCCTCAATTTACGGCTCGACGCCGGGGGCAAAATGGCCGCCTTCGCCATTACCCAGGTTGTACTCGACGAAGCCTCGCTGTTCAACATCGCGGTCGATCCCGCCTTTCAGCGCCGGGGATTGGGTCGCCAGCTGTTGCAGCATCTGATCGATGAGCTGATCAAACGCAATGTACTGACACTGTGGCTGGAAGTGCGGGCCTCGAACCTGCCCGCCATTGCGCTTTATGAGCAGCTTGAATTCAATCAGGTCAGTCGTCGCCCCAACTATTATCCCACCGCCAGCGGCCGTGAAGATGCCATTCTCATGGCGCTGACGTTGTAGCGGTACTAAGGAGCCTTAATGTCAGATAACTGGGATTGCATCCTGTTTGATGCGGACGATACCCTTTTTCATTTCGATGCCTATGCCGGTTTGCAGCGCCTGTTCGCCGGTTATGATGTGCAGTTTACCGACCAGGATTACAGCGATTATCAGGCGATCAACAAGCCGCTGTGGGTCGATTATCAGAATGGCGTCATCTCAGCGTTACAGCTGCAGACCCAGCGTTTCAACCACTGGAGCGAAAAGCTCAGCGTTGCGCCGGAGATCCTCAACAGCGGCTTCCTCTCCGCAATGGGGGAGATCTGCACGCCGCTGCCGGGTGCAGTCAGTCTGATGAACCATCTGCATGGCCGGGTAAAGATGGGCATCATCACCAACGGTTTTACTGCGTTGCAGCAGACGCGTCTGGAGCGCACCGGTTTCCGCGATTACTTCTCGGCACTGGTGATCTCTGAGCAGGTCGGCGTGCCAAAACCGGCAGCAGAGATCTTTGATTACGCACTGAGACTGATGGGCAATCCGGATCGTCAGCGAGTGCTGATGGTGGGTGATACGCCAGCGTCAGACATTCTGGGCGGTATGAATGCCGGGGTGAAAACCTGCTGGCTTGATCATGGCACCTGGTCGCTGCCGGAACATATTAAGCCTACCTGGCAGGTTAAATCGCTGGGCGAGCTGGAAGCGCTGTTGATTGGTTGATGGAAGCCACCTCGCAAATCTGATTTTTTCCGATAAAAAGGCCCACAGTGCGGGCCTTTTTTGTTTTATCGTGACCGCGGAGCAGGATTGCTACTCTTTCTTCTCGTCGTCCTCATCACGATCCTCTTTTACCGGTGTGCTGGCGGTGAGCAGGAACGGCGACTGCTGCCAGCGGGTGCGGCGGTGGCGCAGCAGGGTGCGGGAGAGAATAATGCCAATCGCCAGTGCCAGCAGCATCATCAGACGCAAAATATTGGTGGTGTTATCGACCTGATGGGAGTCGGTGACCAGCACGTGGGTATCCAGAGTTACGCGCAAAAAGCCCAGCGGGCCATCGTTTCCGGCCAGCGGCTGCACAATCTGATGGTTGAAATAGCTGCCCGCGCGCTGCCCGTCGAGCGCCAGCCGATCGCGCACGTTGATGTTTTCACCGCTGTGCGCCACCAGGCTGCCATCGCCGTCATACACTGATGCATCCAGAATACGGCTGTTAGCCGTCATCTGATTAAGAATCGCTTCTATCTGATTACGGTTATTTTCACTGTTGTCCATCAACGGCTTAAGGCTGAACGCCACCTGACTGGTCAGCGTATGCGCCAGCTCCTCGACCTGCTCAGAACGTGCCGTCTGATGGCCGAGACTGAACCAGGATGCGCCTTGCATCAGCACGACCAGCAGCGCCATCGAGATGAGAACGATCACGGTACGATGTAAGCGAAATTTCAATGCGGTTTTAGCCATTAATCATCCGGGTCATATCACAACAGAAAGCCTGGAGATTATGTTGCCAGAAGCGGCGCAGACAAGGTAGCCTCTTGCGTGGTTTTGTTGTCCCTACAGGAGCTCTGATGCCAAATCGTTTAACCTGGTGCGATCTTCCCGCCGATGTCTCCCTCTGGCCGGGTTTGCCCCTCTCTCTTAGTGGTGTTGAAGTGATGCCGCTGGATTATCGCGCTGGCCGCACCGGCTGGCTGCTGTATGGCCGTGGGCTGGATAAGCAAAGGCTGACCGATTACCAGCACCAGCTGGGTGCTGCGATGGTGATCGTCAGTGCATGGAACGTCGATGAGTATCAGGTGATTCGCCTGGCGGGATCGCTGACGCCATTTGCCAGCAAGCTGGCGCACGACGCCGGCCTGGACGTCGCGCCGCTCGGCAAAATCCCGCATCTCAAAACGCCAGGCCTGCTGGTGATGGATATGGACTCCACCGCGATTCAGGTCGAATGCATCGACGAAATCGCCAGACTGGCGGGCTGCGGCGAGCAGGTGGCCGAAGTGACGGAACGCGCGATGCGCGGCGAACTCGACTTCACCGCCAGCCTGCGTCAGCGCGTAGCCACGCTGCAGGGCGCGGACGCCAATATTCTGAAACAGGTGCGCGATGACCTGCCGTTGATGCCAGGCTTGACCACCCTGACGCAGAAGCTGCAGGCGCTGGGCTGGCAGGTTGCCATCGCGTCCGGCGGCTTCACCTACTTCGCCGAATACCTGCGCAACAAGCTGCATCTGTCTGCAGTAGCGGCCAATGAACTCGAAATTCGCGACGGCAAGCTGACCGGTAACGTGCTGGGTCCGATTGTCGACGCACAATATAAAGCCGATACCCTGAAGAAGCTGGCGCAGCGTTTTGAAATCGCGGCAGAGCAGACGGTGGCGATCGGCGATGGTGCCAATGACCTGCTGATGATCAAAGCCTCAGCGCTGGGTATTGCGTTCCATGCTAAACCTAAGGTGAATGAGCAGACTGCGGTCACCATTCGCCATGCCGATTTAATGGGGGTGCTCTGCATCCTGACCGGTAGCCTGATCCACGAAGAGCGTTAACTGAGGTATTGATTTGGCCAAAGCGGCAAAACGCGCATTTGTCTGTAACGAATGTGGCGCAGATTACCCACGCTGGCAGGGGCAATGCAGCGCCTGTCACGCCTGGAACACTATCACCGAGGTGCGGATAGCCGCCTCGCCCGCGGCTGCCCGTAACGAGCGCCTGAGTGGCTATGCTGGCAGCGCCGGGACCAGCCGGGTGCAGAAGCTCTCTGAAATCAGCCTGGAGGCGCTACCGCGCTTCTCTACCAGCTTCAAAGAATTTGACCGGGTGCTGGGCGGCGGCGTTGTGCCTGGCAGCGCCATTCTGATCGGTGGCAGTCCCGGCGCAGGTAAATCCACGCTGCTGCTGCAGGTGATGTGCCGGTTGTCGGAAGGGATGAAAACCCTTTACGTCACGGGTGAAGAGTCGCTGCAGCAGGTGGCGATGCGCGCCCATCGTCTGGGATTACCGACTGAAAACGTGAATATGCTGTCGGAAACCAGCATTGAGCAGATCTGTCTGATCGCCGAACAGGAGCAGCCGCAACTGATGGTGATCGACTCGATCCAGGTGATGCACATGGCGGAGATCCAGTCCTCCCCGGGCAGCGTCGCCCAGGTGCGTGAAACCGCCGCTTACCTGACACGCTTCGCCAAGACGCGCGGGGTGGCGATCATCATGGTCGGTCACGTCACTAAAGATGGTTCGCTGGCCGGGCCGAAAGTGCTGGAGCACTGTATCGACTGTTCGGTACTGCTGGATGGCGATGCCGACTCCCGCTTCCGCACCCTGCGCAGTCATAAAAACCGTTTCGGTGCGGTCAATGAACTGGGTGTATTTGCCATGACCGAACAGGGCATGCGTGAAGTCAGCAATCCGTCAGCTATCTTTCTGTCGCGTGGCGAAGAGGTGACCTCAGGTAGTTCGGTGATGGTGCTGTGGGAGGGAACGCGTCCGCTGCTGGTGGAGATTCAGGCGCTGGTCGATCACTCGATGATGGGCAATCCACGCCGCGTGGCCGTGGGGCTGGAGCAGAATCGCCTGGCGATTCTGCTGGCCGTTCTGCACCGTCACGGCGGATTGCAGATGGCGGATCAGGATGTGTTCGTTAACGTGGTTGGCGGCGTTAAAGTCACTGAAACCAGTGCTGATTTGGCGCTGATGCTGTCGATGGTGTCGAGTCTGCGCGATCGTCCTTTGCCGCAGGATCTGGTGATCTTCGGCGAAGTGGGGCTGGCCGGTGAGATCCGTCCGGTGCCTAGCGGTCAGGAGCGTATCTCTGAAGCGGCGAAGCATGGCTTTAAACGCGCCATTGTACCGGCAGGGAATGCACCGAAAAAACCGATAGCCGGGATGCAGGTTTTCAGCGCGAAGAAGCTGGCCGATGCGCTGGCGATTCTGGACGATCTGTAACGCGCCTGCGGCCTGTCGGCGAAAAGCTGCTGACACAGGCTGCTCCCACCTTAACCGCATTGATGCAGGAGGCACGACATGTCGTCGTTTGATTATCTGAAAACGGCCATTCGGCAGCAGGGCCATACGCTGCAACAGGTCGCTGATGCCAGCGGCATGACCAAAGGCTATCTGAGCCAGTTGCTCAATGCCAAAATCAAAAGTCCCAGCGCGCAAAAGCTGGAAGCGCTGCATCGTTTTCTGGGGCTGGAGTTTCCACGCCGTGATAAAACGGTAGGCGTGGTGTTCGGTAAGTTCTATCCACTGCACACCGGCCATATCTATCTGATTCAGCGCGCTTGTAGCCAGGTGGATGAGCTGCATATCATCATGGGCTACGATGAGCCGCGAGACCGCGAGCTATTTGAGAACAGCGCGATGTCACAACAGCCCACGGTGAGCGATCGCCTGCGTTGGCTGCTGCAAACCTTTAAGTATCAGAAAAATATCCGCATTCACGCCTTTGATGAGGAGGGAATTGAACCCTATCCACACGGCTGGGATGTCTGGAGCGAAGGCGTTAGCGCTTTTCTCAGCGAGCATGGTATTGCACCGGATTGCATCTACACCAGCGAAGCGCCCGATGCGGAGATGTATCAGCAGCACCTTGGTATTCAGACCGTGCTGGTTGATCCCAATCGATCCTTTATGAGCATCAGCGGCGCGCAGATTCGTCAGGATCCATTCCGCTTCTGGGATTACATACCCACTGAAGTGAAGCCTTTCTTTGTGCGCACCGTGGCGATCCTCGGCGGAGAATCGAGCGGTAAATCGACGCTGGTCAATAAACTCGCCAACATCTTCAATACCACCAGTGCCTGGGAATATGGCCGCGACTATGTCTTTTCCCACCTGGGCGGTGACGAAATGGCATTGCAATATTCTGATTACGACAAAATCGCGCTAGGCCAGGCACAGTACATCGATTTCGCTGTTAAATACGCCAATAAAGTGGCGTTTATCGATACGGATTTTGTGACCACGCAGGCGTTTTGTCTGAAGTATGAAGGGCGCGAACATCCGTTTGTGCAGGCACTCATTGATGAATATCGCTTTGACCTGGTGATTCTGCTGGAGAACAACGTGCCCTGGGTCGCGGATGGATTGCGCAGTCTGGGCAGTTCGGTGGATCGCCGGGAGTTTCAGTCAATGCTGGTGACGATGTTGCGGGAAAACAACATCGAATTCCTGCATGTGCAGGAAGATGATTATGACACCCGATTCCTGCGCTGCATTGAGCTGGTGAAGGCGATGCTGGGCGAGAAAAACGCCCAGCCGTAATGCATATTGTGACCCGGTCTGCCGCACGGCAGCCGGGTCAGTGCATTAATAAACCATCACCACTTTGCCGCGCATGTGGCCTTCCAGCACCCGCTGATGGGCGGCGGTTAAAGTCTCAACGCTTAAGCCGTGCAGCGTCTCGCTCAGTGTGGTTTGCAGCTTCCCTTCATCCAGCAACGCCGATACGGCATCCAGTATCTCGCCCTGACGCGCCATATCCGGGGTAGTAAACATGCTGCGGGTGTACATCAGCTCGAAGTGCAGTGCAGCACTCTTCAGCTTCAGTTGATCCATTGACAGCGGATGTTCGTTTTCCACGATGGTGCAGATATGGCCCTGCGGCGCGATCAGCTTTGCCATGGTCTCCCAGTGCCCGTCGGTATCATTCAGGCAGAAGATAAAATCGACCTGTTTAATGCCCTGTTTCTCCAGCTCGCCAGCCATATCTTTGTAATTGATCACGAGATCGGCCCCGCGATCGCGGCACCACTGCGCTGAATCTTCACGCGAGGCAGTGGCAATGATCTGTACCTTGCTGCGTAGCTTCGCCAGCGGGATCGCCAGCGATCCGACACCGCCTGCGCCGCCGACGATCAACAGGGTCTGCGCTTCTGTTGCTGTCTCAAGGTTCAGTCGCTCAAACAATCCTTCCCAGGCGGTCAGGGCAGTCAGCGGGATCGCGGCTGACTGCGCCCAGTCCAGGCTTTTTGGCTTGTGACCGGTGATGCGTGAGTCAACCAGCTGCTCGGTGCTGTTGCTGCCAGGACGAGTCAGGTCACCTGCATAAAAAACGTCATCGCCAGGCTTGAAGTTGCTGACTTTGCTGCCCACTTCCAGCACCACGCCGCTGGCATCCCAGCCGAGAATGCGTGGCTGCTCTAACCCATTCTTCATCGCCCCTTTGTGCACCTTGGTATCGACCGGATTGACCGAGGCGGCTTTGACTTCAACACGCAGGTCATATTCACCTGGCGTTAGAGTTTCAGGGAAAATTTCAGTGAAGTTTTCAGGACTTGCCGGATTAACTGCGATAGCACGAATAGACATAACGTTTTCCTGTTTAGTCAGGCTATGAGCCTGGATCTTATGGTTGCCATTCTGACCCTGAAAAGTGCTCACCCTCGGCAGAGGAGGTGACACGCTCTTCGTGGCAGAGCGGCTGCAACGATTTGGAACAGGCTTTAAGTGTAGAACCTGGTTTTAGCGGTGATAAGATGGACAATATTTTATAGAGTGTTCGTCTGAGGTGAACAATGGCCTTTCGTCAGTGGCAGGATATGGCGCTTTTTGCTCTGTTAGCGGAATGCGGCAGCTTTACCGGTGCGGCTGAACGTGCAGGTCTGCCCAAATCGAGCGTCAGTCAGCGTATCAGTCAACTGGAGCAGCGGCTGGGAATTCGGTTGCTGAACCGCACCACACGCCAGCTCAACCTGACCTTTGCCGGCGAGCGCTTTCTGCTGCATTGTCAGGAGATGATGCAGGCCAGTGAACGCGCCGATCAGGCGATCGCCAACCTGCGTGAAAACCCCAGCGGGCGTCTGCGCATCACCAGTCCGGCTGGAATTGGTGCCACTCTGCTGGCGCGCTGTAACGCAGCGTTTTTACGTCTCTATCCCGATGTGACGCTGGATGTCTCGATCTCCGATGAGATGCGCGATCTGGTGCTGGAGGGCTTTGACGTGGCGCTGCGCACCGGTCAGCCGCAGGAGTCCTCGCTGATTGGCCGGCGGATAGGCAACTGCCCGCGACTGCTGGTGGCTTCACAGCACTATCTTAATCAGCATCCACCGCTGGTACATCCACAGCAGTTGTCGGCCCACCGCTGTATTGCGCATCGCGCCTGGAATGAGTGGGTATTGCAGCGCGATGACGAATTCTACCGCTGGCTACTGCCACCAGGGCATCTCACGGACAATTTACTCTATGCGCGCGAATCAGCGCTGGGGGATGCTGGCATTACGCTGCTGCCGCACTTTCTGACCGATGGTGCGATGGCGGATCCCCGGCTGGTGCCGGTGCTGCCGGAGTGGGAGATTGAGGGGAATGAGCTGTGGCTGGTCTATCCGGGCCGTAAACTGAATTCGCCTGCGCTGGCGCGGTTTATTGAGTTCGCGCTGCAGTCACCGGTGTTCAGGGAGTTTTATCGCTGACCTTTACATAAAGGAATTACATTAATCTATAAGTTTGCTACCTGTAGCAGAAAATTATATTGCAGTAATTATGATGGCTTTTCCTATTGTTCTTAGAGGAAGAGAATTTTCATGCGAGCTAGAAATTCAAAGACGGCATGTATTAAAACTTTATCAAAAAGTGAACTTTACGATCAGAGAGAGTTTAATGGCGTAACAGCCCTTAAAAATATTATGGGTAGTGAAAACAGGGTGATTGATGCTGTATTTATCCTCAGAGGTAGTGACGTCAGCTGTAATGCGTCTGTTACCTGGTATGATGCCCGAGAGTCACATGAAACGCGTTCCGAGTTTCGACTTTATTACGAAAGCAATCCGGTTACAGAACTTGCTGTTCCTGGGGATAATATTGTGATTGGTTTTGATAAAAATAATAAATTGACCTGTATTTTGTTTAAAACAAGTGATGACGAACATCAAGGTATTATTGAGCAATGGACACGGCTTTATTAAATAAAAAAAGGGAAGCATTTGCTTCCCTTTTTAACACGAATCAGCTTGCCATTACTTCGTCATACGCTTGTACTTGATGCGCTTCGGCTCCAGCGCGTCAGCGCCAAGGGTACGCTTCTTGTACTCTTCATATTCGGTAAAGTTACCTTCGAAGAATTCGATGTTGCCTTCATCCTGGTAATCCAGAATGTGCGTGGCGATTCGGTCCAGGAACCAGCGGTCATGCGAGATCACCATGGCACATCCCGGGAACTCCAGCAGGGCGTTTTCCAGCGCGCGCAGGGTTTCAATGTCCAGGTCGTTGGTCGGTTCATCGAGTAGCAGCATGTTGCCACCAACCTGCAGCAGTTTCGCGAGGTGCAGACGACCACGCTCACCACCAGAGAGTTCGCCAACACGTTTGCCCTGGTCGACGCCTTTAAAGTTAAAGCGGCCCACATAGGCACGGCTTGGCATCTCGGTATTACCGATACGCATGATGTCCTGACCACCGGAGACCTCTTCCCACACGGTTTTGGCGTTATCCATGCTGTCGCGGAACTGATCCACTGAGGCCAGCTTAACGGTATCGCCCAGCACGATACTGCCGGAATCAGGCTGTTCCTGACCGGACATCATGCGGAACAGCGTCGATTTACCCGCGCCGTTCGGACCGATAATGCCGACAATCGCGCCTTTTGGCACGGAGAACGAGAGATCGTCAATCAGCACCCGGTCGCCGTAGGACTTACGCAGATTGCTGACTTCCAGCACTTTGTCACCCAGACGAGCACCAGGTGGAATGAACAGTTCGTTGGTTTCGTTACGCTTCTGGTAGTCGGTGTTGTTCAGCTCTTCAAAGCGTGCCAGACGGGCTTTGCCCTTGGACTGACGGCCTTTCGCACCCTGACGAACCCACTCCAGCTCTTTCTCAATGGATTTACGACGAGCGGCTTCAGAAGAGGCTTCCTGCGCCAGACGCGCATCTTTCTGCTCCAGCCAGGAAGAGTAGTTACCTTCCCACGGGATACCTTCACCGCGGTCAAGTTCCAGAATCCAGCCTGCAACGTTATCCAGGAAGTAACGGTCATGCGTAATTGCGACCACGGTACCTTCGAAGTCATGCAGGAAGCGCTCCAGCCAGGCGACAGATTCGGCGTCAAGGTGGTTGGTCGGTTCATCCAGCAGCAGCATGTCTGGTTTTTCCAGCAGCAGGCGGCAGAGGGCGACACGGCGACGTTCACCACCGGAAAGGGTCGCGATTTTCGCGTCCCAGTCTGGCAGGCGCAGCGCATCGGCAGCACGTTCCAGTTGGGTATTCAGATTGTGACCATCGTGCGCCTGGATGATTTCTTCCAGACGGCCCTGCTCAGCGGCCAGTTTGTCGAAGTCTGCACCCTCTTCGGCATAGAGCGCATAGACTTCGTCGAGGCGTTTCAGTGCGCCAACCACTTCTGAGAGCGCTTCTTCAACTGACTCACGCACGGTGTGTTCAAGGTTAAGCTGCGGCTCCTGCGGCAGGTAGCCAATTTTGATGCCTGGCTGCGGACGCGCTTCCCCTTCGATATCTTTATCGATGCCAGCCATGATGCGCAGCAGGGTAGATTTACCCGCGCCGTTCAGACCGAGTACGCCGATTTTTGCGCCAGGGAAGAAACTAAGGGAGATGTTTTTCAGGATATGTCGCTTCGGCGGAACCACTTTGCCGACGCGATGCATGCTATAGACGAATTGAGCCACGTTGGTTTGAGCCTCTGGGTCTGATGGTCGTTGGAATGATGTCGAAGTTTAGCCTTTTTCACCGTTTAATCCCAGCCGGGGAGCGGCGAATATTACCGTGCCGGAGTCAATGCCGGACCCTTCAGGGGTTAACTGTCTGGCTGGCAGCGTCAGGAGAGGATGCCAGAGGCAGGCGTCAGGGCAGGCGCAACGGTATCGCCTGCTGTGCCAGCCAGTTTTGCAACGCCTGATCGGGCGCGCTGTCACTGACCAGCAGATCAAAGCGCTGCAGCCCGGCAATGCGGGCAGGCAGCACTTTGCCATATTTACTGCTGTCAGCCACCAGCACCGACTGGCGGGCGCGCAGCAGGGCATGATGTTTCATCATCAACTCATTGGTGTTGTAGCAGGTCGCCCCCTGATCTTTGTCGATGCCCGCTGCCGAGATAAAGGCCAGCGTCGGACAGAGATCGTCAAGAATGGTGTGCACACCAATCGGCGTAAACAGGGCATTGTCGGCATGAAATTCACCGCCGCTGAGGATGACGTTACAGGCCGGTTTCTCTTTCAGAGTCAGAAAGGTATTCATGGCGCAGCAGATGGCGGTAAACGACAGGGTGACGGGAATGGCATCAATGATGTAGGGCAGGGTGGTGCCGCAGTCAAAAAAAACCGTATCGTTCTCGCTGATCAGGCTGGCGGCCGCCTGAGCCAGCCGCTGCTTTCTGGTGGCATTCTGTCCAAGCTGATCGCTGACAAAATAGTGGCTGGAATGGCTTTTCGGATCGCTGACGATATAGCCGCCCAGCAGGACCACGCTGGAACCCGGTTCGGTTAAATCGCGGCGAACCGTCATCTCTGAAACACCCAGCAACTGTGCCGCATCTTTCAGATGCAGTTTGTCGGTGCGTTTAAGCGCCTGTGTCAGCTTGTGAATGCGTTCGTCGCGTCGGGTTTCCATGGTCATCTCTCTGTTACTTATCCTTTAGTGCGGAGAAGGGACGTCCTAATCGACGTCATATCGCGACAAACCTCACAGATTTGAATGAGTTGCGTTTCATACGTCAGGCTGGTCAATATTACCCGCAATCTTTAAGAGCCGCAAACCTCCGCCGCGCTGTGATATCTGCCCATTACAGCAGACGGTCACGTCTCTCAGCCGGCGCGATCCATGATGTTATCTTGTTATAAAAGTCACGCTGTAAATCCCTTTTCATGCCACTACTCACTGATTCCTGATGCCGCAGGATTCTTTGTCTCATACTTAACCTTTTAAAATGGTTATTGTTACTTTCATTACATTTGAAGTTTAAAAAATATCCGGCAGAAACCATCGTAATAATGGGGGTAATCGGCTCAAACATGACCGATCTGATGACCTGGACCCACACCCGCCTGGCGCGGCTATACGGATCCGCTGGCATTACAGCATCTCGATCAGCCGAAGCTCTGTGACCCGGAAATCGTCTTTTTCGCGGATGATCTTCCGCAGTAGGGCGATGAGATGCAGTTTGAGTGGCATGCGCCACAGGGCTATGCGCTGATGACCGGCTTCTCGACCGCGCCGTGTCCGCAGGCCACCCGCATAACCACGACCATCAGGTGGCAACCTCTATTCTGCCCGCCACCTGACGGCCAGAGGGCTTTCTTGCCGCGCAGCAGGCCAGCACGCTGATTACGCAGAGCGACTTTTTTGTCGAGACCGGCTTGCTCTGAGCGGGGGTTAAATGGCCACCAGTCCGCGTACACCTTCTGCTTCCATGGTGTCGCCGCGGCCACGCTGCACGATTTCCCCACGCGACATCACCAGATAGCTGTCCGCCAGCGCCGCCGCAAAGTCATAAAACTGCTCCACCAGCAGGATCGCCATGTCTCCCCGCTGCGCCAGCTGGCGGATCACCGCGCCGATCTCTTTGATCACCGAGGGCTGGATCCCTTCTGTCGGTTCATCAAGGATCAACAGCTGGGGCCGACAGGCCAGCGCCCGGCCGATCGCCAGTTGCTGCTGCTGACCGCCAGAGAGATCGCCGCCCCGACGCGACTTCATCGCCAGCAGCACCGGAAAGAGCTGGTAGATCTCCTCCGGCACGTCACGTGCCTGCGCAGCCGGAAAGCGTGACAGGCCCATCAGCAAATTCTCTTCCACCGTCAGACGCGGAAAGATTTCCCGTCCCTGTGGCACATAGGCGATGCCGGACTGCACCCGCTGGTGGGGCTTGCGGCCATTTATCCGCTGCTGCTGCCAGTGAATCTCACCTGACTTCGTCGGGATCAGCCCCATCAGGCACTTCAGCAGCGTGGTTTTCCCCACGCCATTGCGCCCCAGCAGACAGGTGATTTCGCCAATCTTTACCTCAAACGACAGGCCACGCAGAATGTGGCTGCCGCCATAATATTGATTCAGTTTAGTAACCTGTAACATGTCAGCGCCCCAGATAAACGTCGATAACCTGCTCATTGGCCTGAACTTCGCGCAGCGAACCTTCGGCCAGTACCTGCCCCTGATGCAGCACCGTGACATGGTCGGCGATGGTCTCCACAAAGCCCATGTCATGTTCCACCACCATCAGGGAATGTTTGCCCGCCAGACTGCGGAACAGCTCGGCGGTGTAGTCTGTCTCTGCGTCGGTCATGCCCGCGGCCGGTTCATCCAGCAGCAGCAGATGCGGCTCCTGCACCAGCAGCATGCCGATCTCAAGAAACTGTTTCTGGCCGTGCGACAGCAGGCCCGCGCTGCGCTGGCGTTCGCCGCCCAGTCGCAGCAGTGTCAGCACCTCATCAATGCGGTCGCGCTGGTCGCTGCTGAGGCGGGCGCGCAGGCTGGCCCAGACCGATTTATCTGCCCTGAGCGCGATCTCAAGATTCTCAAACACGGTTAACGCCTCAAACACCGTGGGTTTCTGGAACTTACGGCCAATTCCGGCCCGGGCGATCTCCACCGGTGAGAGACGGGTCAGATCGCTGTCCTGGTCGTAGATCACCCGACCGGAATCGGGGCGGGTTTTGCCGGTGATCACATCCATCAACGTGGTTTTGCCCGCACCGTTGGGACCGATCACGCAGCGCAGCTCACCGACACCAATCTGCAGCGAAAGATCGGTCAGCGCCCGGAAGCCCTCAAACGACACGCTGATCTGCTCCAGCTGCAGCACCGGATCGCGCTGCACCCGATGGCGATCTGCCTGCTGGGGTTGGGTAAAAAGGTCAGCACTCATTTTTTCCTCCGGCGCAGCAGGCCAATCACGCCATGCGGCAGAAACAGCGTCACCAGGATGAACATCAGTCCCAGGAAAAAGAGCCAGTATTCGGGGAAGGCGACGGTAAAAAAGCTGCGCGCGCCGTTAACAATCGCCGCGCCCAGCAGCGGGCCAATCAGTGTGCCGCGTCCGCCCAATGCCACCCAGATTGCTGCTTCAATCGAGTTAGCGGGTGACATCTCACCCGGGTTGATAATGCCGACCTGCGGCACATAGAGCGCCCCGGCCAGACCGCACAGTACGGCGGAGAGCGTCCAGACAAACAGCTTGAAGCCGCGCGGGTCGTAACCACAGAACATCAGGCGGTTCTCTGCATCCCGCACGGCGGTCAGCACCCGGCCAAATTTGCTGCGCGCCAGGGCGAAGCCCGTCGCCAGGCTCAGCAAGAGCAGCAGCACCGTGGCGATAAACAGCCCGATACGGGTGCCGGTTGCCGTTACCGAAAAGCCCAGCAGGGTGGTAAAGCCGGTAAAGCCGTTGTTGCCACCAAAACCGGTTTCGTTACGGAAAAACAGCAGCATACCGGCGTAGGTCAGCGCCTGGGTCATGATGGAAAAGTAGACGCCTTTGATCTTTGAGCGAAAGGCGAAGAAGCCAAACAGCAGCGCCAGCAGGCCCGGCACGAGCATGCTCAGACAGAGCGCCCAGGCGAAAGAGTCGGTGCCGGTCCAGAACCAGGGCAGTTCACGCCAGGAGAGAAAAGACATAAAAGCGGGTAAGCCCTCGCCTGCGGCCTGGCGCATCAGATACATGCCCATGGCATAACCGCCGAGGGCAAAAAACAGGCCGTGGCCCAGCGATAACAATCCGGCGTAACCCCACACCAGATCCAGCGCCACCGCGACCACCGCGTAGCAGAGGATTTTACCGACCAGCGTCAGAGTATAGGTAGAGATCGCCAGCGGATGCGTGGCGGGCAACAGCGCCAGAAACGGCATCACCAGTAACGCCAAAGCAATCGCCAGGCCGATGCTGATTGTCAGGCGCGGTGCGGTGCGCGCCACGCGAAGCGTGATGGGTTGCGTCATCAGTCAGTCACCCTTCCTTTAACTGCAAACAGTCCCTGCGGACGTTTCTGAATAAACAGCACGATAATTACCAGAATCAGGATCTTACCCAGCACGGCACCAATCTGCGGCTCCAGCACTTTGTTCAGAATACCCAGGCTGAATGCGGCAACCACGGTGCCCGCCAGCTGGCCGACACCACCCAGCACCACCACCAGAAACGAATCAATGATGTAACCCTGACCCAGCTCCGGTCCGACGTTGCCCAGTTGCGACAGCGCCACGCCGCCCAGCCCGGCAATGCCTGAGCCGAGCCCAAATGCCAGCATATCGACGCGGCCGGTCGGCACCCCACAGCACTCCGCCATGGCGCGGTTCTGGGTCACGGCGCGCACGTTCATGCCAAGGCGGGTCCGGTTCAGCAGCAGCCAGGTAAGCACGAGCACGAACACCACAAACAGGATCACCGCAATGCGGTTCCACGGCAGCACCAGATTGGGCAGCAACGGTAAACCACCCGAAAGCCACGACGGATTCGCCACCTCCAGGTTTTGTGCGCCGAACAGCACCCGCACCAGCTGGATCAGCATCAGGCTAATCCCCCAGGTCGCGAGCAGCGTCTCCAGCGGACGACCATAGAGATGGCGGATCACTGAGCGTTCCAGCGCCATCCCGATGGCGGCGGTGATCAGAAAAGCGGCTGGCAGCGCCAGCAGCGGATACCAGTCTAAATAGTGCGGAGCAAACTGCTGAAACAGGCTCTGTACCCACCAGGTGGCGTAAGCGCCGAGCATCAGCATTTCACCGTGTGCCATGTTAATCACCCCGAGCAGGCCATAGGTGATCGCCAGGCCCAGCGCGGCGAGCAGCAGAATGGAGCCCAGCGACAGGCCGCTAAAGGCCTGCCCCAGCAGATCGCCCCACATCAGCCGTTTCTGAATCTGTTGCAGGCTCTCCGCCGCTGCCGTCCGCACCGTGGCGTCCGGCTCATTCGCAGGCTGGGTCAGGCGTTGCAGGCTGGCCTGAGTATTGGGATCGCTGGACTCACCCAGCAGTTTCACCGCCCGAAGGCGCACCATCGGTTCGCCATCTGCCAGTTGCAGATTCGCCAGCGCCAGTCCTAATGCGGCATGCACCCGGCTATCCTGCTCGGCGGCCAGGCGCTGCTCCAGCAGCGGCAACTGGTTGGCGACGCCCTCATTTTGTAACTGCTGCGCTGCGCGCAGACGCAGGGCCGCATCGTTACTGAGCAGCTGATGGGCGGCAAGCGCGTTGTTAACCAGTACGCGCAGACGATTGTTCATAAACAGTTTTTTCAGGTTGCCCGTGGGCTGCGCCACCGCATCCAGCGGCTGCAGCGTTGAACCCTGTTGACTGAACGGTTGTTTGTTCTGGTCGATGACTACCGTTTCGGCATTCAGCGCTTCCAGCAGCGTCAGGCGATGGCTGTCCGGTGCGGCGGCCCACTGTTGCAGCAGCGTAGCCTGTTGGCTGCGGCTGGCGGCGGCAAAGTCAGCCGCCGGTCCGGCACTGGCAAACAGCGGCATCAGCAGGAGCAGGCTGAAAATGCAGCGGCATAGATTCATAAAGAGAGCCTCATCAGGGGAAGGCAGCACGGCAGCCTGAAGACAAACTACCGTGCTGCCGCTTCACAGCGTGTGATGCTGCAGATCCATCAGCAATGCGCGATTACTGCGCGGTCTTCACCGGGTGGTCGGGTTTTTTGTCGTTTCCGGCAATGTACGGGCTCCACGGCTGCGCGCGCACCGGCTTATCGGTCTGCCACACCACGCTGAACTGGCCGTTCTCTTCCACTTCACCAATCATGACCGGCTTATGCAGATGATGGTTGGTCTGATCCATGGTCAGGGTAAAGCCATCCGGCGCGTTAAAGGTCTGACCGGCCATCGCCGCCCGTACTTTGTCCACGTCGGTGGTGCCCGCTTTTTCTACTGCCTGCGCCCACATATGAATGCCAACATACGTCGCTTCCATCGGGTCGTTGGTGACGACGGTACTGGCGTTCGGCAGGTTGTGTGCTTTGGCGTAAGCGCGGTAATCGGCGACAAATTTCGCGTTAGTCGGATTCTCGATCGACTCGAAATAGTTCCAGGCCGCTAACTGACCCACCAGCGGTTTAGTGTCGATGCCGCGCAGCTCCTCTTCGCCTACCGAGAAGGCGACGACCGGAATGTCAGTGGCTTTGATGCCCTGGTTAGCCAGCTCTTTGTAGAACGGTACGTTGGAGTCGCCGTTGATGGTCGAGATCACCGCCGTTTTGCCGCCTGCTGCAAACTTTTTAATGTTCGACACAATGGTCTGGTAGTCGCTGTAGCCAAACGGCGTGTAAACCTCTTCGATATCTTTATCCGCCACGCCTTTGCTGTGCAGGAAGGCGCGCAGGATCTTATTGGTGGTACGCGGATAGACATAGTCGGTGCCCAGCAGGAAGAAACGTTTTGCGCTGCCGCCATCTTCGCTCATCAGGTACTCCACCGCCGGAATTGCCTGCTGGTTAGGTGCAGCGCCGGTGTAGAAGACGTTAGGTGACATCTCTTCCCCTTCATACTGCACCGGATAGAACAGCAGGCCGTTCAGCTCTTCAAACACCGGCAATACCGATTTGCGCGACACCGAGGTCCAGCAGCCAAACACCACCGCCGCTTTGTCCTGGGTCAGCAGCTGACGGGCTTTCTCGGCAAACAGCGGCCAGTTAGAGGCGGGATCGACCACCACCGGCTCCAGCTTTTTCCCCAGCACGCCCCCTTTGGCGTTGATCTCATCAATGGTCATCAGCGCTACATCTTTCAACGGCGTTTCAGAAATCGCCATGGTGCCGGAGAGTGAATGCATGATCCCCACTTTGATGGTGTCAGCTGCCTGCGCATTCCAGGCGAATCCCATACTGACAACGGTAGCGGAGAGGGCGAAAGCCTTGAGCAACGAACGTCTTTTCATCATCTGAAACCCCTGAATGGTTGTTGTGTTATTCGGTGAGCTGGAGCCGGGCCTGCTGGAGGCGGTGCAGGGTGATCTTCCTGACCTCCGCCTTACTGATGGCGATGTGATCGGTCAGAATGCGTTGCGCCTCGGCGGTCTGCTGCTGAAAAATTGCCTGTAAAATCTGAGCATGTTCCTGATAGGTGGCACAGATGCGGTCGTCGCGGGTGAAATCCAGCCTGCGAATAATGCGGATCTTTTCCGTGAGTTCGGCGTGGATGCGTGCCATCTCCGGGTTGCCCGCTGCTGCGACCAGCGTCATGTGAAACGCTTCGTCATGCTGCGACACTACCAGCCCTTCGGTGAGCGCCTCCGCCTGACACCAGAATTGGTACAGTTCGTTTAACAGCGCGGCACACTGCGGCGCGGGCAGGGCGCAGAGACGTTTTACCGCCTCGCACTCCAGCACGGTACGCAGGTCATATAGCGACTCGAACCAGGCGAAATCGAAGTTCTTAATCTGCCAGCCGCTGCGAAACCACACGTCGACAAAGCCTTCGCGCTCCAGCCGGAACAGTGCCTGGCGCACTGGCGTGCGGCTGACCGCCATCCGTCCGGCGATTTCGCTTTCGCTGAAGCGATCGCCCGGCATCAGGCGAAAGGCAAAAATATCGTCCTTCAGCGCCTGATAGACCCGTTCAGCCAGCGCTTCCGGGCGCGCTTTAGGGGATTGAGGTTGGGTTGTCATTGCCGCTCCTTATTCCAGCCACAGCAGGTTATCGCCAGGGCTGACCGGACGGCCCGCCTGGCAGGCAATCTGCGTTACCCGACCCGCCTGCGGGGCGACAATCGCCAGCTCCATCTTCATCGCCTCAACGATAATCAGCGTCTGCCCGGCGCTGACCTCGTCGCCCGGCTGTACCAGCACTTTCCAGATGTTGCCATTGAGGTCAGCCTGCACCGCCAGCCCCGTCTTATCCTCTTCACTGGCGCTGGCGCTGGCGCTGGCGATCGCGTCATCCATCGGCAGCGCGTTCTGCTCTTCCTGCGCCCATAGCTGCACTTCCTGTTCAAAGGCGGCAGTCTGGCGCTGGCGGAACGCTGCGATCTCAGCGGCGTGGTCGGCGAGGAACTGCTGATGGGCGGCAAAATCAAACAGCGTCTCTTCAATACGCAGGCTGGCGCGGCCCTCACGGAAATCTTCGCGCAGCTGGTTCAGTTCGGTTTCACTCACCGGATAGAAGCGCACCTGATCGAAGAAGCGCAGCAGCCATGGCGCATCGGCTACGAACTGCGGGTTTTTCAGGAAGGTGTTCCAGATAGGCAGCGTGCGGCCCACCAGCTGATAGCCGCCAGGCGAATCCATGCCGTAGATGCACATGTACATGCCGCCAATACCGACGGTGCCTTCTGCGGTAAAGGTGCGCGCCGGACTGTATTTGGAGCTAAGCAGGCGATGGCGCGGATCGATCGGCACAGCACAGGGTGCGCCGAGGTAGACGTCGCCCAGCCCCAGCACCAGATAGCTGGCGTCGAACAGGGTGTCGCGTACCTGTTCGCGACTGCTTAAGCCATTAATGCGCTGGATAAAGTCAACGTTGTTTGGCAGCCAGGGGGCGCGGGCGCGCACCGTTTCCTGATAGCGGCTGACGGCACCCAGCGTGGCGCTGTCTTCAAATGCCATCGGCATCCACACCACCCGCGACGGCACTTTCAGCGTGCTGACCTCGCCCAGGGTCGCTTCCAGCGCCAGCAGCAGCGACATCAGGGCGGACTGGTTAATGATGCGGCTGTCGTAGCGCACCTGCAGCGAACGCACGCCAGGCGACAGCTCCTCTACACCAGGCTCCGCCTGCGCCGTCAGCGCATTCATCAGCAGATGGACACGCAGACGTAACGCCAGATCAAGCACGTTGTCGCCATACTCAATCAGCACATATTTGTCGCCCGCCTGGCGATAGACCACTTTCGGCGTGCTGCCGGTGGCCTCCAGTGCAGCCAGAATGGTCGCAGAGCCGTGGGCGGTTTCGGCCAGTGATGGCACGGCAAATAGGGTCGGATGTTCCGGCCGCAATGTTTCAATCAGCCGCATCTGCGCTTTTTCCCGCGCCAGCGCATCGTCTGCGGTGATGGGGTGGAAGCGGATGGTGTCGCCAGGTTTGACCTGGCCTACTTTCCACAGCTCGGCTTTGGCGATGGTCACCGGACAGACAAAGCCGCCGAGGCTCGGGCCGTCGTGTGTCAGGATCACCGGAAAGTCGCCGGTAAAATTGACCGCGCCGATGGCATATTCACAGTCGTGAACGTTGGAGGGATGCAGGCCCGCTTCGCCGCCGTTGGCGCGGGTCCAGGTCGGTTTTGGGCCGACCAGCCGCACGCCGAGGCGGTTGGAGTTGTAGTGTACCTGCCAGTCACTGGCAAAGAACTCGTCTATGGCGGCCTGGGTGAAGAAGTCCGGTGCGCCGTGCGGGCCGTAGAGCACGCCGATGCGCCATTCGCTGCCGTAGTGCGGAATCAGCGCCGCATCGAGCGGCTGCGGGTCGCTGACCGGGGCAGGCGTGGTGCAGGCTGCCCGTTCAGGCTGTGAGATGGCCAGCATGTCGGCAACCCGCAGGGTGCGCCCGGCGTGACCGCCGAACTGGCCCAGTGAAAAGGTACTGCGGCTGCCCAGGTACTCTGGCACGTCCAAGCCGTTGCGCACCGCCAGATAGCTGCGGCAGCCCTGCCGGGCGCGTCCCAGCGTCAGGGTCTGTCCCGCTTTTACCGCCAGCGGCTGCCAGGTGCTGACCGGTTCACCATCAAGCGTGGCGTCGCAGTCTGCACCGGTCAGCGCCAGAATGGCATCACAGTGAAACCGCAGTGTGGGTCCCTGCAGGGTAAACTCCAGACCCGCCGCCGCGTCATGGTTACCGACGATGCGGTTAGCCAGCCGGAAAGCGAAATCATCCATCGGACCGGAGGGCGGCACGCCGATATCCCAGTAGCCGAGGCGGCCAGGATAGTCCTGAACCGAACTGAAGGTGCCGGGTTGCAGCACTTCCACTACCGATGCGGCAGGCACAACGCTGTCGAGGTAGCGCGTCCAGACGTTGCCGCTGCGAAATGCGTCGCTGGCGGTAATCTGGCGCAGATAATCGAGGTTGGTGGCGATGCCATGCAGTTGAGTGGCATCCAGCGCATGGTGAAGTTTATCCAGCGCAGCAATGCGAGTGTCGGCATGCACAATCAGCTTGGCGATCATCGGGTCGTAGAAGCTGGAAACCTCGCTGCCGGTCTCAATGCCGCTGTCGACCCGCACGCCATCAGGAAAAGTGACGCCGGTTAACAGACCGGGGCTGGGCTGAAAGTTCTTCAGGGGATCTTCCGCGTAGAGGCGCACTTCAATGGCTGCACCCTGCGGAGCCTGCTGCAGACGAGACCAGTCAACGGCATCGCCCGCCGCGACCTGCAACATGCACGCCACCAGATCGAGTCCGGTGACGCATTCGGTAACCGGATGCTCTACCTGCAGGCGGGTGTTCACTTCAAGAAAGTAAAAGGCTTGCTGGCTGACGTCATAGATATACTCCACGGTGCCTGCGCTGCGGTAGTTCACCCGTTCGCCGAGCCGTACCGCCGAGGCGAGCAGGGCATCACGCGTCGCCTGTGAAAGGCCGGGCGCAGGCGTCTCTTCCACCACCTTTTGATTGCGGCGCTGCAGGGAGCAGTCGCGTTCGCCCAGCGCCACCACGGTGCCGTTACCGTCGCCAAAAATCTGCACTTCAAGATGGCGGGCGCGATCGATACAGCGCTCCAGAAACACGCCGGCATCACTGAAGAACTGCTCGCCAAGACGGCGTACGCTTTCCCAGGCGCTGGCCAGCGCGTCGGCGTTGGCGCAGCGCGTCAGGCCAATGCCGCCACCGCCCGCGGTGCTTTTTAGCATCACCGGGTAGCCAATTTCATCCGCCGCCTGCATCGCCTCTTCCAGCGACGCGAGCAGCGGTGTGCCTGGCGTCATCGGAACACCCGCACTGGCTGCCAGGTCACGGGCGCGGTGCTTAAGGCCGAACTCACCAATCTGCTGCGCGGTCGGGCCGACAAAGGCGATACCCGCCGCTTCACAGGCTTCGGCAAACGGCTGGCTTTCTGAAAGGAAACCGTAGCCTGGCCAGATAGCCTGGGCGCCGCTCTGCTGAGCCGCCGCCAGAATTTTGTCGATGCGCAGATAGCTGTCACTGGCTTTGTTACCGCCCAGCGCGATGGCGATATCCGCCTGCTTAACGTGCTGCGCGTTGCGGTCAGCATCTGAATAGACCGCGACACTTTTGACGCCCAAACGCTTCAGGGTTCGTATGGCGCGACAGGCAATTTCGCCGCGGTTGGCAATCAGTACGGTGGTGAACATGATCAGTGACTCCCCTGTGTTTTCAGCCAGTTGCGCCAGCCGCCGGTCTCAGTAATCTCCAACGCGTTGTTCAGCGCCGCACCTTCGCAGATAAAACCTTTCACCACCCGGCCATCGGCCAGCGTCAGACTGCCTATACCCAGCGGTGCGGGAATCTCCGCGACAAACTCGCCAAAGCGCGCCACCGGGATATCCCACAGTTCCACGGTAATCGCGGCGCCCTGTTCGTCACGCATCAGGCCAGGCTTTTTGATCGCGCCCTCCAGCAGGGCGAACAGGCGGTAGTGCGGCGCGGTCTGTGTCTCTTCCACCCAGACCGCCTTGCGTTCGGTGAGCTGGAAATTAAGCGGCATGCCGGTAAGATGCGCGCCAACCACCGCCAGCCGGACGTGGTCGGGTGAGGCAGGCAGCGTGGTGCGCCGGGCAGGGCAGGGCTGGCCGGTTGCGCCCAGCGGCAGGGCAAGCTGCTGCTGCCAGCGAAGGCCAAATTCAGCCAGCGCCCGATCGTGCCAGGCAGGCGCAATCAGCGTGATGCCTGCCGGGAGATCGTCGTTGCGGAACGGCGCGGGCAGCGCCAGTGCAGCGAGGTCGGCAAGATTAGTGAAGTTGGTATAGGTGCCAAACTGCGAGTTGTAGTGAATCGGCTCCTGTTTCATCTCCTCCAGGGTATGAATGGTGGGCGAGGTCGGCACCACCAGCGCATCAAACTGTGCCAGCGTCTGCTGAATCTGACGCGTCAGTTCGGCCCGCAGATACTCCGCCTTCCAGGCATCGACCGCGCTAAATTTCAGGCCGCTGGCGATGATTTCGTGGACTACCGGGTCCATCTCCATCGGACGATCAAGCATCCCGCCCACCGCCGCCGTGCGTTCGGCGACCCAGGCACCGAAATAGAGCTGTTCAGCCAGCTTCCGGAACGGGGTGAAGTCGATGGGGTGCAGCGTCACGCCGCCTGCCTGCAACGCCTCCAGCGCCCGATCCCAGGCGGCTTCAGCGGCGGCATCATCAAAAAACTCCGGATTCGTCGGGATAGCAAAATGGGGATGAGCGGGCAGGCTGGCCGGGGCGGTGCGCGGATTCACGCGTGAATAGGCGTCACCGGCATCATAGCCTCCTATGACACTGGCAACGCTAAAGGCATCTTCTGCTGTCAGCGCGAACACGGAAAGGGTGTCGTTGAGGCGACAGGCGGGCACCACGCCGCGCGCAGAGAACCAGCCCTTGGTCGGCTTCAGTCCAACAATATTGTTAAAGCCCGCCGGAACGCGGCCCGATCCGGCGGTATCGGTGCCCAGTGAAAAGGCGACCAGCCCGCGCGCCAGCACCGACGCCGAGCCTGAGCTGGAGCCGCCACTGACGTAATCGGCATCAAACGTGTTGCTGACTGCACCGTAAGGTGAGCGGGTGCCCACCAGACCGGTGGCGAACTGATCGAGGTTGGTTTTGCCTATCACCACCGCGCCAGCGGCTTTCAGCCTGGCGACGGCTACCGCATCTTCGCTGGCAGTATAGGTAAAGGCGGGACAGGCGGCGCTGGTCGGCCAGCCCGCCACATCGATGTTGTCTTTGACGGCGAAAGGGACACCAAACAGCGGCAGTGAGCCGGGGTCGCGCTGAAAGTGCGCCAGTAGCGGTTCAATCTGTGCTGCTAACTGTTCGGGTGTCGCCAGATATATCCAGGCATTATCCTGCGGATCGAGAGCCGCCAGGTGCCCGCTCAGCAGCGAGGTAATCTGTTGCGGAGCCTGCTGATAGCGCTGCTCCCAGGCGTGAAGCGTCAGGCCGATGGTTGAAGTCATACAAAGGATTCCATCTGGTATACAAGATGGGATTCAACAGAGCAAAGGCTGTGCCACTTTTTTAACGCAATGATTCAACAGTTTAATGTGTTCAGTGATAAGATTTTCTGATGATAATTTGCACAATCACGGCGCGCACGCTGAGCAATGACGGTGCGTTCACTCTCCTTGTGCGTAAATTTTGTGAAGAACATGGCAAGAGTCCGATGCCCTGGTTAGCATGAAGACAGTCTGGCAACTCGCCGGCGCCCAGCAACAGAGGAGATTTACGTGGTGAAGTGGCGTAACTGGATGATAGGGATCTGCCTGGTCGGTACGGCCAGCAGCGCATGGGCCGATTCGCTTGATCAACAACGGCAACGTTATCAACAAATTAAACAGGCATGGGACAGTAATCAGATGGCCACTGTGGCTCAGCTATTGCCCACGCTACAGGATTATCCGCTCTATCCATATCTGCAATATCGCCTGCTGGCACAGGATCTCGATCAGGAGACCACCCTGGCAGTGCAGAACTTTATTCGCCAGTATCCGACGTTGCCACCTGCGCGATCGCTCAGCACCCGCTTTATCAATGTGCTGGCCTTCCGACAGGACTGGCAGGGTGTGCTGAACTTCAGCCCGACCGAACCTAAGCCGGTGCAGGCGCGCTGCAACTGGTATTACGCCAAATGGGCCACCGGTCAGCAGCAGGCCGCGTTTGACGGCGCGAAGCAGATCTGGCTGCGTGGCACGGCGCTGCCCACAGACTGCGATAAACTCTTCTCGGTATGGCAGGCTTCCGGCCAGATTTCGCCGATTACGATCCTGGAACGTATCCGGCTGGCGATGAAGGCAGGTAATGACAGCCTGGTGAGCTATCTGGCGAAAACGCTGCCCGCCGATTATCAGACCATGTCTGATGCGGTGCAGGCCCTGCAGCAGGATCCCCTGACGGTCAGCACGTTTGCCAGCGCCGTTGGGCCAACTGACTTCACCCGGCAGGCCACGATTTACGCCTTTACGCGCGTGGCACGGCAGGATATTGAAAATGCCCGCAGCCTGATTCCGATTCTGGTCCGGGCGCAGAAGATGGGGCCGGAAGATGAGCAGGCGCTGAAAGAGATTGTGGTCTGGCGCATGATGGGTAGCGATCTCACGTCTGAGCAGGCGCGCTGGCGGGATGCGGTAGTCATGAACAGTGAGTCTACCGCGCTGGTGGAACGCCGGGTACGACTGGCACTCTCTCAGCATGACCGACGTGGCCTGAACACCTGGATCGCCCGTCTGCCGCTGGAAGCGAAAGAGAAAGATGAGTGGCAGTACTGGCAGGCTGACCTGCTGTTTGAGAAAGATCGCAAAGAGGAAGCAGAAGAGATCCTGCGCAAACTGCTGCAGGCGCGTGGCTTCTATCCGATGGTGGCGGCCCAACGCCTGGGCGTTGACTACCCGTTGCAGGTGGATGAAGCGCCGAAGCCTGACAGTGCCACGGTGCAGGGACCGGAGCTGGCCCGCGTCCGCGAGCTGATGTACTGGGGGCTGGATAACCTGGCACGCAGTGAGTGGAGCAATCTGATCAGCAGCCGCACGCATACGCAGCAGCAGATGCTGGCGCGCTACGCCAATGAGCAGGACTGGTGGGATCTCAGCGTGCAGGCGACTATCACCGCCAAAATGTGGGACAGTCTGAAAGAGCGTTTCCCGCTGGCGTGGCAGAGCGTCTATGAGCGCAACACCGCGGTGAAGCAGATCCCGCCGAGTTATGCGATGGCGATTTCGCGTCAGGAAAGCGCATGGAACCCGAAAGCGCGTTCGCCGGTCGGGGCCAGTGGTCTGATGCAGATTATGCCTGCCACCGCGGCGCATACCGTGAAGATGTACAACATCCCTGGCTACAGCAACACCAGCCAGCTGCTCGATCCGGAAACCAATATTCAGATTGGCACCCAGTATCTGGAGTATGTCTATCAGCAGTTTAACCAGAACCGGATTTTCGCCTCTGCGGCCTACAATGCCGGGCCGGGCCGGGTGCGAAGCTGGCAGAAAACCAGTGCAGGCAATCTCGACGCCGTCGCGTTTATCGAGACTATCCCGTTCTCTGAAACACGTGGCTACGTGAAGAATGTGCTGGCGTATGACGCCTACTATCGTCATTTCATGGGCAAGCCTGACAAGCTCCTGTCAGATGCTGAGTGGAATCGCCGTTACTAGCTGTGCTAAGCTTCCGTACTCTTTAGCGAGTACGGAAGCCTCTTCATGACCCATTCTGATTCCCCCTCTACCGATGCGCATCCGGCAGAAGATAGCTGGCAACGCTTTGTCGTTCTGATGCAGCAGGCCTTTGCTGATGGCCATGCGCTGCCACTGATGCAACTGATGATGACGCCTGATGAGCGGGAAGCGTTCGGCACCCGACTGCGGATTATCGAAGAGTTAATGAACGGCGAAATGAGCCAGCGCGAGCTGAAAAATGAGCTCGGCGTCGGCATCGCAACCATTACCCGCGGGTCTAATAGCCTGAAAGAGGCGCCGCCAGAGCTGAAACGCTGGCTGGAAGCGCGTCTGGGACGCGCCTGATTACTGCTGATAGAGCGGATGGATGAACGGGCAGAGCGCCAGAATCAGGGCCTGATGATAGACACTGGAGCGGCTGAGCAGGCCGTTCGTGAACGCCCCGATAGCGCCTCCCTGATGTTTGATATTTTCGATGCCGGTTAACCGCGCCATCTCTTCGCCGAGCTCGCGGCCTTCACGCAGACCTGCCAGCACCACCGGCGGCAGGGTGAAACTGGCCGAGCGCGATTCGCCGCGCTGCTTCTGGTTTTCCACCACCATCCAGGCAAACGCGCTATCATCTTCGATGCCGGCCTCAATCGCGACCCAGAACGCCGCTTCAGGCCGGACCTGCCGGGCATTCATTACGCGCTGACGTGCGCCAGTTCGCGTTTCAAGATGGGTTAACGGTTGTGCTGCGACGCCGCTATCGACCTCGACCCCTTCAATATGGCAGGATCCCTCGCCGAAAACGTCGCTGAAAGCCTGAGCAATGGCGTGAATCTTCGCTGGGTTGGTTGTGGCTGCGACAACATGGTACATAATTGTATTGAACCCTCAGGTGATTAAGTGCCTGGCCCATCAAGCTATTTTATGGGTCAGTCTGAACCTGGGCAGTGCTCACAATCCTCACGTACTCCGTGTACGCCGGGTTGTTCCGCGCTGTCAGTGTCCAGACTGCCTGCAACAATGACGCCTGATGGGACAGGCTTTAAGGCGATTTTTGTCGCAGTATAACGGAAACTAACATGCTACAGGTCTATCTTGTTCGTCACGGTGAAACGGTATGGAATGCGGAACGCCGCATTCAGGGGCAGTCCGACAGTCCGCTGACGGAAAAAGGTGAGCAACAAGCCTGGCAGGTGGGTGAGCGCGTGAAACATCTGGGCATCACGCACATTATTGCCAGCGATCTGGGGCGCACACGGCGCACCGCGGAGATTATTGCGAATGCCTGCGGTTGCCCGGTGACCCTTGATGCGCGGTTGCGTGAGCTGAATATGGGGGTGCTGGAGAAGCGTCCGCTGGAGGGTTTAACCGCCGAAGAAGAACAGTGGCGCGCCACGCTGGTCAACGGCACGGAAGGCGGTCGTATTCCTGAAGGGGAGTCGATGACGGAGATGGCGACGCGCATGTACGCCGCGCTGAATGCCTGTCTCGATCTGCCTGCCGGAAGCCGGCCGCTGCTCGTCAGTCACGGTATGGCGCTGGGTTCGCTGGTCAGCATGATTCTCGGTCTGCCTGCGTACGCTGAACGTCGCCTGCGTCTGCGCAACTGCTCACTCTCACGTGTTGATTATCAGCAGAGCGCCTGGCTGGCTGAAGGGTGGATTGTAGAGACGGCGGGAGATATTTCTCATCTGGATGCGCCCGCGCTCGACGAGCTGCAACGCTGATTTGGTGATGTTGTCAGGGCTGCCGTCGCGATGACAACAGCCCTGATCTTAGCTGCTTACAACCTGGCGGCGAATAGGAATCAGATATTCGCAACGGATCTCGGTAGGTGGCTCACCGCGCTTTTTACCGCCATCGGTATAAAAGCGTTCGATGTCCTGTCCCAGACGACGGGTCAGTCCCAGCGTTGGCATGCATGTGCCATAGAGTAGCAGGATAAATTCCTGCAGATTGACGCGTGGGCCGGTATAAGTGAACTGCACGTAGTCGCCCGCTTCCAGGATAACGTTCTGGCCGGAATGCAGATTGACTGCGCTATCCGCAGGCACCGCTGTGGTGTAGAGAATCTCCTGCTCATCATCTTTTTCCTGGCTGGCACGCACCTGATGCAGACCATACAGCACCGGCGGCACCATGTCCGTTTCCAGCAGGAACTGCTTCCAGAAGTGAATACGCATCTCATCGCGGTAGCTGGAAATCTGCTCCAGAATACAGGTGTAGTTCTGGGTTTGTCCTACCAGCACAGTTTCCGGCAAAGTGACGAAAGCGGGTTCCGGCTGCGTCTCATCGTCCAGACGAATAGGGGGACGAATACCGAATGAGTTCCAGTCGGAAGAGCGACGATACCAGGCCGGCGTCTGCGCAAACTGTTTCTTGAATGCGCGGGTAAAAGTCTGTTGTGAATCAAAACGATACTGCAGTGCGATGTCCAGAATGGGGCGGCTGGTCAGGCGCAGCGCCACAGCGGCTTTAGACAAACGACGCGCACGGATATAGGCACCGATTGCGTTTCCGGTCACGTCTTTAAACATCCTTTGTAAATGCCATTTAGAGTAACCCGCTTTCTGGGCAACGTTGTCCAGTGAAAGGGGTTGATCCAGATGGCTCTCCAGCCAGACAAGCAAATCGCGAATGATACCGGCTTGGTCCATAAAACATCCTCATACTCTGGTGGTGCAGCTAAACGCATTCGAAGAATATTAGCACTCATTGCTCAAAAGACGTGGGCCGTTTTCCGGGGAAGATTGTGCTAAATCAGTACGGGCTGAACCCGTTTTGGGTTGGTCATTGTATCGATTAACAGTACATTACATTCTCATCTATTCAATTTGCAATGGTAACTCCATGACAATAACCCGCCTTGTGATCGCTGCGCTTACCACGCTGACCCTTTCCAGCCCGCTGTTTGCTGAAGAGATTGGCTCTGTTGATACGGTATTCAAGATATTCGGGCCTGACCACAAGATCGTGGTAGAAGCGTTTGATGACCCGGATGTCAAAAATGTAACCTGTTATATCAGTCGGGCGAAAACCGGGGGCATTAAAGGCGGACTGGGTCTGGCAGAAGATACCTCTGATGCAGCGATTTCCTGTCAGCAGGTAGGCCCGGTCGAGCTAAGCGAGAAAATCGCGCAGGGCAAAGCGCAGGGTGACGTGGTATTCCGCCAGCGCACCTCATTGATCTTCAAGAAGCTGCAGGTTGTACGCTTCTTCGACAAAAAGCGCAACGCTCTGGTCTATCTGACCTATTCCGATAAAGTAGTCGATGGCTCACCGAAAAATGCGCTCAGCGCCGTGCCGATTATGCCGTGGCACTGATTGTGTGGCCGCATTTAGACCAAAAAAAACGCCCGCGGGGGCGTTTTTATTTGCGGCACTGACCGCTGCTTAATCCTGCAGGTCGCCGCAAAAGCGATAACCTTCACCATGAATAGTGGCGATGATCTCTGGCGTATCCGGCGTTGATTCAAAGTGCTTACGGATACGACGGATGGTGACATCCACGGTGCGATCGTGTGGCTTAAGGTCGCGGCCGGTCATTTTCTTCAGCAGATCGGCGCGGGTCTGAATTTTGCCAGGGTTTTCGCAAAAGTGCAGCATAGCGCGAAACTCACTGCGTGGCAGCTTGTAGTGCTCGCCATTGGGGTTGATCAGTGAACGGCTGTTGATATCCAGCTCCCAGCCGTTGAATTTATAACTCTCTACCTGACGGCGCTCTTCGCCTGGCATAGCCAGATTCATGGTGCGCGACAGCAGGTTACGGGCACGAATAGTCAGCTCACGCGGATTAAACGGTTTGGTGATGTAGTCGTCAGCGCCAATTTCCAGACCAAGAATTTTATCGACTTCGTTGTCACGGCCGGTCAGGAACATCAGTGCAACATTGGCCTGCTCACGCAGTTCACGTGCCAGCAACAGGCCGTTTTTACCCGGCAGGTTGATGTCCATGATAACCAGGTTAACGTCATTTTCGGTCAGCACCTGATGCATTTCAGCACCATCCGTCGCCTCATACACCACATAACCTTCCGCCTCAAAAATACTTTTGAGGGTATTACGCGTGACCAGTTCGTCTTCAACGATAAGAATGTGCGGGGTCTGCATGTTTAGCTACCTAAAATTTGCCAACAAATTGAAAACAGGGCGTACAGCGGTATGGCGTTCTCCATCATCGAGAGCGGCGGGCCGCACTGAACCGTTGTACGAAATCATATTTTGATAAGCCATCTATCAACGCCAACAACAGTATTAGCTCAGCCATTCAGGATGAAAATTGCATGCCCCGGGCGTTAATGATAATGGCGCATATCCTAACTGTATTAACAGCAACCTAACAGCACCAACCACAACCGATAAGCATAAAAACAACGCTTCGTTGACTTATATCAAATGCAATTGTAGCACGTTAACACTTTTGTGAAAAACTTCTCGCAGATTGCCCGGTTAGCTCACAAAAAGCATCATTTTAGTTACATTTTTTACGCAGTCGAGCCAAAATAAAACCTACTGGGAATCACATTCTATCTAATTGAAGTTAAATGGTTTAATAATGCATTCTTTAATAAGGCTGCTTTCAGTGATAAAAAGTTTCAGGTCCTCACTTTTAACCGGTTTAACATCGTTAACAAATGATTTTCATATTACCTTCTTGCAACTGAATCATTAACAGCCATGTTAATATGGCGTTATGTAAATGGACCAACGGAATAAATATGCTTTTTCCCCTTATTCTCGTCTCGCCCGCGCGGCCAGAAAATATCGGCGCTGCGGCGCGTGCCATGAAAACCATGGGGTTCAGTCAGCTCCGCATTGTCGCCAGCGACGCCTGGCAGGATCCTGCCGCGCGCCGGGTGGCACATGGTGCCGGCGACATTCTCGATAACGTTCAGACGTTTGCAACTCTGGCCGACGCATTAGCAGATATCGATTTTTCGGTCGCGACCACTGCGCGCAGTCGGGCAAAGTTTCGCTATTACGCCACACCGGAGCAGGTTAAAACGCAACTGCTGGAGAAGCGTCAGTGGGTAAACAGTATGGCGCTGGTGTTTGGCCGCGAAGATAGCGGACTGACCAATGAGGAGCTGGAGCAGGTCGATCTGCTGACCGGTATCCCGATGGCAAATGATTATCCTTCACTCAATCTTGGTCAGGCGGTAATGGTCTACTGCTACCAGCTGTCAAAACTGAATCAGGTTGAGGCGCCAGTAGCATCCGTCGCCGATGGGCAGCAGTTGCAGGCGCTGCGTCAGCGCTTCCATCAGCTGCTGGCGCAACTGGGCGTCAGTGATGATGAGAAGCTGTCAGACTGGATAGATCAGCGGGTGGGTCTGCTGGAACAGCGTGACAGTGCGATGCTGCATCGCCTACTGCACGATATTGAAAAAAAACTCACAGATAAATCCTCGGCAAAAAGCTGATTTTATAGCAACAGATCGCAGAGAATTTTTGCATTGCAAACGATCTAACACCATTTTACAGTTTCACCGGTTCCTGTGCGCAGTGGTGGAAATCTGTCCACCGGCCAGATGGGGTTGACTTAATGTGCGCTTTGCTTTACTTCTGGAAGCAAGACGGACAGACAAAACAGACAGAAAATAAATCTAAATGCGTAAAATCAGCCTGAACACCACAATTATTACCACCACCATTACCACAGGTAACGGTGCGGGCTGACGCATACAGGAAAAACAGAAAAAAAGCCCGCACCTAAACAGTGCGGGCTTTTTTTTCGGCTTAAATTCAGGAGAGTTTATATCATGCGAGTGCTGAAATTCGGCGGGACCTCGGTAGCGAATGCGGAGCGGTTTCTTCGCGTCGCTGACATTCTGGAAAGTAATGCGCAACAAGGACAGGTTGCAACCGTGCTCTCTGCGCCAGCAAAGATCACTAACCATCTGGTGGCGATGATTGAAAAAACCATCAGTGGTCAGGATGCTTTACCGAATATCAGCGACGCCGAACGTATCTTCAACGAGCTACTGCATGGACTGGCTGAAGCGCAGCCGGGCTTTGAGTATGATCGACTGAAGACTCGCGTTGACCTGGAGTTTGCGCAGTTGAAGCAGGTGCTACACGGTATCAGCCTGCTGGGACAGTGCCCGGACAGCGTCAACGCGGCGATTATCTGTCGTGGCGAAAAACTCTCGATTGCGATCATGGAAGCGCTGCTGCAAGCGCGCGGCCATGAGGTCAGCGTAATCGATCCGGTGGAGAAATTACTGGCGGTCGGCCACTACCTCGAATCCACTGTTGATATTGCTGAATCGACCCGTCGCATTGAAGCGAGTCAAATTCCGACGCAGAACATGATTCTGATGGCTGGCTTTACTGCCGGTAACGAGCGCGGTGAGCTGGTGGTGCTGGGCCGTAACGGCTCAGACTATTCAGCTGCCGTGCTGGCCGCCTGTCTGCGCGCCGACTGCTGCGAAATCTGGACTGATGTGGATGGCGTCTATACCTGCGATCCGCGTCAGGTGCCGGATGCACGCCTGCTGAAATCTATGTCTTATCAGGAGGCGATGGAGCTCTCCTATTTCGGGGCAAAAGTATTGCATCCCCGCACCATCGCGCCGATTGCCCAGTTTCAGATCCCCTGTCTTATCAAAAACACCGCCAATCCGCAGGCCTTCGGCACCCTGATTGGCGCCGAAGGCGAACAGGATGAAAACCCGGTAAAAGGCATCACTAACCTGAATAATATGGCGATGGTCAACGTCTCCGGTCCCGGTATGAAAGGGATGGTCGGGATGGCGGCCCGAGTTTTTGCGGCGATGTCGCGTACCGGTATCTCGGTGGTGCTGATCACCCAATCCTCTTCCGAATACAGCATTAGTTTCTGCGTGCCGCAGAGCGAGCTGGCGCGGGCGCGTCAGGTGCTGGAGGAGGAGTTCTACCTGGAACTGAAAGATGATCTGCTGGATCCGCTGGATATCATTGAAAACCTGGCGGTGATTTCGGTGGTGGGCGATGGCATGCGCACCCTGCGCGGCATCTCAGCCAAATTCTTCTCGGCGCTGGCGCGCGCCAATATCAATATCGTGGCGATTGCTCAGGGTTCCTCCGAGCGCTCCATCTCGGTGGTGGTAAACAATGATGAAGTGATCACCGGCGTTCGCGTGGTGCACCAGATGCTGTTCGCCACCGATCAGGTGATCGAAGTGTTTGTGGTCGGCGTCGGCGGCGTCGGCGGTGCGCTGCTGGATCAGTTACATCGTCAACAGGCGTGGCTGAAGCAGAAGCATATCGACCTGCGAGTCTGCGGCATCGCTAACTCGCGTGCGTTGTTAACCCACGTCCACGGCATCGATTTAAGCAACTGGCAGACGGCGTTGAGCGAAGCGAAAGAGCCGTTTAATCTCGGTCGTCTCACCCGCCTGGTGAAAGAGTACCATCTGCTCAATCCGGTAATTGTGGATTGTACCTCCAGCCAGGCGGTCGCCGATCAGTATGCTGATTTTCTCAGCGAAGGTTTCCACGTGGTGACGCCGAACAAAAAGGCCAACACCTCATCCTGGAATTACTATCAGCAGATGCGGGCCGCTGCCGCCAAATCGCGGCGTAAATTCCTTTATGATACCAACGTCGGTGCCGGACTGCCGGTGATCGAAAACCTGCAGAACCTGATGAACGCCGGTGATGAGCTGCTGCGCTTCTCTGGCATCCTCTCAGGCTCGCTATCATTTATCTTCGGCAAGCTCGATGAAGGGGTGACGCTGTCGCAGGCGACCAATCTGGCGCGTGAGATGGGCTTCACCGAGCCCGATCCGCGTGACGATCTCTCTGGTACCGATGTGGCGCGCAAGCTGCTGATCCTGGCGCGTGAAGCGGGCCATCAGCTGGAGCTGAGTGACATTCAGATTGAGCCGCTGCTGCCTGCCAGCCTGATTGAAATTCAGGACGTTGGACAGTTTATGCAGCGTCTGCCTGAGCTGGATAACGCCTTTACCGCCCGCGTTGCACAGGCTCGTGATGCGGGTAAAGTACTGCGTTACGTGGGTGTGATTGAAGAGGGTGGCGTCTGTAAAGTGAAGATCGACGCTGTTGACGGCAACGATCCACTCTATAAAGTGAAAAACGGTGAGAACGCACTGGCGTTTTACAGCCGCTACTATCAACCGATTCCGCTGGTTCTGCGCGGGTATGGTGCAGGAAATGATGTCACAGCGGCCGGTGTTTTTGCCGACCTGTTGCGAACGCTGTCATGGAAGTTGGGAGTTTAATCATGGTAAAAATTTACGCACCGGCCTCAATTGGTAACGTCAGCGTCGGCTTCGATGTGCTGGGCGCGGCGGTTTCGCCGGTGGATGGCTCCCTGCTGGGTGACTGCGTCTCCGTTGAAGCGGCAGAGCAGTTTTCACTGATCAACGCCGGACGGTTTGTCAGCAAGCTGCCCGCCGATCCTAAAGAGAATATTGTTTATCAGTGCTGGCAACGTTTTTGTGAGGCAATTGGCAAAGAGATTCCGGTGGCGATGACGCTGGAGAAAAATATGCCAATTGGCTCCGGGCTGGGTTCCAGCGCCTGCTCGGTTGTGGCCGGTTTAATGGCGATGAACGAGTTTTGCGGCAAACCACTCAACGACAGCACGTTATTGACGCTGATGGGGGAGCTGGAAGGGCGGATTTCCGGCAGCGTGCATTATGATAATGTCGCCCCCTGCTTCCTCGGCGGCATTCAGCTGATGTTGCAGGAGAATGACATCATCAGCCAGGCGGTGCCAGGCTTTGACGACTGGCTATGGGTGATGGCCTATCCGGGCATTAAAGTGTCGACCGCAGAAGCGCGAGCCATTTTACCGGCGCAGTACCGCAAAGAGGACTGTATCAAGCATGGCCGCTTGCTGGCCGGCTTCATTCACGCCTGTCATACGCGTCAGCCGCAGCTGGCAGCTAAACTGATGCAGGATGTGATTGCTGAACCTTATCGGACCAGGCTGCTGCCAGGCTTCGCTGAGGCGCGGCAGGCCGCTAAAGATATTGGCGCACTGGCGTGCGGTATCTCAGGCTCTGGTCCGACACTTTTCGCCGTTTGCAATCAGATGGAAACGGCACAGCGGATGGCTGACTGGCTGAGCCAGCACTATCTGCAGAATGATGAAGGCTTCGTCCATATCTGCCGTCTTGACACGGCTGGCGCACGACAATTGGGATAACGCATGAAACTCTACAATCTTAAGGATCACAACGAGCAGGTCAGCTTCGCCCAGGCGGTGAAACAGGGTCTGGGATCGCAGCAGGGTCTGTTCTTTCCGCTGGAACTGCCAGAGTTTGAACTGACCGACATCGACGCGATGCTGGAGATGGATTTTGTCAGCCGCAGCAGCAAAATTCTCTCTGCTTTCATTGGTGACGAAATCCCGGCCCATCAGCTGCATGAGCGTGTAAAAGCCGCTTTTGCGTTTCCAGCCCCGGTGAAAGAAGTCAGTGAGGATGTGGCCTGTCTGGAGCTGTTCCACGGCCCGACGCTGGCATTTAAAGATTTCGGCGGCCGCTTTATGGCACAGATGCTGTCGTATGTCTCAGGCTCGGACGAGCAGATCACGATTCTGACCGCCACCTCCGGTGATACCGGTGCGGCTGTGGCTCACGCATTTTACGGCATGAAGAACGTGCGTGTGGTGATCCTCTATCCGCAGGGCAAAATCAGTCCGCTGCAGGAAAAACTCTTCTGTACCTTAGGCGGTAACATCGAAACCATTGCTATTGATGGCGATTTCGATGCCTGCCAGTCGCTGGTGAAACAGGCGTTTGATGATGAAGAGTTGAAACGGGCAATTGGCCTGAACTCGGCTAACTCCATCAACATCAGCCGCTTGCTGGCGCAGATCTGTTACTACTTTGAAGCGGTTGCACAGCTGCCTCAGGAAAAACGTAACCAGCTGGTGGTGTCAGTGCCAAGCGGCAACTTTGGTGATTTGACTGCCGGTCTGCTGGCGAAATCGCTGGGCCTGCCGATCAAACGCTTTATCGCCGCCACCAACGCCAACGATACGGTGCCGCGCTTCCTGGGCAACGGCGAGTGGCAGCCAAACCAGACTGTCTCTACGCTGTCGAATGCCATGGATGTCAGCCAGCCTAACAACTGGCCGCGTGTGGAAGAGCTGTTCCGCCGTAAAACCTGGCGCTTAACCGATCTGGCCTGTGGTGCCGTTTCTGATGAGACCACGCGCGCCGCAATGCGCGAACTGGCTGAAATGGGCTACATTTCTGAGCCACATGCCGCCATCGCCTGGCGTCTGTTGCGCGATCAACTGCAGGAGGGGGAGTATGGTGTGTTCCTCGGTACCGCACATCCGGCGAAATTCCGGGAAAGCGTGGAAGCGATCCTTGAGCAGACCCTGACGCTGCCACCGGAATTAGCGGAGCGCGCCGAACTGCCGCTGCTGTCGCATCAGATGAAAGCTGATTTCGCTCCGCTGCGAGCGTTCCTGCTGAAGTAGTCCTGTGAAATGCTTCCCGGCTGCGGGAAGCACATGGCTCGCGGAGTATTTACTGCTCCGCGCGCTTAAATACCAGCTCGCTCTCGCTGCTGCCGGCCGCATCAAAACGATAGCCATCCAGATCAAACGCCTTAAGCTGTTCCGGCTTTGTCAGGCGCTGCTGAATCACATAGCGACTCATCAATCCACGCGCCTTTTTGGCATAGAAGCTAATCACTTTGTAGCTGCCGTTCTTCTCGTCAAGGAACACAGGCTTAATCATCTGTGCCTGCAGCGTCTTTGGTCTGACCGCCCTGAAATATTCGTCCGAGGCGAGGTTGATTAACACCTTATCACCCTGTTCCGCCAGCGTGGCATTCAGGGTTTCCGTGATGAGATCACCCCAAAAGGTGTAGAGATCTTTGCCCGCAGGATTCGCCAGACGAATGCCCATCTCCAGCCGGTAAGGCTGCATTAAATCGAGTGGACGCAGCACGCCATACAGGCCTGACAACATGCGCAGATGCTGCTGAGCAAAATCGAAATCCTGATCGCTGAAAGTTTCGGCCTGCAAACCCGTGTAGACATCACCTTTGAACGCCAGGATTGCCTGACGGGCATTTTGTGGGGAAAAATCGGGCTGCCAGCTGTTAAATCGCTCGGCATTGAGGTGCGCCAGTTTGTCGCTGATGCCCATTAACGAGGCGATGCTGGCAGGTGACAGATCGCGCGCAATTTCAATCAGCTGTTGTGACTTTTCTAACAGCGCAGGCTGGGTGAACCGCCTTGTCGCCAGCGGGCTTTCATAATCCAGCGTCTTGGCGGGAGAGATCACCATCAACATAGTTGCTTCCTCGGTTAATGCCTGCTTTAACAGGGCATTGGCTGTTTATCAGGCTCCGCAGTGTACCAAAAAAACCGCAAAAAATGACGAATCACACCTATTTGTTCGCGCTATCGTAAACGGCATTCCCTGACCTTGCGCCACCGTTGCCGCATGATATTATCGCAACAGCTTTTTTCACACTGACAGTTAACTAAGAGAAAAGAACATGACGGACAAACTTACCTCCCTGCGTCAGCTCACGACCGTAGTTGCCGACACCGGTGATATCGCAGCCATGAAGCTCTATCAGCCGCAAGACGCCACCACCAACCCTTCTCTGATTCTCAACGCCGCGCAAATCCCTGAATACCGTAAACTGATCGATGAAGCGATCAGCTGGGCGCGTGAGCAGAGCAGCAACAAAGAAGAGCAGCTGCAGCTGGTTTCTGACAAGCTGGCCGTGAACATTGGGCTGGAAATTCTCAAACTGATCCCGGGCCGTATCTCCACTGAAGTCGATGCGCGTCTCTCATACGACACGGAAGGCAGCATCGCCAAAGCCCGCAGCCTGATCAAACTCTATAACGATGCCGGTATCAGTAATGACCGCATCCTGATCAAACTGGCATCCACCTGGCAGGGTATCCGCGCGGCAGAGCAGCTGGAAAAAGAGGGCATCAACTGTAACCTGACGCTGCTGTTCTCCTTTGCGCAGGCGCGTGCCTGTGCCGAAGCAGGCGTGTTTCTGATTTCTCCGTTTGTTGGCCGTATCCTCGACTGGTACAAAGCTAACACCGACAAAAAAGAGTATGCCGCGCACGAAGATCCAGGCGTGGTTTCAGTTTCTGAAATCTTCAATTATTACAAGCAGCACGGCTATGAAACTGTAGTGATGGGTGCCAGCTTCCGTAACGTAGGCGAAATCATCGAGCTGGCTGGCTGTGACCGTCTGACTATTTCACCTGCGCTGCTGAAAGAGCTGGCGGAGAGCGAAGGCACTCTGGAGCGTAAACTGAGCTACAGCGGCGAAGTTAAAGCGCGTCCGGCCAGAATGACCGAGTCTGAGTTCCTGTGGCAGCACAACCAGGACCCCATGGCGGTTGCTAAGCTGGCAGAAGGTATCCGCAATTTTGCCGTTGATCAGGGCAAACTTGAGAAAATGCTGGCAGAACTGCTGTAATCAGCTGACCGTGGCGGCGCCGGCTGCCACGGTTTTCCCTTTTCCGACCCTTTCACTTTATATTATCCTCTCTGCTATTCCTCTTTTACTCCACCGCAACGCGGTAATTCACAGCGAAGCTCATCATGAATACATTACGCATTGGCCTGATCTCGGTCTCCGATCGCGCCGCCAACGGCATCTATCCCGATCAGGGTATTCCCGCGCTAGAGAGCTGGCTGAGTCACGCACTCAGCAGCCCGTTTGAGATTGAATCCCGCCTGGTACCCGACGAGCAGCCGATGATTGAGCACGCGATTTGCGAGCTGGTCGATGAACGTTTTTGCCATCTGGTGTTAACCACGGGCGGCACCGGTCCGGCCCGACGCGATGTCACGCCCGATGCCACCTTAGCCGTTGCCGATCGCGAAATGCCTGGTTTTGGTGAGCAGATGAGGCAGATCAGCCTGCAGTTCGTGCCGACCGCGATTCTGTCGCGTCAGGTCGGGGTAATCCGCAAACAGTCGCTGATCCTCAATCTTCCCGGTCAGCCGAAGTCGATCAAAGAGACGCTGGAAGGGCTGAAGGATGAGCAGGGCAAAGTAAAAGTTCACGGTATCTTTGCCTCTGTACCTTATTGTTTACAGCTTTTGGAAGGGCCTTACGTCGAAACACATCCTGATGTGGTAGCAGCATTTCGGCCTAAAAGCGCGATACGTGAGATAAATAACTAAATAATCTCCATTTCAGGCATAAGCTATAGCCTCGCTGGTGTGGCAAAAGATTGACGTTATAGTAATAAGATCTTTACAACCTCGTCTTTTGCTTCTGGAATATTATGAATCCCACTCACACCCAGCGTCTGTCTGGTAAAGATTACAAAACCCTGGCGCTGGCCGCACTGGGCGGCGCACTGGAGTTCTACGACTTCATCATCTTCGTCTTCTTCGCCACAGTCATCGGCGACCTCTTTTTCCCTTCTGATATCCCGGAATGGCTGCGTCAGCTGCAGACGTTTGCCATTTTTGCCGCAGGCTATCTGGCACGCCCGCTGGGCGGCATCGTGATGGCGCATTTTGGCGATAAACTCGGGCGCAAAAAGATGTTCAGTCTGAGTATTCTGTTGATGGCGCTGCCGACCTTAATGATGGGTGCTCTACCCACCTGGCAGACGATTGGCCTTGCTGCGCCACTCCTGATGTTGCTGATGCGGATGTTGCAGGGCGCGGCGATTGGCGGTGAAGTGCCGGGAGCCTGGGTGTTTGTCGCTGAGCACGTACCCTATAAACGTATCGGCATCGCCTGTGGCACGCTGACGGCCGGACTGACTATCGGCATTTTACTGGGGTCGCTGGTGGCGACACTGATTAATACCTCGATGTCGCAGCAGGCGATTCATGACGGCGGCTGGCGTATTCCATTCTTCCTCGGTGGCGTGTTTGGGCTGGTTGCGATGTTCCTGCGCCGCTGGCTGCATGAAACGCCGGTGTTTATTGAGATGCAGCAGCGTAAAGCGCTGGCTGAAACTCTGCCGCTGAAGACCGTGCTGGCGGAGCATAAAAAGTCGGTTGTCATCTCCATGTTGCTGACCTGGCTGCTCTCTGCCTGCATCGTAGTCGTGATCCTGATGTCGCCGGTCTGGCTGCAGAATCAGCAGGGCATCGCGCCTGCACTGACCCTCCAGGCCAACAGCATCGCCACTGTGATGCTCTGCATTGGCTGTATTATTGCCGGACTCGCTGCCGATCGCTTTGGTGCCAGTCGTACCCTGTGTGTCGGCAGCCTGCTGCTGGCGCTCTGTAGCTGGCAGTTTTATCACCTGAGCGCCCTCTATCCGCAGCAGCTCTTTCTGCTCTATGGCCTGGCGGGTCTCAGCGTTGGTATTGTCGGCGTAGTGCCGTTTGTGATGGTGCGCGCCTTTCCGGCAGAAGTGCGTTTTACCGGGCTCTCTTTTTCCTACAACCTCTCCTATGCGATCTTTGGCGGCCTGACACCGATCTGTGTGTCGCTACTGATGAACGTCTCAGTGATGGCACCCTGCTGGTATGTGATGGCGTTGGCGCTGGTGGGATTGTTGACGGGGATCTGGCTGCGGCGTGATGTCAGCCACGAGCCGGGGTTGCATCAGAGTATTAAACCGTTGTAATGGGAGCGCGGAGCCTGGCTCCGCGTCTTATTATGCTTAAAGCGATTTCGCGCCAATCGGCAGAATGGTGCGGCCAAAGGTTTCATTCAGCACTTCACCCATCGCCAGATAGCAGGCGCTGGCACCACAGAGTATCCCAACCCAGCCCGCGGACACCACCAGTACAGGCAGGTGCATAAGATGGGCCACGGCCAGCAGCAGAAACAGCAGCGTGAGCGAGCCGAAAACAAACTGCAGCATCCGCGCACCTTTCAGCGTGCCGACGAACATAAACAGCGTGAAGATGCCCCACAATGCCAGCCACGCACCCAGAAAACGTTCGTCAGGCGCTTTCGCCAGACCCATTTCCGGTAACAGCAGGATTGCTACAAAGCTTAACCAGAACATGCCGTAGGACGTAAAGGCGGTCAGTCCAAACGTGTTGTTCTTTTTAAACTCCAGGAGACCGGCCAGCACCTGCGCAATCCCGCCATAAAAAATCCCCATGGCTAAAATTGCCACGTCCATGGCAAACAGGCCCGTGTTGTGCAGGTTCAGCAAAATGGTTGTCATGCCAAAACCCATTAATCCCAGCGGGGCAGGGTTAGCCAGCGTTGAATTTGCCATAGTTCCTCGGCAGTAAGATGATTGTTGATGAAATAAAAAGACTCACACTTGCCCCCTGAGGGAAACAAGGCGCCGCATCATATTCAGCGTGGGATCTGCGTTCTTTGATCCCGAAAGGGTCACAGGTGAAAATTTTTTTTGATTTAACCCTTGATGCGCATCGAAGCGGCCCCATTTACTTGTCATCGAGTGTTGTGAACATTGGAAAAAAGCATGTGCTGGCAGGTTGAATGCAAACAATCTGCCCACATAAAAGGTTCACAACCCAAATTGGCAACGAATTTAAGTGGGAGATGTTTAGATGGGTAAGATTATTGGTATTGACCTGGGTACAACCAACTCTTGTGTCGCGATCATGGATGGCACTAAAGCACGCGTGCTGGAAAATGCCGAGGGCGATCGCACCACGCCTTCAATTATTGCTTATACACAGGATGGCGAAATTCTGGTCGGTCAACCGGCTAAACGTCAGGCAGTGACCAACCCGCAGAACACTCTGTTCGCAATTAAGCGTCTGATTGGTCGTCGCTTCCAGGACGAAGAAGTACAGCGTGATATTAAAATCATGCCTTACAAAATCGCCAGCGCTGACAACGGCGATGCCTGGCTGGAAGTTAAAGGTCAGAGAATGGCACCGCCGCAGATCTCTGCTGAAGTGCTGAAGAAAATGAAAAAGACCGCCGAAGATTACCTCGGTGAGCCAGTGACTGAAGCCGTGATTACCGTGCCGGCTTACTTCAACGATGCGCAGCGTCAGGCGACCAAAGATGCAGGCCGTATCGCGGGTCTGGAAGTCAAACGTATTATTAACGAACCAACTGCTGCTGCACTGGCATACGGTCTGGACAAAGGCCAGGGCAACCGTACCATCGCAGTTTATGACCTGGGTGGCGGTACCTTCGATATCTCAATCATTGAGATCGACGAAGTTGACGGCGAGAAAACCTTTGAAGTTCTGGCGACCAACGGTGATACCCACCTGGGTGGTGAAGACTTCGATAGTCGCCTGATTAACTATCTGGTTGCTGAATTCAAGAAAGACCAGGGCATCGATCTGCACAACGATCCACTGGCTATGCAGCGTCTGAAAGAAGCGGCAGAGAAAGCGAAAATCGAACTCTCTTCTGCGCAGCAGACCGATGTTAACTTGCCATACATCACGGCAGATGCGACCGGTCCTAAGCACCTGAACATCAAAGTAACCCGCTCTAAACTAGAGTCACTGGTTGAAGATCTGGTTGCACGCTCAATCGCGCCACTGAAAGTTGCGCTGCAGGATGCGGGTCTGTCTGTGTCAGACATCAACGACGTTATCCTGGTGGGTGGTCAGACCCGTATGCCACTGGTTCAGGCCAAAGTGACCGAGTTCTTCGGTAAAGAGCCACGTAAAGACGTGAACCCGGACGAAGCAGTCGCAGTCGGTGCTGCGGTTCAGGGTGGTGTACTGGGCGGCGACGTGAAAGATGTGCTGCTGCTGGACGTTACCCCGTTGTCACTGGGTATCGAAACCATGGGTGGCGTGATGACCTCGCTGATCAGCAAGAACACCACCATCCCAACCAAGCACAGCCAGGTCTTCTCGACGGCTGAAGATAACCAGTCAGCCGTGACCATTCACGTGCTGCAGGGTGAGCGTAAGCGCGCCAATGACAACAAGTCACTGGGCCAGTTCAACCTCGACGGTATCCAGAACGCGCCACGCGGTATGCCGCAGATCGAAGTCACTTTCGACATCGATGCGGACGGTATCCTGCACGTTTCGGCGAAAGACAAAAATAGCGGTAAAGAGCAGAAAATTACCATTAAAGCCTCTTCAGGTCTGAACGATGAAGAGATCGAAAAAATGGTGCGTGATGCTGAAGCGAACGCGGAATCTGACCGCAAGTTCGAAGAGCTGGTACAGACACGTAACCAGGGTGATCAGATTGCCCACAGCACGCGTAAGCAGCTTGAAGAAGCGGGCGACAAACTGTCAGCTGATGACAAAGCGCCAATTGAAGCTGCTCTGGCCGCGCTGGAAACTGCGCTGAGAGGCGAAGACAAAGCAGAAATCGACGCCAAAATGCAGGCGCTGATGGAAGTGTCCGGCAAGCTGATGGAAGCGGCACAGCAGTCTCAGGCGGGTGCAGCGGATGCCGGTGACGCGTCAGCGAAGAAAGATGACGACGTTGTCGATGCTGAATTCGAAGAAGTGAAAGATAACAAGAAATAATTGCCCCTGACCGGGCGCGACGGTTGGCCTGACAGCCGTTGAAACCAGCACGGGCGTAGGAGATTTCTCCACGCCCGTGCGATCATGTTAAGGGCTAAATAAACATGGCGAAGAGTGATTACTACGAGATTTTAGGCGTCGCCAAATCCGCGGACGAGCGTGAAATCAAAAAGGCTTACAAACGCCTGGCAATGAAATTCCACCCGGACCGCAATCCCGGTGATAAAGAAGCCGAAGCTAAGTTCAAAGAGGTCAAGGAAGCATACGAGATCCTGACCGATGCGCAGAAGCGTGCCGCCTACGATCAGTATGGTCATGCAGCCTTTGAACAGGGCGGCATGGGGGGCGGTGGATTTGGCGGCGGCGGCTTTGGTGGCGGCGGTGCAGACTTCAGCGATATCTTTGGCGACGTGTTCGGTGACATCTTTGGGGGTGGACGCCGTCAGCGCGCATCCCGTGGCGCCGATTTACGCTACAACATGGAGCTGTCGCTGGAAGAAGCGGTACGCGGCGTGACCAAAGAGATTCGCATTCCAACGCTGGAAGAGTGTGATGTCTGCCACGGCAGCGGCGCGAAAGCGGGAACGCAGCCACAAACCTGTTCAACCTGTCACGGTGCAGGTCAGGTGCAGATGCGGCAGGGCTTCTTCACCGTCCAGCAGGCCTGTCCGACCTGTCAAGGTCGCGGCTCGGTGATTAAAGATCCGTGCACCGCCTGTCATGGTCATGGCCGTGTTGAGAAGTCGAAAACGCTGTCAGTGAAAATCCCGGCAGGGGTTGACACCGGCGATCGCATTCGTCTGAGTGGTGAAGGCGAAGCGGGCGAGCAGGGCGCACCAGCAGGCGATCTCTACGTTCAGGTATCGGTGAAGAAACACCCGATCTTCGAGCGGGAAGAGAACAATCTCTACTGTGAAGTGCCGATCAACTTTGCAATGGCGGCGCTGGGCGGTGAGATTGAAGTACCGACACTGGATGGTCGCGTGAAGCTGAAAGTACCGTCAGAAACGCAGACCGGCAAGCTGTTCCGCATGCGTGGACGGGGTGTAAAATCTGTACGCGGTGGTGCGGTCGGTGACCTGTTGTGCCGTGTCGTGGTGGAAACACCGGTCAGCCTGAATGAGAAACAGAAAACGCTGTTGCGTGAACTGGAAGAGAGTTTTGGCGGCCCAAGCGGTGAGCACAACAGCCCGCGTTCCAAAAGCTTTTTCGACGGCGTGAAAAAATTCTTTGATGATTTAACCCGTTAAATTCATCTTCTTAAAGCCAGCGCAAGTCGCCGGCTTTTTTTTTGCCTGCGATTAACGATTCGCTATTTCCGAATGATTCCCGATAAATAAACTGTTTTTTTCGAGCTGTCACTGCCGTTACTCTTAGGGACTTGGATCGATCTCTGGATAAGGACAACGTGCGTGAATATCAGACTAAAAAGAATCCTGGAAAGCGATGCCACCGGCGGTGTGGTGCTTATCATCGCTGCTGCGCTGGCGATGCTGCTGGCCAATAATGGAGCTACACAACAGGGCTATCGCGATCTGCTGGCGATTCCGGTGGAGTTTCGCTTTGGCGCTCTCGATATCAGTAAAGATCTGCTGTTGTGGATTAACGATGCGCTGATGGCGCTGTTCTTCCTGATGGTGGGACTGGAGGTCAAACGCGAACTGGTGATGGGCGCGCTGGCCAAACGTGAACAGGCGCTATTCCCTTTGATTGCGGCGCTGGGGGGCATGATCGCCCCGGCGCTCATCTTCCTGCTGTTTAACGGTGCCAATCTCAACACCCGCAGCGGATGGGCGATCCCCACCGCCACAGATATCGCTTTCGCGCTGGGTATTATGGCGCTGCTGGGGAGCCGTGTACCGCCTGCCCTGAAAATTTTCCTGATGGCGCTGGCGATCATCGACGATCTCGGGGCAATCGTGATTATTGCGCTGTTCTACACTCACCACCTTTCCATGGCCTCCCTTGGCGTTGCCGCTGCCGCCATTGCCGTGCTGGCGCTGATGAACCTGCTTAATGTACGAAACACCGGTCTCTATCTGCTGGTGGGACTGGTGCTGTGGGTTGCGGTGCTGAAGTCGGGTGTCCATGCGACGCTGGCTGGCGTGGTGGTGGGCTTCCTGATCCCGCTGGCGAAAAAAGAGGGCCACTCACCGGCGATTCATCTTGAGCATGCGCTGCATCCCTGGGTGCGCTGGGTGATCCTGCCGCTGTTTGCCTTTGCCAATGCGGGTGTGTCGCTCGAAGGGGTCTCGTTCGGCAGCCTGTTCTCGCTACTGCCGCTGGGCGTCATTGCCGGTCTGCTGATTGGTAAGCCACTGGGCATCACGCTGTTCTGCTGGGTGGCTGTGAAAACCGGCTTAGCCAGACTGCCGGAAAAGACCCATATCAAAGATATCGCTGCGGTAGGGGTGCTGTGCGGCATCGGCTTCACCATGTCGATTTTTATCGCCTCGCTGGCCTATGGCGATATCAGTGCTGAGCTGATGACACTGGCCAAGCTGGGGATTCTGTCAGGCTCGATTCTCTCAGCGGTGCTGGGTTATGTGATCCTTGGGTGGCGTCTGAAACAGCGTCCGGCGTAGGGCATCCTATGGCGCATATTAATTACAACCATCTCTACTACTTCTGGCACGCCTGCCGCGCGGGATCGATAGCTGGCGCAGCAGAGACCCTCTCACTGACGCCGCAGACCATAACCGGTCAAATTAAGGTGCTGGAGGCGCGCCTGCAGGGCAAATTGTTCCGGCGGCAGGGGCGGGGGCTGGTACCGACTGAACTGGGGCAGCTGGTGTTCCGCTATGCGGACCGCATGTTTATGCTGGGTCAGGAGATGCTGGATATCGTGAACTATCGAAAAGAGTCGCATCTGCTGCTGGATATTGGCGTGGCAGATGGGCTTTCTAAACAGCTGGTTAGCAAGGTGCTGGAGACAGCGGTGATCGCAGAAGAGAAAATCCATCTGCGCTGTTTTGAATCCACACACGAAATGCTGCTGGAGCAGCTCAGTCAGCATAAGCTGGATATGATTATTTCTGACTGCTCTATCGACGCTACACAGCAGGAGGGGCTTTTTTCCGTGAAACTGGGCGAATGTCCGGTAAGCTTCTGGTCAACCCAGCCGCAGCCCGGGGTGCCCTTTCCGGCTTGCCTGGAGACGCGCCCGCTACTGATCCCCGGACGCCGCTCAATGCTGGGCCGGAAAATCCTCAACTGGATCAGCAGTCAGGGGCTGCAGGTTGATATTCTCGGGGAGTTTGATGATGCGGCTTTAATGAAAGCCTTTGGTGTGCAGCATCATGCGATTTTTGTCGCGTCGGCGCTGGGTCAGCAAGATGGCTGGCAGCGTGATGCGATTGCCGAGGTCGGGCGGCTTGATACAGTGTTCGAGGAGTATCATGTTATCTTTGTCGGGCGGATGATTCAGCATCCGGCGGTGCAGCGTATCTGTCGCGCTGACTTCAGTGGACTTTTCCCCCGCCAGGGTACAGACGAAAAAAAACCGGCGTAAGCGCCGGCTTTTTCAACAAAGCGATTAACAACGGGCGATTAAGCCAGTTTGTTGATCTGTGCAGTCAGGTTTGATTTATAACGTGCAGCTTTGTTTTTATGGATCAGACCTTTAGCGGCCTGACGATCCACGAGTGGTTGCATTTCATTGAATGCGTTCTGCGCAGCAGCTTTGTCGCCTGAAGCGATCGCCGCGTATACTTTCTTAACGAAGGTACGCATCATTGAACGGCGGCTAGCGTTATGCTTACGGCGTTTCTCAGATGTTACGGCGCGTTTCTTAGCTGATTTGATATTAGCCAAGGTCCAACTCCCAAATGTGTTCTATAGAGACAAATCAAAGGCCGAGGACTATGCCCTTCTAACCTGATTTTGTCAATGGATTTGTGCAAATAAGCGTCGCTCTATGAGCAGCACTCGGTTACGTATTTGATGGCGCAAGATTCTACCAGCTTCCCCTCGCTGAATACAGTATTTCGCGACAAAATTCTTAACATGCGCTTCTGTAACAGGAAATGCAGTGCGTAAAGCATGAAAGGCGTGCTGACGGGTTAACCTGAGTCGCTTTCAAGGGTATAATCCGCCGATTTCCACCGGTTTGGGCCAGCCATGAAGTTTATCCGCGGTATTCATAATCTTAACGAGCAGCATCGCGGCTGCGTTCTGACTATCGGTAATTTCGATGGCGTACACCGTGGACATCAGGCGCTGATGTCCCGGCTGTGTGAAGAGGGGCGCAAGCGTAATCTGCCGGTCGTGGTCATGGTTTTTGAGCCACAGCCGCTGGAGCTGTTTGCCGGTGATAAAGCCCCGGCTCGCCTGACACGCCTGCGTGAAAAACTGCGATACATGTCGGAAGCCGGCGTCGATAAAGTGTTGTGTGTGCGGTTCGACCGCCGCTTTGCCGCCTTGTCTGCACAGCGTTTTATCAGTGACCTGCTCATCGATAAGCTGGACGTAAAGTACCTTGCGGTAGGCGATGATTTCCGCTTCGGCGCTGGTCGCCAGGGGGATTTCCTGTTATTACAGAAAGCCGGTGCAGAGTATGGCTTTGAGGTCGTCAGCACCGAAACCTTCTGTGACGGCGGTAAGCGAATCAGCAGCACCGCCGTGCGTCAGGCGCTGGCCGCGGATGATTTAGCGCTGGCGCAGTCGCTTTTAGGTCATCCCTTTACTATTTCCGGCCGCGTCGTGCACGGTGATGCACTGGGACGCACGCTGGGTTTCCCCACTGCGAATCTCCCTTTACGCCGCAGCGTCTCGCCGGTGAAAGGGGTTTATGCGGTGGAGGTAGAGGGGCTGACGCCCAAGCCACTGCCAGGTGTCGCCAATATTGGCACCCGTCCGACAGTAAAAGGTTTACGCCAGCAGCTTGAAGTTCACCTGCTCGACATCAATATGGATCTCTATGGTCGTCACATTGATGTGGTGCTGAAACAGAAAATACGAAACGAGCAGCGCTTTGCCTCACTGGAGGCGTTGAAAGAACAAATTGCGAACGATGTGGTAACAGCCCGGCAGTTCTTTGGGCTGCTTTAACCCGAGCGAAAAACGGAATCGAAAATCTGATGAGTGACTATAAATCTACCCTGAATTTGCCGGAAACGGGATTCCCGATGCGTGGCGATCTGGCCAAACGCGAGCCGGGAATGTTGCAACGCTGGTATGCTGACAACCTGTACGGCATCATCCGCGAAGCCAAAAAAGGGAAAAAAACCTTTATCCTGCATGATGGCCCTCCGTATGCGAACGGCAGCATTCATATTGGTCACTCCGTTAACAAGATTCTGAAAGACGTTATCGTTAAGTCGAAAGGCATGGCGGGTTACGATTCGCCTTATGTGCCGGGCTGGGATTGTCACGGTCTGCCAATCGAACACAAAGTTGAGCAGATGATCGGTAAGCCTGGCGAGAAAGTCACTGCTGCTGAATTCCGCGAAGCGTGCCGCAAATACGCCGCTGAACAGGTTGAAGGCCAGAAGTCGGACTTTATCCGTCTGGGTGTGCTGGGTGACTGGGATCGGCCTTACCTGACCATGGATTTCACTACCGAAGCCAACATCATTCGTGCGCTGGGTAAAATTATCGGCAACGGCCACCTGCATAAAGGTGCGAAGCCCGTGCACTGGTGCCTGGATTGCCGGTCTGCTCTGGCAGAAGCGGAAGTGGAGTATTACGACAAAACGTCTCCGTCGATTGACGTAATGTTCAACGCCATCAATGCCGATGCTGTGCGTCAGGCGTTTGACGTGGCACAGGTTAATGGCCCGATTTCACTGGTGATCTGGACGACGACGCCGTGGACATTACCGGCTAACCGTGCCATCTCTTTGCATCCTGAATTTGAGTACCAGCTGATTCAGATCGAGGGACGTGCCGTGATCCTGGCCAAAGAGCTGGTGGAAAGCGTCATGAAGCGCGCTGGTGTCAGCGAATGGCAGGTGCTGGGCGAATGCAAAGGCGCTGCGCTGGAGCTGCAGAAATTCCAGCATCCGTTCCTGGCGCTTGAATCGCTGGTGGTGCTGGGCGAGCACGTGACCCTGGACGCCGGTACCGGTGCGGTACACACGGCACCGGGTCACGGCCCTGATGACTATGTCATCGGTCAGAAATATGGCATCGAAACCGCTAATCCTGTCGGACCGGATGGCAGCTATCTGCCAGGCACCTATCCGACGCTGGATGGAATCAACGTCTTTAAAGCCAACGACATGATCGTTGAGTTGCTGAAAGAGAAGGGCGCGCTGCTGCACGTTGAGAAACTGCTGCACAGCTACCCGCACTGCTGGCGCCATAAAACGCCGATCATCTTCCGCGCCACGCCGCAATGGTTCATCAGTATGGATCAGAAAGGATTGCGTGCGCAGTCGCTGAAGGAGATCAAAGGCGTGCAGTGGATCCCGGACTGGGGCCAGGCGCGTATCGAATCGATGGTGGCGAACCGTCCTGACTGGTGTATCTCTCGTCAGCGCACCTGGGGCGTGCCAATGGCGCTGTTCGTTCACAAAGAGAGCGAAGAGCTGCACCCGGACACGCTGGCGCTGATGGAGAAAGTGGCACAGCGTGTTGAGCAGGAGGGGATTCAGGCCTGGTGGGATCTTGATCCACGCGAACTGATGGGCGACGATGCCGATCAGTACGTTAAAGTGCCGGATACGCTGGATGTATGGTTTGACTCCGGTTCAACCAGCTATTCCGTGGTGGATGCGCGTCCGGAATTTGGCGGACATGCGCCTGACCTTTATCTGGAAGGGTCTGATCAGCATCGCGGCTGGTTTATGTCCTCGCTAATGATCTCCACGGCGATGAAAGGCAAAGCCCCTTATCGTCAGGTACTGACGCACGGTTTCACCGTGGATGGTCAGGGCCGCAAGATGTCAAAATCAATCGGCAACACCGTTGCGCCGCAGGATGTGATGAATAAACTGGGCGCCGATATTCTGCGCCTGTGGGTGGCATCAACCGACTACTCAGGTGAAATGGCGGTCTCCGATGAGATCCTCAAGCGCTCTGCTGATGCCTATCGTCGTATCCGTAACACCGCGCGTTTCCTGCTGGCTAACCTCAACGGCTTCAACCCAGCCACCGATCTGGTGAAACCGGAAGAGATGGTGGTGGTGGATCGCTGGGCGGTAGGCCGCGCGCAGGCAGCGCAGGCTGATATCGTCGCTTCCTATGAGAACTACGATTTCCATGAAGTGATCCAGCGCCTGATGCAGTTCTGCTCGGTAGAGATGGGCAGCTTCTATCTCGACATCATCAAGGATCGTCAGTACACCGCTAAAGGCGATGGCCTGGCGCGTCGCAGCTGTCAGACCGCGCTGTGGCATATCGTCGAAGCGCTGGTTCGCTGGATGGCACCGATCATGTCCTTTACGGCGGATGAGATCTGGGGCTATCTGCCGGGTGAGCGTGCACAATATGTCTTTACCGAAGAGTGGTATCAGGGTCTGTTTGGCCTTGCTGAAGATGAAGCGCTGAATGACGCCTACTGGGCTGAGCTGCTGAAAGTGCGTGGCGAAGTGAACAAGGTGATCGAGCAGGCACGCGCGGACAAACGTATCGGTGGCGCACTTGAAGCGACAGTAACACTGTATGCCGATCCGGAACTGGCCGCCAAGCTGCAGGCGCTGGGTAACGAGCTGCGCTTTGTGCTGCTGACTTCTGGCGCACAGGTGGCTGATTACGCACTGGCGAACGACGAAGCGCAGCAGAGTGACCTGCTGAAAGGTCTGAAAATCGCGCTGCACAAGGCGGAAGGCGAGAAATGTCAGCGCTGCTGGCATTACACTACCGATGTTGGACAGAATCCTGAGCATGCTGAGGTCTGTGGTCGTTGTTACACTAACGTAGCCGGTGACGGCGAACAGCGTGAATTTGCCTGATGCGTAAACCTATTTTATCAACCGGATTGCGTTGGCTGTGGCTGGTGCTGGTGGTAATCATTGTCGATTTCGTCAGCAAGCAGTGGGTGATGAACCACATGATGCTGCATGAAACACAGCCGCTGATGCCGTACCTGAACCTGTTCTATGCGCACAACTACGGCGCGGCGTTCAGTTTCCTGGCGGATAAAGGCGGCTGGCAGCGCTGGTTCTTTGCCGGTATTGCGCTGGCTATCGTGATTTCCCTGATGGTGATGATGTATCGCAATCATACCAGCCAGAAGATCGCTAACATCGCGTATGCCCTGATTATTGGCGGCGCGATAGGCAATCTGTTTGACCGCTCATACCATGGCTTTGTGGTCGATTTTATCGATTTCTATGTCGGTAACTGGCACTTCGCTACATTTAATATCGCTGATTGCGGCATCTGTATTGGTGCGGCATTGGTGGTGCTGGAGGGCTTTTTCAGCCCGAACGGCAAACAGGCTAAACAGAAAGGGTAAGTGATGACTGAGTCCGTACAGCGCGAAAGCGCGGTGTTGGTGCATTTTACGCTGAAGCTGGAAGATGGCTCGACGGCGGAATCGACCCGTGCAAACGGCAAACCTGCGCTGTTCCGTCTCGGTGATGGCAGTCTCTCTGCGGCACTTGAGCAGGCACTGCTGGGGTTGAAAGCGGGTGAAACAAAACAGTTCACTCTGGCGCCAGAAGAGGCATTTGGCGGCGTCAGCCCTGACCTGATCCAGTATTTCTCGCGTCGGGACTTTGTCGACGCAGGTGAGCCGGAAGTGGGTGCCATCATGCTGTTCAGTGGCATGGGTGGCAGTGAAATGCCAGGCGTGATCCGTGAGGTGTCCGGTGACTCAATCACCGTGGATTTCAACCATCCGCTGGCAGGTCATCGTATTCAGTTTGATGTAGAGGTGCTGGAAATCGATCCGGCGCTGGAGGCGAACGATGCAAATCCTGTTAGCTAATCCCCGCGGTTTCTGCGCTGGCGTTGATCGCGCCATCAGTATTGTTGAGCGCGCGCTGGAGATGTATGGCGCGCCGATCTATGTTCGTCACGAAGTGGTGCATAACCGTTACGTGGTGAACAGCCTGCGTGAGCGCGGCGCTATTTTCATTGAAGAGATCAGTGAAGTCCCGGATAACGCGATTTTAATCTTCTCAGCGCACGGTGTTTCTCAGGCGGTACGTGCCGAAGCTAAAGCGCGCAATCTGACCATGCTGTTTGACGCCACCTGTCCGCTGGTGACCAAAGTGCATATGGAAGTGGCGCGCGCCAGCCGTAAAGGTGTTGAAGCGATACTGATCGGTCATGCTGGTCACCCGGAAGTCGAAGGCACCATGGGGCAGTACAACAACCCTAATGGTGGCATGTATCTGGTGGAGTCACCGGAAGATGTCTTCAGACTGACCGTCAAAGACGAAAACAATCTGAGCTTCATGACGCAGACCACGCTCTCTGTGGATGATACCTCTGACATCATTGATGCCCTGCGTCAGCGTTTCCCGGCGATTATCGGGCCGCGTAAAGATGATATCTGTTACGCCACGACCAACCGTCAGGAAGCGGTTCGCATCCTGGCGAAAGATGCGGAAGTGGTGTTGGTCGTGGGTTCGAAGAACTCCTCGAACTCTAACCGCCTGGCTGAACTGGCACAGCGTGCCGGTAAGCTGGCGAAGCTGATCGACTCTGCGGATGATATTCAGGAAGAGTGGGTAAAAGGCGTGGCCTGCATCGGTGTCACCGCAGGCGCGTCAGCACCTGATATTCTGGTGCAGCAGGTGATCCAGCGGTTGCGTGTTCTTGGCGGCGAAGCGGCGATTGAGCTGATTGGCCGTGAAGAGAATATCGTCTTCGAAGTACCAAAAGAGCTGCGCGTCGACGTGCGTAACGTGCAGTAACGCTTCGATATCACTGATAAAAAGGCCGACGCTGTTCGGCCTTTTTTTGTTTTTAGACTGTCAAAAAAGCGGTGGTTTGCTGGCGTGATTGCTTTTACTGATAATCGCAGGCGACTGGCATAAAATTCTTATTATCACTGATTAATAGTGGCGTGCCTGTTAACTCGTGGTTAACCTGATGACGCTTTGGATGCATAGTTTTGTTTTAGGAATGAATAAATATGAACACTATCCGCATTGCTATTGTTGGCGCGCCGGGCCGTATGGGCCGTAATCTGATTCAGGCGACGCAGCAGGCAGAGGGTATAGAACTGGGTGCTGCACTGGCTCGTCCTGGCTCATCGCTGACCGGCAGCGACGCGGGTGAATTAGCGGGCATAGGGAAGAATGGCATCATCATCGCTGATGATTTACGCGCGGTGATTAACGACTTTGATGTGCTGGTCGACTTTACCCGCCCGGAAGGCACGCTGGAGTATATGGCGATCTGCCGTGAGCAGGGCAAAGCGATGGTGATCGGCACCACCGGTTTTGATGAGGCAGGCAAAGCGGCTATTCGTGCAGCGGCGGAAGATATCGCCATTGTGTTCGCCGCTAACTTCAGCGTTGGGGTGAACCTGGTGCTGAAGCTGCTGGATAAGGCCGCTAAAGTGATGGGTGAGTACGCGGATATTGAGATCGTCGAAGCGCACCACCGCCATAAAGTGGATGCGCCTTCTGGCACCGCGCTGGCAATGGGTGAGGCGATTGCCGACGCGATGCAGTGGAAACTGGATGAGCATGCGGTCTATACGCGTGAAGGTCACACTGGCGAACGCCAGCCGCAGACCATCGGTTTTGCGACGGTACGTGCAGGTGACATTGTCGGCGAGCATACGGCGATTTTTGCAGATATCGGTGAGCGTGTAGAGATTACCCACAAAGCTTCAAGTCGTATGACCTTTGCAAATGGCGCGGTTAAGTCAGTTTTATGGTTGAAAGGCAAGAAATCAGGTCTGTTTGATATGCGTGATGTGCTTGATTTGTCGATGTTGTGAGTACTGTAAACCATCGTGATGTGACTATATCAATCACTAATTAATTGATTGAAAAGGGCAATTTTTTTATTGCCCTTAATTTTATCTAAAAAATACCTTCCTGATTCAAAAGTTAACTCTGAATCTCATTTTTTTGTATTTTCATGGTTTATTTCCCCCGCTGAACGTCATTTTTGACCATTTGGTCAAAATTAAAGGTCTTACACCACTGCTTTTGATTTTAAGCGGCGTGGCAAACGATTATTCCACCGAGTTTCCCCCTGTTTTTGACGCTTATACCCGTTATTTTCCTCATAAGGTGGATAAAGATGAAAAAAATCCGTTGCAGGGTAGACAATGACCAGGGCGATCATTAGAATGCGCGCAATTTGCCAAAAATCGACAATTCAGGCGGTTTTTGCATTGATTCAGGCGACTATTTTGAATTAATATGCAGATAATGTGACTGTTTATTCCCTGGAGGATGTTTTGATTAAGTCAGCAATCCTGGTTCTGGAAGACGGAACCCAATTCCACGGTCGGGCCATCGGGGCAACAGGGTCGGCAGTGGGGGAAGTCGTTTTCAATACCTCAATGACCGGTTATCAAGAAATCCTCACTGATCCTTCCTATTCCCGCCAAATCGTTACTCTCACTTATCCCCATATCGGTAATGTCGGTGCCAATGCCGCCGACGAAGAATCCAGCCAAATTCATGCCCAGGGCCTGGTTATTCGTGACCTGCCGCTGATTGCCAGCAACTTTCGCAGTGAAGAGGGCTTATCCGCCTACCTGCAGCGCAACAACATTGTGGCGATTGCCGATATCGATACCCGCAAGCTGACGCGCTTGCTGCGTGAGAAAGGTGCGCAAAACGGCTGCATTATTGCTGGCGATAATCCGGATGCCGCGCTGGCACTGCAAAAAGCACAGGCGTTCCCCGGGCTGAAAGGGATGGATTTGGCGAAAGAGGTCTGCACCACTGAAACCTACAGCTGGCAGCAGGGTAGCTGGACGCTGGATGCGGGTCTGCCGGCGCAGTCTGACGCTGAATCACTGCCTTACCATGTGGTGGCTTACGATTACGGCGTCAAGCGTAACATTTTTCGCATGCTGGTTGATCGCGGCTGTCGTCTGACCGTGGTTCCGGCACAGACGTCTGCCGAAGAGGTGCTGAAACTGAATCCGGATGGCATTTTCCTCTCCAACGGTCCTGGCGACCCGGAGCCGTGCGACTACGCCATCCGTGCGATTCAGGCCTTCCTGAAAACCGAGATCCCGGTGTTCGGTATCTGCCTGGGTCATCAGCTGCTGGCGCTGGCCAGCGGAGCTAAGACCGTAAAAATGAAACTCGGGCATCATGGCGGCAACCACCCGGTGAAAGATCTGGATAACAATCGCGTGATGATCACCGCGCAGAACCACGGTTTTGCGGTCGATGAGAACAATCTTCCCGCTAACCTGCGTGTTACCCACATTTCGTTGTTCGATAAAACCGTGCAGGGCATTCACCGCACTGACAAGCCCGCATTCAGCTTCCAGGGACATCCGGAAGCCAGCCCTGGCCCCGGTGATGCTGCGCCGCTGTTTGACCACTTTATTGAATTGATTGACGCATTCCGTCTGCAAGCGAAGTAATCAGGAGCTAATTCATGCCAAAACGTACAGACTTAAAATCCATCCTGATTCTTGGTGCCGGTCCGATTGTGATCGGCCAGGCCTGCGAATTTGACTATTCCGGCGCGCAGGCGTGTAAAGCGCTGCGTGAAGAGGGTTACCGCGTCATCCTGGTGAACTCCAACCCGGCGACGATCATGACTGACCCGGAAATGGCCGATGCAACCTACATCGAGCCGATTCATTGGGAAGTGGTGCGTAAAATCATCGAAAAAGAGCGTCCGGATGCGGTACTGCCAACCATGGGCGGTCAGACGGCGCTGAACTGCGCGCTGGAGCTGGAGCGTCATGGCGTGCTGGAAGAGTTTGGCGTCACCATGATTGGCGCGACGGCTGATGCCATCGACAAAGCAGAGGATCGTCGTCGTTTCGACGTGGCGATGAAAAGCATCGGTCTGGATACCGCGCGCTCCGGCATTGCGCACACCATGGAAGAAGCGCTGGCTGTGGCGGAAGATGTCGGTTTCCCCTGCATTATCCGCCCTTCCTTTACCATGGGTGGCACCGGTGGCGGTATCGCCTATAACCGCGAAGAGTTTGAAGAGATTTGTGAACGCGGTCTCGACCTCTCACCAACCAATGAGCTGCTGATTGATGAGTCGCTGATTGGCTGGAAAGAGTATGAGATGGAAGTGGTGCGCGATAAAAACGACAACTGCATCATCGTCTGCTCAATTGAAAACTTCGATGCGATGGGGATTCATACCGGTGATTCCATTACGGTTGCACCTGCCCAGACGCTGACCGATAAAGAGTATCAGATCATGCGTAACGCCTCGCTGGCGGTACTGCGTGAAATCGGTGTTGAAACCGGCGGCTCTAACGTGCAGTTCTCGGTTAATCCGAAAGATGGCCGCCTGATTGTCATTGAGATGAACCCGCGCGTATCACGCTCCTCGGCGCTGGCCTCAAAAGCGACTGGCTTCCCGATTGCTAAAGTGGCGGCCAAGCTGGCGGTCGGCTATACCCTCGACGAGCTGATGAATGATATCACCGGCGGGTTAACGCCAGCCTCCTTTGAGCCTGCAATTGACTACGTTGTCACCAAGATCCCGCGTTTCAACTTCGAAAAGTTTGCCGGTGCCAACGATCGCCTGACCACGCAGATGAAGTCAGTCGGTGAAGTGATGGCGATTGGTCGTACTTTCCAGGAGTCAATGCAGAAAGCGCTACGCGGCCTGGAAGTGGGTGCTAACGGCTTCGACCCGAAAGTGCACCTCGACGACCCGGAAGCGTTAACCCGCATCCGGCGTGAGCTGAAAGATGCCGGTTCAGACCGCATCTGGTACATCGCAGACGCTTTCCGTGCCGGCATGTCGGTTGATGGCGTGTTCAACCTGACTAACATTGATCGCTGGTTCCTGGTGCAGATTGAAGAGCTGGTGCGGCTGGAAGATCAGGTGGCCAGGGAAGGTGTTAACAGCCTGGATGCGACTTTCCTGCGCACCCTTAAGCGTAAAGGCTTTGCCGATGCACGGCTGGCGATGCTGGCGGGTGTGGCAGAGAGCGAAATTCGCAAGCTGCGTCAGCAGTTTACCCTGCACCCGGTGTATAAGCGCGTGGATACCTGCGCCGCAGAGTTCGCGACGGACACCGCCTACATGTACTCCACCTATGAGGAGGAGTGCGAAGCCAATCCGAGTCCGGATCGCGAAAAAATCATGATTCTGGGTGGGGGACCAAACCGTATCGGTCAGGGTATCGAATTCGATTACTGCTGCGTTCACGCCGCTCTGGCGCTGCGTGAAGATGGTTACCAGACCATTATGGTCAACTGTAACCCGGAAACCGTCTCGACCGATTACGACACCTCTGATCGCCTCTACTTCGAGCCGGTCACGCTGGAAGATGTGCTTGAGATTGTGCGCATTGAGCAGCCAAAAGGCGTGATTGTGCAGTATGGCGGTCAGACACCGCTGAAACTGGCGCGTGCCCTGGAAGCGGCGGGCGTACCGGTTATCGGTACCAGCCCGGATTCCATCGACCGGGCTGAAGACCGCGAACGTTTCCAGCAGGCGGTTGAGCGCCTGAACCTGAAGCAACCGGCTAACGCCACGGTGGCTACACTGGAGCAGGCGGTGGAGAAAGCCGCTGGCCTGGGATATCCGCTGGTGGTGCGTCCTTCTTATGTGCTGGGCGGCCGTGCTATGGAGATTGTCTACGATGAGATCGACCTCAAGCGCTACTTCCAGACGGCGGTTTCGGTTTCCAATGATGCACCAGTGCTGCTGGATCGCTTCCTGGATGATGCGGTTGAAGTGGATGTGGATGCGATTTGCGACGGTGAGCGGGTGCTGATTGGCGGCATTATGGAACACATAGAGCAGGCTGGCGTTCACTCCGGTGACTCCGCCTGTTCACTGCCGGCCTACACCCTGAATCAGGAGATTCAGAATGTCATGCGTCAGCAGGTTGAGAAACTGGCCTTTGAGCTGAACGTTCGCGGTCTGATGAACGTCCAGTTCGCGGTGAAAGACAACGAAGTCTACCTGATCGAAGTCAACCCACGCGCGGCGCGTACCGTGCCGTTCGTCTCTAAAGCAACCGGTGTCCCGCTGGCGAAAGTCGCCGCGCGCGTGATGGCAGGTAAAACGCTGGCAGAGCAGGGCGTCACTGAAGAGGTGATTCCGCCTTATTATTCTGTCAAAGAAGTGGTGCTGCCGTTCAACAAGTTCCAGGGCGTTGACCCGATTCTGGGGCCAGAAATGCGCTCTACCGGTGAAGTCATGGGCGTGGGCCGCACCTTCGCTGAGGCGTTTTCCAAAGCGATGCTGGGCGCACAGAGCAACATGAAGAAGTCGGGCCGTGCGCTGCTGTCGGTGCGTGAAGGCGATAAGAAACGTATCGTCGACCTGGCCGCTAAGCTGCAGAAGTTTGGTTTTGAACTGGATGCGACCCACGGCACGGCGGTGGTGCTGGGCGAAGCGGGCATCAATCCGCGCCTGGTTAACAAGGTGCATGAAGGACGTCCGCATATTCAGGACCGTCTGAAGAATGGCGAGTATAGCTACATCGTCAATACCACGGCGGGTCGTCAGGCGATTGAAGATTCGAAGCTGATTCGCCGCAGCGCACTTCAGTATAAAGTGCACTACGACACCACGCTGAACGGCGGCTTTGCGACCGCCATGGCGCTGAATGCTGACCCGACGGAACAGGTTATCTCCGTTCAGGAGATGCATGCCCAGATAAAGGCGATGTAATGTGATAAACGGCTCCCACGGGAGCCGTTTTTTTTGCCGTTTTATTGGCGATAATCTGAAAAACAGGTCCGGGTAAAGTAAGGTATTTGTGTTAAAGTAACTGATTTGGCTTAATTTTTTAGCTTTAGGTGCGGATAAGGTCTGTTTGCACAAATTTATAATATAAACACTTCCTGTGCGGATTGTTCACCAGTACTATGCCTGCCGCTCATCACTGGAGCGTATCAGGACATAAATAAAAAATGAAAATGCGTACTTTTTCTCTGAGTGCAGTGGCTGCACTGATGGCAATTCTTCCTTTCGCCAGCCAGGCGGAAATTACCCTGTTAAAACAGGATCCGCAGGCAGGCGATCCGCTTAGCCGTCTTAACTTTACTTTTGGCGGCAGCATTCGTGCTCAGGTCAATCATCAGACCGGCGTGGATGACAAATCCTACAAGCGCGACGGTTTTGATGGTGGCACCCGTTTCCGTTTCGGCGCTGACTACGCCCTTTTTGATGACGTCAGCTGGATCAGCTACTACGAGCTGGGCGTTAACGTCCCGGCGGTCTTCAGTTGGGATCGTCACTATGCGGAGGGTGCCCATAACACCACGCGTCGTCAGCTCTACACCGGTCTGAAAAGCAAAACCTGGGGTCAGCTCACCTTTGGTCAGCAGAACAGCGTCTATTACGACACAGTGGGTGCCAAAACTGATATCTGGGATTACGACATGCTCGGCCAGGCACCGGGCAACGGGATCAACGGCGACTACGACGGGTCTTACCGCTCACGTAAGCAGCTGAAGTATAAAAACAGCGTCGGCGAGGCGGATCTCTACGCCTCTTACCTGTTCGAAGATAACGAATATCTGCCAGGCAACGGCCTGCGCTATAAGCGCAAAGGCGGCGGCTCGCTGGGCGTGGATTACCACATCACTGACGATCTTAGCTGGGGCACGGCGTGGAACTATACCCGCGCGGCGATGCGTAACCCGAACAATGGCGGCAGTAAAGATTACGATCAGAACATTTACGGCACCGCGCTAAGCTGGACACCAGGCAACTGGACATTGTCAGCCGGCGGTGGCTGGTATCAGAACTTCATGACCACCAAACGCAAAGATGTGCATGACTACTTTGCCGGCGATGCATGGGGCATTGAATATTTCGCCGGTTACAAGATTCCGGTGGCGCAGTATGGTCTGAAAGCGGTACAGCCGTATGTCATGGGCGATCGCATTGAGTATGCGACAGGCCGTGATTATCAGCGCATCGACAACGGTCTGGGTGTGGTGCTGTTCCTCGACTACGGTTTCCGTGTCGATTACGAACATGTCTTTACCTCCAGCACCGATAACCTGGGTGATATGAATCTGGTGCGTCTGCGCTACGACTTCTGATAACCCTGACGGCTTCATGCGGGAGCCGTCAGGCGGTTGTAAAAACCTGGCTCGATTCGCTATGAGACCGTGCCAGGACAGGGAACACAGTCAGGTCATACGCTAATGCCAATCCCTGGCCGCTCGGCCCGCGCCATCCGGGCGCGCAGGACGCTTTCGTCTTCTGACGTATCCCCTGCGCACTGTGCTTATCCGTTGCGACCAGGTTCACTCTGATATGGGTTTATCGGCAGTCTGATGGCTCCTTCGGGAGCCGTTTTCTTTTCCTCTCGATTTTTGTGCCAGTCTGATGCCGAGCTGCGGCAAACTGGCGTGATTACGTGGTGAAAAACGCTGCACAGGCCGTGAAAAACGGCGTCATGAAAAGCTTTACGCATTTAGACCTGTCCCCCTATCGACGAAAGTTTCACCTTTACGTATTATGGCGCCAATTTTTCCAGTGAGTGGTTAACATGATTAGTCTTATCGCGGCATTAGCAGCAGATCGCATTATTGGAATGGAAAACGCCATGCCGTGGGACCTGCCTGCAGATCTGGCGTGGTTCAAGCGCAATACGCTGAAGAAACCGGTGATTATGGGTCGACTGACCTTTGAATCCATTGGACGACCTTTACCTGGCCGGCTGAATATCGTGGTCAGCAGCCAGCCGGGCACCCATCAAGGCGTCACCTGGGTCACTTCGCTGGATGAGGCGGTACAGGCAGCCGGTGACGCAGAAGAGATCATGGTGATTGGCGGCGGACGCGTTTATGAGCAGATGCTGAAGCGTGCCGATCGTCTTTATCTCACGCACATTGATGCAGAAGTTGAAGGTGATACACAGTTCCCGGATTACGAGCCGGATGAGTGGCAGTCAACTTTCAGCGAATTCCACGACGCTGACGAACAAAATTCCCATAGCTACTGCTTTGAGATCCTAGACCGTCGTCGGTAGCCTTCTCCCTGTCGGTTGTAACCTGGCTGTCATCTTTATTCATTAGCATTGCTTCTTTTCTGGGATCGTCATAAAGGAAGCAATCACTCATGAAAACTGAACTCTCCGCTTTAAGTACTGACCAGCTGCCTGATCCACTGCGGCGTAAATTCCTGGCCGGTTCCGGCGCGGTCGGGCTGACCGGCTTTCTCAGCGGCGGCCTGACGCTCTCGGGCAGCGCACTGGCGAAGGAGAAGCCTGCGGGCAGTCCCCTGTTGGGTTTTCAGGCAATTGCCGCGTCCACGGCCGATGAGGTCGTGGTGGCACCAGGTTATCGCGCCGATGTGTTGATCTCCTGGGGTGATCCGCTGGTTGATGGTGCAGTCGCGTTTGATCCGCACGGCACCAACAGTGCGGAAGAGCAGGAAAAGCAGTTCGGTGACAACAACGATGGTATGAGCTTCTTCGCCATTGATGAGCATCACGGTGTGATGGCGATTAACAACGAATATGTGAATGAGCCGACGCTTTTTGCCCACGGCGGCCGCAAAGCGACCAGCCTGGAAGATGTGAAAAAGTCACAGGCGGCACACGGCGTCTCTGTCGTTGCAGTCAAACGGGGTGAGGCTAACCGCTGGCAGGTGGTACGTCCTTCTGACTACAACCGCCGCATTACCGCCAATACTCCAATGCGTTTTTCGGGTCCGGCAGCGGGGGATAAAGCGCTGCAGACCGCAGCCGATCCACAGGGAATGAATGTCCTTGGCACCTTTGGTAACTGCGCCAACGGTAAAACGCCGTGGGGCACCTACCTCACCTGCGAAGAGAATTACGACACCTACTTTGGTACTCATCAGGCGGACTTTACGCCGACCCCACAGCAGAAGCGTTATACCCTGAATGCCGCTGAGCCGGAGCGCAACTGGGCCGATTTTGATCCCCGCTTCGATATCGCGAAAAACCCGAACGAATTCAACCGTCACGGCTGGATTGTCGAAATCGATCCCTTCGATCCGCACTCCGTGCCGGTAAAACGCACTGCGCTGGGCCGCTTTAAGCACGAGAACGCCGCTGTGACGGTCGCGAAAACCGGGCAACTGGTGGTTTACATGGGCGATGATGAGCGCGGCGAGTATATCTATAAATATGTCTCAGATGACAAGGTCATCCCGGAGGATGCTAAAGCGAATCACGGACTGCTTGATAAAGGCACGCTCTATGTGGCGCAATTCAACGGCGACGAGCAAGGCACACCGCTTAAAGGAAGTGGGCGCTGGCTGGCGCTGAAGTGGGGTAAAAATGGACTCACCGCTGAAAAGGGGTTCAATAGCCAGGCAGATGTATTAATCAATGCGCGTGCTGCGGCAGATGTGGTTAACGCAACGCGAATGGATCGGCCGGAGTGGATTGCCGTTAACCCGCATGATGGCCGTGCCTACTGCACCCTGACCAACAATGATAAGCGTGGTAATGAAGGCATGCCGGTCAATGCGGCGAATCCGCGACCCAAAAATATCTACGGGCAGATTATCCGTTGGGATGAGAAGGGCGATGCCACCACACAGACGTTTGAGTGGGATATCTATACGTTGTGCGGTAACCCGATAGCGCATCCTGAGGGGATCTATCGCGGCACACCAAACATCACTGCTGAGAACACCTTTAACAGCCCGGATGGTCTGGGGTTTGATGCCCAGGGGCGGTTATGGATCCTGACCGACGGTAAGTACAGTAACAAAGCCGATTATCAGGGACAGGGGAATAATCAGATGCTGGTGGGTGATCCTGATAGTGGAGAGATCCGCCGGTTTATGGTTGGTCCTAAATCGTGCGAGCTAACCGGCATTACTTTCACGCCCGATTACAAAACGCTGTTCGTGAATGTACAGCATCCCGGCGAAGAGGGGGACTCACATTTCCCCAACAACAGTCCGCGTCCACGGTCTTCGGTGATGATGATAACCCGCGAAGATGGCGGCATTATCGGCGCATAAAACAGGATGCTGGCCTTATTGGCCAGCATCCGTGTTAAAGCGCAGGCGGTGCCAGACTTTCGCTGGAGGCCAGCGCTTTTTCGCGATTAGATGGCTGCACCACATAGCGTTGCGTCTCCCAGTGCAGCAGGGTCAGCGTTCCGCCCCAGCAGCAACCGGTATCCAGAGCGATAACTCCTGCAGGCGTGCCTTTGCCTTCAAGCGAGGCCCAGTGGCCAAAGACAATGGTATAGTCACGTGCCACCGGTCCCTCAATGTTAAACCAGGGTTTCAGCGGCGGAAGAGCCGATTCAGGGGCATCTTTGCAGATCATATCCAGCTGGCCGTTGGGGAAACAGTAACGCATGCGGGTGAGGGCGTTGGTGCTGAAACGCAGACGTGCCAGACCGGTCAGATCCTCACTCCAGTTGTTCGGCATGTCGCCATACATGGCATCCAGGAACAGGGGATAACTGTCGCTGGCCAGAACTGCTTCGACTTCACGTGCGCACTTTTTCGCGGTGTCGATATCCCACTGCGGCGTGATACCGGCATGCCCCATGACCAGCTTTTTCTCTTCATCAACCTGTAACAGCGGCTGACGACGCAGCCAGTTGATCAACTCATCAGCATCGTCCGCTTCCAGCAGCGGTGTCAGGCGATCTTTGGGCTTGTTACGGCTGATACCGGCGTAGACCGCCAGCAGATGCAAATCGTGGTTACCCAGTACCAGACGTACCGCGTCGCCGAGCGATTTCACATAGCGCAGGACATCAAGTGAGCCAGGACCGCGCGCCACTAAGTCGCCGGTCAGCCACAGCGTATCCTGCTCAGGATTGAAATCGACCTGTTGCAGCAATGCACGTAATTCATCGTAGCAACCATGAACGTCGCCAATCAGGTATGTGCTCATAACGTTTTATCCATCATGAATGTGCCCGACTTAACGGGCAAAAAGGGTGCAAATCAATGAATGTGGGTCTGAATGGCGAGGCGGAACACCGGGATCTCGACGTGGAAGGTATCGCCCTGTTCGTCGACCATCACGTAGTGCCCTTGCATGGTGCCCATCGGTGTTTCGAGCACGGCACCGCTGGTGTACTGAAATTCATTGCCTGGCGTGATATGCGGCTGTTCACCGACCACGCCTTCACCCTGCACTTCCGTTTCGCGGCCGTTACCGTTGGTAATCAGCCAGTAACGTCCCAGCAATTGCACTGAGGAACGGCCCAGGTTGCGTATCGTAATGGTATAGGCGAAGACGTAGCGATCATCATCCGGTGAGGATTGTGAGGCGACGTACTGGCTTTGCACATGGACGGAGACGCGGGCCGTTTCACTCATGACTTACTCCTGCGATTTTCCCTGATGATTCGCCAGCCAGTTCGCCAGCTGACAATATTGCGCGACAGAGACGTTCTCGGCACGCAAGGTTGGATCTATGGATAACTCTTCTAACGCACCGGCGGCCACCATGTGGCTCAGGCTGTTGCGCAGCGTTTTACGACGCTGTCCAAACGCTTCCGTAGTAATTCGGCTCAGAATACGCACATCGCTGACCGGATAGGGTGGCTCGGCATACGGCACCAGACGCACCACTGCAGAGTCCACTTTCGGTGGCGGTGTAAAGGCATGCGGAGGCACTTCCAGTACCGGAATGATCTGGCAGTAGTACTGCGCCATCACCGTCAGACGACCGTAGGTCTTGTTACCCGGACCGGCTACCAGGCGGTTAACCACCTCTTTCTGCAGCATGAAGTGCATATCTTTAATCGAACCAGTATAGCTGAAAAGGTGGAACATCAGCGGGGTCGAAATATTGTAAGGAAGGTTACCAAATACCCGCAGCGGCTGGCCTCTCTCTTGCGCCAGTGCGGCGAAGTCGAAGGTCATGGCATCCTGCTGGAAGATGGTCAGTTTCGGGCCAAGAAAAGGATGGGTTTGCAGACGCGCAGCAAGATCGCGGTCCAGCTCAACCACGGTTAAGCTATCGAGGCGTTCGCCTACCGGCTCGGTTAAAGCCCCCAGGCCTGGGCCGATCTCCACCAGCGCTTCATCGCGCTGTGGATGGATAGCGGAGACAATGCTGTCGATAATATACTGATCGTTAAGGAAGTTCTGCCCGAAACGTTTACGGGCGTAGTGCCCCTGATGGACGCGATTATTCATTACTGCTCTTGATCATAGTGATGGCGAGGTTAAGCGCCGTGATGAAGCTGCCCGGTTCAGCCTGACCCAGCCCGGCGAGTTCAAGCGCGGTGCCGTGGTCAACTGAAGTCCGGATAAAGGGCAGGCCCAGGGTGATATTTACCGCCCGGCCAAACCCCTGAAATTTGAGTACCGGCAGACCCTGGTCGTGATACATCGCCAGCACCGCATCGGCATGTTGCAGATATTTAGGCTGGAACAGCGTATCCGCAGGCAGCGGGCCGGTCAGTTTAATGCCCTGCTGACGCAGTGCATTGAGTGCCGGCGTGATGGTTTCGATCTCTTCCCGGCCCATGTGGCCGCTTTCGCCCGCATGAGGATTGAGACCACAGACGTAAATATGTGGGTCGGCAATCGCAAACTTCTGCTGCAGATCACGATGCAGAATCGTAATCACTTCATGCAGACATTCACGGGTCACCGCAGCGGGTACCTCTTTCAGCGGCAGATGAGTGGTGGCCAGCGCGACACGCAGCGCTTCGGTCGCCAGCATCATGACCACACGATGACCGCCTGCGCGATCGGCGAAAAATTCGGTATGGCCGGTAAAGGCGATGCCAGCATCGTTGATGACGCCTTTATGCACCGGGCCAGTTATCAGGGCCGCGAATTCACCGTCGAGACAACCGTCGCAGGCGCGCGCCAGCGTGGCCAGCACATAGTCGCTGTTTGCTATGCAAAGCTCACCGGGAGTAGCCTGCTCCGCTGTTTCAATCGGCAGGATAGTCAGCGTACCCGCCTGCTGTGGCTCTGCTGCTACTTCAGGCTGGTAGTGACGCAGGGTCAGCGGCAGACCGAGTTGCGCCGCACGCTGCTGCAACAGGGCAGGCGAGGCGCAGACCACCAGTTCAACCGGCCACGACTGCTGGGCCAGTTGAACGGTAAGATCGGGACCAATCCCGGCAGGTTCGCCGGGCGTGATCACCACACGGATATTACTGCGCATTGCCATCCAGAATTTTCACGTAGGCGCTGGCACGTTGCTCCTGCATCCAGGTCTGCGCTTCTTCCGAGAACTTACGGTTAAACAGCATACGGTAAGCACGCTCTTTCTGGGCCGCGTCTGTTTTATCTACCTGACGGGTATCCAGCAACTGAATCAGATGCCAGCCGAAAGAGGAGTGAACCGGCTGGCTGGTCTGGCCTTTCTGCAGACGCAGCAGCGCGTCACGGAACGCCGGATCAAAGACTTCCGGAGAGGTCCAGCCGAGATCGCCGCCCTGGTTCGCCGAACCGGGATCGTCAGAGTACTGTTTGGCAGCCGCCGCAAAGGTGGTTTTGCCACTGCGGATATCGTTAGCAATCTGCTCCAGCTGCGCCCGTGCCTGATCGTCGGTAAGAATCGGCGATGGCTTCAGCAGAATATGACGTGAATGGACTTCGGTGACCGAGACATTTTTGCTCTCGCCACGCAGGTCGTTCACTTTCAGGATATGGAAGCCCACACCAGAGCGCACCGGACCGACGATATCGCCTTTTTTGGCGGTCGCCAGCGCCTGAGCAAACAGGGTTGGCAACTCTTCGATTTTACCCCAGCCCATATTGCCGCCTTTCAGCGCCTGGGAATCTGCAGAGTAAGTAACGGCCATTTTGCCGAAGTCGGCGCCATTTTTCAGTTCGCCTACCAGCTGTTTCGCCAGCGTTTCCTGCTCATCAACCTGCTGTTGCGTCGGGTTTTCCGGCAGCGGCAGCAGAATATGACTGACATTCAGCTCGGTGCCCTGGCTGTTCTGAGAACCGATCTGGGTGGCAAGCGTATCCACTTCCTGCGGCAGAATCGTGACGCGACGACGCACTTCGTTGTTGCGCACTTCGGCGATGGCCATCTCTTTGCGGATCTGAGAACGATAAACGCTGTAGTTCATGCCGTCGTAAGCCAGACGGCTGCGCAGCTGATCAAGACTCATGCGGTTCTGCGCAGCAATGTTCTGAATAGCCTGGTCCAGCTGCTCGTCGCTGATCTGGATCCCCGCTTTTTCACCCATCTGCAGAATGATGTTATCCATGATCTGACGTTCCAGAATCTGATGGCGCAACGTTTTATCATCCGGCAACTGCTGACCTGCCTGCTGGGCCTGAGATTTAACGGTGCTCATCATGCCATCCACGTCACTCTCAAGAACCACACCGTTATTGACCACGGCTGCAACTTTATCAACGACTTGTGGTGCTGCGAACGCGGTGTTGGCACTGATTGCCACACCAAGAATCAGCATTCTCCAGTTCTTCATACTTTATCCATTGTTGGTTCCGCACTGCGGGATTGCCTGTCAAACATCACAACATCAGAAAGCAGGCTGGTAAGGGATAATACCCTGACGCAGCATATCGTTGGTGCCTAAGCCATAGTTCGGACTCAGACCACGCAGCTCAATGTTGAATGAGATTTGGTTGTCGTACTTACTGTCGTTGTTTTCCCAACCGTTAATTTTGCGTTCATAACCGACCCGGATAGCGTAACAGCATGAGCTGTATTGCAGGCCAACCAGTTGTGAAGCCGGACGCGTGTTACGAGTATCGTAGTAGTAAGCGCCTACCACAGACCATGCGTCAGCAATCGGCCAGCTGGCCGTGGTACCCACCTGTGAAATCCCATTTTTGTAGATAGGATTCGTAACCAGGCTGCTATCGTTCAGCGCGGTCGCAACATACTCCGGGCTGCTGTAACGGTAGCTCAGCTGCACCATGCGGTCGGCATCACGACGGTATTCCAGTACGGTATTGCCCTGGGAGACGTTGTCGAGTTTGGTGTCATATTGCAGCCCACCCCGGACGCCCCAGCGATCGCTGATTTTCCAGTATGTATCGCCAGCCCAGATCAGGCTGCCGGTATCATCTTCTTTACTGGTTTGATTCACACCAGTGCGAGAAGGGGTAAACGAGTAGATTTGACCCACAGAAACGTTAAAACGTTCAACCAGATCGGTATCATAAATACGCGAGGTGACGCCGGTAGCCACTTCATTGGCGGAAGCGATGCGATCCAGGCCGCTATAAGTGCGATCGCGGAACAGACCGGTGTAGTCGGTTTGCAGCAATGTTGAGTCGTACGGATAGATATTGCTCTGATTGCGATACGGAATATAAAGGTACTGCACCCGTGGTTCCAGCGTCTGGGTGTAACCCACAGCGGAATTCATATCGCGGTCAAACACCAGCCGGCCATCAACTTTAAATTGCGGCAGGGTGCGGTTTACCGACTCATCCAGATCGCCACTTTTCCCATTATTGTTCGCAAAATTATTGTTGTAATAATCAACGTTAGTTTGCTGGTAATGGGTTGCCAGGAACTTCGCTTCAGTATCCAGACTGGCCCAGCCGTTGGACAGCGGCAGGTTCAGCGTTGGCTCAACATGTAAGCGGGTTGCTTCAGGATAGCGGCTGCTGACGTTGGTGAACTTCACCGCCTGCGCATAGACCCGTCCATCAAATGGGCCGATATCGTTCTGATAGAGATTGACGTCCAGCTGCGGCATGGCGCGGTAGACGTTATTGCTGGTGGTATCGCCGAAGACCTGGAAATCTTTGGTGGAGAGCGTGGCGTCCCAATTGGTGTCTGCATAGCCAATGCTGAATTTCTGTGTGGCGTAGTTGTCGGTCGAGCTATAGTACTTCGAGTCGAGATCGTTGAAGTAGTATTTATCGCTGACCTTGGTGTAGTCCGCGCTGAAACGCCAGTTCTGGTCATAAACGCCAGCATGACGCCAGTAGAACAACCAACGATCCGAGCTGTCATTTTCGGCGATGCCGCGCACCGCTTTGTCGTTATCGTACTGTTTATCTGAGCCAAGGTAGTCGAATTCGACCAGACCGGCACCCAGCGTGGTCAGATAACGGAATTCGTTCTGGAATTGCATGCCGCGCTTACTCATGTAGTGCGGCGTAATGGTCGCATCGGCCTGCGGGGCAATGTTCCAGTAATAGGGCAGCATGAACTCAAAGCCATTATTGCTGCCATATTTTGCATTCGGGATCAGGAAACCGGACCGACGACGATCGCCAATCGGTAACTGCAGATAGGGGCTGTAGAACACCGGAACCGAACCGAGCTTAAAGCGGGCGTTCCAGATCTCCGCCACTTCCTCTTCGCGATCCTGGATCACTTCTGAACCTACCACGCTCCAGCTGTTGGAACCGGGTAAACAGGAAGTAAAGGTGCCATTTTCAAGAATGGTGTAGCGGTTATTGTCGCGCAGCTTCATCTGATCTGCGGTGCCGCGTCCCTGACGATCTACCATCTGGTACTGACCATTCCAGACATTGGTATCTTTGCTGTTTAGATTTGACCAGGCTTTCGGACCTTTGAGGATGACCTGATTGTCATCGTAGTGCACATTACCGAGGGCATCGACGGTACGTAGGGGGGCTGTCTGGCTTTCCTGCTGGCGCTGGTGAAGCTGAACTTCATCAGCCTGCATACGGCTGTTGCCCTGCTCAATATTCACATTGCCGGTGAATACCGCATCATTGGGATAGTTCCCTTTAGCGGCGTCGGAGTGAATGGTGACAGGCATCTGATTGGTATCGCCATTCACCAGCGGGCGGTTATAACTCGGCACGCCTAACATACACTGCGACATCAAATCGTCGGCAAAGGCTTGCTGGCTAATGGCTGCGCCGATCAGTGTGGCCAGCAGGGTAGGTATATGTTTTTTCATACGCGGTATCGAGAATTCCATGAAAACTGGCATCATGCCGACAATCGGGTCAGAGACTAACTTACTGCCCGGCGTTGTGCCAGTGTTAATCCTGGTCTGTCAGCGTTGCCGTTAGGCGCTGAGATAAATGACAGGTATGATAATGCAATTTTCAGCCGCAAGCATGGCGAATTGAGGAGTTTATGCGCTACTGGGGAAAAGTTATGGGTCTGGCGGTGGGATTACTTTCCGGCGCAGGCTTTTGGGGTATTGTGATCGGTTTGATCATTGGCCATATGATTGACAAAGTACGCGGCGCGAAAGGCAAGGCTTACTTCTCAAATAATCAGACCCGACAGACGCTGTTTTTCAGCACCACCTTTCAGGTGATGGGCCATCTGACCAAGTCAAAAGGGCGCGTCACGGAAGCTGATATTCAGATTGCTTCGCTGTTAATGGAGCGGATGCAACTGCACGGTGACTCACGCACTGCTGCTCAGCGCGCGTTCCGCGAAGGCAAGCAGGCGGATTACCCGTTGCGCAGCAAACTGCGTGAACTGCGTAGCGCCTGTTTTGGCCGGTTCGATCTGATTCGGATGTTCCTGGAGATCCAGATTCAGGCCGCTTTTGCCGATGGTTCACTGCATCCCAATGAGCGACAGGTGCTCTACGTCATCGCCGAAGAGCTGGGCATTTCGCACGGTCAGTTCGATCAGTTCCTGCGCATGATGGAAGGGGGCCAGCAGTTTGGCGGTGGTCAGCGCAGTTCAGGCGGTTTTCAGCAGGCGCAACGGGGGCCAACGCTGGAAGATGCCTGCAGCGTGCTGGGGGTGAAGAGCAGCGATGACGCCACCACCATTAAACGCGCCTACCGCAAACTCATGAGCGAGCATCATCCTGACAAGCTGGTGGCGAAAGGGTTACCGCCAGAAATGATGGAGATGGCGAAGCAGAAAGCGCAGGAAATTCAGGCGGCGTATGACCTGATTCGTAAAGAGAAAGGCTTTAAGTAATCACGCTGCTGCCGTGGCGCTTCTGCAACAGAAGAGGTCATGGCAGCCGTGGGCAGTAAACCTCAAAAATCGGCGGGCTGACGAAACGTCATGGCATTACCAAATGCCGGATGGGTGATGGTCAGTGACTCAGCATGCAGTTGCAAACGGGGGGCCATGGCTTTGGCCTCCGGATGCGCATAGAAGTTATCACCCAGAATCGGATGGCCCAGCGCCAGCATATGCACTCGCAACTGGTGTGAGCGGCCAGTAATCGGCTTCAGCGACACGCGCGCACTGTTATCCGCACGGTATTCCAGCACCTGATACGCCGTCTGCGCAGCTTTGCCGGTTTCGAAGCAGACCCTCTGCTTCGGACGATTTGGCCAGTCGCAAATCAGCGGCAGATCAACCAATCCCTCTTCTGTTGCCGGATGACCCCAGATGCAGGCCACGTAGGTCTTGGAAGGCTCCCGCTCACGGAACTGTCGTTTCAGCTCGCGCTCAGCAGCCTTAGTCAGCGCCACCACCATCACGCCACTGGTCGCCATATCAAGCCGGTGGACAGATTCGGCCTGCGGGCAATCACGCTGTATCCGCGTCATTACGCTATCTTTGTGCTCAGGTAGCCGACCGGGTACCGAGAGCAGACCGCTGGGTTTGTTCACCACCATGATGTGCGCATCCTGATAAAGAATGTGCAGCCAGGGTTCATGCGGTGGATTATAAGGTTCCATGGGGCTTTCCAAAAATAAAGGGCCAGGCCCCTGAGATAATTGACAAAGTCTGGCCCGCTAAGCGGTGAGAGCGTGCCATTGCAGGAAACACGGTCCGATCCGAAGGACGCTTTCCTCATCAGCCCGTGTTCCCTGCATGTTGAGTTTCCCGCTTGCGACCAGACCCACCTGGCTGGCGGTTGTCAGCAGGAAGGGCCAGGCCTCTGAGCTTACTGGTGGGTCACCACAATCAGGCGCAGCGCGTCGAGGCGCCAGTTGGCCTGGTCGAGACTAGCCAGCACCTGTGCACGGTTGCTTTCCAGCGCCTCGACTTCATCGTCACGGATGTTCGGGTTCACTGCTTTCAGCGCGTTAAGACGGGAGAGTTCTGCACCCAGCTTCTCGTTCGCTTCGGCCCGTGCAGCATCAATCACCGCACGCGCTTCGCTGACCACGCTCTCTTCGCCCTGGGTCAGAATCGCATGCACATCCTGCTGCACCGCATTCACCAGTTTACTGGCGGTATGACGGTTAACCGCATTCAGCTGACGGTTAAAGCTTTCGAACTCCACTTTGCCCGCCAGGTTGGTGCCATTGCGATCCAGCAGCAGACGGATTGGCGTTGGCGGCAGGAAGCGGGTCAGTTGCAGATGCTTCGGTGCCTGCGCTTCAACCACATAGATCAGCTCGACCAGCAACGTTCCTACCGGCAGCGCTTTGTTCTTCAGCAGTGACAGTGCGCTGCTGCCGGTATCGCCGGACAGGATCAAATCCAGGCCGTTGCGGATCAGCGGATGTTCCCAGGTAATGAACTGGGCATCCTCGCGAGACAGCGCCTGATCGCGGTTAAAGGTAATGGTGCAGCCATCTTCCGGCAGTCCAGGGAAATCGGGCACCAGCATGTGGTCGGAAGGGGTCAGCACAATCAGGTTATCGCTGCGATCCTCCTGATTGATGCCGACGATATCAAACAGGTTGAGCGCGAAGTTCACCAGGCCGGTGTCGTTATCCTGCTCGCTGATGGCATTTGCCAGCAGCTGAGCTGACTCACCACCGTTGGAGTTTAACTCCAGCAGGCGATCGCGACCCTGTTCAAGCTGCGATTTCAGCGCGTCATGCTGTTTGCGGCAGTCTATGATAAACGCATCAAAACCTTCGCTGTTTTCTGGCGCGGCCAGATAGCCGATCAGCCGCGAATGCACGCTGTCATAGAGGGTCCGGCCGGTCGGGCAGGTATGTTCAAACGCATCCAGCCCTTCATGATACCAGCGCAGCAGTACCGCCTGTGCGGTCTGCTCCAGCCACGGCACCAGAATCTGAATATCGTGCGCCTGGCCGATGCGATCCAGACGACCAATACGCTGCTCCAGCAGGTCCGGGTTAAACGGCAGGTCGAACATCACCAGACGGCTGGCGAACTGGAAGTTACGGCCTTCAGAACCGATTTCGGAGCACAACAGTACCTGCGCGCCATTCTCTTCCGAGGCGAACCAGGCTGCCGCGCGGTCACGTTCAATGATCGACAAACCTTCGTGGAACACTGCCGCCCGGATGCCTTCGCGCTCACGCAACACCTGCTCCAGTTGCAACGCGGTGGCGGCTTTCGCGCAGATCACCAGCACTTTCTCTTTACGGTTGCTGGTGAGATAGCCCATCAGCCATTCCACGCGCGGATCGAAGTTCCACCAGGTGCCGCTGTCGCCTTCAAATTCCTGATAAATCTGCTCCGGGTAGAGCAGGTCGCGCGCCCGCTCCTCAGCGCTTTTGCGCGTGCCCATGATGCCGGAGACTTTAATCGCCGTCTGATACTGCGCAGGCAGTGGCAGGCGGATCTGATGCAGTTCGCGTTTCGGGAAGCCTTTAACCCCGTTACGGGTGTTACGGAACAGCACGCGGCTGGTGCCGTGGCGATCCATCAGCATTGAGATCAGCTCCTGACGTGCCTCCAGCTTGCCGTCACGATCGCTGTTGGCGACCTGCAACAGCGGCTCAATGTCCTGCTCGCCGACCAGATCGTTGATCCGGTTCATCTCCTCCTGGGAGATCGCTTTATCTGCCAGCAACGCCGTAACGGCATCGGCAATCGGACGGAAATGCTGTTGCTCTTCAACAAAGGCGGCGAAGTCATGGAAACGATTAGGATCGAGCAGGCGCAGACGGGCGAAGTGACTCTCCATGCCCAGCTGCTCTGGCGTAGCAGTCAGCAGCAGAACCCCGGCGGTTTTCTCTGCCAGCTGTTCGATAACCTGATATTCACGGCTTGGCTCGCCTTCTGACCAGGCCAGATGGTGCGCTTCATCGACCACCAGCAGGTCCCATTCGGCATCCGCCAGCATCTCAAGACGCTGCTTGTTACGGCGTACGAAGTCCAGTGAGCAGATAATCAGCTGCTCGGTTTCAAACGGGTTATCGCTGTCGTGCTGCGCTTCGGTATAGCGGTCGTCATCAAATAACGCAAAGCGCAGGTTGAAGCGGCGCAGCATCTCGACCAGCCACTGATGCTGTAAAGTTTCAGGGACCACGATCAGCACCCGGTCAGCCCGGCCAGCCAGCAGCTGCTGCTGGATGATCATCCCGGCTTCAATGGTTTTACCCAGGCCAACTTCATCGGCCAGCAGCACGCGCGGCGCATGGCGACGGCCCACATCGTGGGCGATATGCAGCTGGTGAGGGATCAGGTTGGTACGCATACCGCGTAAGCCGCTGATTGGCAGGCGATATTGCTCACTCTGGTATTTACGGGCGCGGAAGCGCAGGGCAAAACGATCCATCCGGTCGAGCTGGCCGGCAAACAGGCGATCCTGCGGCTTACTGAACACCAGCTTGCTGTCGAGCATCACTTCGCGCAGCATCACGTCGCTTTCTTCGGTATCCAGACGGGTACCGATATAGGTCATCAGGTCATTTTCGTTGCGTACTTCATCGACGCGCATCTGCCAGCCTTCGTGGCTGGTGATGGTATCACCCGGATTAAAGATGACGCGGGTAACCGGCGAATCGTTGCGGGCGTAGAGGCGGTTTTCCCCCGTGGCCGGAAACAGCAGGGTGATCATGCGGGTATCGATCGCCACCACGGTGCCCAGTCCCAGTTCACTTTCCGTATCACTAATCCAGCGCTGACCTAATGTAAAAACCATATATTTTTTGCTCGAATTTTAACGTTTTTAGAGGTGTTCCCAAAGCTCAGGCAATAGCGTTACCGCCAGACAACAAGGCCTGGAGCGTACTTAAGAGCGGTGAGTTTCAGGAAGGGCGCTATGGTACTGGATGGCAGGGCGTTCGTCACCTGTCAAAAAAGCCCCAACTGCCCGGTAATCAGTGTAGCAAAGTCCCCTTCGACAAAGGGCAGAATCCCCTCAGCGACCGGTTGAAGTTGCTTCGTCACGTAGTGGTCATAGTCCAGCGGCGTGCTGCGTGCCTCTAGCGGCTCGGGGCCAGCCGTGGCCATAACGTAACGAATCCGGCCCCCATTCTGATACTGCAATGGCCGGTTTAATTTGCGATTCTGCTCATCGGCCAGCCTGGCGGCGCGCACATGCGGGGGCACGTTTCGTTCATATTCCTTCAGCGGACGGCGCAGGCGCTTTTTGTAGATCAGCTGATCGTCAAGTTCACCCGCCAGCAGCTTCGCCACGGTGTCCCGGATGTAATCCTTCCACGGCTCACGGTGGAAAATACGGTGGTAAAGCTGCTGCTGAAATTCTTTTGCCAGCGGCGTCCAGTCGGTTCGCACTGACTCCAGCCCCTTAAAGACCATGCGTTCATCGGCTGCGTCACGAATCAGTCCGGCGTAGCGTTTTTTGCTGCCCTGTTCAGCACCACGAATGGTCGGCATCAGAAAACGGCAGAAGTGGCTTTCATACTCAAGTTCCAGCGCGCTCGTCAGCCCCAGGGTCTGCTGCAGGTGGTCGTGCCACCAGGCATTCACTTTCTGCACCAGTTGGTCACCAATCGCGGCGGCCTGCTCTTCGCTGTGGGCAGACTTCAGCCAGACAAAGGTGGAATCCGTGTCGCCATAGATCACGTCGTAGCCTTCCGCCTCAATCAGCGCGCGGGTCTGCTGCATAATGGCGTGACCGCGCAGGGTAATAGAGGAGGCGAGACGCGGATCAAAGAAGCGGCAGGCGCTGGTGCCCAGTACGCCATAAAAAGCGTTCATAATGATCTTCAGTGCCTGCGACAGCGGCTGATTATTCTGCTTTTTCGCCGCTTCGCGACCCAGCCAGATCTGCTCAACAATCGCAGGCAGGCAGTGGGTATGCCGTGAGAAACGCGCTTCACGGAAACCCTCGACTGAATCGGCATCATCCGGATGCGCCAGCCCTTCCACCAGACCCACCGGGTCGATCAGGAAGGTGCGGATAATCGACGGGTAAAGGCTTTTGTAATCCAGCACCAGCACTGAATCATAAAGACCAGGACGCGAATCCATCACATACCCACCCGGACTGGCTTCCGGGGCGACATCACCCATGTTCGGGGCGACAAAACCGGCGCGATGCATTCGCGGAATATAAAGATGACCAAAGGCCGCCACCGAACCGCCGTGGCGATCCACCGCCAGGCCATTCACCGCCGCGCGTTCCAGCAGAAACGGCATAATCGCTGTTTTGTGAAAAATGCGCGTCACCAGCTCGCAATCTTTCAGGTTATAGCGTGCCAGCGCCGGTTTATCGTTGGCAAAGCGCCAGTTGATCTCCTCCATGCGCTGCCAGGGATTATCGATCGCTTTTCCTTCACCCAGCAGCTGTTGCGACACCGATTCCAGGCTGAACGACGGAAAATCCCAGAACGCCGATTTCAGTGCGTCGATGCCATCAATAATCAACCGGCCGCTGGCCTGAGCGAAAAAAACGCCGGGCTTGAAGCCATGTTCACGCCACTCCAGCGCGGCCTGCTGGCGGCCAAGACGCAGCGGAATGCCGTAGCGATCGGCATGCTTTTGCAGCACCCGCAGGTCAAACTGCACCACGTTCCAGCCAATTAAGACATCCGGATCATGATCTGCAAACCACTGGTTTAACGCTTCGAGCAACTGTGGGCGGCTGTCGAGATAGATCAGCTCGAAATCCAGCGTGCTGGCATCGCCGTTGGCGGGGCCGAGCATATAGACCTGGCGCTGACCGCACCCCTCCAGCCCGATACAGTAAAGCTCGCCATGCTGCGTGGTTTCAATGTCCAGCGAAACCCATTTCAGTGGCGGACGATAGTCGGGATGGGGTTTGAGCCGCGCATTGACCACGCTGTCGCCGCGCTGATCGCCGTCAAACCAGACTGGCGCGGTAATAAAACGTTCCATCAGGTAGCGATCCGGTGGGCGGATATCCGCCTCATAGACCGGAATGCCCTGTTCGCGCAGCCGTTTTTCGATGCGCTGTAGCTGTCGGTTCTGCGCGCAGTAGAGACCAAAAACCGGGCGCCGGCGGAAATCTTTTAGCGCCAGCGACTGAATCCGAAACTGACGCTCATCTTTAAGTAATTCGCCGACCTGCGTCTGAAATTCCTGAGGAATAAATGCAACGGACTCCTGCACGGGCAGCACCACGCGCTGCGCGCCCGCATCCGTGGCAAGCCAGAGGATAATGTCGGTGCCATGTGGGCTGTCGCGCCAGTGGCGGGTGAGCAGAAAACCTGCGCGGGGCATATTCAGATGTTCTCCGGACTCAGCATTTCAGGGGTGAGAAAACCGCTTAAGTATACCATGGATGTTTATACAGTTCCCGCCATCGGGTTTTGTCAACATTGCCCTACAATTCTTGCCTTGACGCTGTGTGGCTGGCTCTGGACAATCCAGCCTTCTGCTTTTACTAAGGACGACTATGGAAGCCTGGATTCAACAACTGATTACGCAGTCCCTGGAATGGGCGCTGTTTGCCGTTGCGCTGGTGACGTTTCTGGAGTCGCTGGCGCTGGTCGGGCTGTTGCTGCCAGGTACGGTGATGATGGCCAGTCTGGGTGCGCTGATCGGCAGTGGTGAGCTTGGTCTTTATCCCGCATGGGCGGCGGGTTTTGCCGGCTGCCTGATTGGTGACTGGGTCTCCTATGGCATCGGCTGGAAATTCCAGGGGCCGCTGCATCGCTGGAAGTATCTGCAAAAGTATAAAGGCCTGCTGGATAAAACCGAGCACGCCCTGCATCAGCACAGCATGTTTACGATTCTGGTCGGGCGATTTGTGGGTCCTACGCGTCCGCTGATCCCGCTGGCAGCGGGTATGCTGGAGCTGCCGGTACGCAAATTTCTGCCGCCGAATCTTATCGGCTGTATTCTCTGGCCGCCGCTCTATCTGCTGCCCGGTATTCTGGCCGGTGTGGCGATCGACGTACCCAAAGCCGCACAGGGCGGCAGCTTTAAATGGCTATTACTCGGCGCAGCACTACTGATCTGGCTGGGTGGCTGGTTATGCTGGCGCTGGTGGCGCAGCGGCAAGAGCCGCGACTGGGCCACCGCCTGGCTACCGCCTGAGCGCTTACGCTGGGCTGGGCCGCTGGGACTGGTGATCGCCGTCGCGGCTTTCGTTGGTATTCAGTTCCACCCGATGATGCCCGTTTTCCGTCATCTGCTGTGGCAGGTTTTCTTCGCGTAAATGCTTATCGACGCGGGATGCCGAGCACTTCGGCCTCCCGCGTGTCGCCCGACAGCAGTTGTCGGGTCTCGCCATCCCAGTAAACCCGGCCATCCACAATCACCACGCTGCGCGGCGCAATCTGCTGCGCATCTTCCAGACTGTGTGACACCATCAGCAGCGTAATGCTGCGCGCTTCGCACACCGAACGCACCAGCTGCAGCATCTCGCCGCGAAGCGCCGGGTCCAGCGCAGAAAAAGGCTCATCCAGCAGCAGCACCGGACGGTCACGCAGCAAACATCGCGCCAGCGCCACACGCTGACGCTGTCCCCCTGACAGCTCACCCGGCAGACGCGTCAGCAGCTCGTTTAATCCCACCTGATCGGCTAATGCGGTCAGGCGCTGATGTTGCCCGGTGCTGAGTTTTAATCCCGGATGCAGCCCCAGCGCCATGTTCTGCTGCACGTTGAGGTGTGGAAACAGGTTGTTCTCCTGAAACAGCATGGATACCGGTCGTCTGGCCGGGACGCTGTGGGTGTGATCCTGGCCGTCAATCATCAGGGTGCCCTGTTTCACTGGCAGGAAACCGGCGATCAGGCTCAGCAGGGTGCTTTTACCCGCCCCACTGGGTCCGAGAATCGCGATGCGCTCGCCACGTGTGGCATTGAGGCTGAAGCGCATCGGCAGATGCTGATAAAGGTAAGTGAGATTATCAAGGGTCAGCATGGTGGCCTGGTAATTTTTCCATTAGTGTGAACAGCAGTAAACAGAGCAGCAACAGCAGCAGGGCGGTGACCGCACCCTCTGCGCCGCGATAGGCGCCAATCTGTTGATAGAGGTAGAACGGCAGGGTGCGGAAGTCGGCGTTGCCAAACAACGCCACCACGCCAAAATCGCCGATCGACAGCACGCAGGCAAATGCCAGGGCCTGAGCCAGCGGACGTTTCAGCGCGCGCAGCTCGATCAGCCGCAGCCGGTTCCAGCCGTGGATATCCAGTGAATCACAGAGTCTGCCGTAACGCTCCGCAACGTCTCGCATCGGGTTCTCCAGCACTTTCAGCGCATAGGGAATAGCGATTAGCGCATTGGTAAAGATCACCAGCCCCTCTGCTGAATCGGGCAGACCCATGGTGGTGTTAAACAGCAGGAAAAAGCCGGTGGCGAGCACGATGCCTGGCATCGCCAGAATCAGCATGCCGCTGGTGTCGATCAACTGTGCCGCTGCCGGACGCTGACGCAGACGCAGTTCGCGACTGCTCCAGAGCAGCATCATGGTCAGCACTACACAGAGCAGACCGGCGCCAGTGGCGATACGCAATGAGGTAAAGCTCGCCTGCCAGAGGGCAGGCTGCGCCAATGCGCCTCGCAATCCGCCGTGCAGACCATCGACGATGACCGCCGCCAGCGGTGGCAGCAGCAGGATCAGCGCCAGCAGAATCAGCAGCGTATCGACCACCTGTGCCCCGCGCGAATCCTGTGGATCGCGCCAGCCGTTCATCTGGCTGTTTCCGGCGGGGATCGCCTTGCTGAAGCGCTGGCTGAGCAACACCAGCGTCAGGCAGCAGCCGAGCTGGAGCAGCGCCAGCAGCGCTGCACGTCCGGGATCGTAGTCATAACTCAGCGCCTGAAATATCGCCAGCTCGATGGTGGTCGCCTGCGGGCCGCCGCCCAGCGACAGCACGGTGGCAAAGCTGGCGAAACAGAGCATAAAAATCAGCGCACCGGTCGGCAGCAACTGACGCCGCAGCCACGGCCATTCCAGCAGACGAAAATGGTGCCAGCCGCGCAGGTCGAGCTGTGCCGCCAGCTGACGCTGTTCCGGCGGAATGCTTTCCAGCGTCTGCAGCATCAGGCGGGTCGCCATTGGCAGGTTAAAAAAGACGTGCGCCAGCAGAATGCCTGGCAGACCGTAAAGTGAGAAGTGATAACCGATGCCCAGCAGCTGGCATAGCTGCGCCAGCCAGCCGACACGACCGTAGACGGTCAGCAGACCAAACACGGCCACCAGCACCGGCAGCACCAGCGTCATGGCACACAGACGCAGCAGCAGCTGTCGGCCAGGAAAATGGCGTCGATAGAGCGCCCGTGCCAGCGGCACCGCAGGCAGCAGCGACAGCAGGGCCGAGAGCAGCGCCTGACCGAAAGAGAAGGCGATAACATGATGCAGGTAGTCATCCTGCAGCACGCTGCGCCAGTCCGTTTCCGGCGCGGCGTTCCAGAGTGCACCGAAGGCCAGAAACGCCACGCTGGTTAACAGCAGCGTGGCGAATGAGCCAGGGATCAACCAGCGCGGCATCAGTGGCTGACGGCGCGTTGCCACTGACTAATCCAGCCTGAACGCTGGCTGGCAACCTCTTCCGGCGAGAATTGCAGGGCGGTGGCGGGCACGTTCAGCGCGCCGAAACCGGCAGGCAGCGGCGTGTCGATTACCGGGTACATCCAGTTACCGGTTGGGACAGTACGCTGGAAGTCGGGCGAGACCATAAATTGCATGAACTGCCGGGCCAGCGCTGGCTGTTTGCTGTTGGCTAGCTGAGCGGCAACTTCAATCTGCAGATAGTGTCCTTCCGCAAACGGCGCGGCGGCGTAGTTCTCTTTTTTCTCTTCGATGATGTGGTAAGCCGGTGAGGTGGTGTAGCTCAGCACCAGATCGCCTTCGCCCTTGAGGAAGAGGCCATACGCTTCACTCCAGCCTTTGGTCACCGTCACGGTTTTCTGCGCCAGCTTTTGCCACGCCTGCGGAGCCTGATCGCCATAGACTTTCTGCATCCACAGCAACAGGCCTAATCCGGGGGTGCTGGTGCGGGGATCTTCGTAGATCACCCGCCACTTTTCCGGACTGTCGACCAGCTCTTTCAGGCTTTTGGGTGGATTTTTCAGACGGTTTTTATCGTAGACAAAGGCGAAGTAGCCATAGTCAAACGGCACGAAGGTGGTGTTGTGCCAGCCGTCGGGCAGAGTGAGTTTTGACGTATCAACCTTGCTTTCAGCAAACAGACCGGTTTTCTGCGCCGCCTGCACCAGATTGTTATCCAGCCCCAGCACCACATCCGCTTTACTGTTTTTACCTTCCATCCGCACGCGGTTCAGCAGCGACACGCCATCTTCCAGCGTGACGAATTTCAGCTCGCAGTTGCACTGTGCTTCAAAGGCTTTTTTAACTGCCGGGCCAGGGCCCCAGTCAGCGGAGAAGGAGTCGTAGGTGTAGACCGTGAGAACAGGTTTTGCCGCCAGAACGGGGGCGGAGAATACCAGCAGCACCGGCAGAACTTTGTTTAACACTTTGCGCTCCTTCAGGAGAGTAGGGGATGAGTCGCAAAGGATCTGAGCACAGAGGCCTCTCAAATCCCTACGTCGGTATTAACCGAATCAGGTTCGACGGGTCTCTCTCAGCTGCTTGCTGTTGGCAGGCGGCACCCCGTTGAGAACGTCACATTCTAGTCATTTCAGCGCCGGGGTGAAAGCGTCACAGCGCCGGTGGTGCAAACCAGGCGGATTTAAAATCAAACCAGCCCAGCGTATTCATCCGAACACCGCGCATGCTGCGCTGACCTTCAAGTAGCAGCCAGTGGTGAAATAGCGGATGCAGACCCGCGTCTTCGACTAACTGTTTACTCCATTCGGCCAGCGGCAGCGTTTTCTCGCGCCAGCGGGCGGCATCGCCATGCCAGTCGATCGGCAGGCAGTGATGCAGCAGCGGGATCTCATAGAGCTGCGCAAACAGCGAATAAGTCAGCGGTAGAGTAAAGTTCACGCTGCCGAGCCAGATATCACTTTCCGCTTCGCCCTGATACCAGCTTTCGTAACTGATTTCGCGTGTTTCCAGCGTGACGCCATGCTGTGCCAGCAGCGGACGCAGCGCGTTGGCAATGCCTTCATGCTCAACATGCTGGCTGTACCAGGTCAGTGTCAGATGGGTCAAGCCCGAGGGTTTTTCTACTGGCGTCAGGTCGCGCCGGTGATGCCAGCGTGGCAGCAAACCATAAGCCGGAAACCAGTAACGCTGATAACCGACACCGGCGTGATTAAGCAGGGCGATGGGATTAAACAGGTAGCTGACCCAGCGCCGGACCGCCTCGTTGCGTCCCTGCTCTGAACGCTGGTCGAACAGCAGATAGTAGCAACCTTCTTCCAGGCGGCTCTCCTCCTGAATTTCATCAGCGCCGTCGCCCTGCAGACGTACGCCGGCGTAGACCATCTCATCGCTGATGTCAGGCAGGACCCAGATAGAGACATCATCAATCAGGGCGCGAAAACCAAAGTAGTCATCAAAAGCTTCGATCTTGAGCTGACTCTCCTGATTGCGGATCGCCCGGTAAGGGCCGGTGCCAATGGGCTGACGGGCAAAGTCGTGCAGCGTCGGCCATTCGCGCGGCAGGATCATCGCACTGACGCTGCCCAGCAGCCAGAGTAAACCCTCGTCGGGCTGACTTAAGCGGATATCCAGCGTCCAGGGAGCGGGCGAGTCGATCTGCGCAATATGGGAAAAGAGCGGATGGGGACGCTGACGCTCCAGCGTGGCGAGCACATCCTCCATCTCCAGTTCTCTGCCGTGATGGAAGCGAATCGCCGGACGCAGAAAGAAGCGCCAGTGAAGCGGGGAAGTTTGCTGCCAGTGGTGCGCAATATCTGGCTCGATTTCCCCGTTTTCCTCATTTATCCGCGTCAGGCCGTTGAAAATCTGTCGGGCAATGTGGGTTTCAGAGCGCCGCAGCGGCGAGCCGGGCAGCAGGTTGAGCAGCGGACGATAGTAGAGCACCCGCAGGATATGTTTGCCCTGCCGGAAACTGCGCCCCAGATGCGCGCTGATCATCTGCCGCACCTGATTTTTATCGCCCACCAACTGGACCAGCTGATCGATGCGATCCTGCTCCAGCAAATCTTCAGCACGCTGCTGTTGCAAAGCCAGTCCGGTGTAGCAGAAGGTAAGCTGTGAACGCTTTCCGCGTCCGGCCTCAGCCTGCCAGATCAGCCAGCCTGCGGCCTGCATTCGGTTAAGCAGATTGCGCATATGGCGGCGCGAACAGTGCAGCAGGTCAGCCAGTTCGCTAAGGGTAATCTCCTGCGTTTGCCCCTGGCAGTTCTGCCACAGGCGAATGAACTGCTGCTTCAGACGTGATGAGGACATAAAAGGGGAACTCCTGGTGAAAAGCGCTCTGTTTTTCCTGCCTCATTTTAAGAGCAAACTTTACGCTATGGGAAGAGCGGGAGGCATTCAGCAGTGAATGGCGTTCGACCCTCGCTTCGCTGTTCAGCGGAGTGTTTTTCTGAGTAGGGTGCATTTACCCGGCCAGCAGATGATCTCTGCTGGCTTTTTTCATGTTGCGCGGTATCGTCTACCCTTCTTTTTTCCTCTGTTTGTTGTGTAAGGGATTTCGGTATGAAATCGCTGTTAACGCGGCAGCGCCGCATCAATCCGGTTTACCTCGCTTTTATGGTCGCCTCATTCATGCTGGGCATTGCAGGCGCATTGCAGGCGCCGACGCTCAGTCTGTTTTTGACGCGTGAGGTGCAGGCACGACCTTTCTGGGTTGGGCTGTTCTTCACCATCAATGCGGTGGCCGGTATCGTGGTGAGCATGCTGGTGGCAAAGCGCTCTGACAGCGTCGGCGACCGGCGTCATATTATTCTCTTCTGCTGCCTGATGGCGCTGGCCAATGCGCTGCTGTTTGCCTTTACCCGCCACTATTTGACGCTGCTCACCCTGGGGGTGCTGCTGTCGGCGCTGGCCAGCGTCTCTATGCCTCAGCTCTTTGCGCTGGCGCGGGAATATGCCGATCAGTCGGCGCGTGAAGCGGTGATGTTCAGTTCTGTGATGCGTGCGCAGCTGTCCCTCGCGTGGGTCATCGGGCCGCCGCTTTCCTTCGCGCTGGCGCTGAACTACGGCTTTGTCACCCTGTTTATGGTGGCCGCCGCGCTGTTTCTGATCTGTATCCTGCTGGTCTGGTTTACCCTGCCGTCGGTGCCACGCACGCAGCCACTGATGCAAAGCGGCGGGCTGCCGCTAAGCGGCTGGCGCGATCGGGATGTGCGTTTGTTGTTCCTCGCTTCAGTCGTGATGTGGACCTGTAACACCATGTATATCATCGATATGCCGCTCTATATCAGCACTACGCTGGGCCTGCCGGAGAAGCTGGCCGGTCTGTTGATGGGGACGGCGGCCGGTCTGGAGATCCCGGTGATGCTGCTGGCGGGTCATTACGCGCGCCGCATCGGCAAGCGCCGGTTAATGCTGGTGGCGGTGGCGGCTGGCGTACTGTTTTACCTGGGGCTGGTGTTGTTCAATTCCCGCACTGCACTGATGGTACTGCAGCTGTTTAATGCGGTGTTCGTCGGGATTATTGCCGGAATCGGAATGCTGTGGTTCCAGGATCTGATGCCCGGACGGCCCGGTGCAGCGACCACCATATTCACCAACTCGATCTCGACCGGCATGATTCTGGCTGGTGTTATTCAGGGCGCGCTCAGTGAGCGACTGGGACATGAGGCGGTTTACTGGCTGGCATTCGGGCTGGCTATTGTGGCGCTGGTGATGTCGGCGCGGGTGCGCGACATATAAACAAGCAGGGCGACCGGATGTCGCCCTGCTTTGACTCCATCAGCGCAGGTAGGCGGGCTGATTCTGCTCATACTGCGAAATTGAGGCTTCGTGCTGTAGCGTCAGACCGATGCTGTCAAGGCCGTTAATCATGCAGTGGCGGCGGAAGCTGTCGAGTTCAAACGAATAGACTTTGTCGCCGGCGGTGACCGTCTGCGCTTCCAGATCTACTGTAAAGCGGATGCCTGGCTCGGCTGCAACCAGTCGGAACAGTTCATCCACTTCCTCTTCGCTTAATTTCACCGGCAGCAGCTGATTGTTGAAACTGTTGCCGTAGAAGATATCCGCGAAGCTTGGCGCAATCACCACGTGAAAACCGAAATCGGTCAGCGCCCAGGGCGCATGCTCACGTGAAGAGCCGCAGCCAAAGTTTTCACGCGCCAGCAGGATGCTGGTGCCTTTGAACTCAGGCTTATTCAGCACAAAGCTGGGCGTTGGCACCGTGCCGGCGTCATCTTCAAAGCGCCAGTCATGGAACAGGTGCTGTCCAAAACCGGTGCGGGTAACCTTCTGCAAAAACTGCTTGGGAATGATCGCGTCCGTGTCGACGTTTGCGGCATCCAGTGGCGCAACAATGCCGGTGTGCTGAGTAAATTTATTCGCCATGACTTAAGCTCCTGTCGTCAGTTCACGGATGTCGGCAAAGTGGCCGGTTACGGCAGCCGCCGCGGCCATGGCCGGGCTCACCAGATGGGTACGTCCACCTCGCCCCTGGCGGCCTTCAAAGTTACGGTTGCTGGTTGACGCACAACGTTCGCCCGGATTCAGTCGGTCATTATTCATCGCCAGACACATTGAGCAGCCTGGCAGACGCCATTCAAAACCCGCTTCCAGAAAGATCTTGTCCAGACCTTCCGCTTCGGCCTGCGCTTTGACCGGGCCGGAGCCAGGCACCACCATGGCGACTACCCCAGGTGCGACTTTGCGGCCTTTGGCGATGGCGGCGGCGGCACGCAGATCTTCAATGCGTGAGTTGGTGCAGGAGCCGATAAACACTTTATCAATGGTGACATCGGTGAGTTTGATGCCTGGCTGCAGGTTCATATAGGCCAGGGCTTTTTCCGCTGAGGCGCGCTCAACCGGGTCGGCGAACGAGGCCGGGTTTGGGATCACCTGATCAACGGCAATCACCTGACCCGGATTGGTGCCCCAGGTAACCTGCGGAGCAATCTCTTCAGCATGCAGCGTCACCACCGCATCATATTTCGCGCATTCATCAGACTTCAGGGTGCGCCAGTACTCCACTGCCTGTTCCCATTTCTCACCCTGTGGCGAGAACTGGCGGCCTTTCAGATAGTTGAAAGTCGTCTCATCCGGTGCCACCAGACCCGCTTTCGCACCCATCTCAATCGCCATGTTGCACAGGGTCATACGACCTTCCATGCTCAGCGCCTGAATAGCCGGGCCGCAGAATTCAACCACATAGCCGGTCCCGCCCGCGCTGCCGGTTTTGCCGATGATCGCCAGCACGATATCTTTAGCGGTAATGCCAGTTGACGCCTGACCCAGCACTTCAATCTTCATGGTTTTTGCCCGCCCCTGTTTCAGGGTCTGGGTAGCAAACACATGTTCGACTTCAGAGGTGCCGATACCAAAGGCCAGCGAGCCAAACGCACCGTGAGTCGCGGTGTGCGAGTCGCCGCACACAATGGTCATGCCCGGCAGCGTCATGCCCTGCTCAGGACCGATAACATGGACGATGCCCTGGAACGGATGATTCAGGTCATACAGCTGTACGCCGAACTCAGCACAGTTCTTCATCAGCTCCTGCATCTGAATACGCGCCATCTCGCCCGATGCCTTGATGTCTTTGGTCTGCGTTGAGACGTTGTGATCCATAGTGGCAAAGGTTTTGCCCGGCTGGCGCACTTTACGTCCATGCGCGCGCAGACCATCAAAGGCTTGTGGCGAAGTTACTTCATGGATCAGGTGGCGATCAATGTAGAGTAACGGCGTTTCATCTGGCGATTCGTGGACGACATGTGCATCAAATAACTTCTGGTATAAGGTTTTCATTTTTTTATTTTTCCTCGGCGATAAAGCGGGCAATGATGCTGCCCATCTCATCTGTGCTGACCGCAGGGCCATCACCGGCTAAATCTTTAGTGCGGTAGCCCTGTTCCAGCGCACGGCTGATGGCGCGTTCGATACTGTCGGCAGCCTCATCGGCATTCAGGCTGTAACGGAGCAGCAGTGACAGCGACAGAATCTGGGCGACCGGGTTAGCAATGTTCTGACCGGCGATATCCGGCGCTGAGCCACCCGCCGGTTCGAACAGACCAAAGCCCGCTGCATTCAGGCTGGCTGAGGGCAGCATTCCCATCGAGCCAGTGATCATAGCGCACTCATCAGAGAGAATGTCGCCGAACAGGTTGGAGCAGAGCAGCACGTCAAACTGCGACGGGTCTTTGATCAACTGCATGGTCGCGTTGTCGATATAGATATGGCTCAACTCCACGTCCGGGTACGCTTGGGCCACTTCGTTGACGATTTCACGCCACATCACCGAGGTCTGCAGCACATTGGCTTTATCAACCGAGGTGACTTTGTTGCGACGTTTACGCGCCGATTCAAACGCGATGCGGGCAATGCGCTCAATTTCGAAACGGTGATAGACCTCAGTATCAAAGGCGCGCTCTTCCGGGCCGCTGCCTTCACGTCCTTTCGGCTGACCAAAATAGATGCCGCCGGTCAATTCACGCACGCACAGAATATCGAAGCCTTTCGCGGCGATGTCGCTGCGCAGCGGGCAAAACGCCTCCAGTCCACGGTAGAGCGCAGCCGGACGCAGGTTACTGAACAGCTTAAAATGTTTGCGCAGCGGCAGCAGAGCACCGCGTTCCGGTTGTGATGCTGGCGGTAAGTGTTCCCACTTCGGGCCGCCAACGGAACCAAACAGGATCGCGTCGGCCTGCTCGCAGCCTGCAACCGTAGCAGGCGGCAGGGGTTCGCCATGCTGATCGATAGCAATGCCGCCGACCGCATATTCCTGGGTGGTGATCTGCATATCAAAGCGCTGACGAATGGCATCCAGCACTTTCATAGCCTGCGCCATCACTTCCGGGCCGATACCGTCACCGGGTAAAACTGCGATATGAGATGAGCTGGACATGGTTATACGGTTTCCTTCTGATCTTTAAATTTGCGCTGCAATTCTTGTTCAACCTGACGGGCACGCCAGATGTTGTTCAGGGCGTTGACCATTGCTTTGGCGGAGGACTCCACAATATCGGTCGCCAGACCAATGCCGTGGAACTTGCGGCCATTGTAGCTCACGACGATATCAACCTGACCCAGCGCATTCTCGCCGTGGCCTTTAGCGGTCAGTTTGTAATTAACCAGCTCAGCGTCAAACTGGGTAATACGGTTAATCGCCTGGTAGACCGCGTCTACCGGGCCATTACCGGTGGCTGCATCCGATTTGGCGACCTCGCCACAGCCCAGATTGACAGAGGCGGTGGCGGTGATGCTGGAACCGGTCTGGACGTTGAATTCGTGCAGCTGGAAATGCTCCGGCTCTTCATTCTGTTTGTTGATAAAGGCCAGCGCTTCCAGGTCGTAATCGAAGACCTGACCTTTTTTGTCGGCCAGCTTCAGGAAGGCGTCATACAGTGAATCCAGATTATAATCCTGTTCTGCATAACCCATCTCTTCCATGCGATGTTTTACCGCTGCGCGGCCTGAACGTGAGGTCAGGTTCAGCTGGATTTTGTGTAAGCCAATCGATTCCGGCGTCAGGATTTCATAGTTCTCGCGGTTCTTCAGGACGCCATCCTGATGAATACCCGAGGAGTGAGCGAAGGCGTTGGAGCCGACAACCGCCTTGTTAGCCGGGATCGGCATGTTGCAGATCTGGCTGACCATCTGGCTGGTGCGGTAGATTTCCTGATGATTGATATTAGTGTGCACATTCATAATCTGCTGGCGGGTTTTAATCGCCATGATCACCTCTTCCAGGGCACAGTTACCGGCACGTTCACCCAGGCCATTCATCGTTCCTTCAACCTGACGCGCGCCTGCCTGTACTGCAGCCAGAGCGTTACCGGTTGCCATACCCAGGTCATCGTGGGTATGAACAGACAGAATGGCTTTGTCGATGTTGGGAACGCGGTTGATCAGCTGGCTGATGATATGGGCATATTCGCCTGGCAGGGTGTAGCCAACGGTATCCGGGATGTTAATGGTGGTCGCACCGGCGTTAATCGCGGCTTCCACCATGCGGCACAGGTCATCAATCGGGGTACGGCCGCCATCTTCGCAGGAAAACTCAACGTCACTGGTATAGTTGCGCGCGCGCTTCACCATATGCACGGCTCGCTCAATCACTTCTGGCAGCGTGCTGCGCAGTTTGGTAGCGATATGCATCGGGGAGGTGGCGATAAAGGTATGAATACGGAAGGCTTCGGCAACGCGCAGTGATTCATACGCCGCATCGATATCTTTTTCCACACAGCGCGCCAGACCGCAGACCCGGCTGTTTTTGATGGTGCGCGCAATGGTTTGCACGGACTCAAAATCGCCCGGTGAGGAGACCGGAAAACCCACTTCCATGACATCCACGCCCATGCGCTCCAGCGCTAACGCAATCTGCAATTTTTCTTTCACACTCAGGCTGGCCTGTAACGCCTGCTCACCGTCGCGCAGAGTGGTATCGAAAATAATGACTTGCTGGCTCATCGTAATCATCCTTTTGCTTTTTCTGGCCTGGCAACGAGCATAAAAAAACCCGCGACAGGCGCGGGTTTTTAACTTTCAGCAGGTTTGAATCAGTGTTTGATTCCGCCCACAAGTCTACCGCGCAAGCTGAGTGCGTTTAGTAGTAGACCGAGAAGGCGAACAGAACGAGACATGGATTCAAACCTCATAAAATGTTGTGCTGCACATATTGGTACTGGAATCATTAAGGGATGTCAACCTTCAGTGCAGGGGTATTCTCTGTGGCGCTGAAGGAAGATATTCTGTTATTTAACGGTCACGCAGCGTAATGAACAGCGCCGTCGTGACTTCGGGGCTAGTCAACTCGCAAATAATGGCGCTGGCGGAATGTTATGCATTTTATTTTGTTGAAAAATAGATATATTTTTCTTGATTGCATCCGGTGCTGCCACAGGATTTATCACCTGCTGCTTAGCATAATCGAATGCGATCTAGCGATTTACTGGTTAATTACGCCAGAAATGAAAAATGACAGGCGATTGTGGGCTATGGCAGCCGCTAATAAGTTTTCGTTATTTCTTATATCACGCTGAAAATAATTTCTTAATCAGCATTTTCATCTGCGGTTCTGCAGCGTAATTAGTTTAATCCGCGTAGCCAATTCTTATCGGGCAGAGCCTTTACATCCCCCGCCTTTTAATTTACGTGGCTTTGCGGTTTGCCTGCCCGGTTAACTGCGGTTATGGTAATCGACCTACTATCAGAACAATGAACTCAACAGATTTCTCTGTAACCGGACAGCGGCACAGATTTTCGCTGTCATGCATAAACATAAGATTTTGATTGGCAAAGCAGGCACCGGGCAACGTGATACGCGCAAACGGGCGTATTAACAGAGCCGGGTCCTGAAGCCTGGAGGCAGAAAATGGAGATGTTGTCAGGGGCCGAAATGGTCGTCCGTTCGTTAATCGATCAGGGCGTTAAGCAGGTATTCGGTTATCCGGGTGGCGCCGTGTTAGATATCTATGATGCGCTGCAAACCGTCGGGGGTATCGATCACATTCTGGTGCGCCATGAGCAGGGTGCGGTGCATATGGCTGACGGCCTGGCACGTGCCACCGGCGAAGTCGGCGTGGTGCTGGTCACCTCCGGACCCGGTGCAACCAATGCGATCACGGGTATCGCCACCGCTTATATGGACTCGATTCCGCTGGTGATTCTGTCGGGGCAGGTCCCCTCGTCGCTGATAGGCTATGACGCTTTTCAGGAGTGCGACATGGTCGGCATCTCCCGGCCGGTGGTGAAGCACAGCTTCCTGGTAAAAAGCACTGAAGAGATCCCCACAGTGCTGAAAAAGGCGTTCTGGCTGGCCTCCAGCGGACGTCCGGGACCAGTGGTGATCGACCTGCCTAAAGATATTCTGAACCCGGCCAACAAACTGCCTTATCACTGGCCGGATTCGGTAAGCATGCGCTCCTACAATCCGACTATTCAGGGCCACAAAGGGCAGATTAAGCGCGCACTGACAACATTGCTGGCCGCGAAGAAGCCGGTGATCTACGCCGGTGGCGGTGCCATTACCGCAGGCTGCGAAGCGGAACTATTACAGCTGGCTGAAAGCCTGAATATCCCGGTCACGACTTCGCTGATGGGCCTGGGCGCGTTCCCTGGTACCCATCGTCAGTGCGTCGGTATGCTCGGTATGCACGGCACGTACGAAGCCAACATGACGATGCACAACACCGATCTGATTTTTGGTATCGGCGTTCGTTTTGATGACCGCACCACTAACAATCTGGCGAAATATTGTCCCCACGCCACGGTGATGCATATCGATATTGACCCGACCTCTATCTCCAAGACGGTGGCGGCGGATATCCCGATTGTGGGTGATGCGAAACAGGTGCTTCAGCAGATGCTGGAGTTGCTGGCGCAAAGCGACAGACAGTCGCGCACGGAGAGTCTGCACGACTGGTGGCAGGCGATTGAAGGCTGGCGCAGTCGTCACTGCCTGGAATTTGATCGCACCAGCGACAAAATCAAGCCCCAGGCAGTGATTGAAACCATCAGCCGTCTGACTAAAGGTGATGCGTACGTCACGTCGGACGTTGGCCAGCACCAGATGTTTGCTGCGCTCTATTATCCTTTCGATAAGCCGCGCCGCTGGATCAACTCCGGTGGTCTGGGCACGATGGGCTTTGGCCTGCCCGCTGCGCTGGGTGTGAAGATGGCGCTGCCGGATGAAACTGTAATCTGCGTAACGGGCGATGGCAGTATCCAGATGAACATTCAGGAGCTCTCAACCGCACTGCAGTACGATCTGCCGGTGCTGGTGCTGAACCTGAATAATCGGGTGCTGGGCATGGTAAAACAGTGGCAGGATATGATCTACTCCGGTCGTCACTCCCAGTCTTATATGGAGTCGCTGCCTGACTTTGTGCGTCTGGCGGAAGCCTACGGTCATGTCGGGATTGCCATTGAACATCCGGCTGAGCTGGAAGAGAAGCTGGCGCTGGCGCTGGAAACGCTGGCGAAGGGACGTCTGGTGTTTGTGGATGTCACCGTTGACGGTAGCGAGCACGTTTACCCGATGCAGATTCGCGGTGGCAGCATGGATGAGATGTGGTTAAGCAAAACGGAGAGGACATAATTATGCGTCGTATTTTATCAGTTCTGCTGGAGAACGAATCCGGCGCATTATCCCGTGTTGTCGGCCTGTTCTCGCAGCGCGGCTATAACATTGAAAGCCTGACCGTGGCGCCGACTGACGATCCGACACTGTCGCGGATGACCATTCAGACGGTGGGCGATCAGAAGGTGTTGGAGCAGATTGAAAAGCAGCTGCACAAGCTGGTGGATGTTCTGCGCGTCACCGAGTTGGGGCAGGGCGCCTATGTTGAACGTGAAATTATGCTGGTGAAGATTCAGGCCAGTGGTTATGGTCGTGAAGAGGTGAAGCGTAACGCCGAGATTTTCCGCGGTCAGATAATCGACGTGACACCGACGCTGTACACGGTTCAGCTGGCCGGCACCAGTGACAAACTGGATGCCTTCCTGAATACCGTTCGCGATGTCGCCGAAATTGTTGAAGTGGCACGCTCCGGTATCGTGGGCGTTTCGCGCGGCGATCGCATCATGCGTTAATCACGCAACGTCATCATCAATCCTCTCCTAACCCGGCGAAATGCCGGGTTTTTTTATTTTTTATGCGCCAGGCGGGTTACATTCAGAAAAGCGGTTGCTCCGCGCACTTTTCTGCTGTTAGATGATAGCCATGAGTTATCCATAGCTTAACTGCGGCTATTTCTGCCGTAAAAGCGGATTTGATGGTGGGGTTATTGTGAAACTGGATGAAATTGCGCGTTTGGCAGGCGTGTCGCGCACCACGGCCAGTTATGTGATCAATGGCAAAGCGCGGCAGTATCGTGTCAGCGACAAAACCGTTGAGAAAGTCATGGCGGTGGTACGTGAGCATAATTATCACCCTAATGCGGTCGCTGCCGGGCTGCGTGCCGGGCGTACGCGCTCTATTGGGTTAGTGATCCCCGATCTGGAAAATACCAGTTATACCCGTATTGCGAACTATCTTGAGCGACAGGCACGCCAGCGCGGCTATCAGCTGCTGATCGCCTGTTCAGAAGATCAGCCCGATAACGAGATGCGCTGTATTGAACATCTGCTACAGCGACAGGTCGATGCGATTATCGTTTCTACTTCGTTACCGCCAGAGCATCCCTTTTATCAGCGCTGGATCAACGATCCTCTGCCGATTATTGCGTTAGACCGCGCGCTGGATCGTGAACATTTCACCAGCGTCGTGGGGGCCGATCAGGACGATGCGTATACGCTGGCGGCTGAACTACGCCAGCTTGAGGTGAAAAATGTGCTGTTCCTCGGTGCGTTACCTGAGCTATCAGTGAGCTTCCTGCGTGAGATGGGCTTCCGCGATGCCTGGAAAGAGGATCCCCGCTCCATAGACTATATCTACTGCAACAGCTTCGAACGCACAGCCGCGGCTGCACTGTTTGAACAATATCTTGAAGAACACCCGATGCCGGAGGCGCTTTTTACTACCTCATTTGGTCTGCTGCAGGGGGTAATGGATGTGACGCTGAAACGAGACGGCCGCCTGCCGACCGAGCTGGCTATTGCCACTTTTGGCGACCACGATTTACTGGACTTTCTTGAGTGTCCGGTACTGGCGGTCGGTCAGCGTCATCGTGACGTGGCAGAGCGCGTGCTGGAATTAGTTTTAGCCTCGCTGGATGAACCCAGAAAACCAAAACCGGGTTTAACCCGCATTCGCCGTAATTTATATCGTCGCGGACAATTAAGCCGAAGAGTTAACTGAGCCACGGGCAGTATTACGCTGCCCGCTCATTTTATTTAACGATTTAACTGATTAAATAAACAGGTCGACGTAAAAAAGCGTAAATTCTGTTCATCAATTCTGACAAAGCAGAAAGGGTTATTTTTATTATCTGCTTACAACTTCAACAAACTTATCTCCCCGCCTGGCCTGAAGCCGCTGGGCTTCCTTTCGGAAATCCCCTAAAATGCCGCCGCTGTCTCAGAAACCACGATAAATATTTAGCCCTTTACATTGTTTCATTTTTAGGCGTTTTTTCTCAGGCTTTTTTTTTTATTCAGATATTCATTGGCTTAATTTTTACTTTCCCCTTTTATTCGATTATATCGTTGCCAGAGATTAATTCAGCGCTCTGTAAATAGTGATATTCGGCTACCGCTCCGGCTTGACAAGGATTTCATCGGATCCTTAAACTCGTTTCGTGGTAAAAAGTGGGATAAAGTGGTGTAAACGGGTGACCAGGAGGAGAGACTGGCATGTTCCGCGGAGCAACGTTAGTCAATCTCGACAGCAAAGGGCGGCTCGCCGTACCCACGCGATATCGCGAATTGTTGATCGGGGAGTCTCAGGGGCAGATGGTCTGTACCATCGACCTCCACCAGCCATGCCTGTTGCTTTATACCCTGCCCGAATGGGAAATCATTGAAAAAAAGCTGGCAAGCCTTTCCAGTATGAACCCGCTTGAGCGCCGCGTGCAGCGTTTGTTGCTGGGACATGCCAGTGAATGTCAGATGGACAATGCAGGCCGCTTGCTGCTGGCAAACACGCTTCGGCAGCACGCAAAATTAACCAAAGAAGTGATGCTGGTTGGACAGTTCAACAAGTTTGAGCTGTGGGATGAACAGACCTGGTATCAACAAGTCAGGGACGATATTGACGCAGAACAGTCGGCTCAGGAGCCTTTATCTGAGCGGTTGCAGGACTTGTCGCTATAGCTATGCAGGAAAATTTCAAACATACCACCGTACTGTTGGATGAGGCGGTTAACGGCCTCAATATCAGGGAAGACGGTATTTACATTGACGGCACTTTTGGTCGTGGTGGGCATTCACGCCTGATTCTTTCGCAACTGGGAGAGAAGGGAAAACTGATCGCCATCGATCGTGATCCGCAAGCTATCGCCGCTGCCGCTGAGATCACCGACCCGCGTTTTTCAATTATTCATGGCCCTTTTTCCGCCCTGGCAGAGTATGTCGCTGAACGGGATTTAGTCGGAAAAATTGACGGTATTTTGCTGGATCTGGGGGTGTCATCACCGCAGCTGGATGACGCCGAGCGTGGCTTCTCCTTTATGCGTGACGGACCGTTGGATATGCGAATGGATCCATCGCGTGGTCACTCCGCCGCAGAATGGTTGCTGCACGCGGAAGAGGCGGATATCGCTTTCGTCCTGAAGACTTACGGTGAAGAGCGATTTGCCAAACGTATCGCCCGAGCCATTGTTGAGCGCAATCGCGAACAGCCGATGACCCGAACCCGGGAACTGGCTGAGGTGATCGCCATCGCCACGCCAGTTAAAGATAAGTTCAAGCATCCGGCCACACGCAGCTTCCAGGCGATTCGAATCTGGATTAACAGCGAACTGGAAGAGATCGATGTGGCACTGAAAGGGGCTGTTGAAGTATTGGCACCGCAGGGTCGCCTCTCTGTCATCAGCTTCCATTCACTTGAAGATCGGCTGGTGAAGCGATTTATGCGTGATCAGAGTCGCGGACCGCAGGTGCCTGCCGGTTTGCCAATGACCGAACATCAGTTGCGTGCTCTGGGGGGGCGTGAATTGAAGTTGCTCGGCAAAATGTCGCCGGGTGACGCAGAAGTTTCTGAGAACCCACGCGCGCGCAGCTCGGTATTACGTATCGCGGAGAAAACCGAGGCATGATCGGTAATGAGCGTCACAGTCTGCCTGCCGTTATCGGCGGGGATCTGCTGCGAAAGGGCAAGATTCCAGTGCTGTTGCTGATCGCTGTAGTGGTTTCTGCCGTGCTGGTGGTAACCACCACCCATAAAACCCGACTGTTAACCGCGCAGCGCGAACAGCTGGTGCTGGAGCGTGACGCACTGGATATCGAGTGGCGCAACCTGATTCTGGAAGAGAATGCGTTGGGCGACCACAGTCGGGTTGAACGCATTGCCACTGAGAAGCTGCAGCTGCAGCACGTTGATCCTTCACAAGAAAATATCGTGGTGCAGAAATAAGGATTTCAGATAGCGAATGAGCGGCAAAGGCAGAACGCTGAAGTTGAAGAAACCGGAAGATAAAGCCAGCTTTGTAAGCTGGCGTTTTGCGTTGCTGTGCGGCTGTATTTTACTGGCGCTGGGTGGATTACTGTCGCGTGTTGCCTGGCTGCAGGTGATCAATCCCGGCAAACTGGTTAAAGAGGGCGATCTGCGTTCGCTGCGCGTTCAGGCAGTGCCGACCTCGCGGGGAATGATCAGCGATCGCGCCGGACGCCCGCTGGCAGTCAGTGTACCGGTCAATGCTATCTGGGCTGATCCAAAAGAACTGCACGCCGGTGGCGGCGTGACGCTGGACAGCCGCTGGAAGGCGCTGTCTGATGCGCTCTCCATTCCACTTGATCAGCTGGCGGCCCGCATGAATGCCAATCCTAAAGGCCGCTTTGTTTATCTGGCGCGCCAGGTCAATCCGGCAATCGGCGAGTATGTCAAAAAGCTCAAATTACCCGGTATTCATCTGCGCGAAGAGTCTCGCCGCTACTATCCTGCCGGACAGGTCACCTCCCATCTGATTGGCTTCACCAATATCGACGGGCAGGGTATTGAAGGCATTGAGAAGAGTTTTGATAAATGGCTGACCGGTGCGCCGGGCGAGCGGACCGTACGTAAAGATCGTTACGGTCGGGTCATCGAAGATATCTCTTCAGTGGACAGCCGGGCCGCCCATAACCTGACGTTGAGCATCGATGAACGGTTACAAGCGCTGGTTTACCGTGAACTGAATAACGCCGTCGCCTTTAACAAAGCGGAATCGGGTACGGCGGTGCTGGTGGATGTGAACACCGGTGAAGTGCTGGCGATGGCAAACAGCCCGGCTTACAACCCGAATAATCTCACCAACACGCCAAAAGATCTGATGCGTAACCGCGCCATCACCGACATTTTCGAGCCTGGCTCAACCGTGAAGCCGATGGTGGTGATGACGGCGCTGCAGCGCGGCGTGGTGAGAGAGAACAGCGTGCTGAATACTGTGCCGTACCGCGTCAATGGTCATGAGATCAAAGATGTGGCGCGCTACAACGAATTGACCCTCACAGGGGTTCTACAGAAGTCGAGTAACGTTGGTGTTTCACGTCTGGCGTTAGCGATGCCTTCCTCTGCGCTGGTAGAAACTTACGCGCGCTTTGGGCTGGGCAAACCGACCAATTTGGGGCTGGTCGGGGAAAGCAGTGGCTTATACCCTAAAAAACAACGGTGGTCTGACATAGAGAGGGCCACCTTCTCTTTCGGCTACGGGCTAATGGTAACGCCGTTACAGTTAGCGCGAGTCTACGCAACCATTGGCAGCTATGGCATTAATCGCCCGCTGTCGATCACCAAAGTCGATCCACCCGTCGCGGGACAACGCGTTTTCGATGAGTCACTGGTGAAAACTGTGATGCACATGATGGAAAGCGTGGCATTGCCCGGTGGGGGCGGAGTCAAAGCGGCAATCAAGGGCTATCGCATTGCGATAAAAACCGGTACGGCAAAAAAGGTCGGGCCGGATGGACGCTACGTTAATAAATACATTGCCTACACCGCAGGCGTTGCGCCTGCCAGTCATCCTCGATTCGCGCTGGTGGTGGTGATCAACGATCCCCAGGCCGGCAAGTATTACGGTGGTGCGGTTTCTGCACCAGTGTTTGGTGCCATCATGGGGGGGGTATTGCGCACCATGAACATCGAGCCGGACGCGTTACCGACCAATGACAAGAGTGAGCTGGTGACTAACAGAAGTGAGGAAACAAGTGACAGATCGTAACCTGCGCGACTTACTCGGCCCTTGGGTGCCAGACGCGCCGGCGCGCCCACTGCGTGACATGACTCTGGATAGCCGCATTGCGGCTTCTGGCGATCTGTTTGTCGCTGTTGCAGGCCATCAGGTTGATGGACGCCGTTTTATCCCGCAGGCGATTGCTCAGGGCGTTGCTGCCGTCGTGGCTGAAGCCGAGGGCCAGGCGGTTGACGGCGAAATTCGTGAAATGCACGGTGTACCGGTTATCTATCTGGCACAGCTGCATCAGCGTCTGTCAGCTTTAGCAGGACGTTTTTATCAGCAACCGGGCGAAAAACAGACACTGATTGGTGTGACCGGCACTAACGGTAAAACCACCACCACGCAGTTGCTGGCGCAGTGGGCGATGCTGCTGGATGAAACCAGCGCGGTAATGGGCACCGTCGGCAATGGGCTGGTAGGGCACTTATCGGCTGCGGAAAATACCACCGGTTCAGCGGTTGATGTTCAGCATCTGCTGCACGATCTGGCTGAAAAAGGGGCGACCCTGACCGCGATGGAAGTCTCGTCACACGGTTTGATTCAGCATCGCGTTGCTGCACTGCCGTTTGCCGCGGCGGTCTTCACCAACCTCAGCCGCGATCACCTTGATTATCACGGTGATATGCAGAGCTATGAGTCTGCTAAATGGCTGCTGTTTTCTGAGCATCAGGTCGGCCAGGCCATTCTTAATGCAGATGATGAAGTGGGGCGGCGCTGGCTGGCACGCTTACCGGATGCCGTTGCCGTCACTATGGAGGATAACCTCCAGCCAGGCTGCCACGGGCGCTGGCTTAAAGCCGATGCTGTGGATTACCACGACAACGGCGCACATATTCGTTTCAGCTCCAGTTGGGGCAACGGGGAAATCGACAGTCCACTGATGGGGGCATTCAATGTCAGCAATCTGATGCTGGCACTGGCGACGCTGCTGTCACTGGATTATCCGCTGGCGACGCTGGTAAGCGTTGCACCGCAGTTGCAGCCGGTCAATGGGCGTATGGAAGTGTTCAGCGCCGCAGGAAAACCGACGGTCGTCGTGGATTATGCCCACACTCCGGATGCGCTGGAAAAAGCACTGGAGGCGGCACGCCTGCACTGCAAAGGAAAACTGTGGTGCCTGTTTGGCTGCGGCGGTGACCGTGACAAAGGCAAACGCCCGTTAATGGGCGCGATTGCTGAGCAATACGCGGATGTGGTGGTGATTACGGACGACAATCCGCGCAGCGAAGATCCGCAGGCGATTGTAAAAGATATTCTGACCGGTTTGCTGGACCCTGGCCGCGCCCGCGTGGTGTCTGGTCGTGCGCAGGCGGTCACCAACACCATTATGCAGGCGCAGCCCGACGATATCGTGCTGGTGGCTGGCAAAGGTCACGAAGATTATCAGATCATTGGCAACCGCCGTCTCGACTACTCCGATCGTGCCACCGTTGCGGCACTGCTGGGAGGCGTTGCATGATTCCGGTTTCATTAAAAACCCTGGCGGAGATCACCGGCGGCACGCTGCACGGCAGCGATTTAACGCTGAGTGACGTGACCACCGATACCCGCAAAGTGACGGCGGGCAGCCTGTTTGTTGCGCTGGTGGGCGAACGCTTTGATGCGCACGACTTCGCCGGCGATGCCATTGCGAATGGCGCACAGGCGCTGCTGGTAAGTAGGCATTTACCTGTCGCTGTGCCACAGGTGGTGGTTGAGGATACCCGTCTCGCCTTTGGCAGATTGGGCGCCTGGGTGCGTCAGCAGTCAACCGCCCGCGTGGTAGCGCTGACCGGCTCCTCCGGTAAAACTTCGGTTAAAGAGATGACGGCGGCGATTCTGCGTCAGTGCGGCGAAACGCTCTACACCGCAGGTAATCTCAACAACGATTATGGCGTGCCGATGACGCTGCTGCGGCTGACCGCAGAACATCAGTATGCGGTTATCGAGCTTGGCGCTAATCATCAGGGCGAAATCGCCTACACCACCGACCTGGTTAAACCGGAAAGCGCGCTGGTGAATAACCTGGCAGCGGCGCATCTGGAAGGCTTTGGCTCGCTGGCCGGTGTCGCTAAGGCCAAGGGCGAGATCTTCCAGGGCTTACCGGCAAATGGCATTGCGATTCTGAACGCAGAGAGCAATGACTGGCCCAACTGGCAGAGCACGCTGCAGGATAAAACCGTGTGGCGTTTCTCACCGCAGGCGGCAGAGTGCGAATTCTCCGCCCGTGATATCCGTATTGCTCAGGATGGCACCCATTTTGTGATGAAAACACCGCATGGTGAAGCAGAAATAGTTCTGCCGTTACCGGGTCGACATAACATCGCCAATGCACTGGCAGCGGCGGCACTGGCTCTGTCAGTGGATGCACCGCTTAGCGCCGTTCAGCAGGGGCTGAAAAACCTGCAGTCGGTGCCAGGTCGTTTGTTCCCGGTTCGCCTCTCTGCGCATCAGCTGCTGCTGGATGACAGCTATAACGCTAATGTCGGATCGATGACCGCCGCCGTCCAGGTCCTGTCAGAGATGCCGGGTTACCGGATGCTTGTCGTGGGGGATATGGCGGAACTGGGAGAAGAGACAGAAAAATGTCACCGCGAAGTCGGAGAAGCGGCACGTGATGCAGGCCTTGATCGCGTGCTGAGCACCGGAAACTTCAGCCATTTCATCAGTGAAAGCAGCGGAGTTGGTGAACATTTCAGCGATAAGACGGCGCTGATTGAACGTTTGTGTCAGTTGTTGTCCGAACACTCAGAAATTACCGTCCTGATAAAAGGTTCACGTAGTGCCGCCATGGAGCAGGTAGTACAGAGCTTAAAGGAGAAAGGAACATGTTAGTTTGGCTGGCCGAGCATCTGGTCGCTTTTTATTCAGGATTTAACGTCTTTTCATATCTGACGTTTCGCGCCATTGTCAGCCTGCTGACCGCGTTATTTATCTCTCTCTGGATGGGGCCGCGCCTGATCGCCTGGCTTCAGAAATTACAGATTGGCCAGGTCGTTCGTAACGATGGCCCCGAATCGCATTTCAGTAAGCGCGGGACGCCCACTATGGGCGGCATCATGATTCTGACCTCCATCACCATTTCGGTGCTGATGTGGGCTTATCCGTCGAATCCTTATGTCTGGTGCGTGCTGTTCGTGCTAATCGGCTTTGGCATCATCGGCTTTGTCGATGATTACCGCAAAGTCGTACGCAAAGACACTAAAGGCCTGATCGCCCGCTGGAAATATTTCTGGATGTCGGTGATTTCGCTTGGCGTCGCGTTCGGGCTCTATGCGGCGGGCAAAGATACACCTGCGACCCAGCTTGTCGTGCCATTTTTCAAAGACATCATGCCGCAGTTAGGTCTGTTTTATGTGCTGCTGGCCTACTTTGTGATTGTTGGAACGGGTAACGCGGTCAATCTGACCGATGGTCTGGATGGTCTGGCGATTATGCCAACGGTCTTTGTTGCCGCGGGCTTCGCGCTGGTTGCCTGGGCAACCGGTAACGTGAAGTTTGCTGAATATCTGCACATTCCTTATCTGCGTCACGCCGGTGAACTGGTGATTGTCTGTACTGCCATCGTCGGGGCAGGGCTGGGCTTCCTGTGGTTCAACACCTACCCAGCCCAGGTCTTTATGGGTGACGTAGGCTCGCTGGCTCTGGGGGGCGCGCTGGGAACCATCGCGGTGTTACTGCGTCAGGAATTTTTACTGGTGATCATGGGCGGCGTGTTTGTGGTTGAAACACTTTCGGTGATCCTGCAGGTGGGATCGTTTAAGTTGCGCGGCCAGCGTATTTTCCGCATGGCGCCGATCCATCACCACTATGAACTCAAGGGCTGGCCGGAACCGCGCGTCATTGTTCGCTTCTGGATTATTTCGCTAATGCTGGTGCTGATTGGCCTGGCCACGCTGAAGGTGCGTTAATCATGGCTGACTATCGGGGTAGAAAAGTTGTCATCATCGGTCTGGGCCTCACCGGTCTCTCCTGTGTTGATTTCTTTTTAGCGCGGGGCGTTACGCCTCGCGTGATGGACACCCGTGTCTCGCCGCCAGGGTTAGATAAATTGCCCGGGCAGGTTGAACGCCACCTGGGCGGCATCAACGGTGACTGGCTGTTGGCGGCCGATCTGATTGTTGCCAGTCCTGGCGTCGCGCTGGCGCATCCGATTCTCAGCGAAGCAGTGGAAGCCGGAGTCGAAATCGTCGGTGACATTGAGCTGTTTTGCCGCGAGGCGCAGGCACCTATCGTGGCCATTACCGGCTCCAACGGTAAAAGCACCGTGACCACGCTGGTGGGTGAGATGGCGAAAGCCGCAGGCTGGCAGGTGGGGGTAGGCGGCAATATTGGTCTACCCGCACTGAGTCTGCTGCAGTCACCGGCGCAACTTTATGTACTGGAACTCTCCAGTTTTCAGTTAGAGACCACGCACAGTCTGAAAGCGGCTGCGGCAACCGTGCTTAACGTCAGTGAAGATCATATGGATCGCTATCCGCTGGGGATGCAGCAGTATCGCGCCGCCAAGCTGCGGGTCTATGAAAATGCGCAGATCTGCATCGTTAACGCCGATGACGCCCTGACGATGCCTGTACGCGGTGCAGATACCCGCTGCGTCAGCTTTGGTGTCGACTTTGGTGATTACCATCTCAACAAACAGCAGGGCAGTATCTGGCTGCGGGTGAAAGGCGAGAAAGTGCTGAACACCGCTGAAATGAAGATGGTGGGTCAGCATAACTATACCAATGCGCTGGCTGCGCTAGCGCTGGCCGATGCGGTAGGTCTGCCACGCGCCTCCAGCCTGGCGGCATTAACGCACTTTAACGGTCTGGCGCATCGCTTCCAGCTGGTCCATGAGCATCAGGGCGTGCGCTGGATCAACGACTCAAAAGCGACCAATGTGGGCAGCACCGAAGCGGCGCTGAATGGCCTGCAGGTGAAAGGAACTCTATGGCTGCTGATGGGCGGTGATGGCAAGTCAGCCGATTTTACGCCGCTGATCTCCTGGCTACAGGGCGACAATGTGCGACTTTACTGCTTTGGTCGCGATGGCGATGCGCTGGCGGCATTGCGTCCGGAGATCGCCGTTCGCACTGAAACAATGCGACAGGCGATGGAGCAGATTGCGCCGCAGGTTAAAACCGGCGATATGGTCCTGCTGTCACCAGCCTGCGCCAGCCTTGACCAGTTCCGTAACTTTGAGCAGCGCGGTGAGCAGTTCGCGCAACTGGCGAAGGAGCTGAGCTGATGCGTATCCCTGGCGCCGGACTGGCGGGATTTTTCTCAGGACGCCTGAAAGATTGGGTCATGGGCGCACGCGAAAGTGATGACTCTTCGCTGGTGCTTTATGACCGCACACTGTTATGGCTGACACTGGGCCTGGCGGTGATTGGTTTTGTGATGGTGACGTCGGCGTCAATGCCGGTGGGCCAGCGTCTTAATGACGATCTCTTCTACTTTGCCAAGCGTGATGCTTTCTACATCGTGCTGGCTTTAGGGATGGCGCTGGTCACGCTGCGGGTGCCAATGGATTTCTGGCAGCGCTACAGCAACGTGATGCTGATGGTCACGGTTGCGATGCTGCTGATTGTTCTGGTGGTTGGTAGCTCGGTTAATGGAGCATCGCGGTGGATTGCGCTGGGTCCACTGCGTATCCAGCCTGCGGAGTTGTCGAAGCTCTCCCTTTTCTGCTATCTCGCCAGTTACCTGGTGCGCAAAGTTGAAGAGGTGCGTAACAACTTCTGGGGCTTCTGTAAACCGATGGGTGTGATGGTGGTGCTGGCGGTGTTACTGCTGGCGCAGCCGGACCTCGGTACGGTAGTTGTGCTGTTTGTGACCACGCTGGCAATGCTGTTCCTGGCGGGGGCCAAGCTGTGGCAGTTCATGGCAATCATCGGCTCTGGCATCTTCGCAGTGATCCTGCTGATCATTGCTGAACCCTACCGTATGCGCCGTGTTACCTCGTTCTGGAACCCGTGGGAAGATCCGTTTGGCAGTGGTTATCAGCTGACACAGTCACTAATGGCATTTGGCCGAGGAGAATTCTGGGGGCAGGGACTGGGTAACTCCGTTCAAAAGCTGGAATATCTGCCGGAAGCGCACACCGACTTTATTTTCGCCATCATCGGGGAAGAACTCGGCTACGTCGGTGTGGTAATGGCACTTTTAATGGTATTCTTCGTCGCTTTTCGTGCGATGTCGATTGGCCGTCGTGCCCTGGAACTGGATCAGCGTTTTTCCGGCTTTTTAGCCTGTTCAATCGGTGTCTGGTTCAGCTTTCAGGCGCTGGTTAACGTAGGGGCAGCCGCCGGTATGTTACCCACCAAAGGCCTGACTTTACCGCTGATTAGTTACGGTGGGTCGAGTCTGATCATTATGTCGACCGCCATCGTCTTTTTATTACGTATAGATTATGAAACGCGCCTGGCGAAAGCGCAGGCGTTTACCCGAGGTGGTCGATGAGCGGTAAGCGATTGATGGTGATGGCAGGCGGCACCGGCGGACATGTCTTTCCCGGTCTGGCTGTCGCCCATCATCTGATGGAACAGGGCTGGCAGGTTCGCTGGTTAGGCACCGCCGACCGTATGGAAGCCGATCTGGTGCCAAAGCACGGCATCGACATCGATTTTATCCGCATCAGCGGATTACGCGGAAAAGGTGTTAAAGCGTTGCTGCTGGCACCCTTGCGCATCTTTAATGCATGGCGTCAGGCGCGTCGCATCATGAAAGCCTGGCAGCCGGATGTCGTGCTGGGTATGGGTGGCTATGTTTCCGGTCCTGGCGGCTTAGCGGCCTGGAGTTGTGGTATTCCGGTGGTGCTGCATGAGCAGAACGGGATCGCCGGGCTGACCAACAAATGGCTGGCGAAAATCGCCACTAAAGTATTGCAGGCGTTCCCTGGTGCTTTTCCTGCCGCCGATGTGGTGGGAAATCCGGTTCGTACTGATGTACTGGCACTGCCTTTACCCGCGCAACGTCTGGTGGATCGTCATGGCCCGATACGGGTGCTGGTGATTGGTGGAAGTCAGGGGGCGCGGATACTAAATCAGACGCTGCCTCAGGTTGCAGCGCTGGTGAGTGATGAGATCACCTTGTGGCACCAGACCGGTAAAGGCGCGCTGCCGGAAGTAGAGAAAGCTTATCAGCAGGTCGGCCAGACGCAGCATAAGGTGACCGAGTTTATTGATGACATGGCTGCCGCCTACGCCTGGGCTGATGTGGTGGTATGCCGCTCCGGCGCGTTAACCGTGAGCGAAGTCGCTGCCGCAGGTTTACCGGCGATTTTCGTGCCTTTTCAGCATAAAGATCGCCAGCAGTACTGGAACGCGCTGCCGCTGGAGAAAGCGGGCGCCGCCAGAATTTTTGAGCAGCCGCAATTTACTGCGGAGGCTGTAGCGGATCAGCTACGCCACTGGGATCGCGCAACACTGCTGACGATGGCTGAACAGGCCCGTCAGGTGGCGGTCCCCGATGCGACCAGCCGGGTCGCTCAGGAAGTGGCTCGCGCCGCAAAGTAATCATTCCGGTCAGCGCGTCTGACCTGTACCCGGAGAGGGTACAAACTGAAATAGCAGGTAACTGAGAACGATGAATACACAACAATTGGCAAAACTGCGTTCTATCGTGCCCGAGATGCGTCGCGTCCGACACATTCACTTTGTCGGCATCGGCGGTGCTGGCATGGGCGGTATTGCCGAAGTGTTAGCAAATGAAGGCTACCACATCAGTGGTTCAGATCTGGCCCCTAACCCGGTGACGCAGAACCTGATTGCGCTGGGCGCCACCCTTTATTTTAACCATCGCCCCGAAAATGTGACTGATGCCAGCGTCGTCGTGGTCTCCAGTGCCGTTTCACAGGATAACCCCGAACTGATAGCGGCACGTGAACAGCGTATCCCGGTGATCCGTCGTGCGGAAATGCTGGCTGAACTGATGCGTTTCCGTCACGGCATAGCCGTTGCGGGCACCCATGGCAAAACGACGACTACGGCGATGGTGTCGAGTATTTATGCGGAAGCGGGCCTCGATCCGACTTTTGTTAATGGCGGACTGGTCAAAGCAGCAGGCACCCATGCCCGCCTGGGTAACAGCCGGTATCTGATTGCGGAAGCGGATGAGAGCGATGCGTCGTTTCTGCATTTGCAACCGATGGTGGCGATTGTGACCAACATCGAAGCTGATCATATGGACACCTATCAGGGGGATTTTGAAAACCTGAAGCAGACGTTTATTAACTTCCTGCATAACCTGCCGTTTTACGGCCGTGCGGTAATGTGTGTGGATGATGTGGTCATCCGTGACCTGATCCCACGAGTGGGACGCCATATCACCACTTACGGTTTCAGTGACGATGCTGACCTGCGCATTGAAAACTACGAGCAAAGTGGCGCGCAGGGGCATTTCACACTCATCCGTCAGGACAAAGCGCCGCTGCAGATTACGCTGAACGCGCCGGGTCGCCACAACGCCCTGAACGCTGCCGCCGCTGTCGCTGTCGCCAGTGAAGAGGGCATTGAAGACAATGCCATCCTGGCGGCGCTGGAGAGTTTCCAGGGCACGGGCCGTCGCTTTGATCTGTTGGGTGAATTCCCGACAGAGCCGGTAAACGGTCAGCCGGGCAGCGCGATGCTGGTTGATGATTACGGTCATCATCCCACCGAAGTGGACGCGACGATTAAAGCCGCCCGTGCAGGCTGGCCTGATAAAAAACTGGTGATGGTGTTTCAGCCGCACCGTTACAGCCGAACCCGCGATCTGTTTGATGATTTCGCCAACGTGCTGTCGCATGTGGATGTGTTGCTGATGCTGGATGTTTACTCTGCCGGTGAAACCGCCATTCCAGGCGCTGACAGCCGTTCACTGTGCCGTGCAATTCGTAATCGGGGCAAGGTTGATCCGATTCTGGTGCCGGAACATAACGCACTGCCGGAGATGCTCGCACCGCTGCTGTCAGGCAATGACCTGATTCTGGTGCAGGGGGCAGGTAACGTCGGCAAGGTTGCCCGCAAGCTGGCTGATACTAAGCTCCAGCCAGAACGTAAAGCGGAGGATCGTCATGGCGGATAAAGTGGCAGTATTAATGGGCGGCACCTCGGCAGAGCGTGAGGTCTCGCTGAACTCGGGTCAGGCTGTCGTCGCCGGATTACGGGAAATGGGCCTTGATGCGCATGGCATCGATACCCGTGATGTCTCGGTGCTGACACTGAATGAGCAGGGCTTTACAAAAGTCTTTATCGCGCTGCACGGCCGGGGCGGAGAAGATGGCACGATGCAGGCGGTACTGGAGTTCCTGCAACTGCCTTATACCGGCAGCGGTGTGATGGCATCGGCCGTGACCATGGATAAGCTGCGTACCAAACTGCTGTGGCAGGGGCGCGGTTTACCGTCAGGAAAGTTTGTCTGGCTGACGCGTCAGCAGTGGGATACCGGGCTGGATGCAGAGAGCAACGCGGCGATAACAGCGCTTGGTCTGCCATTATTTGTTAAGCCGGCCTGTGAAGGGTCCAGCGTGGGCATCAGTCGGGTTAACGACTTGAGCGCGCTGCCTGCTGCACTGGAAATGGCGTTTAAGCACGACAACGACGTACTGGTCGAGGCGTTTCTGAGCGGCGCGGAGTATACCGTCGCGATTGTGGGCGATCGTATTCTGCCCTCAATTGAAATAAAGAGCGCCAGCGAGTTCTATGACTATGAAGCTAAATACATTTCTGACGATACTCAGTATGTCTGTCCGGCCGATTTAAGCGCTGAACGTGAAGCTGAATTACAGCAGCTGGTACTGGCGGCCTGGCGCGCATTGGGCTGTCGTGGCTGGGGACGGGTTGATGTGATGACCGATGGGGCAGGAAATTTCCAGCTATTGGAAGCGAATACTTCACCAGGCATGACCAGCCACAGTCTGGTGCCTATGGCAGCGAAACAGGCGGGCATAGGTTTCCCGCAGCTGGTTGCCCATATTCTGGATCTGGCCGACTGATATGTCACAGGCGGCAATGAGAGTTCGAAACCGTGAACCGCAGGAGCGTATTCGCACCGGGCGCAGTAACGGAGCCAGACTATTCGGCATTGTTTTTCTGCTGATCGTCATCGGGATTATGGTTGCTGGCGGGCTGGTAGTACTGAAGTGGATGAACGATGCGTCCCGGCTGCCGTTGTCCAAACTGGTGGTGACAGGGCAGACGCACTACACCACTCACGATGATATTCGTCAGGCAATTTTGTCGCTTGGTCCACCTGGCACTTTTATGTCTCAGGATGTGGACATTCTGCAGCAGCAGATTGAGCGGCTGCCGTGGATTAAGCAGGTCAGCGTGCGTAAGCAGTGGCCGGACGAACTGAAAATCCATTTGGTTGAGTATACGCCAGTGGCGCGCTGGAACGATTTGCATATGGTGGATGCTGAAGGTGTCTCCTTTAGTGTACCCGCCAGTCATAGCGGCAAAGAGACAATGCCGATGTTGTATGGGCCGGAAGGGAGTGAGAAAGAGGTCCTGGCGGGCTATCACAGCATGGACGATGTGCTGAAAGCCCGGAAGTTTACTCTGAAGGTGGCGTCGATGACGGCCCGGCGTTCCTGGCAACTGGTCACCAGCGATGATGTACGTATCGAACTGGGGCGCAGCGACACCATGAAACGACTGAATCGCTTTATTGAGCTCTACCCGGTGCTGCAACAGCAAGGTCAGAACGAGAGCAAACGTATCAGCTATGTGGATTTGCGATACGACTCGGGTGCTTCTGTTGGCTGGACACCGGTCGTGATGGAGCCACAGGACAGTAATCAGCAACAGAACCAGGTACAGGCTAAACAACAATGATCAAGGCAACGGACAGAAAACTGGTAGTTGGACTCGAAATCGGCACTGCGAAGGTTGCCGCCCTGGTTGGGGAAATTCTGCCCGATGGTATGGTCAACATTATTGGGGTGGGCAGTTGTCCCTCCCGCGGTATGGATAAAGGTGGCGTAAATGACCTTGAGTCGGTGGTGAAATGCGTTCAGCGCGCCATCGATCAGGCCGAGCTGATGGCAGATTGCCAGATCTCCTCTGTTTACCTTGCTTTATCGGGCAAACATATCAGTTGTCAGAACGAAATCGGGATGGTTCCGATTTCCGAAGAGGAAGTGACTCAGGATGATGTAGAGAACGTCGTACATACCGCCAAATCGGTGAGAGTGCGTGACGAGCATCGCATCCTGCACGTGATTCCTCAGGAATATGCAATTGACTATCAGGAAGGGATTAAGAATCCCGTCGGGCTGTCCGGTGTGCGTATGCAGGCGAAAGTGCACCTGATTACCTGCCACAACGACATGGCGAAGAACATCGTTAAAGCCGTTGAGCGTTGCGGGCTGAAAGTGGATCAGCTGATTTTTGCCGGTCTCGCCTCCAGTTTTGCCGTCTTAACGGAAGACGAACGTGAACTGGGTGTCTGTGTTGTCGATATTGGTGGCGGTACAATGGACATTGCCGTATATACCGGCGGCGCTTTGCGGCACACTAAGGTGATTCCGTATGCGGGCAACGTTGTTACCAGCGATATCGCCTATGCGTTTGGCACACCACCAACGGATGCTGAGGCGATTAAAGTGCGCCATGGTTGCGCGCTGGGCTCGATTGTCGGCAAAGATGAGAACGTTGAAGTGCCAAGCGTGGGTGGACGTCCACCGCGCAGCCTGCAACGTCAGACGCTGGCGGAAGTGATTGAGCCGCGTTATACCGAACTTTTGAATCTGGTCAATGACGAGATTCTGCAGTTACAGGAACAACTGCGTCAGCAGGGCGTGAAGCATCACTTGGCCGCAGGCATTGTCCTGACCGGGGGTGCAGCGCAAATCGAAGGATTGGCGGCCTGTGCGCAACGGGTATTTCATACCCAGGTGCGTATAGGACAGCCGCTGAATATTACCGGCCTGACTGACTATGCGCAGGAGTCGTACTACTCCACCGCCGTGGGACTGTTGCATTACGGCAAAGAGTCGCACATGAACGGTGATGCAGAGACCGAAAAACGGGTTTCAGTAGGTAACTGGTTCAAGCGTATTAACAGTTGGTTAAAAAAAGAGTTTTAATTTTTGTAAAAGGGGATCATGCTGTTTTCTTTAGTGATCTCCAGGCGACAGGCACATAACGGAGAGAAATCATGTTTGAACCTATGGAATTAACCAACGACGCGGTGATTAAAGTCATCGGCGTCGGTGGCGGCGGCGGTAACGCCGTAGAGCACATGGTACGCGAACGTATCGAAGGTGTAGAATTCTTTGCTGTGAATACCGACGCACAAGCGCTGCGTAAAACAGCTGTTGGCCAGACCATTCAGATCGGTAATAACATTACCAAGGGTCTGGGTGCGGGTGCGAACCCGGAAGTTGGCCGTAACTCTGCAGAAGAAGATCGCGAAGCACTGCGTTCTGCGCTGGAAGGGGCAGACATGGTCTTTATCGCCGCAGGCATGGGCGGCGGTACCGGTACCGGTGCAGCACCTGTGGTCGCTGAAGTGGCAAAGGATCTGGGTATCCTGACGGTGGCTGTTGTCACCAAGCCGTTCAACTTCGAAGGCAAAAAACGCATGGCGTTTGCCGAGCAGGGCATTGCTGAACTCTCTAAGCATGTCGATTCACTGATTACCATTCCTAACGACAAGCTGCTGAAAGTGTTGGGCCGTGGTATCTCCCTGCTGGATGCTTTTGGTGCTGCCAATGACGTGCTGAAAGGCGCAGTTCAGGGTATTGCCGAGCTGATCACTCGTCCGGGCCTGATGAACGTCGACTTTGCTGACGTGCGTACAGTGATGTCCGAAATGGGTTATGCGATGATGGGTTCAGGCGTAGCGTGTGGTGAAGATCGTGCTGAAGAGGCCGCTGAAATGGCGATTTCCAGCCCGCTGCTGGAAGATATCGACCTGTCAGGCGCCCGTGGCGTGCTGGTCAACATTACGGCGGGCTTCGACTTGCGTCTGGATGAGTTTGAGACCGTGGGTAACACTATCCGCGCCTTCGCCTCTGACAACGCGACCGTGGTAATCGGTACTTCGCTGGATCCGGAAATGAATGACGAACTGCGCGTCACCGTGGTGGCAACCGGTATCGGTATGGACAAGCGTCCTGAGATCACCCTGGTGACTAACAAGCCAGCCAGTCAGCCAGTGATGGATCATCGCTATCAGCAGCACGGTATGTCCCCGCTGCCGCAGGAGCAGAAACCGGCTGCCAAAGTCGTTAACGACCAGGCTGCACAGTCAAACAAAGAGCCAGATTATCTTGATATTCCGGCCTTTTTACGTAAGCAGGCCGACTAGGATTAACCCTATAATTGGGATTCTCCGCTCTTTGTGCTAAAGTGTCTGTCCGCTGGTAAAGTATACTAGCGGTCGGAAAGGTGATACTGCGAGATAATGCGATGATCAAACAAAGGACATTAAAACGTATTGTTCAGGCGACTGGTGTTGGTTTACATACCGGCAAAAAAGTCACCCTGACATTACGCCCTGCGTCGGCTAATACCGGGGTCATCTATCGTCGCACCGACTTGAATCCACCGGTAGATTTTCCGGCTGATGCAAAATACGTGCGCGACACCATGCTGAGTACTTGCCTGGTGAATGATGAAGGCGTGCGTATTTCAACGGTAGAACACCTTAATGCCGCTCTGGCGGGTCTGGGTATTGACAACATTATTGTTGAAGTTGATGCGCCAGAGATCCCGATCATGGATGGCAGCGCAGCACCGTTTATCTATCTGCTGATGGATGCGGGTATCGAGCAGCTCAACAGCGCGAAGAAATTTGTGCGTGTTAAGCAGACCGTGCGTGTGGAAGAGGGTGACAAATGGGCCGAGATCAAACCATTTAATGGTTTCTCGCTCGATTTCACCATCGACTTCAAACACCCGGCTATCGATTCCAGCTCCCAGCGTTATGCAATGAACTTCTCTGCTGACGCCTTTGTTCGTCAAATCAGCCGGGCGCGTACATTTGGCTTTATGCGTGAAATTGAATATCTGCAGTCTAAAGGCCTGTGCCTGGGCGGTAGCTTAGATTGTGCGATAGGTCTTGATGATTTCCGCGTACTGAATGAAGAAGGTCTGCGTTTTGAGGACGAATTTGTCCGTCACAAAATGCTGGACGCGATTGGCGACTTGTTTATGTGTGGTCACAACATCATTGGCGCATTTACTGCGTTTAAATCGGGTCACGCGCTGAACAACAAGCTGCTGCAAGCGGTTCTGGCTAAGCAGGAAGCCTGGGAATGGGCAACCTTCGAAGACGAAGCTGAACTGCCGCTGGCATTCAAAGCACCGAATCTGGTTCTGGCTTAATTACTCCAGAACGTGAAACGGCTGGTTACGCTGACACCCTCTCCGGTCAGCGGCGCCAGCCGTTTTTTATTGCCTCAAGTAACACGCCTGATGACTGAGACCTCGTTCGCAAACCGTTGTCTTTTCTGCTGAATTGCTGAACAATCACTCTCGTTTTCTCACGCCGCCACTTTAATCCCAGGTGTGGATGCCCCATATTAATGATACTATCTGTGGCGCTTTTACAGGCCGAAATCCGTTGCGGCTCGCGGCGGGTACACGAAAACAAGAGCGCAAAAAAGTATGCGCGATGGGACGGTTGTGATCGGGATTCTTCTGCGCTGGCGACAATTAGGTAGACGCTACTTCTGGCCTCATCTCCTGTTAGGGATGGTAGCGGCCAGTTTTGGCCTGCCAGCCTGTGCGCAAAACTCCGAACTCAACACTTCCTCTGAGTCGCCTGCCAGTAGTCTCTTTCTTGGCAATGCCACACGCTTTGATCACCTGATCCGGCTTCAGGAAGCGTCCCGACGCCCGAGCTTCAGTGTGGATTACTGGCATCAGCATGCTATTCGCACCGTTATTCGTCATCTCTCTTTTACGCTGGCGCCCCAGGCGCAGGCTGAGCAACAGACATTACCGCTGGCTGCACAAAAGCTGGCGCTGATCGACTCACTGCATGATCTACTCACATCGCATTCTGCGCTGCACACTGTACCGCAGCAGATCACTACGCCGCCTCTTTTCACGGCCTTAATCCGCTCATGGGTAGAATGGCATGCCAGCGTGCATGGCATTCGCGCCGGACCCGCCCGATTGTTCTGCTAATATTTTTGGTTTTATTCACTCTGTTTAGATTTCGCAGTCCGGAATGCTCCGGCTGAATTGAGAAAATATTTATTATGTTAAGCAAAATATTAACCAAGGTTTTTGGTAGCAGTAATGATCGTACGCTGCGTCGTATGCGCAAAGTGGTGGACGTCATCAATAAGATGGAGCCCGATTTTGAGAAGCTCACAGATGATGAACTGAAAGCTAAAACCGACCTGTTCCGCGAACGCCTGAAAAAAGGCGAATCACTGGAAAGCCTGATCCCGGAAGCATTCGCTACTGTGCGTGAAGCGAGTAAACGCGTGTTCGGAATGCGTCACTTCGACGTGCAGCTGATCGGCGGCATGGTACTAAACGATCGCTGCATCGCTGAGATGCGTACCGGTGAAGGTAAAACTCTGACCGCAACGCTGCCAGCCTACCTGAATGCGCTATCCGGGAAAGGCGTTCATGTGGTTACCGTCAACGACTATCTGGCACAGCGTGATGCGGAAAACAACCGTCCACTGTTTGAGTTCCTGGGTTTAAGCATTGGTATCAACATGTCGGGCCTGCCAGCTGTGGCGAAACGTGAAGCTTACGCCGCAGATATTACTTACGGTACCAACAACGAATATGGCTTCGACTACCTGCGCGACAACATGGCCTTCAGCCCGGAAGAACGCGTACAGCGTAAACTTCACTATGCGCTAGTGGATGAGGTCGACTCTATCCTGATTGATGAAGCGCGTACGCCGCTGATCATCTCAGGTCCCGCAGAAGACAGTTCTGAGCTTTACACCAAAGTGAACAAGATCATCCCGCATCTGGTTCGCCAGGACAAAGAAGATACCGAAACCCATCAGGGTGAAGGCGACTTTTGGGTCGATGAGAAAGCGCGTCAGGCACACATGTCTGAGCGCGGTCTGGTGAAAGTGGAAGAGCTGCTGGTCAGCGAAGGCATTATGGAAGCGGGCGAGTCACTTTACTCTCCGACCAATATCATGCTGATGCACCACGTCACTGCGGCACTGCGTGCACACGCACTCTTTACTCGCGATGTTGATTACATCGTCAAAGATGGCGAAGTGGTGATTGTTGATGAACATACCGGCCGTACCATGCAGGGGCGCCGCTGGTCTGATGGCCTGCACCAGGCGATTGAAGCGAAAGAAGGCGTAGAGATTCAGAACGAGAACCAGACGCTGGCCTCTATCACTTTCCAGAACTACTTCCGTATATACGAGAAGCTGGCCGGTATGACCGGGACTGCAGATACCGAAGCATTCGAATTCAGTTCCATTTATAAGCTCGACACTATCGTCGTGCCGACCAACCGTCCGATGGTGCGTAAAGATCTGGCTGACCTGGTCTACATGACCGAGAAAGAGAAGATTGATGCCATTATCGAAGATATTCGTGAGCGCACCGCCAATGGTCAGCCGGTGTTGGTGGGGACCATTTCGATTGAAAAATCGGAAGTAGTTTCTAATGAACTGACCCGTGCCGGTATCAAACATAACGTTCTGAATGCCAAATTCCATGCCCGCGAAGCGGATATCGTGGCACAAGCAGGTCAGCCAGGTGCGGTTACTATCGCCACCAACATGGCCGGACGTGGTACGGATATTATGCTGGGTGGTAGCTGGCACGCTGAAGTGGCCGAACTGGAAGAGCCGACTGAAGCGCAAATTGAAGAGATCAAAGCGGCATGGCAGGTTCGTCATGATGCGGTGCTGGCGTCAGGCGGGTTGCACATCGTCGGTACTGAGCGTCACGAATCGCGTCGTATTGATAATCAGCTGCGTGGTCGTGCAGGCCGTCAGGGTGATGCCGGTTCTTCACGTTTCTATCTGTCGATGGAAGATGCGCTGATGCGTATTTTTGCCTCAGACCGTGTGTCAAATATGATGCGTAAACTGGGCATGAAGCCAGGCGAAGCGATTGAGCATCCATGGGTCACTAAAGCGATTGCCAATGCACAGCGCAAAGTTGAAAGCCGTAACTTTGATATTCGTAAGCAGCTGCTGGAATATGATGATGTGGCTAATGACCAGCGTCGCGCTATCTACAGTCAGCGTAATGAGCTGCTGGATGTGTCTGACGTTAGCGAAACCATCAACAGCATTCGCCAGGATGTTTATAAAGCCACCATTGATACTTACATTCCGCCGCAGTCGCTGGAAGAAATGTGGGATGTGCCAGGCCTGGAAGAGCGTTTGCGTACTGACTTCGATCTTAACCTGCCAATTGCGGAATGGCTGGATAAAGAGCCCGACCTGCACGAAGAAGTGCTGCGTGATCGCATCATGACCCACGCCATGGAGAGTTACGCTGCCAAAGAAGAGATCGTCGGTGCGGATATGATGCGTAACTTCGAAAAAGGCGTGATGCTTCAGACGCTGGATTCGCTGTGGAAAGAACATCTGGCTGCGATGGACTACCTGCGTCAGGGTATCCATCTGCGCGGCTATGCACAGAAAGACCCAAAGCAGGAGTACAAGCGTGAATCGTTCTCCATGTTTGCCGCGATGCTTGAATCACTGAAATATGAAGTGATCAGTACGCTGAGCAAGGTCCAGGTGCGCATGCCAGAAGAAGTGGAAGCGATGGAGCAACAACGTCGTGAAGAAGCTGAACGTCTGGCACAGCAACAGCAGCTGAGCCATGTTGAAGAGGATCTGCTGGCAGCAGAGCCTGTGGCGGAGCAGAGTGGCGAACGCAAAGTGGGCCGCAACGATCCCTGCCCATGTGGTTCTGGTAAAAAGTACAAGCAGTGTCATGGCCGTATCGCCTGAGACTGAATGCTAATCAAAGGGAGCCGCTGGCTCCTTTTTTTATGGTATTTGCCACCTTAGCATCTGTGCCAGCGCTGAGCTAAAGCGGTTAACTTCCGCTACAGCATGTTCTAAAATCAGCCTTCATTTACCTATGACTACCGGATATTCTCCATGAAGCACCTGCAGGTTGCAGTTGGCATCATTCGCAATGCCAATAAACAAATTTTCCTTGCCCAGCGCGCGGCGACCTCTTACATGGCGAACAAGTGGGAGTTTCCTGGCGGTAAGATTGAAGCGGGCGAAAGCGCAGAGCAGGGACTGATAAGGGAACTCCACGAAGAGACCGGAATTGAAGTCACTGAGGCTCGCCCGATTGGTCATGCTGACCACAGCTACGACGATCTGCGCGTAACGCTACATTTCTTTCTGGTTGAAGGGTGGAAAGGCGAGCCGTGGGGCAAAGAGGGCCAGCCGCAGCGGTGGGTTGATCAGCACGCACTGGTGGCGGATGAGTTTCCGCCTGCGAATCATCAGCTGATTGCGCGTCTGATCGCCGGCGAACTCTGATCGGATGGGGCTGCGCGCCCCATCCGGCTATCAACGATCTTCTTCGCTCCAGTTGTCACTGTCGTTCATATCGTCGCTACTGGGAATGCGCTTCTCTTCTGCAGCCCACTCGCCTAAATCAATGAGCTGGCAGCGCTTACTGCAAAAGGGGCGCCACGGGCTGAGCTCATCCCAGATTACATCTTTTCCGCACTGCGGACAGGAAACAGTCATCACTTCTTGCTGCATGTTTACCTCTAACAACAGGCCAGTTGAAAATTAAGGCGGGCTGGAACGTCACCACGCTCACTATCAAGTGGCATAAAACGAATGGCGTAGCGGCTTTTATGCCCGGACACCTGTGGATAGAGCGCATCGTCCAGTGACAACTGCAGTCGCAGCAGATCGGCACCCTCAGCATTATCCTGATAAAAACCATTGAGACTGGTCTGCACATGGAATGCGCCGGACTGGCGGATAAGATCCAATATCATCGCCAGCGCATGATGCAGGGGCTCCAGCGTCTTCATCCAGGCTTCGACCTGCGCATCGCGTGCTTCCTGGGGCAGATGGAGCCAGATGTGCAGACCCGGCAGATCAAAGCTGCAGCATCCGCCAGGGATGCTCAGCCGCTGGCGTACCAGGGCAATCAGACGATCCTCACGGAGTTGCTGCCCCATACGCGGTGCATTCATCAATTGGGCTGACTGAATTTTGAGCTTATCGCGCAGAGCGTCAACCAGCGTCATGTCGACGCCGGGCACATCAGCCCACGCACGTAACTTTTGCTGCTGACGCTCAAGTTCTTTCAACAGTTCTGTACGCATATCACCCCGCTCGAAAATGTCGAGCAACTCACCAACCAGGCGAAAAAAGGTCAGCGCACTAACGGTTTTATCCAAGGGAGTGGTTTCATCTAACTGATTGATCAAAAATTCAACCCGTAACCAGGTTCGCATTTTTTCATTCAGTGGGTGTTCAAAAAGAACGGGTGTGCTCATGGTATTAATCCTGTTTCGTTGCCGCCAGCCTGAGGTAGCGCTGATGGAGTTCGGCAACCTGTGGCAAGGCGTCGTCAGGCTCGCCACTGTTATCAATAACATCATTGGCACAGACGAGGCGCTGCTGACGCGAGGCCTGTGCGGCAAGAATACGTTTCGCCTGCTCGACGGAAAGATGATCACGTTGCTGGGTACGTGCTAACTGCGTTGCCTCATCAACATCCACCACCAGTACCCGATCAGCCTGGTGCTGTAACTGATTTTCCACCAGTAGCGGCACCACCCAGATCACATAAGGTGAGGTGGCTCCAGCGATCATCTGTCGCGTCCGGGCGTTAATCCGTGGATGCAGTAACGCGTTTAACCAGTCTTTCTCTTCCGGCTGTTGAAAAATAATCTCGCGAAGCCGGGCACGATCAAGCATCTCCTGTTCCGTTACTATCGACGCACCATACCGTGCCTGGATGGCCTGCAAAGCAGGCGTGCCAGGTTCAACAACTTCACGAGCGATCAGGTCAGCATCAATAATTTCCACGCCAGACGCTGCGAATGCCTGGGCAATCGTACTTTTTCCACTGCCGATCCCCCCTGTAAGCGCGACGATATAAGGCATGTTTTTCACCTGACTTCTCTTTTCGACATGGCTTTAGGGTAATGATCTGAATAAAAAACGCAAAAATGCGTGTCAGATCACACCGATAAAGCACAACTAAATTTAGTGGATTGTAGCGTAAATAAAGTGAAATTCGCAGTCTTGTCGCGCAGCGAGAGGCGCGTATCATAACGTCACTGGAGCTGTGCTTACTTCGTGAACTACGATTCATTGCCACTTACCAGGACACTTTTTATGCGTATTGAAGAAGATTTAAAACTGGGCTTTAAAGATGTCTTAATCCGCCCCAAACGCTCCACGCTGCAAAGTCGCTCACAGGTTGAGCTTGAACGCCGCTTTATCTTCAGACATTCGGGTCAGGGATGGTGTGGCGTACCGATCATCGCTGCCAACATGGATACGGTCGGCACATTTTTAATGGCCGAAGCGCTGGCCAGCTTCAATATCCTCACCGCAGTCCACAAACATTACAGCGTAGATGAGTGGCGCGCCTTTATTGAGCGCGTGCCCGCGACTGTATTGAAACAGGTGATGGTTTCAACCGGCACATCAGAGGCCGATCTCAGTAAACTGGTCGCTATTATGGCGCTTTCAGACGATCTGCAGTTTATCTGCATTGACGTGGCCAACGGTTACTCACAACATTTTGTCGACTTTCTGCAGCGTGCCCGTGAAACCTTCCCGGCTAAAACCATCTGTGCCGGTAACGTGGTAACGGGCGAAATGGTGGAAGAGCTGATTCTTTCTGGCGCGGATATCGTCAAAGTCGGCATTGGCCCGGGTTCGGTTTGTACAACCCGGGTAAAAACCGGCGTGGGTTATCCGCAGCTTTCCGCTGTCATTGAATGTGCCGATGCAGCGCATGGCTTAAGCGGTCAGATTGTCAGTGATGGCGGTTGTTCAGTGCCGGGCGATATCGCGAAAGCCTTTGGCGGCGGAGCCGACTTCGTGATGCTAGGTGGCATGCTGGCGGCACATGAGGAGTGTGAAGGGCAGGTGGTCGAAGAGAATGGCGAAAACTTTATGCTGTTTTACGGCATGAGTTCCGAATCGGCGATGAAGCGTCACGTCGGCGGGGTAGCGCAATATCGTGCAGCTGAAGGTAAAACGGTGAAGCTGCCATTACGTGGCCCGGTAGCTGACACCGCGCGCGATATTCTGGGTGGACTGCGTTCCGCCTGCACCTATGTGGGGGCGGAGCGTCTGAAAGAGCTGACCAAGCGCACCACATTTATTCGGGTTAATGAGCAGGAAAATCGCGTTTTCAACCGATAGTCATTTGGGGCGCAGCTCGCGCCCCTTAATGCATTGCATCACCCAGCCCAAATACCGGCAGATACATCGCAATCACCAGCGTGCCGACAATGCCGCCAATCACCACCATCATCATCGGTTCCAGCGAAGCGGCCAGCGTGTCAGCGCGCTCTCGGGTTTCTGCCTCATGCCATTCCGCCAGACGTGCCAGCATCAAATCCAGGGCGCCCGCCTCTTCGCCTACGCGAACTAGCTGACCACATAATTGTGTGAACAGCGGATGATGCATCAACGCCTGATGCAGAGGACTCCCCTGAGCAATATGCTGCTGCAGTCCGATAATGGCTTCCCGCCATAGCAATGATGAGAGCGTCACTTCAACAGCAGCCAGTCCCTGTAGCAGGGTTAACCCAGCGCGCTGCGTGAGATTCAGTATGGTGTAGATTTGCGTCAGTTGCGTGCCACGCCATAACCTGGAAAGCAGTGGGATACGCAGGAAAAACGCCTGCTCGCGGCGTTGCCAGCCCGCAGAACGTCGTCGTAGCTGATGCCAGGCCGCCAGCATCAGCGAAACGCCGATGGCTAACACACCGCCCCACGCCTGAAGCGCGGCAGATAACTGCATTACCGCTGTCGTAAAGGCGGGCAGGGGCGCATCAAAGGAGTCATAAACAGCAACGAACTCTGGCAGAACGAACAGCAGCATGCCGCAGGTGACCGCAATCGCCACCAGCAGAATGAACAGAGGATAGCGAAGCGCCTTTGCGACCTGGTGCCATAACAGTTGCTGCCGGATCTGCTGCTGGGCCAACTCACTGCAACAGATATCCAACTGACCGGTCAGTTCGCCCACCTCCATCAGCGCCGGATAGAGTGCCGGAAAAATCTGAGGCCATTCACGTAAAGCCTGTGAAAAAGGGGCACCGCTAAGTACCCGATGATGCAGGGCGAGCATCAGAGCCCGCCAGCCTGCATGAGTATGGCCCTCAGCCAGCAAAGCGAGACTCTCTGCCAGCGGCAGACCCGCTTTGAGCAGGGTTGCCAGCTGGCGAATCAAATCGGTTTTGTGCTGCCACTTCCAATCCCGCTGTCGCCAGACTTTTTCTCGCTTCCAGCTCACCGGCAGAAGATCGCGCTGCGCCAGCATTAGCAGCAGGTTGTCACCGTCGATAGCCAGTAGCTGACCACTGCGCAACTGGCCCTGGCTATCGACCGCCTGCCAGCGAAATAAAGCCGCATTAGTCATCATCCAGCCCAATCACTCGTTGCATCTCTTCCAGCGAGGTATCGCCCCGGCTTACCGCTTCCAGGCCGGAAACTTGCAGGGTGCGCAATCCCTGCTGTTTCGCCAGATTAAGCAGATTCTCCAGCGGCATTTCGGCGGCGATCGCATTTTGCAGCCTGGCATTTATCGGCAGCAGTTCAAACAGCGCCAGCCGGCCAAAATAGCCGGAAAAGCAGTGGTCGCAGCCTGGTGCCCGCCAGGTTTGCAAGGTCCCGGGCCAGAGTTCCGGAGGATAGTGCGCCACCGTCTGGGCGGGCTGACGGCAATGGGGGCAGAGGCGTCGAACCAGGCGCTGAGCAACGATCAATTTCAGCGCCGACCCCAGAAGGTAACCGGGAATTCCCATCTGTCGCAGTCGGGTCAGAGTCTCTGCGGTAGAGTTAGTGTGCAGCGTCGAAAGTACCAGATGTCCGGTCTGCGCTGCTTTAACCGCAATCTCCGCTGTTTCAGCATCACGAATCTCCCCCACCATGATCACGTCCGGATCCTGTCTCAGTAGCGCCCGCAGCACGCGGTTAAAATCGAGGCCATTTTTGGTATGGATCTGCGTCTGGTTAATGCCGGGCAGCGGGATCTCAATCGGATCTTCAACGCTGCACAGATTTTTTTCCGGCGTATTCAGCGCGCTGAGGCCGCTATAAAGCGTAAACGTCTTGCCGCTGCCGGTGGGGCCGGTGACCAGAATCAGTCCCTGTGGCTGGGCCAGCGCGGCGCAGAACAGGCGCAATTGCGCAGCGCGTAAGCCGAGCTTATCCAGTGACAGCGCCTCACTTTCACTTTGCAAAAGCCGCACCACCACTTTCTCACCCCCGTAGATGGGTAAGGTCGCCAGGCGGAACGAGGCGGGTTTTCCGGCGATATCCAGGCTGAACTGACCATCCTGCGGTAACCGGCGTTCAGCGATATCCAGCCCGCCGAGGATCTTCAGTCGCGCCAGCAGCGCCGCAGGCTGTGTGGCAGGCAGTGAGGAGAGAGGATGCAGTACGCCATCGATACGAAGTCGCACCCGCATACCATCATGGCAGGGTTCGATATGCACATCTGACGCGCGGCGCTCCAGTGCCTGACACAGGATCAAATGGGTTGCCTCAATCGCTGACTCTGTGGGTGCCTCTTCGCGCGCTACCAGTGGTTTGTCAGCGTGCTGGCGCTGGTCGAGCCGGGCCTGCGGCCAGCATTCGATCTCAATCTGACACTGGCTGGCGAAATGGAGCGCTTCAGCCAGCCCGGGTGGCACGCTCTCCGCAACGGCAACACATAAATGACTGGCATCATGGTGCAAAACCAGGGCGCGGTAGCGCTGACATACTGCCGCGATCGCCTCATCAGGCTTGTGCATCGCTGGCTCCTTTATCTGCAAAACGGAACTGTTCCCGGCAATTGTCACGCAGGCTGGTGTTGCTGCTGGTACAACTGCGTTGCCAGCTGATGCCGCCATCAGTACTGTCCCAGATTGGCAGCATTTCAACGCTCAGGCCATTCAGACTTTCCTGGCCGGTCAGCGTAATTACCCCATTGGTCACGCTCAATGCCGAGACATAGCGCGATTTTCTGGCTGCAGGAATACCTGCCTCTCCGGCCTTGCACTGCGTCGGGCCGCCGCGTTCCATGGCGCAAAGCTCAACAGCGGTTTTGTAGGGCACCATGGTTTGTAGCATGTCCGTGAGGGCAGCGCGCTGCAGATAATTTTGATAAGCGGGCAGGCCAATGGCACTTAAGATCGCCACAATCCCCACTACAATCATCAGTTCAACCAGCGTAAATCCACGTTGATAATTCATCACATCGTCTCCTGATTAAGAAGGCGACAGGTTAAAAATCGAGGGCAGTAAAAGACAGTCAGATATGGGCAAACTGGAAAGCGTGATGTGAACAGATTTCAGAATTGCAGCGCAGTAGAAACTGCGCCGGAAGCGGGGTCGCAAAATCGCCGTGTTGGGTTACGGTGAGGCAGTCTGTTTTTGTTTGAAACGCATCGAGAGATCCAGCGCCTGCACATGTTTGGTCAGTGCGCCAACCGAAACATAGTCCACCCCGGTCAGGGCGATCTGCGGCAGAGTGGTTTCGGTGACGTTACCGGAGACCTCCAGCAGTGTCCGGCCCTGAGTGAGTTCGACGGCGGCACGCATCGCTTCCAGGCTGAAGTTATCCAGCATGACAATGTCTGCTTTGGCCTCCAGCGCCTGACGTAACTCATCCAGCGATTCCACCTCAACTTCAACTGGCACCTCGGGCTGCAACCAATGTGCTCTTTCCACCGCCTGACCAATCGATCCGCTGGCGATAATGTGGTTCTCTTTAATCAGATAGGCGTCAGACAGACCTAGCCGATGATTAGACCCACCGCCACACAGTACGGCATATTTCAGTGCGGTACGCAGTCCGGGTAAGGTTTTGCGCGTGTCCAGCAGTTGCGTCTGGCTTCCCGCCAGCAGCGCGACATAGCGGCTGACTTCGGTGGCAACACCTGAGAGCGTCTGCACAAAATTAAGCGCCGTACGTTCGGCGGTCAGTAGCAGGCGAGCGGGGCCCTCAATGTCAAACAGCAACTGGTCAGCCTCGATCTGATCACCATCTTCAACATGCCAGCTCAGCGTCGCGTTCGAGCCAAGCTGAATAAATACCTCTTCAACCCAGCGTTTACCACAGAAAACACCGGCTTCGCGGGTGATCACCTGCGCATGGGCCTGCGCATCGGCGGGTAACAGCTGCGCGGTAATATCGCGGTCAGCATCGATCTCGCCACCGAGATCCTCTTTTAACGCCAGTGCCACACCATCCGGAATGTCACTTTCAATGCGTTCAATCAGCGCCTGACGGCGACTGTCTGGATCATAACCACGCAGAGACATAGATGTTTAACTCCAAAAAAAGGGGTATGACAGAGAGGGTCACAATAACCCGAACCCCCATTCGGTTCCAGCCATGCATGGTATTTTGTTTAGTATCCTTAACAAACGGCGATTTAATGTCCCCAGAGCGCCACATTAAGAGGCAAGAATCCTTTATTATTCATGCTATTCTCAGCCTGGTGGAACAAGGAAAACCGGTATGAAAATCAAACAGGGCTGGCTGACGGGCGTGCGCCATATGCCGTCGCCGCATTGCAATGAACGCCCTGATAATGAGGCGCCTTCGCTGCTGGTCATTCACAACATCAGTCTGCCACCCGGTGAATTTGGCGGGCCGTGGATCGATAAATTGTTTACCGGCACACTACCACCCGATGCCCATCCCTATTTTGCGGATATTGCCGCGCTGAAAGTAGCAGCACACTGCCTGATTCGTCGTGACGGAGAGATTGTGCAGTATGTCTCCTTTGATAAACGAGCCTGGCATGCGGGCATTTCGCAGTTTAAGGGACGTGAAAACTGCAACGATTTCTCTATAGGTATCGAGCTGGAAGGGACAGACAGCGAACCTTATACCGGGGCACAATATCGGGCCTTGCAGCAAGTGACGCAATTGCTGCTGCAACATTACCCGTTAACGCCTTCACGTATCACGGGGCACAGCGACATCGCACCGATACGCAAAACCGATCCCGGACCGGCTTTTGACTGGGATTACTACAAGCAGCTGTTAACGCAGCAAAAATCCTGATTTTTGCGGGGTCAGTATGACGTTGTTTACCTTGTTGTTGGTTTTAGGCTGGGAGCGCCTGTTTAAACTGGGCGAGCACTGGCAGCTCGAACACCGGCTGGAGCCGATCTTTCGCCCTCGTCGCCGTTTCTCAATGATGTGTACCCTGCTGATGACCGTGCTGGCGATGGCGCTGACCGCGCTGGTGGTCTGGAGTCTGAAAGGGTTGCTGTTTGGCGTGCTGCAGCTGCTGTTTTGGATCGTTGCCGGGCTGCTCTGTATCGGTGCTGGCTCGATGCGGCAGCACTACCACCGCTACCTGAAAGCGGCCAGTCACGACGACGACGCTGCGCATCAGGCGATGGCGGCTGAGCTGACACGGATTCATGGCGTGCCGGTTGAATGCAGCGAACGCGAATTTTTGCGCGAACTGCAAAATGCACTGATCTGGATAAACTTCCGTTTCTATCTCGCGCCGATGTTCTGGCTGGTAGTGGGTGGAGCGTGGGGGCCGGTGCTGCTGGTGGGGTACGCTTTTCTGCGAGCCTGGCAAAGCTGGCTGGCCAAACACGGTACGCCGATGGCGCGTGCGCAATCGGGCGTAGATGCGATTTTGCATCTTCTCGACTGGATTCCGGTGCGGCTGGCGGGTGTGGCTTACGCCCTGTTAGGCCACGGGGAAAAGGCGTTGCCTGCCTGGTTTGCCTCGCTGACTGATCGTCACCGTTCTCAGTATCAGGTGCTGACTACCCTGGCGCAGTTTTCGCTGTCACGCGATCCGCACACTGATAAAGTTGAAACGCCACGGGTTGCCGTGGCGTTAGCGAAACGGACTTCACTGGTTCTGGTGGTCGCCGTCGCGTTGCTGACGATTTACGGCACGCTGGTGTAATCGGCAGGCGGCACGCCAAAATCGGGCGTGCCATCTTCCCGCCAGCTGAAATATTTCAGTCGGGTATGGCGGTTCGGATCCCATAGTGGATCGCCTTCAATTTCAGTGTAGCTACGCGCGTGGTAAACCAGCACATCGCGTCCCGCCTCATCCTGAGTAAAACTATTGTGACCCGGCCCATACTGATGGTTGTCCCAGCTGGAGACAAATACCGGGCGCGCAGATTTCTGCCATGCTGCAACATCGAGTGGGTCGGCATCAGCAGCTATCGATAGCATCCCGAGACAGTAATTTTCATCGGTGGCGCTGGCGGAGTAAGTCACAAACAGCCGATCGCCGTGACAGATGACAGCCGGTCCTTCATTGACGCTAAACCCTGCGCACTCCCACTCATATTCAGGCCGGCTCAGCATCACCGGCGCGCTTTTCAGCGTCCAGGGATTTACCAGTTCAGCCAGATAGAGGTTGGAGTTGCCGGGAATCGCCGGATCTTTCTGCGCCCACAGATACCAGTTTTTGCCCTGATGCACGAAGTGGGTGGCATCCAGTGAAAAGCTGTCAAACTGGCTGAAGACCCGGCGACAGGGCTGCCATTCGCCCTGCAGCGGATCTTCAGCCTCACACACCAGCGCATACATCCGGTGCTGAAACAGTCCTTCTTTGGTATCACGCGTCGGCGCTGCCGCGAAATAGATGACCCACTGGCCGTCAACGTAGTGCAACTCGGGTGCCCAGATTAATTCGCTGCAGGAACCGCTTTCAGGCTTACGCCAGACGACAACCGGCTCGGCGCTGCGCAGGCCCGCCAGCGTCATGGCGCGACGGACCTCCAGCCGGTCATACTTCGGTACCGAAGCCACAAAATAGTAGTGCTGGTCATGGCGCAATATAAAGGGATCGGCGCGCTGCTCGATAAAAGGATTCGGCCAGGTTGTGGTCATTTTACATCTCCGGTTGGCGTGGCAGCACCGTCGCGCAGGCGAACAGTCTGTAAATCATGGAAGTTTTCACGGCGCAGGGCGAGATCCTGCTGGATGGTGAGCATCATTTTGCGGTCGACCTTCATCAGCCGCACCACCCCTGCGGTAATCAGATAACCGACGCCCGGAATGACGGTAAAGAGCAGCATGATGCCGTTAATCGCCTCAGGTGACTGCTGTTTTGCACCCGCGCTATAGCCATAGATTGACAGCAGAAAGCCGACCATCGCACCGGCTACCGCCAGTCCCACTTTGAGGAAGAACAGGTTGCCGGAGAAACTGATGCCAGTAATACGTTTGCCGGTTTTCCACTCGCCGTAATCATCCACATCGGCCATCAATGACCAGTGCAGCGGAGAGGGGATCTGATGCAGGATGTTCAGCACAAAATAGGCGACCACCACCAACACGGTGGCGTGGGGGTCGATCCAGTAGAAAGCACTGGAGAAGAGCGCCAGCACGATATTGGTCCAGAAGAAGACTTTGAGTTTGCACCAACGGTCGGTGAGCAGTTTCGCCAGCGTGCTGCCGACCATCATGCCAATGACACCCAGGCTGATAAACAACGTGGCAAAGTGAGTTGACTGGCCCATGACCCAGGTAACGTAATACATGGTGGCTGCCATGCGGATGAAGCCGGGGCAGACGTTACAGAAGGTCAGCAGCAGAATGCGTACCCACTCGTCATTTTTCCAGACGTCACGCAGATCTTTTTTCAGGTCATCATTGCTGGGCACGGCAGGGCGGATACGTTCACGTACTGTGGCAAAGCAGAACAGGAACATCGCCAGACCTATCGTTGCCAGTACCGCCATCGCCATCTGGTAGCCACGCGCTTTATCTTCACCACCAAACCACTCTGCCATGGGCAGCAGCGACAGTGAAAGTATCAACGTGGCGATACCAACCATGACAAAGCGGTATGACTGGCAGGAGACGCGCTCGCCAGGGTCGTTGGTAATCACGCCGCCCAGAGAACAGTAAGGAATGTTAATTGCGGTGTAAGTAAGCGACATCAGGAAGTAGGTGGCGAACGCCCAGATCACCTTGTTGTGGTAACTCCAGTCCGGCGTGGTAAACATCAGTACGCTGAACAGGACATAGGGCACGGAAATCCATAAAAGCCAGGGACGAAAGCGGCCCCAGCGGCTCTGGGTGCGATCGGCTATTGCGCCCATGATGGGATCGGTTACCGCATCCAGCACCCTGACCGAGAGCAATAAAGTACCTACCAGCGCCGGGGCAAGGCCGAAAACATCGGTATAGAAGTAGTTCAGAAACAGCATGATGGCACCGCCGATCATGTTGCATCCGGCATCGCCCATGCCATAACCCAGTTTTTCCCGAAACGAGAGGGCTGCACCTTGCATGTTTTTATCCTGCACATTCGCTGTAAACAGGAATTATTATCAGGAAATCAGTGGGATGAACGGTAGTAATCCGTCATGAAGATGGACAAAACAGGCGCGGGGGAAGAAGTGTGAACTGGATCGTGCCCCAGATAAGGCGGCAGGATGGCAGATGACGTGCTGTAACCTCGCCAGGAGGTCGCAGCACGGGGTAAAGCATCAGGCTTTTTGTGTTCGGTTCTTAATAAAGTAGCCCATCCCCAGAATCACCAGCCATACCGGGATCAACCAGACAGAGATTGCCATGCCCGGCGTGGTCGCCATTAGCACCAGAATCGCCGCCAGGAAAATCAGGCAAATCCAGTTACCCGCCGGATAGAGCAGCGCTTTAAAGCGGGTTGTTACGCCCTGCTGATCTTTCTTACGACGGAACTTGAGGTGCGCCAGGCTGATCATCGCCCAGTTGATGACCAGCGCAGAGACCACCAGCGACATCAGCAGGCCAAACGCTTCACCGGGCATCAGGTAGTTGATCAGCACACACAGCGCAGTGGCAACAGCAGAGACCAGAATGGTTAACACCGGTACACCGCGACGATCGACTTTCATCAGCGATTTCGGTGCGTTACCTTGCTGTGCCAGACCAAACAGCATGCGGCTGTTGCAGTAAACGCAGCTGTTATAGACCGACAGGGCAGCCGTCAGGATCACCACGTTCAGTGCATTTGCCACCATGGCATCGCCCAGCTCGTGGAAGATAAAAACAAACGGGCTGACTTCTGACGTGACGCGGCTCCATGGCATCAGTGAGAGCAGCACGGCCAGCGAACCGATGTAGAAAATCAGGATACGCCACAGCACCTGGTTAGTCGCTTTGGGAATGCTCACTTCCGGGTTATCCGCTTCTGCGGCGGTGATCCCCACCAGTTCCAGCCCCCCGAACGAGAACATGATGATCGCCATGACCGTCACCAGACCGCCGATGCCATGCGGGAAAAATCCGCCCTGTTCCCACAAGTTGCGCACGGTAGCCTGCGGACCCGCGTGACCGCTGAACAGCAGCCAGCCACCGAACAGAATCATGCCAATCACCGCAATCACTTTAATGATGGCGAACCAGAACTCCATCTCACCGAACACTTTCACATTGGTCAGGTTGATGGCGTTGATCATTACGAAGAAGATGGCTGCCGAGGCCCAGGTCGGAAAGTCTGGCCACCAGAACTGAACATATTTGCCTACAGCGGTGAGTTCCGCCATGGCAACCAGTACATAGAGTACCCAGTAGTTCCAGCCCGAAGCAAAACCAGCAAAGTTGCCCCAGTATTTGTAGGCAAAGTGGCTAAAGCTGCCGGCTACTGGCTCTTCGACCACCATTTCACCCAACTGGCGCATAATTAAAAAGGCAATAAAACCAGCAATCGCATAGCCCAGAATAACGGCCGGTCCGGCGGATTCAATGACCGATGCACTGCCCAGGAACAGGCCGGTTCCCACTGCACCCCCCAGCGCGATGAGCTGAATATGGCGGTTCTTAAGACCACGTTTCAGCGCTTCGCCATGCTGTTGTTCCATACAAACCTCGTGATGTTTTTATTCTTCGTTCGCAGCGCAGTTCGCTGTAATGAAGTGGTTACAATAACGTATTGATTATTTTACGGTATCTGACGTGCTGAATGATGCCATCTGCTACCCTGGCGACAAGAATAGTGATAAGCGAATCGCTTTGCACCTGCTTTCGCCTTTCGTGCTGAGCATTGACTGAAAAACCACCGTTCTGGTCACGTCTTTCTACAGAAACTTCTGCCATGAAATTCCCATAATGACGAATAGGGTTCACTTATGGTTGCCGCTGCACTCAGGCGCTTAACGGGTGTAAGGTTTGGTAAAAGTGAATTTATTTAACAATTTCAGTCACGCCATATTTTCATTTTTTTAACCGCAAGTTAGCGTCAGCACAGGCTTTCGGGGGATGTGAATAAGGCAGACACCATATAGACACAAGGTGAATACTTTGTTACTTTACCGACACCTCGTTGCAATTGGTATTACCAATTTACTCTGGACGATTGGCTTAATTAAGAAGGGACGATGGCTTACAGTAAGATTCGCCAACCTAAGCTCTCCGACGCTATCGAGCAACAGCTCGAATCCCTGATTATGGAAGGGACACTGCGTCCGGGAGAGAAGCTGCTCCCTGAGCGCGAACTCGCTAAACAATTCGATGTCTCACGTCCGTCTCTCCGCGAAGCGATCCAGCGCTTAGAAGCCAAAGGATTATTGCTGCGCCGACAGGGCGGCGGAACGTTCGTACAGGAGCATCTCTGGCAAAGCCTGAGCGATCCACTCGTTGAGCTTCTTGCTGACCATCCGGAATCACAGTTTGATCTGCTGGAAACACGCCATGCCTTAGAAGGCATCGCCGCCTATTACGCGGCACTGCGCGGAACCGAAGAAGACCTGCTGCGCATACGCGACTGCCATCTGCACATCCAGCAGGCGCAGGACAGCGGCGATTTAGACGCCGAAGCAGACGCAGTGATGCAGTATCAGATCGCTGTCACAGAAGCGGCCCATAATGTTGTGCTTTTACATTTGCTACGCTCAATGGGCCCTATGCTGGAACGAAACGTCCGTCAGAATTTCGAATTGCTCTACTCGCGCCGGGAAATGCTGGCAAAAGTGAGCGGTCACCGCGCCAGAATCTTTGAGGCGATTGTGGCTCGTGAGCCAGAAAAAGCGCGCGAGGCTTCACACCGTCACCTGGCGTTCATAGAGGAAATCTTGCTGGATAGAAGTCGGGAGCAGAGCCGTCGAGAACGCTCCCTGCGTCGTTTACAGCAACGTAAGGAATAACGTGCGACAAAGATCGTACGGACATGTGCGACGAGCCTGCCTGCATCTGCTTTAACAGGCTCCCGATTATTCAACGTATTAGACACAGATAAGGAATACACCCATGTCAGAACGTTTACACAATGACGTGGACCCGATTGAAACTCGTGACTGGCTACAGGCGATCGAATCGGTCATCCGTGAAGAAGGTGTTGAACGTGCACAGTATCTGATTGATCAGGTACTGGGTGCAGCCCGAAAAGGCGGCGTAAAAGTGGCTGCAGGATCTTCTGCAATCAGCAACTACATCAACTCTATTGCCATTGAAGATGAACCCGACTATCCGGGCAACACCTCTCTTGAACGTCGTATCCGTTCCGCAATCCGCTGGAACGCCATTATGTCGGTGCTGCGCGCATCGAAGAAAGATCTGGAACTTGGTGGCCACATGTCCTCCTTCCAGTCTTCTGCCACCATTTATGAAGTGTGCTTCAACCACTTCTTCCGCGCACGCAGTGACAAAGATGGCGGCGATCTGGTCTATTTCCAGGGCCACATCTCTCCAGGCATCTATGCTCGAGCATTCCTTGAAGGTCGCCTGACTGAAGATCAGATGAATAACTTCCGTCAGGAAGTTGAGGGTAAAGGTCTCTCTTCTTATCCGCACCCGAAATTAATGCCAGAATTTTGGCAGTTCCCGACCGTATCAATGGGTCTGGGCCCGCTGTCGGCTATCTATCAGGCGAAGTTCCTGAAATATCTGGAACATCGTGGTCTGAAAGATACCTCTGCGCAGACCGTTTACGCCTTCCTGGGTGATGGTGAGATGGATGAGCCTGAATCCAAAGGTGCGATCACTATCGCCACCCGTGAAAAACTGGATAACCTGGTCTTCATCATCAACTGCAACCTGCAGCGTCTGGATGGCCCGGTTACCGGTAATGGCAAGATCATCAACGAGCTGGAAGGCATCTTTGCCGGCGCGGGCTGGGAAGTGATCAAAGTCATCTGGGGCGGCCGCTGGGATGAGCTGCTGCGCAAAGATACCAGCGGCAAGCTGATTCAGCTGATGAATGAAACCGTTGACGGTGACTACCAGACCTTTAAATCCCGTGATGGTGCCTATGTGCGTGAGCACTTCTTTGGCAAATATCCGGAAACCGCAGCGCTGGTTAAAGATCTGTCCGATGATGAAATCTGGGCATTGAATCGTGGCGGTCACGATCCCAAGAAAATCTACGCGGCACTGAAAAAAGCGCAGGATACCAAAGGCAAACCGGTACTCATCCTGGCCCATACCATCAAAGGTTATGGTATGGGCGACACTGCGGAAGGCAAAAACATTGCTCACCAGGTGAAGAAGATGAACATGGATGGCGTACGCTATATCCGTGACCGCTTCAACGTGCCAGTTGCCGATGACAAGATTGAATCACTGCCGTACGTGACCTTTGAAAAAGGCTCAGAAGAGCACGCTTATCTGCACGGTCAGCGTGAGAAGTTAGGCGGCTACCTGCCAACGCGTCAGCCGAAATTCACTGAAAAGCTGGAAATGCCAGCGCTGGAAGAGTTCAGTGCGCTGCTGGATGAACAGAACAAAGAGATCTCGACCACCATCGCCTTTGTGCGTGCCCTGAACGTGATGCTGAAGAACAAGTCGATCAAAGATCGTCTGGTTCCTATTCTTGCTGATGAAGCGCGTACTTTTGGCATGGAAGGTCTGTTCCGTCAGATTGGTATCTACAGCCCGAACGGTCAGCAGTATACGCCACAGGACCGCGAGCAGGTGGCTTACTACAAAGAAGACGAGAAAGGCCAGATTCTGCAGGAAGGAATCAACGAACTGGGCGCAGGTTCATCCTGGCTGGCTGCGGCGACCTCTTACAGCACCAACAACCTGCCGATGATCCCGTTCTACATCTATTACTCGATGTTTGGCTTCCAGCGTATCGGCGATCTGATGTGGCTGGCGGGCGACCAACAGGCGCGCGGCTTCCTGGTCGGCGGCACCTCCGGTCGTACTACCCTGAACGGTGAAGGTTTGCAGCATGAAGATGGTCACAGCCACATTCAGTCGCTGACTATCCCGAACTGTATCTCTTACGATCCTTCATACGCTTATGAAGTCGCAGTCATCATGCATGATGGTCTGGTGCGTATGTATGGCGAAGCGCAGGAGAACGTGTACTACTACATCACCACGCTGAACGAAAACTACCACATGCCTGCCATGCCGCAGGGCGTGGAAGAGGGTATCCGCAAGGGTATCTATAAGCTGGAAACGGTAGACGGCAGCAAAGGCAAAGTGCAGCTGCTGGGTTCAGGTTCTATCCTGCGTCATGTGCGTGAAGCTGCACAGATCCTGGCGAAAGATTACGGTATCGGTTCTGATGTCTACAGTGTTACCTCGTTCACTGAACTGGCGCGTGATGGCCAGGATTGTGAGCGCTGGAACATGCTGCATCCGACAGAAGAAGCGCGAGTACCTTACATCGCTCAGGTGATGAACGAGGCACCTGCTGTTGCGTCAACCGACTATATGAAACTGTTCGCTGAGCAGGTTCGTAGCTACGTCCCGGCCAGCGATTATCGCGTACTGGGTACCGATGGCTTTGGTCGCTCTGACAGCCGTGAAAACCTGCGTCATCACTTTGAAGTGGATGCATCTTATGTAGTGGTCGCCGCGCTGGGTGAGCTGGCTAAACGCGGCGAGATCGAGAAGAACGTGGTGGCCGACGCGATCACCAAATTCAATATCGATGCCGATAAAGTTAACCCGCGTCTGGCTTAAGAGGTAATAGAGTAATGGCTATCGAAATTAAGGTACCGGATATCGGGTCTGACGAAGTTGAAGTCACCGAGATTCTGGTGAAAGTTGGCGACAAGGTGGAAGCCGAGCAGTCGCTGATCACCGTGGAAGGCGACAAAGCCTCAATGGAAGTGCCGTCGCCGCAGGCTGGCGTAGTCAAAGAGATCAAAATCTCCACCGGTGACAAAGTTGAGACCGGCTCGCTGATCATGGTGTTTGATGCCGAAGGTGCTGCTGAAGCAGCACCGGCCCCCGCTGCAGAGAAAAAAGCGGACGCGGCGCCTGCGCCAGCCGCTGCTGCTGCGACTGCCAGCAAAGAAGTCGCTGTTCCGGATATCGGTGGTGACGAAGTTGAAGTCACGGAGATTCTGGTGAAGGTTGGCGACAAAGTCGAAGCCGAACAGTCACTGATTGTGGTTGAAGGCGACAAAGCCTCTATGGAAGTCCCGGCACCGTTCGCGGGTGTGGTCAAAGAGATCACCATTGCGACCGGCGACAAAGTCAGCACCGGTTCAGCCATCATGGTTTTTGAAGCAGAAGGCGCAGCACCTGCCCCTGATGCGAAGCCAGAAGTGAAAGAAGACGCGGCAACGGCACCTGCCGCGGCTGCAGGCGCCAAAGACGTTAACGTGCCGGATATCGGGGGTGATGAAGTTGAAGTCACCGAGATCCTGGTCAAGGTTGGCGACAAAGTTGAAGCTGAGCAGTCACTGATTGTGGTTGAAGGCGACAAAGCCTCAATGGAAGTGCCAGCGCCATTTGCGGGTACCGTCAAAGCGCTGAAAGTCGCGACGGGCGATAAAATCAGCACCGGATCACTGATCATGGTGTTCGACGTCGAAGGTGCTGCTCCGGCCGCCCCTGCGGCAGCGAAACAGGAAGCTGCACCGGCACCGGCTGCGAAATCTGATGCTAAGCCAGCAGCCGCGGCACCAGCCGCCAAAGCAGAGAGCAAAGGTGAGTTCGCAGAGAACGCTGCTTACGTTCACGCTACTCCGGTGATTCGTCGCCTGGCGCGCGAGTTTGGTGTTAACCTGGCGAAAGTCAAAGGCACTGGCCGTAAAGGTCGTATTCTGAAAGAAGACGTTCAGACTTACGTGAAAGACGCGGTGAAACGCGCTGAAGCGGCGCCAGTTGCGGCAAGTGGTGGCGGTCTGCCTGGCATGCTGCCATGGCCGAAAGTTGATTTCAGTAAGTTTGGCGAAATCGAAGAAGTCGAACTGGGCCGCATCCAGAAAATTTCTGGCGCAAACCTGAGCCGTAACTGGGTAATGATCCCGCACGTTACGCATTTCGACAAAACCGATATCACCGATCTGGAAGCCTTCCGTAAGCAGCAGAATACTGAAGCAGAGAAGCGTAAGCTGGATGTGAAGTACACCCCGGTGGTGTTCATCATGAAAGCGGTCGCGGCGGCGCTTGAGCAGATGCCTCGCTTCAACAGTTCGCTGTCTGAAGATGCGCAGAAACTGACGCTGAAAAAATATATCAACATCGGTGTGGCGGTTGATACGCCAAATGGTCTGGTCGTTCCGGTCTTTAAAGACGTGAACAAAAAAGGCATCACCGAGCTGTCGCGTGAACTGATGGCGATTTCGAAGAAAGCGCGTGACGGTAAGCTGACCGCGGGCGACATGCAGGGCGGATGCTTCACCATCTCCAGCCTGGGTGGCCTGGGTACCACACACTTTGCGCCGATCGTTAACGCGCCGGAAGTGGCTATCCTGGGTGTCTCTAAATCGGCGATGGAGCCGGTGTGGAACGGAAAAGAGTTTACGCCGCGTCTGATGATGCCGATTTCTCTCTCCTTCGACCACCGCGTGATCGACGGTGCTGATGGTGCGCGATTCATCACCATTATCGGCAATATGCTGTCCGACATTCGTCGTTTAGTTATGTAAATGTAAAGAAGGCCGGCGGATGCCGGCCTTCCTTTAACGATTCGTCGCGCCGCGGTTGGCAGTTTGTTAACAATTCTGTAAACTCTTGCGGTGAAAGTCCCGGTGGAACAAGGGCATTATAAGAACGTCTGACCCGCCGGATATCAATTAAGAGGTCATGATGAGTACAGAGATTAAAACCCAGGTCGTGGTACTTGGGGCAGGTCCTGCAGGTTACTCTGCAGCCTTCCGTTGTGCGGATTTAGGTCTGGAAACCGTACTGGTAGAACGTTATAGCACCCTGGGCGGTGTTTGTCTGAACGTCGGTTGTATCCCATCTAAAGCGCTGCTGCACGTTGCTAAAGTGATTGAAGAGGCGAAAGCCCTTGAAGAGCACGGCATTGTGTTTGGCCAGCCTTCTACTGATATCAACAAGATTCGCAGCTGGAAAGAGAAGGTCATCAACCAGTTAACTGGCGGCCTGTCAGGTATGGCAAAAGGCCGTAAAGTCACTGTCGTTAATGGCCTCGGCAAATTCACGGGTGCTAATACCCTGGTGGTTGAAGGAGAAGGCGGCGCAACCACCATCAACTTCGATAACGCCATCATCGCTGCGGGTTCACGTCCAATCGAACTGCCCTTCATTCCACATGAAGATCCACGCGTCTGGGATTCTACCGATGCACTGGAGCTGAAAGAAGTGCCGAAGCGCTTGCTGGTTATGGGTGGCGGCATCATCGGTCTGGAAATGGCGACGGTTTATCATGCGCTGGGTTCAGAGATCGATGTGGTTGAGATGTTCGACCAGGTTATCCCGGCTGCGGATAAAGACGTGGTAAAAGTCTTTACCAAAAAAATCAGCAAGAAATTTAACCTGATACTGGAAACTAAAGTGACTGCCGTTGAAGCGAAAGACGATGGCATTTACGTTTCCATGGAAGGTAAAAAAGCACCAGGCGAAGCGCAGCGTTATGATGCGGTGCTGGTGGCCATCGGTCGTGTGCCGAACGGTAAAGGTCTGGATGCCGGTAAAGCGGGCGTGGAAGTGGACGATCGCGGCTTCATCCGCGTCGACAAACAGATGCGCACCAACGTGCCACACATCTATGCTATCGGCGACATCGTCGGTCAGCCAATGCTGGCGCACAAAGGCGTGCATGAAGGCCACGTGGCGGCTGAAGTGATCTCTGGTCTGAAGCACTACTTCGATCCTAAAGTCATTCCTTCTATTGCTTATACTGAGCCTGAAGTTGCCTGGGTTGGCCTGACCGAGAAAGAAGCGAAAGAGAAGGGCATCAGCTATGAGACCTCCACCTTCCCGTGGGCAGCCTCAGGCCGTGCTATCGCTTCTGATTGTGCAGACGGTATGACCAAACTGATTTTCGACAAAGAGACCCACCGGATTATTGGTGGCGCGATTGTCGGTACTAACGGCGGCGAGCTGTTAGGCGAAATCGGTCTGGCCATTGAGATGGGTTGTGATGCGGAAGATATTGCGCTGACCATCCATGCTCACCCGACCCTGCATGAATCAGTCGGTCTGGCGGCAGAAATCTTCGAAGGCAGCATCACCGATCTGCCTAACGCGAAAGCGAAGAAGAAATAAGTTTCTGCTACTAAAGAAAAAAGCTCCCATTTCGGGGGCTTTTTTTTCGCCTGGATTTTGTGCTGTAGACTCAGTGTGCATTGCAGTTCATTCAGGGTGTAAAATCCGGTGAAATCATCGGGCGTAAAAATGCATTGTAATCAGCGTGATAGCGTAAAATATTCCCTGTGTGAGAGGGGGTAAACCGATGTGACTCAATTCCCAAAGTATGATTACGTCATTGTCCTGTACACTGGGGAACACACCCGCAGTTCGCCGCCGATATTGTTTTCAATACCCGGCCTGTCCTACACAAACCCCTGCAAATCTTTCACTCAGTCACGCACTGCTCTCTGCGCCACCCGCTCAACAAACATCTGCGCCAGTGCAGCAATGGCGCTGTTGCCGGGCAGTCTTTCTTCGTTCATATGCATCACCAGCGAACTACTGCGTCGGCGGCCCTGCAGCAGTGGCAGGGGCCGAAGTTCACCGCTCTCCAGGAGCGCGGCGATGTTCTGTTCCGGCAGCCAGCCATAACCTAACCCATGCTGGACCGCTTCAATTGCTGCCGACAGCGTCGTGAAGGACCAGTTCTCCGCCTGATCGCCATTAACCTCTGACTGCTGCTGTTGCTGACGATCCAGAATAGTAATGCAGGGCCAGCGTGCCAGTGTGGCAGCATTAAGCGGGGCGGTTTCGCGGTGTAGAGGGTGGTCGCGATGAGCGACGGCAATAAAATCGACACTCATCAGACTTTCGCCTGCTACGGGCGTATCGCCATACTGCGCCACCAGCCAGAGATCCGCCTGATGCTCCGCCAGTCTGTCAGGCGTTTCGCTTCGGACGATTTCGCTGAACCAGATGCGCACATGTGGATAGCGCTGCTGAAAGGTCTGGAGCACATCAAACAGCAAAGGTTTGGGCAGCGTCGCATCGACCATCAAATCGATGCGCGAACGCTCGCCGCGCTGCAGTGCATTGGCCTGAGCCTCAAGCGCGCCGAATCCCTCCAGCAGCGGACGAACCTGAGCGAGCAACTGATGTCCTTCCGCGCTGAGGATGGCACGGCGGCCTTCCTGTTCTAACAGGGTCAAACCCAGCCGCTGTTGTAACAGGCTGAGCTGATAGCTCAGTGAGGACTGGCTGCGATTGTTCTTCTCCGCTGCCAGCGCAAAACTTCCCTCATTTACCACTGCGTCGAGCAGATACCACTGTTCAAGTGTTGTTTTGTACATGAATACTCATCTAAAAATTGGATGATTTAGTTCTAAAAATAGCGTTATTAATCGATTTTGTAACGCGCAATAATCTTCTCAAGGAAAATAAATGAGGAATTAATCATGATCACTTTTGATAAACATGACCTGTCTGGCATTGTCGGCAAACATCTGGTTTACACCTATGACAACGGCTGGAACTACGAGCTCTACATTAAAAATGCCAGTACCATCGACTATCGCATTCACAGTGGCATGGTCGGTAATCGCTGGGTTAAAAATCAGCACGTCTATGTCGTTCGCCTGGCGCAGGATGTTTATAAAGTCTCCTGGACTGAACCAACCGGTACCGATGTCAGCCTGGCCGTTAATCTGGCTGATAAAATTTTCCATGGCACTATCTTCTTCCCACGCTGGGTAATGAACAATCCGGAAAAAACCGTCTGCTTCCAGAATGATTATCTGGAAGAGATGGCAAAATTCCGCGAAGCGGGCCCGGCTTATCCAACCGAAGTGATTGATGAGTTCGCGACGCTGACCGTAATCCGTGATGTGGGTGAAAATAACGAAAGCGTGATCGACTGTCCGCCTGACCAGTTGCCCGCCAATTTTCCGGAAAATCTGAAAAATTAAACATGTACAGAAGAGGTCATGACGACCTCTTCTGAATAGCAGTTTCTGTCTTGTAGCTTCTGACGCGTAACTTGCGAGGACGAAAAATGGATTTATCGACGAAGGTTTTTATCAGTAGTGACCAGCATGACGGTTTCGGTGTCAGTTCCACCCTCATCATGGGCGAGAAAGAGGCGATGTTAGTTGATGCCCAGTTTACGCTGGCGAATGCCCATCGGTTAGTCGCGGAAATTATCGAAACTGGTCTCGACCTGAAACGCATTTTTATTACGCATTTGCACCCCGATCATTTTCTGGGTCTTGAAGTGATTAAATCCGTCTTTCCGGATGCCGAAATTTTCTCTTATAAGCAGGTCGCCCAGGACGTTAATGATGCCTTCGACTTCAAAATTGATTACTGGGGTAAGCAGGTATTAAAAGAGAATGGTGCCCGCACTACCTTTCCGATTACTGAACTGGAGGAGGACACAATCTGGCTGGAAGGGCAGCAGATTAAAATTCTGAGCGGTCTCAGCGGCGATTGTATCCGGGTCACACCGCTTTGGATCCCCTCGACCAAAACGCTGATTGCCTCAGATGTGGTCTTCGCTGACGCACACGTCTGGATTGCCGATATGCGTACGCCGGAGCGTATGGCGAAATGGATGGAAAGTCTGGATACGCTCGACGCGCTGGAGCCGAAAGTGCTGATTCCCGGGCACTCGCGAACCACGCCAACCCTTAGCCCGTCGGCGATAGGCTTTACCCGCACCTATATCAAAGATTTCATTAAGACGCTGCATAAGGTCAACGACAGCGAAGAGCTGGTGCAGGAAATGGAGCGAATTTATCCCAACCTGCCAGTGAAAATCTGTCTCGACTACAGCGCGCGGATTCTGAAAGATCACTACGTCTGGTCGGGTGACTGGCCAGAATCCCTGCGGGAAATGAAAACCACGCTGTAATCATCTTCAGCATAAAGAGCACCAGGCAGATTTTCGGCCTGGTATGGATAGGGTGACGAACTCACCTCTGCTGTAAACCAGACGTACTTCGACTTCTATTCCTGCCCGTTATCTATTTCACTGAATCACTTATCTAAAACCGCTGCAAAGATGACGTTATCATGCCGTTATTTCTACGGAATCCGCTACGCGGCAAACTGACCGTTTCAGCTAAGTCAGCGGGCTGATGCGGGGAAATATACGGGTAGAAGCCGCACAGTCGATTATGTTGTATTTTTGTAAACAGATTAACAAACAGACGAAATCCTGCTATTCTGCCCTCCGCGAAACCGGGCACCTCAACCTGGACGAGAAAGGGAAGTGTGTTCTCCATAAGTGAGCAAGGTGGTCGGAAAGCCCTACATAATGAGAGCGAGGATAACGTCGTGCTAGAAGAATACCGTAAGCACGTTGCCGAGCGTGCTGCCCAGGGAATTGTACCTAAGCCTTTAGAGGCTTCCCAGATGGCCGCGCTGGTTGAACTGCTGAAAAATCCACCTGCGGGTGAAGAAGAATTTTTGACCGATTTATTGGTCAACCGAGTCCCACCTGGCGTCGATGAAGCGGCGTATGTCAAAGCCGGTTTCCTGGCGGCTGTCGCCAAAGGCGAAGCAACCTCTCCTCTGATATCTCCTGAAAAAGCGGTTGAACTGCTCGGCACTATGCAGGGTGGTTACAACATTCATCCGCTGATTGAAGCGCTGGACGATAGCAAATTGGCTCCTGGCGCTGCGAAAGCCCTTTCACACACGCTGCTGATGTTCGACAACTTCTATGATGTCGAGGAGAAAGCGAAAGCGGGTAATGAATACGCGAAACAGGTGATGCAATCCTGGGCAGAGGCGGAATGGTATCTGTCACGGCCTGAACTGGCTGAGAAGATCACCGTAACGGTGTTCAAAGTCACGGGTGAAACCAACACCGACGACCTCTCTCCGGCCCCGGATGCCTGGTCACGTCCAGATATTCCTCTGCACGCCCTGGCGATGCTGAAAAATGCCCGCGAAGGCATTGAGCCGGATGAAGCGGGCAATATCGGCCCGATCAAACAGATCGAAGCACTGAAGACCAAAGGTTTCCCCCTAGCGTATGTGGGAGATGTGGTCGGAACGGGTTCTTCACGTAAGTCTGCCACCAACTCAGTGCTGTGGTTTATGGGCGACGACATCCCGAACGTGCCAAATAAAAAAGGCGGCGGCGTGGTGCTGGGCAGCAAAATTGCACCCATCTTCTTCAACACCATGGAAGATGCGGGCGCACTGCCGATTGAAGTTGACGTCAACGACCTGAACATGGGAGATGTGATCGACATCTATCCGTTCAAAGGTGAAGTGCGCAACCACGAAACCCATGAACTGCTGGCCAGTTTCGAACTCAAAACCGAAGTGCTGATTGACGAAGTGCGCGCCGGTGGCCGTATTCCGCTGATCATCGGCCGCGGCCTGACCACTAAAGCGCGTGAATCGCTGGGTCTGCCACACAGCACCGTATTCCGTCAGGCGAAAGATGTTGCGGAGAGCACCCGTGGCTTCTCGCTGGCGCAGAAAATGGTTGGCCGCGCCTGTGGCGTTACCGGTGTTCGTCCGGGAGCCTATTGCGAACCTAAGATGACCTCGGTTGGCTCGCAGGATACCACCGGCCCGATGACCCGTGACGAGCTGAAAGATCTGGCTTGCCTGGGCTTCTCGACCGATCTGGTCATGCAGTCTTTCTGTCATACCGCCGCTTATCCTAAGCCGGTTGATGTGAACACGCACCACACGTTGCCGGACTTCATCATGAACCGTGGCGGTGTGTCGCTGCGTCCGGGTGATGGTATTATCCACAGCTGGCTGAACCGCATGCTGCTGCCGGATACCGTAGGTACCGGTGGTGACTCGCATACTCGTTTCCCTATCGGCATCTCTTTCCCGGCGGGTTCAGGTCTGGTGGCGTTTGCCGCAGCGACGGGCGTTATGCCGCTCGACATGCCGGAATCGGTACTGGTGCGCTTCAAAGGTAAGATGGAGCCAGGCATTACTCTGCGCGATCTGGTTCACGCTATTCCGCTGTATGCCATCAAACAGGGCCTGCTGACCGTTGAGAAGAAAGGTAAGAAAAATATCTTCTCCGGCCGAATCCTGGAGATTGAAGGTCTGCCGGATCTGAAAGTCGAGCAGGCGTTTGAGCTGTCCGATGCATCAGCTGAACGTTCCGCTGCGGGCTGTACCATCAAGCTGGATAAAGCGCCAATTATCGAATACCTCAGCTCTAACATTGTGCTGCTGAAGTGGATGATCGCAGAAGGCTACGGCGATCGTCGTACGCTGGAGCGTCGCATTGAAGGTATGGAGAAATGGCTGGCCGATCCTCAGTTGCTTGAGCCGGATGCCGATGCTGAATATGCCGCCGTGATCGAAATCGATCTGGCCGAGATTAAAGAGCCGATCCTCTGTGCACCAAACGATCCGGATGATGCACGTCTGCTCTCTGACGTTCAGGGCGAGAAGATCGACGAAGTGTTCATCGGCTCGTGCATGACCAACATTGGTCACTTCCGTGCCGCCGGTAAACTGCTCGATAGCCACAAAGGCCAGTTGCCTACCCGTCTGTGGGTAGCGCCGCCAACCAAGATGGATGCGGCGCAGTTGACCGAAGAGGGCTACTACAGCGTTTTCGGTAAAAGCGGCGCGCGCATTGAGATTCCAGGTTGTTCACTCTGCATGGGTAACCAGGCACGTGTAGCAGATGGTTCGACGGTGGTTTCCACCTCGACCCGTAACTTCCCGAACCGTCTGGGTACCGGCGCTAACGTTTATCTGGCGTCTGCAGAACTGGCTGCTGTTGCCTCTCTGCTAGGCCGGCTGCCAACGCCGGATGAGTATCAGCAATTTATGGCGCAGGTCGATAAAACGGCCAATGACACCTATCGCTATCTCAACTTCGACCAGTTAACGCAGTACACCGACAAAGCTGATGGCGTGATTTTCCAGACCGCGGTCTGACTATTCTCCTGTCAGCAACAACAGAAAGGGGCGATGATTCGCCCCTTTTTTACGTCTCAGCGCTGGGTAGAGAGACGATCAAATGCTGGATTTCGCCAGACAGCCTGCAATAATGCGCGACGTGTCAAACTTATCCACTCAGGCAGCACTGACACTCATTTGATGACGCGACGACGTTGAGAGGACGGGCGATGGAATACGAATTTTTACGCGATGTGACCGGACAGATTAAGGTTCGCATGTCGATGGATCATGAAGCGGTCGGCCACTGGTTCAACGAAGAAGTGAAGAACGATCCGGGCTTACTGGATGAAGTTGAAGCCGCAATAGAGGATGTCAAAGGTAGCGTGCGGCAGTGGCAGCGCATCGGCAGCGAGTACACCATTCTGCTGGATGAGGAAGAGGTGATGATTCGCGCTAATCTGCTGGCACTGGAAGATGACGGCATGGAAGAGGGGATGAATTACTATGACGAAGAAAGCCTCTCATTCTGCGGCATCGAAGATTTTCAGCTGGTGATTGCCGCCTACCGCCAGTTTGTGAACCAGTACGGCAAACCAGTAAGGCAGTAAAAGCCCGGCGACCTGAGCTGCCCAGCCTGTTCATTGACTCAGCGATGCACCGCCGCACATCACCAGTTGCTGGCCGGTCATCGCCACAGCCGCTGGGGAGAGCAGGAAATTCACCCGTCCGGCTACTTCCTGCAGCTGAATATAGCGACCCATTGGTGGCAGACGAGGCGGTGAACTGGCCCGGCCCGGCGGTTGCAACATCGGTATTTCGGGGGCACCTGGCGCCACAATATTGGCCGTAATGCCGAACGGTGCCCAGCTTCGTACCCTGCCTGCCGATCATCGCCGATTTGGTGGTCCACATACTGACTGCGGCCCCACCTGTCGTGCGGCGTCCTTGCAGTACGATCCTGCCAGCAGCACTCATCCGGCGGGCAAAATGATTCGCCATCTGTTCTGCAACGGCAACATGCCGTTACCATAAGCGTGCGCTGGCGTTAAGCACCCACTCCCCCAGTGGGGCGGCCTGCGGGAACCTGCACGGTATCGCCCTCTGCGCCGCTGTCGATAACACGCTGAATAGCCTGAGTGGAAAGGAAAATGGCATCTGGAACGGCATCAAAATCAATGCTGTTAATACTTGCCATTTTTTCTGCCTGAAGGTGTATGAGAGGCAAGCATCCAGCGCAGAACATAACATTCCCGAGGCGGATAATGATTGTTTTCGAACAGAGAATTCCGGTAGTCGCCGTACTGTGAAAAAAGTGGGCGGGGGGGAAGACGCGCACGTCACGGATTGTAACGCTGCGCGTCGGGTAATCAGAGTGTCTTCAGACCCATAGAGGGAATATTTCTGCCGTAATAGATCTCACGCATCTCTTTCCACAACAGGTCAGTAATGCGCTTATGCTCCTGCGGGCTGAGGTCTTCCGGGCGGGTATTAAACAAATAGTGTTTAAGGTCGAACTCTTTCAGCAACATCTTGGTATGGAAGATGTTTTCCTGATAGACATTCACATCCACCATGTCATACATCGCTTTCATATCGTCAGACATAAAATTCTGAATCGAAGTGATCTCGTGATCGATAAAGTGCTTCATCCCTTTCACGTCACGAGTGAAACCGCGCACCCGGTAATCGACGGTGACAATGTCTGACTCCAGCTGGTGGATCAGGTAGTTCAGCGCCTTAAGCGGTGAAATCACGCCGCAGGTTGAGACTTCAATGTCCGCACGGAAAGTGCACAGCCCGCCTTCCGGGTGGCTCTCCGGATAGGTATGCACGCAGATATGGCTTTTGTCGAGATGCGCCACCACCGAGTTTGGCAGCGGGCCTGGATGCTCGGAATTGTCGATATCTTTGGGATCGATCGGCTCTTCGCTCACCAGAATCGTGACGCTGGCCCCCTGCGGTTCATAATCCTGGCGCGCAATGTTAAGCACGTTAGCCCCGATGATTGAGCAGGTCTCCGTCAGGATTTCTGTCAGGCGGTTAGCGTTATATTGTTCGTCAATGTAGGCGATGTAACCATCGCGTTCAGCTTCAGTATTCGCATAGCAGATATCGTAAATACAAAAACTCAGGCTTTTCGTCAGGTTGTTGAAGCCGTGTAGTTTTAGCTTTTGCAATTTCGGTCACCCCCTTAGAAATGCACTATCAGCCCGCGGCAGATAACGCATTCAACAGATATTGCGGCAGGGCAAAGCTGCCGGTATGGATTGCTGGCGTGTAGTATCGGCAGGTCAGGCCAGCAGTCCCGAAACGCGCCTGCAGGGTCGCAATATCAGGCTGGCGCAGCGCCGGATTATCACTCGCCCAGGCAAAGGTCATGATGCCGCCATAGTAGGTCGGAATCGCCGCCTGATAGAAGCTGACATCCGTAAAGTAATGCCCCAGCTTGCGATGGCTGTTAACGGCCTCATCCTGCTGCAGAAAGCAGACGCCATTCTGCGCGACAAAGATGCCATTTTCATTAAGGGCCGCTTTGCAACCGGCATAAAATTCTGAAGTAAACAGACTCTCGCCCGGACCAATCGGATCGGTGCAGTCGGAAATGATGATATCGAACGTGTCCTGCGTCTGGTTAACGAAGTTAACCCCGTCATCAATCACCAGCGTAAAGCGCGGATCGTCATAGGCGCCTGCGCTGTGATTCGGCAGATACTGGCGACAAAAGGTGACCACGCCCGCATCGATCTCTACCATGGTAATCTTTTCGACCTCCGGATGACGTGACACCTCACGCAGCATTGCGCCATCACCGCCGCCGATGATCAGAACGCTCTTCGCCGCACCGTGCGCCAGCAGCGGAACGTGGGTCATCATTTCATGGTAGATAAATTCGTCTCGTTCGGTGGTCTGCACCACGCCGTCCAGCGCCATAACACGGCCCATCGCGGCATTTTCGAAAATGATTAAATCCTGATGCGCAGTCTTCTCACGGTACAACTCTTTATCTACCGTGAAATACTGGCCAAAACCGGCATGAAGGGTTTCATACCACGTTTCATTGTGGGCCATGGTGCTCTCCTCTGATGACATCGCCATGAAGATGGGCGGCACATGATAGCTAACACTGACCGTGGTTGCACGGTCAATGTCCGGCAGCAGAGGGCAGAATCGTTACCTGACGTAGGCCAGCAGGCTTAGCGAATCCCGGGCCAGTGACTTACATTTTTTGTCGTTGGTGATGGCAATGCCGCTGAGATCGCGATAGCTATCTTCACCCAGCGCCTTCATGTTGTAATTGCTGTAGTTACTGAGATCCCAGCGGTTCTGCTGAGCAAAAAAGACCAGCGCTTTACGAATCTGCGCGTCCGGTAAATCCTGATAGCCGCAATCATTTTTCAGATAGACGAAAACCGCCGTAAGATCGGCCAGATCTTCCGCTTCGGATTCGCTCAGGGCAAAACTGGTGGAGGAGAAGCCAAGGAGTCCCGTCAACAGCAGGATCTTGATGCTTTGCTTCATAGTCGTTCTCTTCAATGGATATTGTTAATGACGTTAGCACAGTTGCTCTCAGGTTTTCGATTAATTTGCCGCGGGCACGTTCCGGCTGCACTTTTTGAGTCTTTTTCGGGGGCCAATTATTGACCTTGCCCTAAGGGCAGGGTTTAGGCTTTCTGTTCCCATGTGACAAGGATGATTATCATGCAACGACGATACTTTTTGAAAATGACGGCTGCACTCAGTGCAGCTGGTGCTCTGCCGCTCTGGAGCCGTTCGCTGATGGCTGCCACTCGTCCGCTGTTGCCGATCCCGCCTCTGCTGGAACCCGATGCAAGGGGCAGTTACAGCCTTACGGCGATGCAGGGCACCACCCAGTGGAACGGCAAAGCGGTGCCAACCTGGGGCTATAACGGTAGCCTGCTGGGGCCGGTATTGAAGTTGCAGAGCGGTAAACCGGTGACGGTGAACATCCATAACCGGCTCAGCGAAGCGACAACCCTGCACTGGCATGGGCTGGAAATTCCTGGCGTAGTGGATGGTGGCCCGCAGGCGGTAATTGCGCCAGGCGGCTCGCGTCAGGTCTCCTTTACGCCCGATCAACCCGCCGCGACCTGCTGGTATCACCCGCATCAGCACGGCAAGACCGGGCATCAGGTGGCGCAGGGGCTGGCGGGATTGATCCTGCTGGAAGACAAAGAGAGCGGAACACTGCGATTGCCCACGCAGTGGGGCGTAGATGATGTGCCACTGATTTTTCAGGATAAACAGCTGACCAAAGAGGGCAGCCGCATCGATTATCAGCTCGACGTGATGCGCGCGGCGGTAGGCTGGTTTGGTGACATGATGCTGACCAATGGCGTCCAGTATCCGCAGCATGCAGTGCCGCGCGGCTGGTTGCGTCTGCGTCTGCTCAACGGTTGTAATGCCCGTTCGCTGCACATCGCCGCCAGCGATCGCCGTCCTCTCTATGTGATCGCCAGCGATGGTGGCCTGCTGGCTGAGCCGGTGAAGCTCGACGCGCTGCCAATCCTGCCGGGCGAGCGTTTTGAGGTGATGATCGATACCTCTGACGGTAAGAGCTTTGATCTGATGACGTTGCCGACCGAACAGATGGGCATGACGCTGCCGCCGTTTGACCAGCCTCTGCCCCTGGTTCAGATCCTGCCGCTGCGGGTGATGGCCAGCGCCACGCTGCCAGATCAGCTGGCAACGTTGCCCGCGCTGCTATCAACCGATGGGCTGACGACACGCTGGCTACAGCTGATGATGGACCCGCAGCTGGATCAACAGGGAATGCAGGCGCTGATGCAGCGCTACGGCGAAAAAGCGATGGGTAACGGCACTCATCACGCGATGCCGCAGATGCACGAAAAAACGGCTGCACAGCCGATGCCGCCGATGGAAAACAGGGATCACAGCATGCACGGCATGGCACAGCCCGCAGGTTACGATTTCCGGAACGGCAACAAGATTAATGGCCAGGCTTTTGATATGACGAAGCCGTCGTTTGCGGTGAAGCTGGGTGATTATGAGAAGTGGACCATTTCCGGTGAAGGTGACGCGATGCTGCATCCGTTCCACATTCACGGTACCCAGTTCCGTATTCTCTCCGAGAACGGCAAACCTCCGGCCCCTCATCGTCAGGGCTGGAAAGATATGGTGAATGTCGACGGCTGGCGAAGTGAAGTGCTGGTACGCTTCAACTATGTCGCCGCCGCCGAGCACGCTTATATGGCCCACTGTCATCTGCTGGAGCATGAAGACACCGGCATGATGCTGGGCTTTACTGTGAGCTGATCACGCCTGATCCAGCGCCAGCTTCACATCTTCAATCAGGTCGCCAGCGTTCTCAATGCCAATCGACAGCCGCACCGTGGCGTCAGTAATGCCAATACGCTGACGCACCGCCTGCGGCACGCCGGAGTGGGTGGTGCTGCCAGGATGACTGGCCAGTGATTCGGTGCCGCCCAGACTCACCGCCTGCTTAAACAGCGACAGCGCATTGAGAAAACGAAACGCAGCGGGCTGACCGCCGATGATATCAAATGAGAAGGTCGAACCGGCGCCGCTACACTGCTCACGATACGTTTTCCCTTCGGCGCTCTCCGCATCAAGATAGGGCAGCCAGTGCAGCTTCGCCACTTTCGGGTGATCGCGCAGAAACGCTGCGACCGCTTCCGCATTCTGCCAGGCTTTCTCCATTCGCAGCGACAGCGTTTCCAGCGAGCGGCTGAGCATCCAGCTTGAATGCGGGTCAAGCTGCGTGCCGATTGCGCTCCTCAGGGCGCGCACTTTCGCCATCAGTGTTTTACTGCCCATCGCCGCGCCCGCAATCAGGTCAGAGTGACCGCCCACATACTTTGTCAGCGAGTAGAGCGACAGGTCTGCGCCCAACATCAGCGGCTGCTGGAACAGCGGGCCGAGCAGGGTGTTGTCACAGGCGATAATCGGGCGTGATCCCTGTTGCTGGTCAATCTCATCGGCGATGCGCGCCATCAGACGAATATTGACCAGGCTGTTAGTAGGATTCGCCGGTGTTTCAATCAGGATTACCGCCACCCGGCCCTGGGCCATCGCCTGCTGAGCGGCTTTACGCACTGTGACGTCATCATTCCCGTCGCTGAAACCCACTGCCTGAATATCCAGATTGTGCAGCGTCTTGCTGAGCAGGGTTTCGGTGCCGCCATAGAGCGGCTGGGAGTGCAGAATCACCTCGCCCGGACGGGCAAATGTTAGCAGGGCAGTGGAGATGGCGGCCATGCCGGAAGAGAAAAGCGAACAGCTCTCTGCCTGCTCATAGACTGCCAGACGATCTTCAACGATTTCGCTGTTAGGGTGGTTAAAACGGGAATAGACCAGCCCGCCCGATTTACCTTCCGGTGGCTCACGTCGGCCAGAGACGTAATCAAAGAAATCCCGCCCCTCTTCAGCGCTGTCAAAGACAAAGGTCGAGGTCAGAAACACCGGTGGCTTCACTGCACCCTCAGAGAGGCGAGGATCATAGCCATAGTTCAGCATCTGCGTTTCAGGGTGCAGCGGCCTGTCGCCGATATGTGTTCGTTTGCTTGAAGATGAGGTCATTGTGATCTCCGGCCTGCGGCACGAGTAGGGTAACGATCTGTTGGATAAAGGCTACCACGCAGCGAATCATGCTGGTAAATGCCAGAATGTTCTAAGGTAATGCGCATTTCAGCCACCGTCAGGCTGCGGCTAATAATTTTCGCGACGTAATCGTTTGCTTGTGGTGCCGCACAGCCGTCACGCCTGTGTCTATGATAGACTTCCGGGCTTTTCTGACGTAACCGGGCTGAACGCAATGAAACACACTGTTGAAGTGATGATCCCTGAACAGGCAATCGCCACGCGCATCGCTGAGCTGGGCAAAGAGATTAACGACCACTACCGCGACAGCGGCAGCGATATGGTGCTGGTGGGGCTGCTGCGCGGCTCCTTTATGTTTATGGCTGATCTCTGTCGCGCCATTCATGTGCCACATGAAGTCGACTTTATGACGGCATCCAGTTACGGCAGCGGCATGTCCAGCACGCGTGATGTGAAAATCCTGAAAGACCTGGATGAAGACATTCGTGGCAAGGATGTGCTGATCGTCGAAGATATCATCGACTCCGGTAACACCCTGAGCAAAGTGCGTGAGATTCTGCGGCTGCGTCAGCCCAAATCACTGGCGATCTGTACCCTGCTGGATAAACCAGAGCGCCGTGAAGTCGAGGTGAACGTGGAGTATGTCGGCTTTGCTATTCCGGATGAGTTCGTGGTGGGCTTTGGTATCGACTATGCTCAGCACTATCGTCATCTGCCTTATATCGGCAAAGTGGTGCCGCTGGAATCCTGATACCGTTCTGACCGCACATTCTTCCAGGGCCTGCACCTGTTGCCTGGTGTAGGCTATGTTGCGCTTTACGCCGCGATCGGCTCAGGCCTCGCCGTCCAGCTACAGATTAGCAATGCCGTGACGGTAGCGCTGCTCAAGGGTCTCCCGGCTGTTTGCCGTAACGTCAAGGTTACGCAGACAGCCGTCCTGAATGCCGTATACCCAGCCGTGCAGGGAGACATTCTTTCCGCGTTTCCACGCCGATTGCAGGACGGTCGAGTGCCCCAGGTTATAGACTTGTTCAATAACGTTGATTTCGCACAGTTTGTCCAGGCGCTTATCCGGCGAGAGTTCCCCCAGCAACACGCTATGCTTGTACCAGAGGTCGCGGATGTGCAGCAGCCAGTTGTCGATTAATCCCAGCTCCGGATTATCCATCGCCGCCTGCACACCCCCGCAGCCGTAGTGGCCGCACACGATAACGTGTTCCACTTCCAGCACTTCGATAGCGTACTGCACTACGGAGAGACAATTCAGATCGGTGTGGATCACCAGATTGGCAACGTTGCGGTGAACGAAAAGTTCGCCCGGTTCCAGTCCGGTCAGACGTTCGGCAGGAACACGGCTGTCAGAACAGCCAATCCACAGGAAGCGCGGTTTTTGCGTCTGGGCGAGCCGCTCAAAAAAGCTGGGATCTTCTTCAACCAGCAATTTTGACCATTCGCGGTTGTTTCTGATCAGGGTATTGATGTCTGTCATGGCGTTGAGCGACCGGTTACTGCGCAGAGTGCGCGCGCGTACTATATGCCAGGGCCTGATAAATTTAAACGGCATTGCAATGCCATCAAAACAGGGTATGGATGCAGAATGACTTATGCACTGGAACTTTCCCGGCTAACCAAGACCTATCCCGGCGGCGTGCAGGCGCTGAAGGGCATCGATCTTAACGTTGAAGCGGGTGACTTTTATGCGCTGCTGGGACCAAACGGTGCCGGTAAATCAACCACCATTGGCATCATCAGTTCGCTGGTTAACAAATCCGAGGGTAGCGTGCGGGTGTTTGGCTACGATCTGGAAAAAGATGTGGTGAATGCCAAACGTCAGCTTGGCCTGGTGCCGCAGGAATTTAACTTCAACCCGTTTGAGACGGTGATGCAAATCGTTGTTAACCAGGCGGGTTATTACGGCGTCGAGCGTCGTGAAGCCAACGAGCGGGCAGAGAAGTATCTGAAGCAGCTCGATCTGTGGGGCAAACGCAGTGAACGTGCGCGCATGCTCTCAGGCGGGATGAAGCGCCGCCTGATGATCGCCCGCGCACTGATGCATGAGCCTAAACTGCTGATTCTGGATGAACCCACGGCCGGGGTCGATATCGAACTTCGACGCTCAATGTGGGTGTTCCTGAAAGATCTCAATGCTAAAGGCACCACCATTATTCTGACAACCCACTATCTGGAAGAGGCGGAGATGCTGTGCCGCAACATCGGCATCATCCAGAGCGGTGAGCTGGTAGAGAACACCTCGATGAAAGCGCTGCTCTCCAAGCTCAAATCAGAAACCTTTATCCTGGATCTGGCACCGCGCAGTCCACTGCCTAAGCTGGAAGGGTTTCAGTACCGGCTGACCGATACCTCAACGCTCGAAGTGGAAGTGCTGCGTGAGCAGGGGCTTAACAGCGTTTTCAGCCAGCTTAGCGCACAGGGTGTGCAGGTACTGAGTATGCGCAATAAAGCCAACCGTCTGGAAGAGCTATTCGTTGGCCTGACGACGCAGGGAAAAACAGGAGCAAAAGCATGACACATCTGTACTGGGTGGCGCTGAAGAGTATCTGGGCCAAAGAGGTTAACCGTTTCGCCCGTATCTGGATTCAGACGCTGGTGCCGCCGGTGATCACCATGACGCTCTATTTCATCATCTTTGGCAACCTGATTGGGTCGCGCATCGGTGAGATGCACGGCTTCAGCTATATGCAGTTCATCGTGCCGGGATTGATCATGATGGCGGTCATCACCAACGCCTATGCCAACGTGGCGTCGTCGTTCTTCAGCGCTAAGTTCCAGCGCAACATAGAAGAGTTGCTGGTCGCGCCGGTGCCGACCCACATTATTATTGCCGGTTATGTTGGCGGCGGCGTCGCGCGTGGTGTCTGCGTAGGTATTTTGGTGACGGCCATCTCGCTGTTCTTTGTGCCGTTCCACGTGCATTCCTGGGCAATGGTGGCGATCACACTGCTGCTGACTGCAATTCTGTTTTCACTCGCGGGTTTGTTGAATGCTGTCTTTGCGCGCACCTTTGACGATATCAGCCTGATCCCGACCTTTGTGCTGACACCACTGACCTATCTGGGCGGCGTATTCTATTCACTGAGTCTGCTGCCGCCGATCTGGCAGGCTGTCTCTAAACTCAATCCAATTGTTTATATGATTAGCGGCTTCCGTTATGGCTTCCTCGGCATTAATGATGTGCCGCTGGTGTTTACCCTCTCGGTACTGATAGCCTTTATTCTGGTTTTCTACTGGCTGGTCTATGCGCTGATTCAGCGCGGTCGCGGATTACGCACCTGAGAATAAATTGAATGGTAAGGGCCACGCTGCGATAAGGGCGTGGCTTTTTTTTGAGTGGATAAAGATAGCCACAATTAGGGTTGCGACTGGTCTTGAGAATGGCATTAATTGCTGCCTCATCGCTTTTTTGGTCTCCGCCATTGGTAATAGCCTCACCTTCATTCTTCTGGCAAACAATAGCCCTGATTATTATCTGATAGTAATGTAGCTAATGCCGCTATCTTAATGATTTTAAATTATTAAATCTTTTTAAGGATAGCCTCGTAGGGCGGTTATTGGTTTTCAGTGTGAATTATAAAAATACTGCCGAAATAAGGTTATTTCTCTGTTCAGGGATGAAATGGATAAGTGGTGTTTTCGATAAGAAAAATGACTTCTACCTGGGGGCGTTTTTTAGTCAAAAGCAGGAAGGGATGAATCGTATAACATGGATTGATAATCTGTGTGGATTAAGTATTCTCGCAATCATTTTTTTGCATGGCACTATCGACGTACATAATAATGCCGGACATTTTACCGCCTTCGGTAGCCTGTTAAATGAGATAATTTCACCGGTAAGACGGGGACTGATGTGCTTTGTTTCTGGTTTATTTGTCGATGCCGGGTTGAGAAAAGGCCTGGGTGCTTGTTTTAATAACAAGATGGTCTGAATTATTTATCCGTTTGTGATAGGCGTCACAGTCTAAGGCGGGTTAAAAATCGTGTTCAGTTCGATGGAAATACGCCGCAATCACCGATGAATATTATTCTTTCCCATCTGGCAGGTGGCGGAGATATCACCTGATTCCTGCATTCGCTGTTTATCTTCTTTATTGTGATTATCTTTGCCCGTCATTTGCCATTCCTGCTGGTATTTGCCTTCTCTATGACACTGAGCGGGGCGCTGCCGGCGATTGACGCTGATGATGTGTTTGCCAGCTTCAACAATGCGCCTATTAACAAATCACTGTATCTATTTGTTTTCTTCTATCCTGGCGATTACGTGGTAAGAAAGCAGGGAGAGATCGCGGGGAAACTGCAGCATGGCCTGACGCTGTTTATTTCAGTGATCAGTTTTGTGCCACTCTCCTGCCTGAATATCTTTGTACCGGACCCTCATTCCCAGGCGTTATTATCACCGCTTGCACTATTATCGGTTCTGTTTTTTGTCTGGATTGCGCTGAAGCTGAAGTCTGAACTGGTCTGCTACATTGGCCTCAATTCTATCGTCTTCTACCTGTCGCATTATCTGGAAATTCAGTTCTTCAGTAAGATTGTGAAGTTTGAAAGCCCGTCAGCCTGGGTGAATGACCTGAAGTTTATTTCGGCGTTTATGATGGCGTTGGCGTGGACAGTGTGTCTGATGAGAAAACGCGGCGGGTTTAATTTCCTCTTAACGATGAAAAAGTCATCGATGCCAATGACAACCAAACCGGTTTAATTGCGGAAGCAGAAATGAAAAGGGCCGTCCGTTTTACCGGCGGCCCTTTCTTAATCAGGCGATCTGCACGGGCAGCGCTTTCGCCAGACGCTTCATCTGGTTGTCACCTTCAAAATAGGCGACCTTAGGCTGCCATTGACGCGCTTCGGCATCTTCTACCTGCACATAAGAGCAGATAATTAAAATATCGCCTTCGCAGGCGCAGCGCGCGGCCGCACCGTTGACAGAAATAATTTTCGAGCCACGCTCAGCCGCGATAGCGTAGGTGGAAAAGCGCTGACCGTTGGTGACGTTATAAATATCGATCGCTTCATATTGCAGAATGCCGGAAGCATCCAGGAAATCCTGATCGATAGCGCAGGAACCTTCATAATTGAGGTCCGCCTGCGTCACCTTTACGCGGTGCAATTTGCCTTGCAGAACTGTGCGAATCATAGCCAGAAACCTTGTCAGAGAAAAAAATAACCTGCAGCAGGCGTAGTTACTGCGTCAGGTCAACGGTTTGATTATCAATCAGGCGGGCTTTGCCCAGCCAGGCGGCCATCAGCACCACAGCACGCTGGCTGTCCACCGTGAGCGGCTGTAGCGTTTCCGCATCACAAATCGCCAGGCCGTCAGGACGCAATCCCTGTGCCAGCAGTGCCTCACTGGCCGCCTCGATGATCTCTTCAATGTGACGCTCGCCGTTCTCCAGCCGCTGAGCCATCTGGTGCATGACCTGGCTTAGCGCCGGGGCCAGCTTACGCTCATCTGCCGTCAGATAGCCGTTGCGCGAACTCAGCGCCAGGCCATCTTTCGCCCGTACAGTTGGCACGCCAACAATCTCAATGTCGACGCCCATATCAGCCACCATCTTACGAATGATAGCCAGCTGCTGAAAATCCTTTTCACCGAAACAGGCAATATCAGGCTGCACCAGATTAAACAGTTTGCTGACGATGGTCGCCACGCCGCGAAAATGGCCTGGACGCGTGGCCCCTTCCAGAAGGGAAGAGAGCACAGGCACCTCAACAAAGGTCTGATTCTGAGCGCCCTGCGGATAGACTTCAGCAGGTGAGGGAGCAAAGACCACGTCAACTTTATGGCGGTTCAGCTTTTCACAATCTTCCTGCAGCGTACGCGGGTAGCGCGCTAAATCATCGGCGCGATCGAACTGCATCGGATTAACAAAGATCGAAACAATCACGATGTCGCCGCGCGCCCGTGCTTCATCCACCAGCGTCAGATGTCCTTCATGCAGGTTGCCCATGGTGGGCACCAGCGCAATGCGTTTACCCTGCTGGCGCCAGCGACGGACGTCATGGCGCAGCATCAGCAGCGTTTCAATGATCAACACGGTGACTCTCCTGGATTACTGGAAACTGTGCTCTGCCGCCGGGTAAGTACCGGCCTCAACGTCGGCGATATAGTGGCGAATTGCCGCGCGAACGTCGCCGGTCTCCGCCAGGAAATTTTTGGCAAATTTGGGAATATGGCCGCCGGTCACGCCCAGTGCGTCATGCATCACCAGAATCTGACCATCGGTGACGTTACCGGCACCGATACCGATTACCGGGATGGTGAGCGCGTGGGTAATCCGCTGCGCCACCGACACCGGTACGCATTCCAGCACCATCAGCTGTGCGCCGGCGGCTTCCAGCGCCAGCGCATCGGCCAACAGTTGCTCTGCTCCGGCTTCATCACGGCCCTGCACTTTATAGCCGCCAAAGATATTCACCGACTGCGGTGTCAGGCCAAGATGACCACACACCGGCACGGCCCGTTCGGTCAGCATCAGCACTGTCTCAGCCAGCCAGCTGCCGCCTTCCAGTTTCACCATGTTGGCACCGGCACGCATCAGCTGTGCAGCGTTGTCAAAGGTCTGTTGTGGTGTGGCATAACTCATAAACGGCAGGTCGGCCAGCAACAGTGCCTGTGGCGCGCCACGGCGCACGGCGGCGGTGTGATAGGCGATGTCGCTGACCGTGACCGGCAGGGTGGAATCATGCCCCTGTACCGTCATCCCTAAAGAATCACCAACCAGCAGTACCTGTATGCCTTCATCGGCAAACAGACGGGCAAAACTGAAATCGTAGGCGGTCAGCGTCGCGAATTTTTTACCGCTGGCTTTCGCCTGACGCAGATGTGAAATCGTGGTGGTTTTCATGGCGCTCTCAACTCAGGAATTCTGATGGGCGCAGTTTACTGGATAGCGTTAAAGAGCGGAATCAGAGATGTGTATTTGTCTGTTCAGGGGTGCCACAGGGCGATGCTGCTACTGTCGAGGGTGGCCAGAATGGTGCTGAGTGCCCGGCCATCGGGTAAGCGGGCGTCCGGCGCAACCGCCAGCAGCGGCACCAGCATAAAAGCGCGATTCAGCAGATCATAGTGCGGCACAATTAGCCGCTCCGTGTTGATTTGCGCCTCGCCAAACAGCATCAGATCGATATCCAGCGTCCGCGGCCCCCAGCGTTCTGCCTTGCGCACCCGGCCATGCTCCCGCTCAATCCGCTGGGTATGGTCAAGCAGTGCTTCTGCGCTGAGATCGGTCTCCAGCGCCACGGCGGCATTGAGAAAATCGGGTTGATCGGGTGGGCCATAAGGCGGCGTGCGGTAGAACGGTGAGGTGGCGATGCGTTGCGTCTGCGGCAACGCATCAAGTGCCCTCAGCGCGGCATCAACCTGATGCAGCGGATCGGCCAGATTACTGCCTAACGCGAGGTAAACCCGTGTCATGAGACATTCTGGTTGTCACGACGCGGCGCGGAAGGACGGCGGCGCGGACGACGCGATTTATGGCGCGGCACCGGATCGTCACCCAGATTATTCAGCATGTTTTTCTGATGCGGCGGCGCAGCCACCTGGAATTCCCCCCACCACTGGCTCAGCCGCAGCAATTCCGGGTTATTCTCCACTTCCGCTCGCAGCGCCAGCAGATCGTAAGCGGCGCGGAATTTCGGATGTTCCATCAGTTTCCAGGCTCGTTTACCGTGACGGCGCGACATGCGTAACTGCAGCAGCCAGATATCACGGATCAGCGAAGTAATACGTTTCGGAATCGCCAGCGCACGGCAGGCTTCGTCCAGCGTATCGTTCATCGCCATCGCAAAGGCTTCGAAATAGGTCAGGCCACTTTCCTGCGCAATGCGTTCTGCTGTTTCAAGCTGCGGATACCAGAACATCGCTGCAAACAGGAACGCCGGGTTAACGCGCATGTCGTTGTGAATGCGGTTATCGGTGTTTTTCAGCACCTGCGCCAGCATCCTCTCCATATGGCTATCACTGCTTTCCGTAAAGTTGCGCGCCAGCGTCGGGAACAGCGGCTGGAACAGCTGATATTCACACAGCTTGAGATAAGTGCTGTAGCCGTAGCCTGCCTGTAACATTTTCAGCGATTCTTCAAACAGGCGAGCGGGCGGAATATCACGCAACAGCGAGGCCAGACGTGGTATCGGCTCAGCGGTTTCCGGCGCAATGCTCATATTGAGTTTGGCGGCAAAGCGTGCAACGCGCAGCATGCGAACGGGATCTTCGCGGTAGCGTGTTTCCGGATCGCCAATCAGACGAATGATGCCCTGTTCGAGATCGCTGATGCCGCCTACATAGTCACGCACGCTGAAATCGGCCACGCTGTAGTAGAGGCTGTTGATGGTGAGATCGCGGCGCTGGGCATCATCTTCGATAGAGCCGAAGATATTGTCACGCAGCAACATGCCGCTCTGGGCGCGCTGGGAACTGTTGCGATCCTCTTCCGGCTCTTCCGCCTGATGATGTCCGCGGAAGGTGGCGACTTCGATCACTTCCGGGCCAAACATCACGTGTGCCAGACGGAAACGACGGCCGACCAGGCGACAGTTGCGAAACAGCTTGCGCATTTGCTCAGGCGTGGCGTTGGTGGTCACGTCGAAATCTTTGGGTTTTTGCCCCAGTAGCAAATCGCGCACACCACCGCCTACCAGATAGGCTTCATAACCGGCTTTGTTCAGGCGATAGAGCACTTTGAGGGCATTTTCGCTGATGTCTTTACGTGAGATGGTGTGGCTTTCACGAGGGATGATGGTCATCAGATGCTCTGGTTCAACCTCTGCTGGGGCTTCCTCTTCATCACGCTTCAGGACTTTCCGGCAAAAATTAGCTACTCGGGTAAAAATGGGACACCTCGACAGTGGCAATTAGGGTGTAGGTAAAATCAGCGGCTAATCATAGCCTGTTGAGAACCGTTTGAGAATGCTGTTGTCTACGCATCCGGTTTCAGGGCGTTCTGTTGCGGCATCAAAGCCATATTCCACTGCGACACCGCATCAGACAGCAGTTTGTCCTGCGTTAAGTCCTGCCAGCCGCCTGAAACAGGCTGTCCCAGGAAGCGTAACGCCGCCACCAGCAGCGGTCTGGCATCGCTATCCGGTAGCGCAGGGGCATGATTCTGCTTCGACAACTTATTGCCATCGTGGTTAAGCGCCAGCGGCAGATGCAGCCAGGCGGGCACCGGCCAGCCAAATTGCTGATAGAGCGCAATCTGTCGCACCGTTGGCTCAATCAAATCTGCGCCGCGTACCACTTCGGTGATGCCCTGAAAATGATCATCGACGACGACTGCCAGATTGTAGGCAAACAGGCCATCACGGCGATGGATAATAAAATCTTCCTGTGCCAGTCGTCTGTCTGCCTCGGTGCGGCCGCGCAGCCTATCGTCAAACGCAAAGACCGGTGCATGCTGGCGTAACCGCAGCGCGGCATTTTCCGGTCCGCGTTGCCGTTCACGACAGTAACCATCATAGAACCCGCCAATCTGCTGAATACGCCGCCGGGAACAGGTGCAGAAATAGCTCTGCCGATGCTGCTGCAGCCAGGCCAGCGCCTCGCGGTAGGCCTCATGACGCTGTGACTGCCACAGCACCTCTCCATCCCACGCTAATCCGTAATGTTCCAGCTGATGCAGGATACGGCTGGCGGCACCCGGCACTTCTCGTGGCGGATCGATATCTTCAATCCTCACCCGCCAGACGCCGTTTTGCGCGCGGGCGCTCAGGTAACTTCCCAGCGCAGCAATCAGCGAGCCGAAGTGGAGTTCACCAGAGGGAGAAGGGGCGAAGCGACCGATACAGGAGGATGACATAGGTTTCAGAAGTGACCCCGCAGCGGACAGAACAACGGTTGTTCCGCTGCGGGGTAACCGGCTGGACACGGCATCAGCCGGCCATTTGTTTCTCACGAATTTCTGCTAACGTCTTACAGTCGATGCAGAGATCGGCAGTAGGACGTGCTTCGAGACGGCGGATACCAATCTCAACGCCACAGGAATCGCAATAGCCGAAGTCGTCATCTTCGACTTTCTTCAGCGTTTTCTCGATCTTTTTAATCAGTTTACGTTCGCGATCGCGGTTACGCAGCTCCAGGCTGAACTCCTCTTCCTGCGCGGCACGGTCAACCGGGTCCGGGAAGTTAGCGGCTTCATCCTGCATATGCGATACGGTACGATCGACTTCGTCCCGCAATTGATTACGCCAGGCTTCCAGAATCTTGCGAAAATGGGTCAGCTGCGCGTCGTTCATATACTCTTCGCCAGGCTTCACCTGATAAGGTTCAACTCCAGCGATAGAGAGAATACTCAGGGACGATGTTTTACGGTTTTGACCTTCTTGCATGTTGCTTCTCCTGGATAACACGCACTATACCCTTCGAATTTCGTCTCGCAGGGGCCTTGCTGCCAGCCTGTATTTGACGTCTGCGGGGTACATCGATCCCCCATTGGGGAAAAAAACAGGCCGCTATAAATAACAGAAGCAGTCAGGGTTGGCAATTCTTCATGAACACACCTTGACAAGCCTGTGAGGAACAGCGTAATCAGCCCTTTAGCTCAGAACATTCTTAACACATAAAATTGCAAAAGATATTACAAGGTTACGTTGATCGGCGATTTAAGAAACATTCCCTCCGCCGATAAGTCTGCCTGATACGCTAACACCTCTACGCCCTCCTGTTGCGCCTGAGCCAGTTGTTCTGCATACGCCACATCAATGTGACGTGCCGGGGAAACGTCCTCAATCCCCGAGTGCAAAACGGCAAACAACAAAACGGCCCGATGACCCTCTGCCGCGACTGTCGCCAGTTCACGCAGGTGTTTCTGTCCTCGGATCGTCACCGCATCCGGAAAATAACCTTTGCCTTCATGTAGAAGGGTTACGGATTTCACCTCAATATAGCAGTTGCGTCGGGCCTCTGCTTTGAGCAGGAAATCAATTCTGCTTTTTTCACTGCCATACTTCACTTCCGCCTGACGATGGGCGTAACCGGCCAGCGCCGGCAGCCGATCCTGAGCCAGTGCTTCAGCCACCAGCTGGTTGGCGCGCAGGGTATTGACGCAGATCCAGTGGCCCTGTTGCGTTTCGGTCAGCTCCCAGCTGTGGGGGTATTTGCGCGTCAGGCTGTCGGATGTCGAATACCAGACCCGATCGCCTGGCGTGGCGCAGCCGGTCATGGCGCCGGTATTGGCGCAGTGAATCGTCAGAACGTTGCCCTCTGGCGTGACGATATCGGCCAGGAAACGTTTGTAACGGGCAATCAGACGGGCGGGTTTAAGGGGCGGAGAGAAGTGCATGAGGATCCTGAGACGGTAAGGGCCAGCTGGCCATTGCGCGATAGCGGGTACGGCCCCGGGCATATTCAGAGGCGAACAGGGAAAAGGTGGAGACGCGAAAACGCCAGTGAAAGCCGCGCGGCGGTAACGACACCGGCTGAGTAGCGTGGCGTAACAGCGTGATGTGCGGATGAAACGGCTGGGGGCTCTGGTAACAGCCATGCCGGGCGGCTTGCGCCCGCAGCAGGCTGGCGAGCTGCAACAGACCGCGTGGCGCACGCTGGCAGCCGAGCCAGACCACCCCGGGACGCGGCCAGTGTCCGGCATCATCAAGGTCGAGATCAAAGCCGGGTTGGACAATGCGTGAGGCCAGCGTCTGCAGGCGCTGTGAGGTTTCCGGCGCGACCTCACCCAGAAACGCCAGCGTCAGGTGCAGATTGGCCGCGACCACCGGCTGGCCCGTCTCCGCAGGAAAGGTGTCGGCCCGCCAGCGCACCAGCTGTTGCTGCATCTCCTCAGGCAGGCTGATGGCAAAAAATAAGCGTTGTGTTGCCATGGCGCTCTCCGGCAAATATCACGGATGGATGCTACAATGCGCGCCATCTTAGCACAGGCAGAAGCGGAGTTTGCTGTGAGCGATTTACCGGTCAGCGCAGTGCTGCCTGACATCCTGGCGGCGCTGAGTGACGCCTCTCAAATCCTGCTGGCCGCGCCCACTGGCGCGGGCAAATCGACCTGGCTGCCCCTGCAGTTGTTACAGCAGGGGGCGCTGTCGGGACGGATCATTATGCTGGAGCCACGTCGGCTGGCGGCGCGGAATGTGGCGCAGCGGCTGGCGGAGCAGCTTGGCGAACAGCCGGGTGCCACGGTGGGGTTCCGGATGCGTGGCGAAAGCTGCGTCGGGCCACAGACCCGGCTGGAAGTGGTCACCGAAGGAATGCTCACGCGCATGCTTCAGCGCGACCCGATGCTGGAGGGCGTGTCGCTGGTGATCCTCGATGAGTTTCACGAGCGCAGCCTGCAAGCCGATCTGGCGCTGGCGCTGCTGCTCGATGTGCAGCAGGGGCTGCGCGATGACCTGAAGATTATGCTGATGTCCGCCACGCTGGATAATACCCGGCTGGCGACGCTGCTGCCAGATGCGCCGCTGATTGTTTCAGAAGGGCGCAGCTATCCGGTAGAGCGGCGTTATGCGTCGCTGAATCAGAACGTGCGCTTTGAAGAGGCGGTCGCGCGTGAAGTCGCCCAACTGCTTCGGGATGAGAGCGGTTCACTGCTGCTGTTTCTGCCGGGCGTGGCGGAGATCGAACGGGTGAAGCGCGAACTGGAATCACGCATCAGTGACGACGTTGATCTGACACCGCTCTATGGTGCACTGCCGCTGGCGGCGCAGCGCCTGGCTATTCTGCCCGCTGCCGCCGGACGGCGCAAAGTGGTGCTCGCCACAAATATCGCCGAGACCAGCCTGACCATTGAGGGGATTCGGCTGGTGGTCGACAGTGCGCTGGAACGGAGCGCTTTGTTTGACGCCCGTAGCGGCGTGACGCGCTTGCAGACCCAGCGAATCAGCCAGGCGTCGATGATTCAGCGTGCGGGTCGCGCCGGACGACTGATGCCGGGGCTCTGCCTGCATCTGTTGCCTCAGGAGCAGGCATTGCGTGCGGCGGCGCAGAGCGAACCGGAAATCGTTAACAGCGATCTCTCGTCACTGTGGCTTGAGCTGCTGCAGTGGGGCTGTACCCGGCCGCAACAACTGCAGTGGCTGGATCGGCCGCCAGCCAGAAATCTTGCTGCTGCGCAACAGTTGTTAACCCGACTGGGTGCACTGGACAACAACGGTATGCTTAACACGCTGGGACGGCGCATGGCGCAGCTGGGATGTGATCCGAGACTCGCCGCCATGCTGTGTGCCGCGGGTGACGAGCCGGATGCGGTCGCCAGCGCCGCGCTGCTGGTGGCGATTCTGGAAGACCCGCCCCGTAGCGGCAGCGCCGATCTGCGCGATGCCCTGCATCGGCCACAAACTCACGGGCAGCGGCGGGCGCAGCAGTGGCAGCAACGGCTAAAAATCCGGGGTGGCCGGGTTGATGACGATCGTTTTGCCGGATTGCTGGCGGTGGGGTTTGGCGATCGGCTGGCGCGGCGACGCGATCAGAGCGGTCGCTATCAGCTGGCCAACGGGCTGGGTGCCCGACTCGATGAGCAGGATGGCCTGACGCGCAATGAGTGGCTGATTGCTCCCGCCCTGTTGCAGGGCAGTGCGACGCCGGATGCCCGGATGTTGCTGGCACTGCCGGTCGATATTGAAGCGCTGTGCCAGCAGCATCCCGCATTGATTGAGCGCCGGACCGAAGTAGAGTGGGATGAAGAGAAGGGCACGCTGCGTGCGTTCAGACGTGAGCAGATTGGCGCGCTGATACTGAAAACCCAGCCGATGGCGCGCCCGGAACCGGACGTGCTGCACGCAGCCATGCTGCGCTGGATCGCCGAAAAAGGTCTGTCGGTGCTGGGCTGGACGTCGGACGCCCAACAGCTGCGCCTGCGCATCCAGTGTGCGACGCAGTGGCTGCCGGAAGAGAGCTGGCCCGCCACGGATGACGAAAGCCTGCTTGAGAGCCTGCCACAGTGGCTGTTGCCGCAGATGTCAGCGGTGCGCGATCTGCGGAGCCTGCAGGCAGTCAACCTGACCACCGCGCTATTACATTTACTCACATGGTCACAACGTCAGCGGCTGGATACTGTGCTGCCAACTCATTACACTGTGCCGACCGGAAGCCGGCTGCCGATTCGCTATGATGCGGATAAGCCGCCCGCGCTGGCAGTAAGGATTCAGGAGATGTTTGGCGAAGCGCGTAATCCCACGGTGGCGGAAGGACGCATTCCGCTGGTGCTGGAGCTGTTATCGCCCGCCCAGCGCCCGTTGCAGATCACCCGCGATCTGGCGGCGTTCTGGCGAGGTGCCTGGCCGGACGTCAGGAAAGAGATGAAGGGACGTTATCCAAAACATCCCTGGCCAGAGGATCCGGCCACCGCCTTGCCAACAAGGCGAACCAAAAAAATGTCCCCGCAGGGTTGAGTCCGCTGGATCGAATTCAGAGGGTTCTGCCATGCGGCACGCGAGAAAGCAGTTAGAGTAGCGGCGCTGCCGTAAGCACTGCCTGGAGAAGAAAAGTAATGTCTGGGAACGATCGCGAACCAATAGGGCGCAAAGGTAAACCGTTGCCGCCGCGCAGCAGTGCGGGCCGGGGACGACGCAGGGATATCGAACAAGATATCGATCAGGACGATTTTAATGATGACGAGGAGGAAGCGCCGGTGCCACGTAAAGGTAAAGGTGGAAAACCGCCGCGCGGCAAACGCCGTTGGCTGGGATGGGTAATCAAACTGTTCCTGGTGTTTGTGGTGGTCATGGCCGCGTGGGGCATCTACCTCGACTCGGAAATTCGCAGCCGAATTGACGGTAAAGTGTGGCAACTGCCCGCTACTGTCTACGGTCGCATGGTCAGCCTGGAACCGGGCATGGCCTACAACAAAAGTGAAATGGTGGCGCTGCTGGAAGGAACCCAGTACCGCGAAGTCTCCCGGATTACCCGCCCTGGCGAGTTTTCGGTAAAGGGCAATACCATCGATCTACTGCGTCGCCCGTTTGATTTCCCCGACAGTAAAGAGGGGCAGATCCACGCGCGCATGAGCTTCACTAAAGATGAGCTGAGTGAGATTAAAAACCTCGAAACCGGCCGTGATTTTGGCTTTTTCCGCCTTGATCCGCGCCTGATCACCATGCTGCAGTCGCCGAATGGTGAACAGCGACTCTTCGTACCGCGCACCGGTTTCCCGGATCTGCTGGTCGATACGCTGATTGCTACCGAAGATCGCCATTTCTATGAGCATGATGGCATCAGCCCTTACTCCATTGGTCGCGCCTTCCTGGCGAACATCACGGCCGGGAAAGCGGTGCAGGGCGGCAGTACGCTGACGCAGCAGCTGGTGAAGAACCTGTTCCTCACCAACGAACGTTCGCTGTGGCGTAAAGCGCGTGAAGCTTATATGGCGGTGATCATGGATGCGCGCTACAGCAAAGATCGCATTCTGGAGCTTTACCTGAACGAGGTCTATCTCGGTCAGGCAGGCAGCGATCAGATACGCGGTTTCCCGCTGGCGAGCCTTTACTACTTTGGCCGTCCGGTTGATGAGCTGAGTCTGGATCAGCAGGCGATGCTGGTCGGCATGGTTAAAGGGGCGTCGCTCTATAATCCATGGCGTAACCCGAAACTGGCGCTGGAACGCCGCAACCTGGTGCTGCGCCTGTTACAGCAGCAGAAAGTGATCGACCAGGAACTGTATGACATGCTGTCGGCCCGTCCGCTGGGGGTGCAGCCGAAAGGCGGCGTGATCACGCCGCAGCCTGCTTTTATGCAGATGGTGCGTAACGAGCTTCAGGCGAAACTGGGCGACAAAGTGAAAGATCTCTCCGGCGTGAAAATCTTCACCACGCTGGACCCGGTGTCGCAGGATGCGGCCGAAAAAGCGGTGATTGATGGTATTCCGACGCTAAAAAAACAGCGTGGTCTGAAAGATCTGGAAACCGCGATGGTGGTAGTTGACCGCTTCAGCGGAGAAGTCCGTGCCATGGTCGGCGGTGCCGATCCGCAGTATGCCGGTTATAACCGGGCAATCCAGGCGCGCCGCTCTATCGGCTCACTGGCGAAACCGGCAACTTACCTGACCGCGCTGAGCCAGCCAAACAGCTACCGGCTGAATAGCTGGATCGCCGATGAGCCGATTGCGCTGAAGCAGCCAAACGGCAGCATCTGGAAACCGATGAACGACGATCGTCGCTTCAGCGGAAAAGTGATGCTGGTCGATGCGCTGACCAACTCAATGAACGTGCCGACGGTTAACCTCGGCATGACGCTGGGGCTGGATGCGGTAGTCGACACCTGGAACAAACTGGGCGTGCCGAAAGAGCAGCTGCATCCGGTTCCGGCGATGCTGCTGGGTGCTTTAAATCTGACGCCGGTTGAAGTGGCGCAGGCGTTCCAGTCGATCGCCAGCGGCGGCAACCGCGCGTCGCTGTCAGCGGTGCGTTCAGTGATTGCAGAAGATGGCAGCGTGCTCTATCAGAGCTATCCGCAGGCGCAGCGTGTTGAACCGGCGCAGGCGGCTTATCTGACGCTTTACACTATGCAGCAGGTGGCTGACCACGGTACCGCCCGTGCGCTGGGCGCGCGTTTCCCGAATGCGCATCTGGCTGGCAAAACCGGTACCACCAACGATCTGGTCGACAGCTGGTTTGCCGGTATTGATGGCAAAGAAGTGGCGATCACCTGGGTAGGACGCGATAACAACCAACCGACCAAACTCTATGGTGCCAGTGGCGCGATGCAGCTCTACCGCCGCTATCTCGACATTCAGGCACCGATGCCGTTGCAGCTGACGCCACCGGAAGATGTGTCGCTGATGAATGTGGACTCGGCGGGTAACTTTGTCTGTGGCACCGGCAGCAGCACCTGGCGTTCTCTGCCGGTGTGGGCGCTGGATCCGAATGCGCTGTGTCAGCAACAGCAACAGCAGGTTCAGCAGCAGCAACAGCTGTTTGATCAGCAGCAGCAGCAGCAACAACCGGCTCAGCAACCGCAGGAGCAGAAAGATAGCGACGGCGTAGCAGGGTGGATAAAAGATATGTTTGGCAAATAAATCAGTCAGACAGGTTAAAAAGGGCGCTTCGGCGCCCTTTTTCTGTTTGTCATCACTATGTATCAACCGGGCTGCAAACGGCGTCACGGCTGGGATTACTTCTTGCAGTGCTCGCTGAAGTTCGCATATTATCTAATCCGTTATAATAATCATTATCGTTTCGATTCGCTCGAATGAGCCTATTTTAAGAGACACTTTTATGAATGCGCGAACGACTTTTGCAGACAACACCAAAAAAACATTTTCCCGACCGCTTTTGGGCGTCATGATCTCACTGAGCCTGAGCACTTCTCTTTACGCCGCGCAGGCGGAGACAATGGTGGTCTCGGCGGATGGCGGCAGCGGCGTCGAGGCGGAAAGCGCCTGGGGCCCGGCACCGACCGTGGCAGCGAAACGCAGCGCCACCGGCACCAAAACCGATACGCCGATTGAAAAAAATCCGCAGTCTGTCTCCGTGGTCACCCGCGAAGAGATGGAGATGCGTAACGTGACCAGCGTCAAAGGCGCGTTTAACTACACGCCTGGCGTGCTGACCGGTAACCGTGGCAGCTCAGACGTCATTGATGCGTTGTCGATTCGCGGTTTCAGCGAAACCAATACCAATCAGTATCTGGATGGTCTGAAACTGCAGGGTGACAACTATTCTGAGTTTGCCCTTGATCCTTACTTCCTGGAGCGCGCCGAACTGCTGCGCGGTCCGGTGTCGGTGCTCTATGGCAAAAGCAACCCCGGCGGCGTGGTCTCGCTGGTGAGTAAGCGTCCGACCCAGGAAACCCTGCGTGAAGTGCAGTTCCAGATGGGTAACGATAACCTCTTCTCGACCGGCTTTGACTTTGGCGGGGCGCTGGATGATAACGGCGTCTACAGCTATCGTCTGACCGGTCAGGCGCGCAGTCAGGATGCGCAGCAGGCGATGAACAAAGAGAAGCGCTACACCATCGCACCGGCTTTCAGCTGGCGTCCCGACGATCGCACCCGCGTTGACCTGCTGACCTATTTCCAGAACGAGCCAGAAACCGGCTATTACGGCTGGCTGCCGCGTCAGGGCACGGTGGTGCCGATCACCCGCGCCGATGGTAGCCAGTACAAACTGCCGACTAACTTCGATGAAGGCGAGCAGAGCAACAAAATTTCACGCACCACCAAAATGGTGGGCTATAACGCCGAGCACAGCTTCAACGACACCTGGACGGTGCGTCAGAACCTGCGCTATGCCGACCTGCGCACCGATTACCGCAGTATCTATGGCAATGGATTTAACCCGGCGACTCAGGAGATTACGCGGGGGTCGGCGGTTTCAGAAGAGAAGCTCAATCAGTTTGCGGTGGATACCCAGGCGCAGGCGAAGTTTGCCACCGGCCAGGTGGATCATACGCTGCTGCTGGGCGTGGATTATCAGCGGACGCGTAATGATATTGATGCGGCATTTGGCAGCGCTGCCTCCCTTAGTGCCATTAATCCGCAGTACGGTAATGATGCGAATATTGGGACGCCATTCCCTTATCAGTATCTGAATAAGCAAGAGCAGACGGGTCTCTATACGCAGGATCAGATGGAGTGGAACCGCTGGGTGCTAACCCTGGGCGGGCGCTACGACTATGCAATGACCTCCGCGTTGAATCGTAACGGGAATACGGAAGTTAAAAATCATGACCAGGCATTTACCTGGCGTGGTGGCCTTAATTACGTATTTGATAATGGCATCGCGCCTTATTTCAGCTACAGCGAATCTTTCATACCCACCGCAGGCACGACATCTGCCGGTCAGACTTTCGATCCGGCACGTGCAAAACAATATGAAGCGGGTGTGAAATATGTGCCAAAAGATCGTCCGGTGGTGCTCACCGCTGCGCTTTATCAGCTGACCAAAACCAAAAATCTGACTGCCGATCCGAACAATGTTCTTTTCAGCGTGCAGAGCGGTGAAATCCGGTCGCGCGGCGTAGAGCTGGAAGCGAAAGCGGCGCTGAATGCCAACGTTAACCTGACGGCCTCTTACACCTATACCGATGCGGAATATACCGAAGATACGCTGCTCAAAGGCAAAACGCCGGTTCAGGTACCGAAGCATATGGCCTCACTGTGGAGCGACTACACCTTCCATGAAACCGTCCTGTCAGGGGTGACGATCGGCGCGGGGGTGCGTTATGTCGGTGAGAGCCAGGGTCTGTATGCTGATACCACAGATAATACCGCTGCTGGACTCTCGAACCAGAACTTTAAGGTGGCCGGTTACACCACGGTGGATGCGGCGCTAAAATATGATCTGGGTCGTTTCGGTCTGCCGGGCTCGACAGTGGGCGTCAACGTCAACAACCTGTTCAACCGTGAGTATGTCGCCAGCTGCTACCGTGAATACGCCTGCTACTGGGGCGCGGAACGCCAGATTGTCGGCACCGCGACCTTCAGATTCTGATTTAACCGGGCGCTCCGGCGCCCGTTCACAGGGATAACCATGCCGCATCCTCACGCAGAAGAGGCGACCTTTACGCTGGAAAACGCCAGTTTTGAGGTGCCGGGCCGTACTCTCCTTCAGCCCCTGTCGCTGACCTTTCCACCGGGTAAAATGACCGCGCTGATAGGGCACAACGGCTCGGGAAAATCGACACTGTTGAAAATGCTGGGCCGTCATCATGTGGCCAGCAGCGGGGAGGTGCTGCTGAATCAGCAGCCGGTCGGGCGCTGGAACAGCAAAGCCTTTGCCCGCGAGGTGGCTTACCTGCCGCAGCAGTTACCGGCCGCTGAAGGGATGACGGTGCGGGAACTGGTGGCGATTGGCCGCTATCCCTGGCACGGCGCGCTGGGACGGTTCGGTCAGGACGATCGTGATCGGGTGGAGGATGCGATTATCCAGGTCGGGCTAAAGCCCTTTGCCGGGCGGCTGGTCGACAGTCTGTCGGGGGGCGAGCGTCAGCGCGCCTGGCTGGCGATGATGGTGGCGCAGAACAGCCGCTGTCTGCTGCTGGATGAACCGACGTCGGCGCTGGATATTGCCCACCAGGTTGAGGTGCTGGCGCTGATCAACGATCTGAGCCAGCAGCGTGGCTTAACCGTGATTGCGGTGCTGCATGATATCAATATGGCTGCACGCTACTGCGACCATCTGGTGGCGCTGCGTCAGGGCGCGATGATTGCTGAAGGGGACGCGGAGGCCATTATGCAACCTGAGGTGCTGGGTGCAATCTACGGCATTCCGATGGGCATTTTACCGCACCCGCAGGGCGGCGCGCCGGTCAGTTTTGTCTGTTAAGGAAAGGATGATGCCCGATCTTTATCGCCGCCGACTGATGCTGGCGCTGGCGGTCTCGCCGCTGTTTTGTTCGCTTCCGCTGCGTGCTACCACGCCGAATCTGGGGCGAATCATTGCACTGGAGTGGCTCCCCACCGAACTGCTTATAGCATTAGGCGTCACGCCCTGGGGCGTGGCCGATCTGCACAACTACAACATCTGGGTAGGGGAACCGACGCTGGCTGCAGACGTGATCGACGTCGGTCTGCGCACCGAACCCAATCTTGAGCTGATGGCGCAAATGCAGCCGTCGCTGATCCTCTGTTCCAACGGCTACGGCCCACCTAAAGAGAAACTGACGCGCATCGCGCCCATCATGGGGTTCGATCTCCACCGCGGCGACGGGAAACCCTTCACCGCCGCGCGGGCATCGCTGCGTCAGTTGGCCGCGCGCCTTGGATTAAGCGATCGGGCGGAGCAGCATCTGCGCGAGGTGGATGATCAGCTGGCGGCGGCGCGTCAGCGTCTGGCCCCCTATGCCGGACGGACGATTCTGCTGATGTCGCTGCTCGACAGTCGTCATGCCATTACCTTCGGCAAAAACAGTCTTTTCCTGGAAGTGATGACTTTGCTGGGGCTGAAAAATGGCTGGCAGGGTGACACCAATTTCTGGGGCAGCGCGGTGATCGGCATTGAACAGCTGGCGCCGCTGGGAGATGTCGATGCCATCTGTTTCGATCACGATAATGACGCAGAGATGCAGCAGTTGATGCGCAGCCCGCTGTGGCAGGCGCTGCCGTTTGTCCGCGCCGGACGCTTTCAGCGTGTTCCGGCTGTCTGGTATTACGGAGCAACGCTCTCAGCGCTGCACTTTGTTCGCGTGCTGGAACGCGCGCTGGAGACGCAATGATGCGCCATGCTCTGTTTCCCGCAGGCCTCCTCAGTCTGCTGTTTCTACTGGCACTCAGCCTGACGCTGGTTAACCTGCAACAGGCGTTGCCGCAGGCTGAGTGGTCTCAGGCAATCTGGTCACCGGCAGCCGATAATATGCCGCAGATGGTGTTTCACCACAGCCTGCTGCCGCGTATCGTGTTGGCGCTGCTGGTGGGGGGGGGACTGGGCTTAGCTGGCCTGCTGTTTCAGCAGATATTGCGAAATCCGCTGGCGGAACCCACCACACTGGGCGTCTCTTCCGGCGCCCAGTTGGGCATTACCGTGGCGACGCTTTGGCATCTGCCGGGCGGGGCGCTGACACAGCAGTTTGCCGCGCTCAGTGGCGCGCTGCTGGTGGGCGCGCTGGTGTTTGGTGTGGCCTGGGGCAAGCGTTTATCACCGGTGACGCTGATTCTGGCCGGGCTGGTGCTGAGCCTTTACAGCGGCGCGGTGAATCAAATCTTCGCGATCTTCAATCACGATCAGCTGCAGAACATGTTTCTGTGGAGCACCGGCGCGCTGAATCAGATGAGCTGGGACAATGTGCAGCAACTTTGGCCGCGCCTGCTGCTGGCGTTTGTGCTGGCACTCGCGCTGCTGCGTCCGCTGACGCTGATGGGGCTGGATGATAATGTTGCGAAAAACCTTGGGTTAGCGCTCTCCGTGGCGCGTATTGGTGGACTTGGTCTGGCAATTCTGCTCAGCGCACAACTGGTGAATGTCGCCGGTATCATTGGCTTTATCGGGCTGTTTGCCCCGTTGCTGGCGAAGCTGCTGGGTGGACGTCGGCTCATCAGCCGGATGCTGCTGGCACCGCTGACTGGCGCGTTGCTGCTGTGGCTGGCAGACAGCTGCGTGTTGTGGCTCAGCAGCCACTGGCGTGATATTCCGACCGGCACGGCCACGGCGCTGCTTGGCGTACCGATTCTGCTGTGGCTGCTGCCGCGACTGCGCACCGGTTCGGTGCCGCCCGCGTTGAATCAGGGTGACAAGGTGCCCGCTGAGCGACAGAACCTGCTGCACTGGGCGTTGATCGGTCTTGCTGTTCTGGCGCTGCTGGCGTGGGGCGGTCTGGCGCTAGGACGCGATGCGCAGGGCTGGAGCGGGTCAGCAGGTGAGATGCTGCAATCGCTGCTGCCGTGGCGCGCACCACGCGTACTGGCCGCGCTGGTGACCGGCCTGATGCTGGGCGTGGCGGGAAGTCTGATTCAGCGGCTGACCGGCAACCCGATGGCCAGCCCGGAAGTGCTGGGCATCAGTTCGGGTGCTGCCTGTGGCGTGGTAGTCATGATGTTCTTTGTGCCGGGCGATGCGCTGACATGGCTGCTGCCCGCCGGTGCGCTGGGGGCCGCAATGACGCTGCTGGTGATCATGGCTGTAGCCAGCCGTGGCGGCTTCTCGCCGGAGCGGATGCTGCTGGCGGGCATGGCGCTCAACAGTGCCTTTGTCACCCTGCTGATGCTGCTGCTGGCCAGCGGCGATCCGCGTATGGGCGGGCTGCTAAGCTGGATCTCCGGTTCAACCTATAACATCAGCGGCAGTCAGGCGATGCAAAGCGCAATCTGCGCGCTGCTGCTGGTGTCGCTGGCACCACTGGCCAGCCGCTGGCTGACGCTGTTGCCGCTGGGAAGCGCGACTGCGCGCTCGGCCGGTATGGCGTTAACGCCCGCGCGGCTGAGTTTGCTGCTGCTGGCGGCAGCACTGACCGCCAGCGCGACGCTGACTATCGGTCCGCTGAGTTTTGTCGGGTTAATGGCTCCGCATATGGCGCGGATGCTGGGATTCCGGCGGGCCTTGCCGCAACTGTTGCTGTCGGGACTACTGGGCGCGGGATTGATGGTGCTGGCTGACTGGTGCGGGCGGATGCTGGCGTTTCCGGATCAAATCCCTGCCGGGCTGATGGCAACGTTTTTAGGTGCGCCTTACTTTATCTGGCTGCTACGGCGTTCAGGTTAAGAGGAAAAAGCAGGCTGGTTTCAGACGCCGGCCAGATCCAAAGTAGGGTGAATCTGACAACAACGAAGAAGCTCAATGCGCAGGAAATTGGGTCAGAGGAGGAAAGCGTCCCGCGCCAGGGACGGCGCGGGACGAGCGAGTCATGGATGACGGCTTTCGCGCCTTTCCGATCTGACCCTGTTTCCTGTGCGTGCACCCTCTCACAACAGAGCGGGGCAAGCCTCATTAATAACAAAAGACCGGCTGCTGCCGGTCTTCATCTTTAACGCTGCCGCAATTACAGCTTCGCGAAACAACGACGCGCGGCGTCCACAGTGCGCTGAATATCCTCTTCGCTGTGCGCCAGCGACATAAAGCCCGCTTCATAGGCTGATGGCGCAAAGTAAACGCCCTCCTCCAGCATCAGGTGGAAGAAGGTTTTAAAGCGTTCTACATCGCAGCGGGTGACATCGGCGTAACAGGTCACACTGTCAGCATCGGTAAAGAAGAGGCCAAACATCCCGCCAACATGGTTAACTACCAGCGGGATTTTTTGCTGTTGTGCTGCTTCGCGCAGACCCTCTGCCAGCTTGCGGGTCAGGGCATCCAGCTTCTCGTGAGTGCCGGGCTGCGCAATCTGCGTCAGGCAGGCAAAACCTGCTGCCATGGCAATCGGGTTACCGGAAAGCGTTCCCGCCTGATAGACCGGGCCGGTCGGGGCCAGCGCGGCCATCACGTCTCGACGGCCACCGAATGCACCCACTGGCATCCCGCCACCGATAATTTTACCAAGGCAGGTTAAATCAGGGCGTACAGTGTAGTGAGCCTGTGCGCCGCCCAGCGCCACGCGGAAACCGGTCATCACTTCATCGATAATCAGCAGTGCGCCGAACTCATCACAGAGCGCGCGCAGGCCCGGCAGGAATTCCGGCTGTGGCGGGATGCAGTTCATGTTGCCAGCGACCGGCTCAACAATGATGGCAGCGATGTCGTCAGGGTATTGCCCGAAGGCGCTGCGCACCGAGTCGAGATCGTTAAAAGTGCAAGTCAGGGTATGCTTAGCGAAATCGGCTGGTACGCCCGGCGAGTTTGGCTGACCCAGGGTCAAGGCACCGGAACCCGCCTTCACCAGCAGATGATCGGCGTGGCCGTGATAACAGCCTTCAAACTTGATGATTTTATCGCGGCCGGTAAAGCCACGCGCCAGACGGATCGCGCTCATGGTCGCTTCGGTGCCGGAGTTAACCATTCGCACCATCTCCATGCTCGGCACCAGCTCGCACACCAACTGCGCCATGGTCACTTCCATTTCGGTCGGTGCGCCAAAGCTCAGGCCGCGCTGAGCAGCTTCGATCACAGCATTGCGGATAGCCGCGTTGTTATGGCCCAGCACCATCGGACCCCATGAGCCGACATAGTCGATATAGGCTTTGCCGTCAGCGTCATAGAGATAAGCGCCATCAGCGTGTTCAATAAACAGCGGAACGCCGCCTACACCGGTAAATGCGCGTACTGGCGAGTTTACCCCACCCGGAATCAGGCGTTGCGCCTCGGCAAAAAGTTGTTCGGACTTACTCATTTTCGGCTCCAGCGTGTTCAGAAAAATATTCTGTCATTCTACGGAAGAGGGGCACCAGACGAAAGGTAGATTCATCCGCAGCACCCCTAACGGAAGTGAAAGCGGCACAGAGTGCGAAGGCCAGAGCTTGATTGCGCTGAGGTGCTGGCTGATAATAGCGTCATTAAGGTCGTTTTCTGACCTGGGCGTTTACCGGAGTAAAACATGAGTGATGAAGTAGTAGCACTGCCGTTGCAGTTTACCGACGCCGCAGCCACTAAGGTGAAGAACCTGATTGCCGACGAAGAGAACCCGGCGCTGAAACTGCGCGTCTATATTACCGGGGGCGGTTGCAGTGGTTTTCAGTATGGCTTTACTTTTGATGACCAGATGAACGATGGCGACATGACGATTGAAAAACAGGGCGTCTCACTGGTGGTTGACCCGATGAGCCTGCAATATCTGGTGGGCGGTTCGGTGGATTACACTGAAGGTCTGGAAGGCTCACGCTTTATCGTGACCAACCCGAATGCCAAAACCACCTGTGGCTGTGGCTCTTCCTTTAGTATCTGAGGACGCAGGCCGTCATGACGACGGCCTCATTTACCATTCTATCGTAACCAGCCGGTTACCCTGCTTCAGACTTCCCTGCAATTCAATCTGGCTATTCGTTATGCGTGGCTGTGCGCTTGCCTCTCTGCCGCAGTTGATTTGCGGCGAAGGCTGACCGTTAGCCGTGTTGATTTCACAGCGTGAATAGATGACAAGCCTGGCGCCTATAGAGCCATTTATCGATTCCGCAAATGCAGAACCGGCGATCAATAGCGCTATGGCCAGCAGCAGTGCTCTGGTCATATCAGGTTCCTGGTGTTTTAAAAAGCGCCGGGGCGCTAAAAGGACGGCGAGCATACGTGGCGCGGTCGTCTCTGGTATAGATTAACGGCAAAAAACGCAGTGACTTTAATCAATTCGCCGATTTATTCATCGGGATGGAGGGCCGTACAGAGTTGCTGCGCCGCCAGTATCAATCGCGGGCCTGGCCGGCTAAGCCAGTCCTCGTTAATGGCGATCACCGGTACAGTGAGCTGCGGCCGCCAGAACGCACGGATGTTCTCCGCCTGCTGCACACCGCCAACGGTCACAACAGCCTGAGGATGACGCATCAGCACCTGCTCACGGCTGACCTGCGGCCAGCTGACGCGACTGTCGGCAAAGATATTCCTGCCACCACACAATGTAATAATCTCATTCTGCAGCGTGGCTCTGGCGGCAGTAAACAGCGGCTGCTGACCAAACTGCAAAAAAAGCGGAACCGCACTCAGATGAGTATAACGCTGACGCAGCGTGGCTTCCTGCTGCCGTAACTGTCGGGCAGTGCTGGCGGCCAGCGTCGGTCTGGGGCTCCAGCGGCCCAGTTCGGTGAGCGCTGTGAACATTTCATCCAGCGTCCGCGGATCAATCCATTTAACCGGCACGCCGAGCTGCTGCAACTGGTCAATTTGCCGCTGCGGGTTACCGCCACGCCAGGCTAATACCAGATCCGGTTTGAGCTGCAAAATGCGTTCGGCCTTGATGCCCTGCCAGTTTGCGACCTGTTCAATCTGTTTCGCCTGCGGCGGGTAATTGGACCAGGCGCTGACCGCAATCGGTGTAATCCCGGCAGCAAAGGCGAGTTCAGTAAGATGGGGGGCGAGGGTAATAACACGCGGTGGGGAAGCGAACAGGCCGCCACTCAACAGCAGCAGCCAGCAGAGCAGCAGCGTTTTAGCCACGCGCCAGATGCGCCAGTAGGTTCTCCACCATCAGCGAAGATTGCTTCGCCGCAACGCTAAGGAACTCATCAAAGCTGAGGTGAGATTGCTTATCGGCCACATCGGAAATCGCGCGGACCACCACAAACGGCACCTGGAACTGATGACAGACGTGACCGATAGCGGTTGCTTCCATCTCAACGGCAATCGCCTGCGGGAACAGATTGCGAATGCGTGCCAGAGGTTCGGCACCATTGATAAAGGCATCACCGCTGACCACCAGACCGCGTACGGCATTCAGATCCAGTTGCTTAATGCAGGCTTCCGCCGCCGCAATAAGCTTGCTGTCTGCTACAAACGCGGCCGGACAACCCGCCATTTGACCCGGCTCATAACCAAACGCGGTAACGTCAGCATCGTGATAACGCACTTCTTCTGACACCACGATATCGCCAACGCTGAGCGACGGCGCTAAACCGCCAGCCGAACCGGTGTTGATCACCACATCTGGTTTGCAAAGCTGCAGCAGCAGTGTGGTACCCAGCGCGGCAGAAGTTTTACCAATGCCCGATTTCAGCAGTGCCACCTCAACGCCCTGCAGGGTGCCGGTATAAATTTCACAACCCGCCAGCGACAGCGTTTGACGGTTTTCAATTTTGTCGCGCAGCAGTGTGACTTCCTGCTCCATCGCGCCAATAATGCCTGCTTTCATAGTGAGTTCCGCTAATGTAAAGAATCAAAATTTAGGGCATAGTCTACCATGGCATTCAGGGGATTAATTCACGAAAAAATAAGGGGTAATTTATGTCTGCGATCAATTTCAGGAAGAAGATCAGCTTCTCGCGCCCTTATACCAGTCGAAAAGATCCGGAAGGCGAATATTACATTACCCGCCATTTTGAGAGCGACCGCGGACGGATTATTAATTCCGCCGCGATCCGGCGCTTGCAGCAAAAAACGCAGGTCTTTCCGCTGGAGCGTAATGCCGCAGTCCGCTCCCGCCTGACGCACTCGCTGGAGGTGCAGCAGACCGGGCGCTACATCACCAAAGAGATCCTGCAAACTCTGAAGATGCAGGGCGGGCTGGCGCAGTATGGTCTGGATGAGCTGGAAGGCGCGTTTGAAAGTCTGATTGAGATGGCATGTCTGCTGCATGACGTGGGTAATCCGCCGTTTGGCCATTTTGGCGAGGCGGCCATTAACGACTGGTTTGAAGATAATCTCGCAGCCGAGCTGGTTGATCCGCTGGTAGCGGGCGTGGAAGGTGATGCGCAGCGTAAGGCCTTTGATCAACTCAACGCCATGATCCGCCAGGACCTCTGTCATTTTGAGGGCAACGCGCAGGCAATTCGAATGGTGCATACACTGCTGCAACTGAATCTCAGTTATTCTCAGGTCGCCTGCATCCTGAAATATACCGCACCCGCCTGGTGGCAGGGAGAAAAGCCCGCCGAATTTAGCGCCTTAATGAAGAAACCTGGGTTTTATCTCTCTGAGCAGGATTATATTGCCGATTTGCGTGCTGCCACCAATATGGAAGAGCACCATCGCTTCCCACTCACCTATATAATGGAAGCCGCGGATGATATCTCCTATTGCATTGCCGATTTGGACGACGCTGTAGAAAAAGATATCTTTAATGTTGAAAGTTTGTATGAGTTCCTTAATAAAGCCTGGGGGCCGGTCAAAAATAATGACGCTTTTAGCCGGACTATTGGTGAAGCCTGGCGTGAAGCCTGTAGTAAAAAACGGCGAAGTCGCAGCGATCAATTTTTTATGTCATTACGCGTAAATGTTCAGAGCGTGCTGGTGAGCTACGCTGTAAAACGTTTTGTTGATAATCTGCCTGCAATATTCGATGGAAGTTTCAACCATGCGCTACTGGAAGACGAGGGTGAAGAGGGCCGCTTACTGCAACTGTTCAAGACTGTTGCCCGCCAGCAGGTTTTTAATCACTCGGAAGTAGAGCAGCTGGAGTTACAGGGATACCGGGTGATTAAAGGACTGCTGGAGATCTATCAGCCACTGATGCGCCTTAATTATGAAGCCTTTACCACGCTGATAAATGAAGACTTCCTGCGTCAGCACCCGATTGAAACCCGGCTTTTCCATAAACTTTCCGGTAAACACCGCAAAGCCTATTTGCATAAAATGCGTAATCTGGTAGTAGAACATAAATATCAGCGGTTGCTGTGGGAACGTTATTATCGCTTCCGGCTTATTCAGGATTATATCAGTGGCATGACCGATCTCTATGCCTGGGATGAGTACCGGCGGCTGATGGCGGTAGAATAAGTCGCCAATTGTAAGGAGCGCGAATAATTTTTTACCTTTGACTTAAAATTTTAAAGGAACTTCGCGCTAAAACATTTATCTCACCTTTCGACCACAGCAATGGTCTGAACAGTAATCTTATAGAGAAACGAAAAATGAAAACAAAGACTTTAATGTTAAGTGCGCTGACGTTGAGCCTGAGCATGGCACTCGCCCCTGTTACTGTTTCTGCTGCGCAAACGGCCTCTTCTGATAGCCAGAACCAGCCAAGCCTGGCACCCATGCTGGAGAAGGTGATGCCGTCTGTGGTTAGTATCAGCGTCGAGGGCAGCACCACGGTGAAAACCCCGCGCATGCCGCAGCAGTTTCAGCAATTCTTTGGCGACAATTCGCCATTCTGCCAGGACGGTTCACCGTTCCAGGGTTCACCAATGTGCCAAAGCGGCGACGGTGCAGGTGGTAACGGCCGTGCGCCAGCCCCTGATACCCAGCAGGAAAAATTCCGAGCTCTGGGATCGGGCGTGATCATTAACGCCGAAAAAGGCTATGTGGTGACCAATAATCACGTGGTGAATAATGCCACCAAAATTCAGGTACAGCTCAGTGACGGTCGTCGCTATGACGCAAAAGTGATCGGTAAAGATCCAGGCTCTGACATTGCACTGATTCAGCTGCAGGAAGCCAAAAATCTTACCGCAGTGAAATTAGCTGACTCTGACAACCTCCGCGTCGGTGATTATACCGTGGCAATCGGCAACCCTTATGGTCTGGGTGAAACGGTGACCTCAGGAATCGTCTCGGCACTGGGACGCAGCGGCCTGAACGTGGAAAACTACGAAAACTTTATTCAGACGGATGCGGCCATTAATCGGGGCAACTCCGGTGGTGCGCTGGTTAACCTCAACGGTGAACTGATTGGGATTAACACCGCCATTCTGGCACCGGATGGCGGCAACATCGGTATCGGCTTTGCTATCCCCAGCAACATGGTGAAAAACCTGACAGCTCAGATGGTTGAGTTTGGCCAGGTGAAACGCGGTGAACTGGGCGTACAGGGTACTGAACTGAACTCCGAGCTGGCAAAAGCGATGAAAGTGGACGCACAGCGTGGTGCCTTTGTCAGTCAGGTGCTGCCAGACTCTGCAGCCGCCAAAGCGGGCATTAAAGCGGGTGACGTGATTGTCTCGATGAACGGCAAACCGCTAAGCAGCTTTGCGTCGCTGCGTGCAGAAGTGGGTTCACTGCCGGTTGGTACCACCCTGAAACTGGGGCTGCTGCGTGACGGCAAACCGGTGGATGTCTCTGTTAAATTACAGCAGAGCAGCCAGGCGAAAGTGCAGTCCGCGACCATCTACAATGGCATCGAAGGCGCCGATCTCAGCAATATCGAAGCGGGTACTAAAGGTGTACGGGTTGAAAACGTGAAACCGGGCAGTGCCGCGGCGCGTATCGGCCTGAAAAAGGGCGACGTTATCCAGGGCGTTAATCAGCAGGCAGTGACCAATCTGGGTGAACTGCGCAAAGTCCTCGACACCAAGCCGTCGGTTCTGGCGCTGAATGTGAAGCGCGGTGACAGCAGTATCTATCTGCTGATGCAATAACTGAACAATAACTGACTCAGAGGCGGACTGCGGTCCGCCTTTTTTATGTCCAATTTCTGCCGCGACAGAGTGTGATGTTTGCCGCAAATTCGGCAAATGACGGCCTGGCTCTGTGCAGTTGCACAATGTTCTGCGTGCAGCGCTTGCGTATTCTGTTTCTCCCCCCTTCTTTGCAGGAGTAATGGATGGCTACCTATCACCTTGATGCCCGGCTGGCACAGGATATCGTGGCGCGCACCATGAAAATTATTGACAGCAATGTCAACGTGATGGATGCGCGGGGTCGGATTATCGGTAGCGGTGACCGGGAACGTATTGGGGAGTTGCACGAGGGGGCGTTGCTGGTGCTCTCTCAGGGGCGCGTAGTAGACATCGATGAGGCGGTGGCTAAACATCTTCATGGCGTGCGGCCTGGCATTAACCTGCCGCTACGCATTGATGGTGACATTGTCGGGGTGATTGGCCTGACTGGTGAGCCGCTGGCACTGCGGCACTATGGCGAGTTGGTCTGCATGACCGCGGAGATGATGCTGGAGCAGGCGAGGCTACTGCATATGCTTGCGCAGGACAGCCGTCTGCGTGAAGAGCTGGTACTGAATCTGATCCGCAGTGATACCCTGTCTCCACAGTTGACTGAATGGGCGCAGCGGCTCGGCATCGATCTCAATCAGCCAAGGGTGGTAGCCGTGGTGGAGGTGGATAGCGGTCAGCTTGGCGTTGACAGCGCGATGTCAGAGTTACAGCAGTTGCAAACGCTACTGACCACACCGGAGCGCGATAATCTGATCGCTATTGTGTCATTGACCGAAATGGTGGTGTTGAAACCCGCCCTTAATGGGCATGGTCGTTACGATCAGGAGGAGCATTGCCGCCGCGTAGGGCAGTTGCTACAGCGGATGAAAGAGAGTGGTCATCTTCGGATGCGTATCGCACTGGGCAACTTCTTTACCGGGCCCGGCAGCATCGCACGTTCTTACCGGACGGCGCGCACCACGATGATGGTAGGCAAACAACGGATGCCTGAGGTGCGCAGCTATTTTTATCAGGATCTGGTGCTGCCCGTGCTGCTCGACAGTCTGCGTGGTGGCTGGCAGGCCAATGAACTCGCCCGGCCACTGGCGAAGCTCAAGAGCATGGATAATAACGGCTTGCTGCGCCGCACTCTGATCGCCTGGTTCACCCATAACGTCCAGCCGAGCGCCACCGCACGTGCGCTGTTCATTCATCGAAATACGCTTGAATACCGGCTAAACCGGATTTCTGAACTGACCGGGCTGAATCTTGGCCATTTTGATGACAGGCTGTTGCTCTACGTGGCTTTGCAACTGGATGAGCAGGGCTGAAGTGCAGATTTCAGCATAAAAAAGGCCAGCAATGCTGGCCTCTCTCGTCTGGCAGGAAATTAACGACTTTTACGGGTTAATTTTTCCAGATCCGATTCAATTTCGGTGATTTTGTGGGAAACCACGCTTTCCAGGTGGCGCAGGTCATCCAGAATTTTGCTTTTCAGATCCACTTCAACCTGATCGCGCTGGCAAATCTGATCCAGTTCATCGATGACATAACGCAGATTCGGGCTGATTTCCTGAACTTCTTTGTAGCCCTGGGTCGCGTGATCGGCAACAACCGTTTTGCGCTGGCGCGGATATTTGAATTTGACGCTCTTCGCAAAAAATTCGCCTTTATCTTTGCGGAAGTAGATTTTCAGAATGTCGTTATTGGCTTCCTGACGCAGGCTGTAACGATCGATGTCGTCCGGATTACTGATTCCTAAGCTTTTCAGATTGTCATACATAGCGTTGTTTCCATCAAAAGTGAGAAGCGCGCAGTCTTGTTCATGACGTCAGACAACTGTAGGCATAAATAAGCGGGATGAATATTGCGCGACAGGATTTAACTGGCGCGGATTATGACCTGGATAAAAACTAAACGCACCAGTTAATTCGCGGCGCGAAGCATGTTATTTTAGAATATCTGTAAAGAAAAGATGACGGGCTGGTTTCCAGCCCGTCACTTAAATCAGTCGATGGTGCGCAGCAATTCGTTGATACCGGTTTTGCCCAGCGTTTTTGCATCCACTTTTTTCACAATCACGGCACAGTAGAGGCTGTAGCTGCCATCTTTAGACGGCAGATTACCGGAGACCACCACTGAACCAGCAGGAACGCGGCCATAATGCACTTCACCGGTCTCACGGTCATAAATTTTGGTGCTCTGACCGATGTAAACGCCCATTGAAATCACTGAACCTTCTTCAACAATCACGCCTTCAACGATTTCAGAACGTGCGCCAATGAAGCAGTTGTCTTCGATAATGGTCGGGTTCGCCTGAAGCGGTTCCAGCACGCCACCGATACCCACGCCGCCAGAAAGGTGAACGTTTTTACCAATCTGCGCACAGGAACCCACGGTCGCCCAGGTATCCACCATGGTCCCTTCATCTACAAAGGCGCCAATGTTGACGTAAGAAGGCATTAGCACCGTGTTGCGGGCGATATAGGCACCCTGACGCACAGCCGCGGGCGGTACGACGCGGAAACCGGCTTCTTTGAAACGTGCTTCATCCCAGCCGGCAAATTTCATCGGCACTTTGTCGTAAAAGCGGGTTTCTGCGCCTTCCATCACCTGATTGTCATTGATGCGGAAAGAGAGCAGCACTGCTTTCTTCAGCCACTGATGCGTTACCCATTCGCCGTCGATCTTCTCAGAAACGCGCAGTGCACCGCTGTCCAGTAGGGAAATCACCTGGTTGATGGCGTCACGGGTTTTGCTGTCGACGCTGGCAGGTGTGATATCAGCGCGATGTTCAAAGGCGGATTCAATAACGCTCTGTAACTGTTGCATATTTTTTTCCTGATCTGTCATGTGCGATGCCGGGGAATACCCCGACACAAGTAAAGAGAATAATGTTTACAAATCGAGTCTGGTCACACTTTATCGTTTGGATTAAGGGCCTCTGTCAACCGTTGTTGCAACGCTTTGCGCATTTCTTCATCCAGCGCCTGACGTTCACTGTTGGCCAGAATAAACAAATCTTCGACCCGCTCGCCGATGGTGCTGATGCGTGCGCCATGCAGTGAGACACCGAGATCGGCAAAGACTTCGCCGACTCTTGCCAGCAGGCCTGGCTGATCCAGCGCCACCAGTTCCAGGTAGCTGCGACGATCGGTATGCGTTGGCAGGAAATTGACCTCGGTATCCACGCTGAAATGCCGGAGTTTGGCTGACGGACGGCGGGTACGTGGCGGTACCCACTCTGACTGGGTTATCGCCTGCTCCAGCGCCTGAATGATCATCGGATGGCGATCCGGAGAAAGCGGACTGCCATCCGGTTCCAGGACAATAAAAGTATCCATGGCCATGCCATCGCGGCTGGTGAAGATCTGCGCGTCGTGTACGCTGAGATTGCGGCGATCGAGTTCACCGGCGACGGCAGCAAACAGGTGCGGGCGATCGGGACTCCAGATAAAGATTTCGGTGCCGCCGCGCGTGGCCTGCGGGCTGACCAGCACCAGCGGTTTTTTCAGGTCGTGAACCAGTAAGTGGCGGGCATGCCACGCGATTTGATTCGGCGTATGGCGCAGGAAGTAGTCAGCGCGGCAACGTTTCCAAATCTGGTGCAGACGTTCTTCATCAATGTTGTCCATCCGCAGCAGCGCCAGCGCCTGCAGGCGATGATGACGCACCCGTTCACGCAGATCCGGACTGTTTTCCATGCCGCGTCGCAGCTGTTTCTCGGTAGCGAAAAACAGCTCGCGCAACAGGCTCTGCTTCCAGCTGTTCCACAGACTTTCATTGGTGGCGCAGATATCGGCTACGGTCAGGCAGACCAGATAGCGCAGCCGGTTCTCATTCTGCATCACCTCAGCGAACTGCTGGATCACCGTCGGATCCTGAATATCGCGCCGCTGAGCCGTCACCGACATCAGCAGGTGATGACGAACCAGCCAGGCCACCAGCTGCGTTTCACGCGAGTTCAGGCCGTGCATTTCAGCGAAATCGAGCGCATCCTGCGCGCCGAGAATAGAGTGATCGCCGCCGCGCCCTTTAGCAATGTCATGCAGTAGCGCTGCCATCAGTAACAGCTCCTGCTGTGGCAGGCGCGGCCATAACTCTACGCATAGCGGATGCTGCGGACGGGTAGTTTCATTAGCAAAGCTTTCCAGCTTTTGCAAAACCCGAATGGTGTGTTCATCAACGGTGTAGGCGTGAAACAGATCGAACTGCATCTGTCCGACGATATGGCTCCACAGCGGCGTGTAAGCCCACAACACGCTGTAACGATGCATCGGCACCAGCGCCCGACTGACCGCACCGGGATGGCGCAGAATCGACATAAAGATGCGTCGCGCTTCCGGGATCTGACACAGCGGTTGCTTCAGATGCCGACGTGCATGGCGCAGGTGACGCAGAGTGGTGGAGTAGATCCCTTTTATGCTGTCGTTACGCACCATGACGTAGAACATGCGCAGAATCGCCTGCGGTTCGCGTGTGAACAGCGTTTCGTCGCGCAGGTCGATTAAATCGCCACGCAGCTGAAAATCGTCATCTATAGGCTTGGGCTTTTCGCTGGTGGAGAGCGCCAGAATCGCCTCATCAAACAGCTGGAGCAGCATCTGATTTAGTTCGCCGATGCGGCGCGTGACCCGATAGAAATCTTTCATCATCCGCTCGACCGGCTCATTGCCCTCGCCCTGGTATTTCAGGCGTTGTGCCACGCTGAGCTGGCGATCAAACAGCAGGCGGTTATCGTAGCGGGGCAGGGAGAGATGCAGAGCAAAGCGGATGCGCCAGAGAAATGCCTGACATTCGTTAAGTTCGCTGCGCTCAGCGTCGGTGAGGAACCCAAAGCCGACCATCTCATCCAGCGTGGTGGCACCAAAATGGCGTCGGGCGACCCATTGCAGCGTATGGATGTCCCGCAGGCCACCGGGGCTGCTTTTAATGTCCGGCTCGAGGTTATAGCTGGTGCCGTGGTAACGCGTGTGGCGCTCCTGCTGCTCTTCGATTTTGGCGGCAAAAAAGCAGGATGACGGCCAGAAACCGTCGCTGAAGATGTTTTTCTGCAATTCAAGAAACAGCGCCACGTCGCCGGTCAGCATGCGTGATTCAATCAGATTGGTGGCAACGGTAAGGTCAGATAACCCCTCCAGCAGACACTCTTCCAGTGTGCGAACGCTGTGGCCCACTTCCAGTTTAAGGTCCCACATCAGAGTCAACAGGTCGCTGGTGCGCTGCGCAGCCTGTTCTTCCAGCGGCTGGCGGCTGAGGATCAGGACATCAATATCGGAGAGCGGATGCAGTTCAGCACGGCCATAGCCGCCAACGGCGACCAGCGCGATAGCTGGCATCTCATCAAAGCCAAAGAAGCACCACAGGCGACGCAGCAGCCGATCGATAAATAGCGTGCGGGCATCAATCAGCGGCTCAACGTCTTCACCGGCATCAAACGCGGCAGCCAGATGCTGCTGAAACTGCTCCAGCCGCGGCTTCAGAATGTCGCGGGTCAGCTGGTCGTCACCCCATTCGGCCGGCGAATCAACCAGACCGTTTTTCACCTCTTCCGACAGACTTACGCTCATGCTGCTCATCTCTTTTTAGCCAAAAAAAGCCGGCTCAGCGCCGGCTTGATCTGTAATGGGGGAATTACCCTTCGGCGACCAGCACAGCAGGCAGCGTGTCGTCTTTGCGCAGGGTTAAAATCTCACAGCCGTTTTCAGTCACCACAATAGTATGCTCATACTGCGCGGACAAGCTGCGATCTTTGGTTTTTACCGTCCAGCCATCTTTCATGGTGCGGATGCGATAATCTCCGGCATTGACCATCGGTTCTACTGTGAAGGTCATGCCCGCTTGCAGCACCACGCTGCCATCATCAGCATCGTAATGCAGTACCTGAGGCTCTTCGTGGAACCCCTTGCCGATGCCGTGACCGCAATATTCACGTACGACGGAGAAATCATTAGCTTCAACATACTTCTGGATTGCACGGCCCAGTTCGCGCAGGCGGATGCCGGGCTTAATCAGACGCAGAGAAAGATAGAGGCTCTCCTGCGTGACGCGGCACAGGCGCTCGCCCTGGATGGTCGGCTTGCCGACGATAAACATCTTTGAGGTATCGCCGTGGTACTCATCTTTAATCACGGTGACATCAATATTGACAATATCGCCATCTTTTAACGGGCGATCATCGCTGGGAATCCCGTGACACACCACTTCGTTCACCGAGATGCAGACCGATTTCGGAAAGCCGTGATAGCCGAGGCAGGCAGAAACAGCCTGTTGCTTTTGAGTAATGTGATCGTGGCAGATACGATCCAGCTCACCGGTAGTGACTCCGGGTTTGACGTGGGATTCGATCATCTCAAGCACTTCGGCGGCCAGTCGGCCTGCGACGCGCATTTTTTCGATTTCTTCAGGGGTTTTGATTGAAATTGCCATTAAATTAATCCGCAGTTGTCGACATTATCGACAATAATAAGTTCTGTGCTGCCATGTTAGCAGCCAGCAAAAGGGCTGCCAAATAGAGAACGCGCAGGCCGCGGCCTGTGATCATTTATTGGCGTCCCTGGGCTGGTTATGGTATAAAGCGCGCCGACGATTCTCTGTATGGCCGTTTCGGTCAGCAGGAAACGCATAACTCTCATTATGTGTAATAAAACACACATGTATCGACACATACGCCGGGGTGCCTCGAAAGAGGTCGGTCGTATGGGATACATGGAGGCCCAACCCCAATCAAAATTTAGAGGTAATCATGGCAACTGTTTCCATGCGCGACATGCTCCAGGCTGGTGTTCACTTCGGTCACCAGACCCGTTACTGGAACCCAAAAATGAAGCCATTCATTTTTGGTGCTCGTAACAAGGTTCACATCATCAACCTGGAAAAAACTGTCCCTATGTTCAACGAAGCTCTGGCTGAACTGAACAAGATCGCTTCCCGTAAAGGTAAGATCCTGATCGTAGGTACCAAGCGCGCTGCTGCTGAAGCGGTAAAAGAGTCTGCACTGAGCTGCGACCAGTTCTTCGTAAACCACCGCTGGTTAGGTGGCATGCTGACTAACTGGAAAACCGTGCGTCAGTCAATCAAGCGTCTGAAAGATCTGGAGACTCAGTCTCAGGATGGTACTTTCGACAAACTGACCAAAAAAGAAGCGCTGATGCGTGCGCGTGAACTGGCCAAGCTGGAAAACAGCCTGGGCGGTATCAAAGATATGGGCGGTCTGCCAGACGCACTGTTTGTTGTTGATGCTGACCATGAACACATCGCAATCAAAGAAGCAAACAACCTGGGTATCCCGGTATTTGCTATCGTTGATACCAACTCTGATCCAGATGGCGTTGATTTCGTTATCCCTGGTAACGACGATGCGATCCGTGCTGTAAACCTGTACCTGACTGCCGTTGCGACGACCGTTCGCGAAGGTCGCTCTCAGGACCTGGCTGAGCAAGCTGAAGAAGCGTCTTTAGAAAACGCTTAATAAGGTTTGCTCTGCATAAGAGCCCTTAGCATTCAGATGTGATCTGTAAGGGGCCTATACTGGCCCCTTTATTTTATCTAAGTCTGTCACGCCCCCAACCGGACGGCGGGGCAGAGTAAATTTTCCGCAAATAAGTGTTTGCTGGTGCACATGTACCCAGGCACGAACCGAGGATTCTGGAATGGCTGACATTACCGCTGCATTGGTAAAAGAACTGCGCGAGCGTACTGGCGCTGGCATGATGGATTGCAAAAAAGCGCTGACTGAAGCGAACGGCGACATTGAGCTGGCGATTGAGAACATGCGTAAGTCTGGCGCAATCAAAGCAGCGAAAAAAGCAGGCAACGTTGCTGCTGATGGCGTAATCAAAACCAAGATCGTTGGCGACTACGGCGTGATTCTGGAAGTAAACTGCCAGACTGACTTCGTGGCAAAAGATGGCGGTTTCCAGGCGTTCGCAGACAAAGTTCTGGATGTGGCTGCAGCTGATCGCGTAACCGACGTTGAAGCGCTGAAAGCGCAGTTTGAAGAAGAGCGTGTTGCACTGGTCGCTAAAATCGGTGAGAACATCAATATCCGTCGCGTTGCAATTCTGGAAGGCGCAGAGCTGGGCAGCTACCTGCACGGCGCACGTATCGGGGTTCTGGTTTCAGCAAAAGGCGCTAACGAAGAGCTGATCAAACAGATCGCAATGCACGTTGCGGCAAGCAAGCCTGAATTCGTTAAGCCAGAAGACGTTTCTGCTGACGTGGTTGATAAAGAGTACCAGGTTCAGCTGGACATCGCGATGCAGTCTGGTAAGCCTAAAGAGATCGCAGAGAAGATGGTTGAAGGCCGCATGAAGAAATTCACCGGCGAAGTCTCTCTGACTGGTCAGGCTTTCGTTATCGACCCAAGCAAAACCGTTGGCCAGGCTCTGAAAGAGCAGGGCGCTGACGTTATCAACTTCATCCGCTTCGAAGTGGGTGAAGGCATCGAGAAAGTTGAGTCTGACTTCGCTGCAGAAGTTGCAGCAATGTCCAAACAGTCTTAATGCTCTGAAAGAACCGCCAGATGGCGGTTCTTTTTTGTCTGTGAATCGCAACAGACACGTTTTCAGTTTCATCCCAATAGCATTTTCTTTGCGGTAAGCGGATGATCGATCAGAATTTACTTCTCCTTTACACCCTATCTTCCAGGAAGAACTGACCATGGCGACCAACGCAAAACCTGTTTATCAACGTATCCTGCTTAAACTCAGCGGCGAAGCCCTGCAAGGCGCTGAAGGTTTTGGTATTGACGCGAGTGTGCTTGACCGTATGGCACAAGAGGTAAAAGAGCTGGTTGAACTGGGCATCCAGGTTGGCGTGGTGATTGGCGGAGGGAACCTGTTCCGTGGAGCGGGCCTGGCGCAGGCAGGAATGAACCGCGTTGTGGGTGACCACATGGGTATGCTGGCAACCGTGATGAACGGACTGGCGATGCGTGATGCACTGCACCGCGCCTATGTGAATGCACGCCTGATGTCAGCGATTCCACTGAATGGCGTCTGTGACAACTACAGCTGGGCAGAAGCAATCAGCCTGCTGCGTAACAACCGCGTAGTGATTTTCTCCGCCGGTACCGGCAACCCGTTTTTCACTACTGACTCTGCGGCGTGTCTGCGCGGGATTGAGATTGAAGCGGACGTCGTGCTGAAAGCGACCAAAGTTGATGGCGTCTACTCTGCCGATCCGGTGAAAAGCCCGGACGCGACGCTATATGAGCAACTGACCTATGCTGAAGTGCTGGATCAGGAGCTGAAGGTGATGGATCTGGCGGCCTTTACCCTGGCGCGTGACCACAAATTACCTATCCGTGTTTTCAACATGAATAAACCTGGCGCACTGCGTCGTGTAGTGATGGGTGAAAAAGAAGGTACCCTGATTACGCATTAATACCCGAGGCGAGATAAAATAAGGTATATTCTGTCAGCGCGATAATAATGCATCGCGCACCAGTCAGGATTATCGATGATTATCGATCCCGCTTCCGGTTATGCCGGAACTGGCCAGGTCAAACCGAATCCAAGGGTTTCAACGTGATTAACGACATCAAAAAAGATGCTGACACGCGCATGGAAAAATGCGTTGAAGCATTCAAAACCACCATCAGCAAAGTGCGCACCGGTCGTGCTTCACCTTCGCTGCTCGACGGCATTGTCGTCGAATATTACGGCACGCCGACGCCACTGCGTCAGCTGGCTTCTGTCACTGTGGAAGATTCACGTACGCTGAAAATCAACGTGTTTGATCGTTCACTGAGTCCGGCAGTCGAAAAAGCGATCATGAAGTCCGATCTCGGTCTGAACCCAAGTTCAGCCGGTACTGACATCCGTGTTCCTCTACCTGCGCTGACAGAAGAGCGCCGTAAGGATCTGATTAAAATCGTGCGCGGCGAAGCCGAGCAGGGCCGTGTGTCGGTACGTAACGTCCGTCGCGATGCCAACGATAAAATCAAAGCGCTGCTGAAGGATAAAGAGATCAGCGAAGACGACGAACGTCGTGCGCAGGATGAAGTGCAAAAAATGACCGATGCGTATATCAAGAAAGTTGATGCCGCACTGTCAGAAAAAGAGACGGAGCTGATGGATTTCTAATTCCATCACTGCCGGAAAAAACGCCGTACAGAGAGGTATTCATATGAATGCGACATCTGGCGGCGTTTTACATTGTGCCTGTGGGCACGCTGACTTCACACGGATAGCCTCATGAAGCGACTAACTCTGCTGGGATCCACCGGCTCGATCGGCACCAGTACACTGGCGGTGGTTCGCGCCAACCCGGCGCTTTATCAGATTACTGCGCTGGTTGCCGGCCAGAACGTGGCGCTGATGGCGGAACAGTGTGCGGCCTTTACGCCGCGCTACGCCTGTATGGCAGATGAGGTATCAGCCACTGCGTTGCGTGAGCGACTGAGAGCAATAAGAGTCAATACTGAAGTGCTCTCCGGCGTTCAGGCAGCCTGTGAACTGGCCGCGCTGGATGAGGTGGATCAGGTGATGGCGGCGATTGTCGGTGCGTCGGGTTTGCTGCCGACGCTGGCGGCCATCCGCGCCGGAAAAACGGTGCTGCTGGCAAACAAAGAATCGCTTGTCACCTGCGGCCGTTTGTTTATGGAGGCCGTGCGTCATCATAACGCACAGTTACTACCGGTCGACAGCGAGCATAATGCCATTTTTCAGAGTTTACCGGCTACCATCCAGCATCAGTTAGGTTACGCTGACCTGCGGGATAATGGCATTGAGTCGATTATCCTTACGGGATCGGGTGGTCCTTTTCGTGACACAGATTTAGTCGATCTCAGCGCCATGTCGCCGGATCAGGCTTGTGCACATCCGAACTGGTCGATGGGGAGAAAAATCTCTGTCGACTCGGCCACTATGATGAATAAAGGTCTTGAGTACATTGAAGCCCGTTGGTTGTTTAATGCCAGCGCAGCGCAGATGGAAGTGATCCTTCACCCACAGTCGGTGATTCACTCCATGGTGCGATACTGCGATGGCAGCGTGCTGGCTCAGTTAGGTTCTCCGGATATGCGTACGCCCATTGCTCACAGCATGGCCTGGCCTTCGCGTATTAATGCAGGTGTGACACCGCTGGATTTTACCCGCATGTCGGCGCTGACCTTTGCTGAACCTGATTTTAGTCGCTATCCCTGTCTGAAACTGGCTATTGATGCCTGTGATGCAGGGCAGGCGGCGACCACTACGCTTAATGCAGCCAACGAGGTTGCCGTCGCGGCTTTCCTGAATCACCAGATCCGCTTCACCGACATTGCCGCGCTTAACAGTGCGGTAATGGCGGCACAGGTGTGTCCAGAGCCGGATTCGGTGGACGCTGTCCTTGAAATCGATCGTACTGCGCGCGCGCTGGCGACAGAAATGTTGCCGCGCTTCACGTTGTGAAGCCGATCGATATGAGGCCATTTGTTCGCTTCAGGTGAAAATGGTATAGTCGCTGGCTCGCGTTTCACGGTCTGTCACCGAATTCGGTGTGGCCCGGCACTGAGAGGGTGTCGGGATTTGAATCGGGCGCAATGTATTCAGAAACCACAGCATTTCTGATGAAAGGAATTGGTTAAGCGTTATGTCGTCTAACAATCACAACAACACTGATGACCAGCAGGGAAACGGTCCGCGCCACGTCGCTATCATCATGGATGGCAATGGTCGCTGGGCCAAAAATCAGGGAAAATTGCGTATTTCAGGCCATAAAGCTGGCGTTAAATCGGTACGCCGAGCCGTCAGCTTTGCGGTCAGTAACAATCTTGAAGCCCTGACGCTTTATGCCTTCAGCAGCGAAAACTGGAGTCGTCCGGCGCAGGAAGTCACCGCGCTGATGGAACTGTTTGTCTGGGCGCTCGACAGTGAAGTAAAAAGCCTCCACAAACACAATGTCCGTTTACGCGTCATTGGCGATACCAGCCGTTTTAGTCCACGTATTCAGGAACGTATTCGCCGTTCTGAGACGCTGACTGCAAATAATAGTGGCCTGACGCTCAACATTGCTGCCAACTATGGTGGCCGTTGGGATATTATCGAAGGCGTGAAAAAACTGGCTGAACAGGTTCAGGAAGGATTACTGCGTCCTGACCAGATTACCGAAGAGAGCCTGACGTCGCAGCTCTGTATGCAAGAGCTGGCGCCAGTGGATTTAGTGATAAGGACCGGGGGAGAGCATCGGATTAGCAACTTCCTGCTGTGGCAGATTGCCTATGCTGAGTTCTATTTTACCGATGTGCTCTGGCCGGATTTCGATGAACACGTTTTTGAAGGTGCACTGAATGCATTCTCTCTGCGGGAGCGTCGTTTTGGCGGCGCTGCACCAGGCGGCGCCTGAGCAATCTGGGGGTAACCTTTGCTGAAGTCTCGTCTGATTACCGCGTTGATATTAATTCCGCTGGTAATAGCTGCACTGTTCTGGTTACCGCCCGTTGGCTTCGCCCTTACAACCATCGTTATCTGCATGCTGGCTGCCTGGGAATGGGGCCAGCTGGCAGGGATGGCATCCCGGCAACAGCGCGTCTGGCTGGCTGTACTTTGCGGTCTGCTGCTGGCACTGATGCAGTTTACCTTGCCACCCTATCAACATGATGTGCATTTGCCACAGGTAGCGACATCGCTTTGGGCGTCGCTGGTGTGGTGGGTCGTTGCTCTGCTGCTGGTGCTCTCTTATCCCGCCTCTGCTGCTTTCTGGCGCCATTCGCGTCCACTTCGCTTACTGTTTGGCGTATTAACGCTGGTGCCTTTTTTCTGGGGCATGGTGGCGCTGCGCCAGTATCACTATGATACCGACCACTTCGCCGGTGCCTGGTGGCTGCTGTTTGTGATGTTGCTGGTGTGGGGAGCTGATTCAGGTGCCTACATGTTTGGCAAGATGTTCGGCAAGCACAAGCTGGCACCGAAAGTCTCGCCAGGCAAAACCTGGGAAGGCTTCCTGGGCGGCCTGGTCTCTTCGGCGCTGATTGCGCTGCTTTTTGCGACTCTGGCTCCGCTGACGGTTTCCATCGGTACGCTGGTCATTTGCGCAATTATCGCGACGCTGGCCTCAGTGCTGGGCGACCTCACTGAGAGTATGTTCAAACGTGAAGCGGGCATCAAAGACAGTGGTAATCTGATCCCTGGTCACGGCGGCATCCTTGATCGCATTGATAGTCTTACTGCGGCGGTGCCGGTGTTTGCCTGTTTATTGCTGCTGGTGTTCCGCACCCTTTAAGGACAGGCAAAGATGTTGAGCATACTTTGGAGTTTCGTCGCCTTTATCGTTGCGCTGGGCGTGTTGATTACCGTTCATGAGTTTGGCCATTTCTGGGTCGCTCGCCGCTGTGGTGTCAAAGTTGAGCGCTTTTCCATTGGTTTCGGTAAGTCGCTCTGGCAGCGCCGTGACCGCCATGGCACCGAATTCGTCATCGCGCTGATTCCCCTCGGCGGCTACGTTAAAATGCTCGACGAACGCGTTGAAAGCGTACCAGCCGAGCTGCGGCATCAGGCTTTTAACAACAAAGCCGTCTGGCAACGCGCCTCAATCATTGCGGCAGGCCCTGTCGCTAACTTCATCTTTGCCGTCTTTGCCTACTGGGTTGTGTTTATTCACGGCGTGCCCGGTGTGCGCCCGGTAATCGGTGAAATTTTAAACGGTTCGGTGGCTGCGGAAGCCCAAATTACGCCTGGCATGGAACTTAAGGCAGTTGACGGTATCGAAACGCCTGATTGGGATGCTGTGCGTATGGCGCTGGTGGGTAAAATCGGCGACAGCAGCACCACCATAACAGTGGCACGATTTGGCGAGGATGCGACCCAGCAGAAACAGCTCGATCTGCGTAACTGGCAGTTTGAGCCTGATAAGCAGGATCCAGTTGTTGCGTTAGGGATTCAGCCACGCGGTCCGCAAATTGAGACCACGCTGGCAGAAGTACAGGCGGACTCGCCAGCCAGTGAAGCCGGTTTGCAAGCAGGCGACAGGATCGTTAAAGTCGATGGTCAGCCATTGTCGCAGTGGCAGACTTTTGTCATGCAGGTACGGGATAATCCTGGCAAAAGCATGGCGCTTGAGGTGGATCGCGGCGGTGACTCAATTGCGCTGACGATGACGCCAGAAGCGAAACCTGGCACTAAAGCGGGATTTGCCGGTGTCATTCCGCGCATTGTTCCTCTGCCAGAAGAGTACAAGACGGTAAGACAGTATGGTGCGTTTGCGGCTATCGGTGAGGCCAGTGTAAAAACCTGGCAGCTAATGAAGCTCACCGTCTCCATGCTTGGCAAGTTAATAACCGGTGATGTGAAGCTGAACAACCTAAGCGGGCCAATTTCGATTGCGCAGGGTGCAGGGTTGTCAGCAGAGTATGGGTTGATTTACTACCTGATGTTCCTGGCGTTGATTAGCGTCAACCTGGGCATCATCAACCTGTTTCCTCTACCGGTTTTAGATGGTGGGCACTTGCTCTTCCTGGCGATCGAAAAGATCAAAGGTGGACCGGTGTCCGAGCGAGTTCAGGACTTTAGTTATCGCATCGGTTCGATTTTACTGGTGCTGTTAATGGGGCTTGCACTTTTCAATGATTTCTCACGTTTGTAACCGCTGGAACGCGAACATTCGAGGGATGTGTTAGGAAAACGCATAACAACGATGGCGATGAAAAAGTTGCTCATAGCGTCGCTGCTGTTTAGCAGCGCCACCGTTTACGGTGCAGACGATTTCGTGGTGAAGGATATTCATTTCGAAGGGCTGCAGCGAGTCGCCGTCGGCGCGGCTCTGCTGAGCATGCCAGTACGGGTTGGCGATACGGTGAATGACGATGATGTCAGAAATACTATCCGCTCGCTGTTCGCTACTGGCAACTTTGAGGATGTTCAGGTCCTGCGAGACGGTACAACGCTGATTGTCCAGGTCAAAGAACGTCCTACCATTGCCAGCATTACCTTCACCGGTAACAAAGCGGTGAAAGAGGATCAGCTCAAACAAAATCTGGAAGCCTCAGGTGTTCGTGTCGGCGAAGCGCTGGACCGCACCACTATCTCCTCTATTGAGAAGGGACTTGAGGATTTCTACTACAGCGTAGGTAAATATACCGCCAACGTGAAAGCCGTGGTCACACCATTGCCGCGTAACCGTGTTGATCTGAAGCTGGTCTTTACTGAAGGTGTCTCTGCCAAAATTCAGCAGATCAACATCGTCGGTAATAAAGCTTTCAGCTCCGATGAATTGATTTCCCGCTTCCAACTGCGCGATGAAGTGCCGTGGTGGAACGTGGTCGGCGATCGTAAATACCAGAAGCAGAAACTGGCGGGTGACCTCGAAACCCTGCGCAGCTTCTATCTGGATCGTGGCTATGCACGTTTTAACATCGATTCAACGCAGGTCAGCCTGACGCCTGATAAAAAAGGTATCTACATCACGGTGAACATCACCGAAGGTGACCAGTACAAAATCGCTGGCGTGATCGTCAATGGCAGCATGGCGGGCCATTCAGCAGAAATTGAACATCTGACCAAAATTCCGGCAGGCGAGCTGTATAACGGCGCCAAAGTCACGAAAATGGAAGATGACATTAAGAAACTGCTGGGCCGTTACGGCTATGCCTATCCGCGCGTGGCAACGCAGCCAGAAATCAACGACGCCGATAAAACGGTAAAACTGCATATCAATGTGGACGCGGGTAACCGTTACTACGTGCGTAACGTCCGTTTCGAAGGCAATGACACCTCAAAAGACTCGGTGTTACGTCGCGAAATGCGTCAGATGGAAGGCGCGTGGCTGGGCAGCGATCTTGTTGAGCAGGGTAAAGAGCGTCTGAACCGTACCGGTTATTTTGAAACCGTTGATGTGGATACGCAGCGAGTGCCAGGTTCGCCAGACCAGGTTGACGTGGTCTACAAGGTTAAAGAACGTAACACCGGTACTTTTAACTTTGGCGTCGGCTACGGCACCGAAAGTGGTGTGAGTTTCCAGGTGGGGGTCACGCAGGACAACTGGCTGGGCACCGGTAATACCGTGGGCATTAGCGGGACCAAAAACGATTACCAGACTTACGCTGAATTCTCGCTTACTGACCCTTACTTCACCGTTGATGGTGTGAGTCTGGGTGGTCGTCTGTTCTACAACGACTTCAAAGCGGACAATGCGGACCTTTCGGACTATACCAACAAAAGTTATGGTCTGGATGGCACGCTTGGCTTCCCGGTCAACGAAAACAACACCCTGCGTGTCGGTCTGGGCTATGTCCACAATGACCTGTCAAACATGCAGCCTCAGGTTGCGATGTGGCGTTATCTTGACTCAGTCGGCAAGCCGCAGCAGCTCAATGATGACGGTGATTTCTCAGCGGATGACTTCACCTTTAACTACGGCTGGACCTATAACACCCTGGATCGTGGTTTCTTCCCAACGTCCGGTAACCGCACTAACCTGAATGGCAAGGTGACGATTCCAGGTTCGGATAACAGCTTCTATAAGGCTACGTTGGACACTCAGCAGTATGTGCCGATTAACCAGGATCGTACCTGGGTGCTGTTGGGGCGTGGTCGTGTAGGTTATGGCGATGGGCTGGGCGGCAAAGAGATGCCGTTCTACGAGAACTTCTATGCCGGTGGTTCAAGCACCGTTCGTGGCTTCCAGTCCAACACCATTGGACCGAAAGCCGCTTACTTTAATAACAACTCGTCGAATTGCCGAATCGCCGATCCAAATGGCGTCTGTAAGTCTGACGATGCGGTGGGCGGTAACGCCATGGCGATTGCCAGCCTTGAGCTGATCACGCCAACGCCGTTCCTGAGCGAGAAGTATGCTAACTCAGTTCGTACCTCGGTGTTTGTTGATGCCGGTACCGCGTGGGATACCCATTGGGAAAATACTGCAGAAACGCGCGCTGCGGACATTCCCGACTACAGTGATCCAAACAATATCCGCGTATCAAGCGGTCTTGCGCTGCAGTGGATGTCACCGCTCGGCCCGCTGGTGTTCTCGTACGCCCAGCCGATCAAGAAAGTTGATGGAGACAAGTCAGAGCAGTTCCAGTTTAACATTGGTAAAACCTGGTAATGTTCTGAGCATGGATGCATAGCTGAAGTATTGCTGCCGGACAGCACTTGTTGCTGATCCGGGGCAAACACTGTGTCGCTGACACAAACGTTGATGGTAAGGAGTTTATAGTGAAAAAGTTGTTGTGTGCCGCAGGTCTGGGTCTTGCTTTAGCGGTTTCCGCTGGTGTTCAGGCTGCCGACAAAATTGCAGTGGTAAACGTGTCCAGCATTTTCCAACAGTTACCGCAACGTGCGACTGTTGCTAAACAGTTGGAAAACGAGTTCAAAGGCCGTGCAACTGAGTTGCAGAGCCAGGAGCGCGATCTGCAAACCAAAATGCAGCGTCTGCAGCGTGACGGTTCTACCATGAAGGCGAGTGAACGCAGCCGTATGGAAAAAGATGTCATGTCTCAGCGTGAAGCTTTCTCTTCAAAAGCCCAGGCTTTTGAGCAGGATAATCGCCGTCGTCAGATGGAAGAGCGTAACAAGCTGCTGAGCCGCATTCAGGATGCCGTGAAGAAAGTCGCTGACAGCGATGGTTACGACGTCGTCATCGACGCTAACGCAGTGGCTTATGCATCAAACGCAAAAGACATCACTGCTGACGTGCTGAAACAGGTTAAATAATTGATGTCATCTATTCGACTGGCTGATTTAGCCCAGCAGTTGGATGCAGAATTGCACGGAGATGGCGATATCGTCATCTCCGGCATTGCTTCTATGCAATCCGCCACAACTGGCCAAATCACTTTTCTTGCAAACAGCCGTTACCGCGAGCAACTCGCCCTGATTAAGGCCTCAGCCGTGGTGCTGACGGAAGCGGATCTGGAGTGGTGCAATACCGCCGCGCTGGTAGTGAAAAATCCCTACCTGACCTATGCGCGTATGGCACAAATACTCGATACCACCCCGCAGCCGGCGCAAAATATCGCCCCCAGTGCGGTGATCGATCCCTCAGCCCGACTCGGCAGCAACGTCGCTATTGGCGCCAATGCGGTGATCGAAGCGGACGTGGAGTTGGGCGATAACGTGGTCATTGGTGCGGGTTGCTTTATCGGCAAAAAAACCTGTATCGGCAGCGGAACCCGTCTGTGGGCCAACGTCTCTGTTTATCACGAGATTGAGATCGGCCAGGATTGCCTGATTCAATCAGGTACCGTTATCGGTTCTGATGGTTTCGGCTATGCCAACGATCGCGGTAATTGGGTAAAAATCCCGCAGTTAGGCGCGGTAGTTATCGGCGATCGCGTAGAAATAGGTGCCTGCACCACTATTGATCGCGGTGCGCTGGATAACACTCTGATCGGCAATGGTGTTATCATAGACAACCAGTGCCAGATCGCTCACAACGTAGTTATTGGCGACAATACTGCGGTTGCAGGCGGTGTGATCATGGCGGGTAGTTTGAAAATTGGACGTTACTGTATGATTGGCGGTGCCAGCGTCATTAACGGCCATATGGAAATCTGTGACAAAGTAACAGTGACCGGTATGGGTATGGTCATGCGTCCTATCACAGAGCCTGGTGTCTATTCGTCAGGCATTCCGCTACAACCCAACAAAACCTGGCGCAAAACTGCAGCGCTGGTGATGAACATCGATGACATGAGCAAACGCTTAAAAGCCATCGAGCGCAAGGTCGGCAAAGACGACTAACCGCCATCCCAAAACTGACCGGCTTTCATAATAAAAATGTTAAGCAGGGAAGCCCGGCGCCACAGAACCTATTTGCGGCCTGCGGAAGATCATCTTGATCTGTGCAGGCCGTGTTATTGATGTCATCAGATTTTTAGGACAGGAAGAGTATTTTGACTACTGAAACTCATACTCTGAAAATTGAAGAGATTTTAGAGCTGCTGCCGCACCGCTATCCGTTTCTGCTGGTAGACCGCGTGCTGGAATTTGAAGAGCACAAATACCTGCGTGCAGTGAAGAACGTTTCTGTTAACGAACCGTTTTTCCAGGGGCACTTCCCTGGTAAACCGATTTTTCCTGGCGTTCTTATCCTGGAAGCCATGGCGCAGGCTACCGGTATTCTGGCGTTTAAAAGCGTAGGTAAACTGGAGCCAGGCGAACTCTATTACTTTGCCGGTATCGACAGTGCCCGTTTCAAACGCCCTGTTGTACCAGGCGACCAAATGATCATGGAAGTGACTTTCGAGAAAACCCGCCGTGGTCTGACCCGCTTTAAAGGCGTGGCGACTGTCGACGGTAAAATCGTTTGTGAAGCGACCATGATGTGTGCCCGCAGCCGGGAGGCATAATTCGTGATTGATCCAACCGCCACTATCCATCCCAGTTCTGTCATCGAAGAGGGCGCTATCATTGGTGCCCGCGTTCACATTGGCCCGTTTTGCTTTATTGGCGCGAATGTTGAGATCGATGAAGGAACGGTACTGAAGTCACATGTTGTGGTGAACGGCCACACGCGTATCGGAAAAGATAATCAGATCTATCAATTCGCCTCGATTGGCGAAGTGAATCAGGATCTGAAATATGCCGGTGAGCCGACACGGGTTGAGATCGGTGATCGCAACCGCATCCGTGAAAGCGTGACGATTCATCGCGGCACCACTCAGGGTGGCAATGTCACCACGGTGGGCAGTGATAATCTGCTGATGGTGAATGTCCACATCGCGCATGACTGCGTGATTGGCAACCGCTGTATCTTCGCCAACAATGCCACTTTGGGTGGTCACGTGACGGTCGATGATTTCGCCATTATTGGCGGCATGACAGCGGTACATCAGTGGTGCATCATCGGTGCTCATGTGATGGTTGGTGGCTGTTCCGGCGTGGCGCAGGATGTACCGCCTTATGTTATTGCGCAGGGCAACCACGCGACGCCGTTCGGGATCAATATCGAGGGCCTCAAGCGTCGTGGCTTTAGTAAAGAGTCGCTGCACGCTATCCGCAACGCCTACAAGTTGCTCTATCGTAGCGGCAGAACGCTGGAGGAAGTGAAGCCGGAGATCGAAGCCATCGCGCAGCAGCACAGCGAAGTGCAGCCTTTCTACGACTTCTTCACCCGTTCAACCCGTGGATTAATTCGTTAATCCATGTCAGCGCGTCTTTTAACGATTGCCCTGGTCGCCGGAGAAACCTCCGGCGATATTCTTGGTGCAGGTCTGATCCGTGCCCTGAAAGCCCGTCATCCTGATGCTCGCTTTGTCGGCGTAGCAGGTCCATTGATGCAGGCAGAAGGATGTGAAGCCTGGTATGAGATGGAAGAGCTGGCGGTAATGGGTCTTGTCGAGGTGCTGGGTCGCCTGCAACGTTTGCTGAAAATCCGCCGCGATCTCACCCGGCGCTTTTCCGAACTCAGACCCGATGTCTTTATCGGGATTGATGCGCCCGATTTCAATATCACTCTGGAAGGCAACCTCAAACGCACTGGCATTCGCACTATTCACTATGTCAGTCCCTCGGTATGGGCATGGCGGCAAAAGCGCGTCTTTAAGATTGGTCGCAACACCGATTTGGTGCTGGCGTTCCTGCCGTTTGAAAAAGCCTTCTACGATCGCTATAACGTTCCCTGTCGCTTTATTGGCCACACTATGGCGGATGCCATGCCGCTGCAACCCGATAAGCTGGCTGCGCGCCGTCATCTCGGCATTGCCGATGATGCCCTCTGTCTGGCCCTGCTGCCCGGCAGTCGGGGGGCGGAAGTGGAAATGCTCAGCGCTGATTTCCTGAAAACAGCTCAATTGTTGCGTCGTCACTACCCAACGCTGGAAATTGTAGTGCCGCTGGTTAACGACCGCCGCCGCGAACAGTTTGAGAAGATTAAAGCGGAAGCCGCACCCGAACTTCCCATGCATCTGCTGGATGGGCAGGGACGTGAGGCGATGATTGCGAGCGATGCTGCACTTCTGGCGTCAGGCACTGCCGCACTGGAGTGCATGCTGGCAAAATGCCCAATGGTAGTCGGTTATCGCATGAAGCCGGCCACTTTCTGGCTGGCGAAACGGCTGGTAAAAACGCCTTACGTATCGCTGCCAAACCTGCTTGCAAAGCGTGAGCTGGTCAAAGAGTTACTGCAGGATGAGTGTCAGCCCGAAGCTCTGGCCGCGGCGTTAGATCCGCTGCTGCATGCCGGGCCTGATCGTGAAGCACTTCTGCAGACGTTTCATGAATTACATCAACAGATCCGCTGGAACGCCGATGAACAGGCAGCTGATGCGGTACTGGAGCTGGCGAATGCCTGATTTTATCTATCCCGCAGCCAGACTGATTGCCGGTGTGGACGAAGTGGGTCGCGGTCCGCTGGTCGGCGCGGTCGTTACTGCCGCGGTGATCCTCGATCCGGCAAACCCAATTACCGGTCTTGCTGACTCTAAGAAACTGTCGGAAAAGCGCCGCCTGGCGTTGTATGACGAAATTAAAGAGAAAGCGCTGGCATGGAATCTGGGACGCGCAGAGGCGGAAGAGATCGATCAGCTGAACATTTTGCACGCCACCATGCTGGCGATGCAGCGCGCCGTTGCTGGCCTCGGCATTCAGCCCGATTATGTGCTGATTGATGGTAACCGTTGCCCAACCCTGCCTATGCCTTCACAGGCGGTGGTTAAAGGTGACAGCCTTGTTGCCGAAATCAGTGCGGCCTCGATTATTGCCAAAGTGTCGCGTGATCGTGAGATGGCCGAGCTGGATCTGCTCTTCCCGCAGTATGGTTTTGCGCAGCACAAAGGTTATCCGACGGCGCTGCACATGGAAAAACTGACGCAGTATGGCGTCACGCCGCACCACCGTCGCAGTTTTGCGCCCGTACGCAATGCGCTGCTCGATGCTGAAATAGTGGCTGCCCGCCAGACCCTTACGCTTTAATAGCCTGACGCTGTTTTAACCGGAAACTGATATGGCTGAACCCCGTTTTATACATCTGCGTGTCCACAGTGACTATTCGATGGTTGATGGCCTGGCGAAAACCGGGCCGCTGATCAAGAAGGCGGCTGCCCTTGGCATGCCGGCTATCGCGATTACCGACTTCACTAACCTCTGTGGTCTGGTGAAATTCTACGGTGGTGCACACAGCGCAGGGATAAAGCCGGTCATTGGTGCCGATTTCAATGTGGCCAGTGAGCTAATGGGGGATGAACTAACACAGCTGACCGTGCTGGCGTCCAGTGATATCGGATATCAGAACCTGACGCTGTTGATCTCCCGTGCCTATCAACGCGGCTACGGCGTGGCCGGACCGATCATCGATCGTGATTGGTTGGTTGAATTGCAGGAAGGATTAATTCTGCTGTCGGGCGGACGGCGCGGCGATGTAGGTCGCAGCCTGCTGCGTGGCAACAATGCCCTGGTTTCGCAATGTCTGTCGTTTTACCAGCAGCACTTCTCCGACCGCTACTACCTGGAGCTGATTCGTACTGGCCGTCAGGACGAAGAGAGCTATCTGCATGCGGCCGTTGAACTGGCGATTGCAGAGGGAATACCGGTGGTCGCCACCAATGAAGTCTGCTTTATCAATGCAGACGATTTCGACGCTCATGAAATTCGCGTTGCCATTCATGATGGCTATACGCTGGATGACCCTAAGCGTCCGCGCAACTACAGTCCTCAGCAATATATGCGCAGCGAAGCGGAGATGTGCGAACTCTTCTCGGACATTCCCGAAGCGCTGGCCAACAGCGTAGAGATTGCTAAGCGTTGTAACGTCACCGTCCGGCTGGGCGAGTACTTCCTGCCGCAGTTCCCGACCGGTGACATGACCACCGAAGATTATCTGGTGGTGAAATCCCGTGAGGGTCTGGAAGAGCGTCTGGAGTTTCTGTTCCCGGACGAAGCCGAACGTCTGGAAAAACGCCCGGAATATGACGAGCGCCTGGAGATTGAACTCAACGTTATCAACCAGATGGGGTTCCCCGGCTACTTCCTGATCGTGATGGAGTTCATCCAATGGTCGAAGGACAACGGCGTCCCGGTCGGGCCGGGCCGTGGTTCCGGTGCCGGTTCACTGGTGGCCTATGCGCTGAAAATCACCGATATCGATCCGCTGGAATTTGACCTGCTGTTCGAACGCTTCCTGAACCCGGAACGTGTCTCGATGCCTGATTTCGACGTCGACTTCTGCATGGAGAAGCGCGATCAGGTGATTGAGCACGTCGCGGATATGTACGGACGTGAAGCGGTTTCCCAGATCATCACCTTCGGCACCATGGCGGCAAAAGCGGTCATCCGTGATGTGGGTCGTGTACTGGGTCACCCTTACGGTTTTGTCGATCGCATTTCAAAACTGATCCCGCCCGATCCCGGCATGACGCTGGAAAAAGCCTTTATTGCTGAACCGCAGCTTCCCGCCATGTATGACGCGGACGAAGAGGTTAAAGCGCTGATCGACATGGCGCGCAAGCTGGAAGGGGTCACGCGTAACGCCGGTAAACATGCGGGCGGCGTGGTCATTGCGCCAACGAAGATCACCGATTTTGCGCCGCTCTATTGCGATGAGCATGGGCAGTTCCCGGTCACCCAGTTCGATAAAAATGATGTGGAATATGCCGGCCTGGTGAAGTTCGACTTCCTGGGTCTGCGTACGCTGACCATCATCGACTGGGCGCTGAAGATGATCAACCCGCGCCGGGAAAAGCAGGGGCTGGAGCCGATCGATATCGCCTCTATCCCGCTGGATGATAAGAAAAGCTTCGATATGCTGCAGCGTTCGGAAACCACGGCGGTGTTCCAGCTTGAATCGCGCGGCATGAAAGATCTGATCAAGCGACTGAAGCCCGACTGCTTCGAAGATATGATCGCACTGGTGGCGCTGTTCCGTCCTGGCCCACTGCAGTCCGGCATGGTGGATAACTTCATCGACCGTAAGCATGGCCGGGAAGCGATCTCCTATCCCGACATTCAGTGGCAGCATGAAAGCCTGAAACCGGTGCTGGAACCGACCTACGGCATCATCCTCTATCAGGAACAGGTGATGCAGATCGCCCAGGTGCTTTCCGGTTATACCCTGGGCGGTGCAGATATGCTGCGTCGCGCCATGGGTAAAAAGAAACCCGAGGAGATGGCCAAACAGCGTTCAGTATTCCGCGACGGTGCCGAAAGTATGGGTATCGACGGCGAACTGTCGATGAAGATCTTCGATCTGGTAGAAAAATTTGCAGGCTATGGCTTTAACAAGTCACACTCAGCGGCTTACGCACTGGTGTCCTACCAGACGCTGTGGCTGAAAGCGCACTATCCGGCAGAGTTCATGGCGGCGGTGATGACCGCCGATATGGATAACACCGAGAAAGTGGTTGGTCTGGTGGATGAATGCTGGCGGATGGGGCTGAAAGTCCTGCCGCCCGATATCAACTCCGGTCTCTATCCGTTCCATGTTAATGACGCGGGCGAGATCGTTTACGGTATCGGCGCGATCAAAGGCGTCGGTGAAGGCCCGATCGAAGCGATCATCGACGCCCGTAACGAAGGCGGTTATTTCCGCGAGTTGTTTGATCTCTGCGCCCGTACTGACACCAAAAAGATCAACCGTCGGGTAATGGAAAAATTGATCATGTCCGGGGCCTTTGATCGCCTTGGACCTCATCGTGCTGCGCTGATGAGTTCACTCAGTGACGCGTTAAAAGCGGCCGATCAGCACGCGAAAGCGGAAGCGATTGGCCAGGCTGATATGTTTGGCGTACTGGCGGAAGAGCCGGAACAGGTTGAGAAATCGTACGCCAGCGTCACGCCGTGGCCTGAGCAGGTGCAGCTGGATGGCGAACGGGAAACGCTGGGGCTTTACCTTACCGGCCACCCGATTAATCAGTACCTGAAAGAAATTGAGCGTTACGTTGGCGGGGTGCGTCTTAAAGATATGCATCCTACCGATCGGGGTAAAATTACCGTGGCGGCCGGTCTGGTGATCGCCGCACGGGTAATGGTCACCAAACGCGGCAACCGAATTGGTATCTGTACTCTGGACGATCGCTCCGGTCGTCTTGAGGTGATGTTATTTACCGATGCGTTAGATAAATACCAGCAGTTGCTGGAGAAAGACCGAATCCTGATCGTCAGCGGACAGGTCAGCTTTGATGACTTCAGTGGCGGCCTTAAAATGACCGCTCGTGAAGTCATGGACATCGACGAAGCTCGCGAAAAATACGCGCGCGGACTTGCTATCTCGCTGACGGACAGGCAAATTGATGACCAGCTATTAAACCGGCTCCGTCAGTCCCTGGAACCTCATCGATCAGGGACGATTCCGGTGCATCTCTACTATCAGAGAGCCGACGCGCGAGCGAAGCTGCGCTTTGGTGCAGCGTGGCGAATTTCGCCCAGCGATCGTTTACTTAACGATCTGCGCTCGTTGATTGGATCGGAGCAGGTGGAACTGGAGTTTGACTAGAACAGGAACATTATGAGTCTTAATTACCTGGATTTTGAACAGCCAATTGCAGAACTGGAAGCGAAGATTGATTCGCTGACGTCGATTGGTCGTCAGGATGATAAACACGTTAATCTGGATGAAGAAGTTCAGCGTCTGCGTGAGAAAAGCGTTGAGCTGACCCGTAAAATCTTCGCCGATTTGGGCGCATGGCAGATTGCTCAACTGGCACGCCATCCTTTACGTCCTTACACCTTTGACTACGTTCGCAACGCTTTCGACGATTTCGATGAGCTGGCGGGCGACCGTGCTTATGCGGATGACAAAGCGATTGTCGGCGGGATTGCGCGTCTTGATGGACGTCCGGTGATGATCATCGGGCACCAGAAAGGCCGTGAGACCAAAGAGAAAATTCGCCGTAACTTCGGCATGCCAGCACCGGAAGGCTACCGCAAAGCGCTGCGTCTGATGGAGATGGCTGAACGTTTCAAAATGCCAATCATCACCTTCATCGACACACCGGGCGCGTATCCGGGCGTGGGCGCCGAAGAGCGTGGGCAGTCTGAAGCGATCGCCCGCAACCTGCGTGAAATGTCTGGCCTGAAAGTACCGGTAATCTGTACGGTGATCGGTGAAGGCGGTTCAGGTGGTGCGCTGGCGATTGGCGTGGGTGATAAAGTGAATATGCTGCAGTACAGCACCTATTCAGTGATCTCGCCAGAAGGCTGTGCATCCATTCTGTGGAAGAGCGCAGATAAAGCGCCGCTGGCCGCCGAAGCGATGGGCATTACGGCTCACCGTCTGAAAGAGCTGAAACTGATTGACTCCGTGATCCCTGAGCCGCTGGGTGGTGCACATCGTCGTCCGGTGGATATGGCGCAGTCACTGAAGCAGCAGCTGCTGGCAGACCTGGCTGATCTCGATGGATTAAGTACCGAAGAGCTACTGGATCGTCGTTATCAGCGCCTGATGAGTTACGGCTACGCCTGATTCTAGCTCATCAATAAAAGCGGACTCCGGTCCGCTTTTTTTATGTCGCCAGTTTAGCCTCCGCACGCTTTCTGACGCCTTTCAGCCTCATCTGATCGTCCCCTTGCTACACCTTACCGGAGTTAGCGGTTATGCTTGTCCGGTTCCATAACAATCAGGGAGAGGGGCATTGAATATTCTGGCGATCATGGGCGCGCACGGCGTGTTTTATAAAGATGAACCGTTACGCGAACTCGACGCGGCGTTAAATCTGCAAGGCTTCCAGCTGCTTTACCCGAAAAACAGTGACGATCTGCTGAAACTGATCGAACACAATCCGCGTATCAGCGGCGTCATCTTCGACTGGGACGCACACAACAGTCCGGCGCTGTGCGGTGAGATAAATCAGCTTAACGAATATCTGCCCCTGTATGCCTTTATCAATACGCATTCGCAGATGGACATCAGCATTAATGAGATGCGCATGCCGCTGCACTTCTTTGAGTATGCGCTGAATGCCGCCGACGATATCGCGCTGCATATCCGGCAGTATACCAACGACTATCTTGATCACATCACACCACCGCTGACCAAAGCGCTATTCACCTATGTGAAAGAGGGCAAGTACACCTTCTGCACGCCGGGTCACATGGCGGGCACCGCATTTCAGAAGAGCCCGGTAGGCTGCCTGTTCTATGATTTCTTCGGGGCCAATACCCTGAAGTCGGACATCTCCATTTCAGTGACCGAGCTGGGTTCGCTGCTGGATCACACCGGCCCGCATCTTGAAGCTGAAGAGTACATCGCACGCACGTTTGGCGCCGAGCAGAGTTATATGGTGACCAACGGCACCTCAACGTCGAACAAAATTGTCGGCATGTATGCCGCACCGGCGGGCAGTACCGTGCTGATTGATCGCAACTGTCACAAGTCACTGACCCACCTGCTGATGATGAGCGATCTGATCCCCATCTGGCTGAAGCCGACCCGCAATGCGCTGGGTATTCTCGGCGGTATCCCGAAGCAGGAGTTCACCCGGGAGAGCATTACGCAGAAGGTCGCGACCACCGATCGTGCCACCTGGCCGGTTCATGCTGTGATCACCAACTCTACTTATGATGGATTGCTCTACAACACCCCGTACATCAAAGAGACGCTGGATGTGCCGTCAATTCATTTCGATTCGGCCTGGGTGCCTTACACCAATTTTCACCCTATTTACGCCGGTAAAAGCGGCATGAGTGGCGACCGCATCCCTGGCAAAGTGGTGTATGAAACGCAATCGACTCACAAACTGCTGGCGGCATTTTCGCAGGCATCAATGATTCACATTAAAGGCGACTACGACGAACAGACGTTTAATGAAGCCTACATGATGCACACCACTACCTCGCCCAATTACGCCATCGTCTCCTCGATTGAAACCGCTGCCGCCATGCTGCGCGGCAATCCCGGTAAGCGACTGATTAATCGCTCGGTGGAACGCGCGCTGCACTTCCGGCGTGAGATCCAGCGCCTGCGCGAAGAGTCTGACAGCTGGTTCTTTGATATCTGGCAGCCGGAGCAGATTGACGAAGCGCAGTGCTGGCCGATCCAGCCTGGCGACGAAGAGTGGCACGGATTTACTCAGGCCGATCGCGATCACATGTACCTCGATCCGATCAAGGTGACTATCCTGACGCCGGGCATGAGCGAGTTGGGTGAAATGGCGGAAGAGGGGATCCCGGCCGCGCTGGTGGCGAAGTTTCTGGATGAGCGCGGCATTGTAGTGGAGAAGACCGGCCCTTATAACCTGCTGTTTCTGTTCAGTATCGGTATCGACAAAACCAAAGCGATGAGCGTGCTGCGCGGTCTGACCGAGTTCAAACGCGCCTACGATCTCAATCTGCGGGTGAAAAACATGCTGCCGGATCTCTATGCTGAAGATCCCGACTTCTATCGCAATATGCGCATTCAGACACTGGCGCAGGGGATCCATCAGCTCATCCGCCATCACGATTTACCGCGTCTCATGCTGCAGGCGTTTGATGTCCTGCCCGAAATGAAGATGACACCACATCAGGCATTTCAGCAGCAGGTGAAGGGCAATATCGAAACGGTGGATCTCAGCGAACTGGTCGGGCGGGTATCGGCCAACATGATTCTGCCTTATCCGCCAGGCGTCCCACTGGTGATGCCGGGCGAGATGATCACCGAGAAGAGCCGTGCGGTGCTCGATTTTCTACTGATGCTGTGCAGCATTGGCCGGCATTATCCGGGCTTCGAAACCGATATTCACGGTGCCAGCCTGACGGAAGAGGGCGAGTACCGCGTCCGTGTGTTAAAAAACGATCTCGCTTAGGTTTTTAAACGACTATCACCGGCAGGGTGTTTGCAGACACCCGGCCTGATCAGGGAATTGAACATGTTGCAGTTAAGCGCTATTCACCACATTGCCATCATCGCCTCCGACTATCAGCGCAGCAAAGCGTTTTATTGTGACGTACTGGGCTTCCGTCTGATGAGCGAAGTTTACCGCGAGGCGCGCGATTCCTGGAAAGGTGATCTGGCCTTACAGGATCGCTATACCATTGAGCTGTTCTCTTTTCCTGAGCCGCCGGCGCGGGTCAGTCATCCCGAGGCGTGTGGCCTGCGTCATCTGGCCTTTACCGTGCCTGATGTTGCTGCTGCCGTCGCGACGCTGGCCGATAAAGGCGTTATCTGCGAACCCATTCGCATCGATGCACTGACTGGAAAATACTGTACTTTCTTTGCCGATCCGGATGGTTTGCCGCTGGAGCTTTATCAGGCGTAAAATAGCGCGCTTAGCGGGCAACATTTAGTGGCCCGATTTTCTGGATTCTGCCATGCCTTTGCCCGCTTTTTATGCCCTGTTGCAACCCGATGCCGCGCTGGTGGTTGCGTTCAGCGGCGGACTCGATTCAACGGTACTGCTGCATCAGCTTCGCGGCTGGCAGCAGCAGCATCCTCAGTCGCGCCTGAGGGCGTTGCATGTTCACCATGGGCTAAGCCCTAATGCCGAACGTTGGGCAATACATTGCCAGACGATATGTGAGCAGTGGCAGCTGCCATTTGAAGTGCTGCGCGTTATCGTGGATGGCAGGGAAAAGGGGATTGAAGCGGCGGCCCGCGATGCCCGTTATCAGGTGCTGGGTGCGGCATTGCAGCCGGGGGAAGTGCTACTTACCGCGCAGCACCTCGACGATCAGTGTGAAACATTTCTGCTGGCGCTCAAGCGCGGCAGTGGTCCAGCCGGGCTGGCTGCGATGCCTTCATCGCGTATGCTGGGATCCAATCCGCTGCTGCGTCCTCTGCTTAATCAGTCGCGACAGTCGCTTGAGGCCTATGCCGACGCACACCAGCTGGTATGGATTGAAGATGAGAGCAATCAGGACGTTCGCTATGACCGCAACTTCCTCCGTCAGCGGCTGCTGCCTGAGCTTTGTCAGCGGTGGCCCCATTTTACTCAGGCAACAGCCCGAAGCGCGGCGTTGTGCAGTGAGCAGGAGCAGTTGCTTGATGAACTGCTCGCCGGGCAACTGGCTGAGCTGATCCAGCCTGACGGCAGCCTGCACTTTCCGCCCTTGATGGCCATGAGTGAGTTGCGTGCTAATGCGTTATTGCGCCGCTGGATTGCCGGGCAGGGCGGTGTGATGCCGTCCCGTGAAGCGCTGAACCGCATTCGCGATGAAGTGATGGCGAGCCGGGAGGATGCACAGCCCCGGCTGCAATTCGGTCAGGCTGAACTCCGTCGTTACCGTCAGCAGCTCTACTGGCTGCCGTTGCTCAGTTCACTGCGCGGTATAACGCTGGCATGGCGCGATCTCGGCCAACCGCTGACATTACCGCAGCACATCGGCACGCTGCGTGCCAGCCCGTCGCAGAGCCTGTTGCGCTATCCTGAGCCCGATGAGCAGGTCAGCGTACGCTTCCATGCGCAGGGACACGTCCATCTGGTAGGCCGTAATGGCGGAAGGGAAATGAAAAAGCTGTGGCAGGAGTTACAGATACCGCCGTGGCAGCGTGAACGGCTGCCGTTAATTTTTTATAACCAGACGCTGATCTGTGTTCCGAATCTCGTTGTCACCCGTGATGGTGCGGCTACCGATCAGCAGGGCTGGCAGATAGTCTGGGATGAGGCATCCAGCGCAGGAGAACAACAATGAAGCAGTGGCTTATCGCCTGTTTAGTGGCGGTTGTATTACCGGCCTGGGCTGTGGGTGATGTGCAGCGCGGTGCCCAGAAAGCAGGCAATTGTATGGCCTGTCATGGCGCAGAAGGAAAAGCGACGGTGCCGCTCTACCCCAATCTGGCCGGGCAACATGCCCCTTATCTGGAACATGCCCTGCAGGCCTATAAAAAGGGCGAACGCAGTGGCGGTCAGGCTGAGGTCATGAAGGCGTTTGTGGCGGGATTGAGTGATAGCGATATGGCGGATTTGGCGGCGTACTACGGTTCGTTGCAGCCCTGACGTTTGACAGGGGCGGGAATATCCCGCCCGAAATGCGTGGATTACTCTGCGCTGACAACTACCGTGCCCAGCTCGGGATGGGTGAAGCTGGCGATATGGTCGAGACGTAATTCGCGATGTTCACCAGAAAGATCGATGGCCAGATATTCCACATTCTTACGTGAAAAGATCTCTTTGGCCTTTGCCTTAAGCTGTTCGCCATCTTTCATTTCCAGCGACAGCATCCAGTTGTTCTGGCAGGCGAGTTCCAGATTATCGTAATCATCGCAATTGATAGGTTGGTACGCTTTATTTATCAACATAGTCGCTCACCAATAAGTTAGCAGCGGCGTAGGCCGCCTGTTCCCTGACAGAAGAGTTTAGCTCAGTATCTGCGGCAATATCATTAAGTGCCTTCAATGCGCAGCCAACCGCATCCGGTATGTAACCTAAATCCCCGCTGCCGATTTCGGCATATTTCCGGCGAACTAACTCACAATAATTTTGCACGTGGCCCTCCTCGGCAGAGCGTAAATACTCTGGTTAACTGGCGACTATATCATAGCCATTTAGTGGAAATCAGCCTGTGTAAAGCAGGAACAGTGCGCTAAACACTGCTAAAGTGACAGATTCCGCTGTCTGAGGCGGAAAGAATAAGAGCACAAAAGGTTAATTTTATGAACAGGTTATCGGAGGTCAACGTGGTTAAGGTGTGGGGAGCGAGTTGATGATTATGCTATCCCGTTCGGTTGAGATTCCGGAAAGTGAGATTGAACTGACGGCGATTCGCGCCCAGGGCGCAGGCGGACAACACGTCAACAAAGCCAGTACTGCCATTCATCTGCGCTTCGATATTGCCGCCTCTTCGCTTCCCGCGTTTTATAAAGAGCGGCTGCTGACCGCCAGCCATCATCTGATTACCGGTGATGGCGTCGTGGTGATCAAGGCGCAGGAGTATCGCAGTCAGGAGATGAATCGCGAAGCGGCACTGCAACGTCTGGTTAATCTGATCCAGGAACTGAGTACCGTTGAAAAAGCCCGGCGCGCCACGCGGCCGACCCGCGCTTCAAAAGAGCGCCGTCTGGAAGGAAAGGCCCGCCGCAGTTCAACTAAATCGATGCGCGGCAAGGTGCAATAAAAAACGCCCCGCAGGCGGGGCGTTTGAGTACTTACAATGTCAGGGGCGAGCGGCGAAGAGATCGAGCCTGCTCAGGGAATGGGGTCAGATCGGAAAGTCGCTAAAGCCATCCATGGCCGCTCGGCCCGCACCTCCCCTGGCGCGGGACGCTTTCCTCTTCTGACCCGGTTCCCTTCGCGTTGAGCTCATCCGTTGCGGCCAGATTCAGCCCGCTTTGATTAACGCTAAGAACTTACTTCTTCAGAGCCTTCAGCAGGAATTCAACAATTTCATCCTGCTTAATCATCTGCTTCTCACCGGCACGGCGCGATTTATATTCAATCTCCTGATTGTCGAGATTGCGGTCGCCGATGACGATGGTGTGTGGCACACCGATCAGTTCCATATCCGCGAACATCACGCCTGGACGCTCTTTACGGTCATCCAGGATAACCTCAACGCCTTTGGCACGCAGTGTGGCATAAAGCTCTTCCGCCAGCTCTTTAACCCGGAACGATTTCTGCATATTCATTGGCAGAATCGCGACCTCGAAAGGTGCCAGTGCGGCTGGCCAGATGATGCCGCGATCGTCATGGTTCTGTTCAATCGCTGCGGCGACAACGCGGGTGATGCCGATGCCATAGCAGCCCATGCTCATCACCTGATTACGGCCATCTTCGCCCTGAACCGACGCTTTCAGCGCGTCAGAATACTTGGTGCCGAGCTGGAAAATATGCCCGACTTCGATGCCGCGCTTAATTTGCAGTGTGCCTTTACCATCCGGGCTTATATCGCCTTCGACCACGTTGCGGATATCCGCTACGCTGGCCAGCGGCAGATCGCGCTCCCAGTTAATACCGAAGTAGTGCTTACCATCAACATTGGCACCGGCGCTGAAGTCACTCATCTTCGCCACGGTTCGGTCGGCAATGACTGGTATCTGCAGACCCACTGGCCCGATAGAACCCGGTCCGGCACCCACAGCGGCACGAATCTCTTCTTCAGTCGCGAACACCAGTGGTGAAGCAACGACGGCCGACTTCTCCGCTTTGATTTCATTAAGCTGATGATCGCCGCGTACCAGCAGGGCAACCAGCGCATGACCGCTCTCTTCAGCACCTTTAACAATCAGCGTCTTCACTGTTTTTTCAACAGGCACATTGAATTGCTCAACCAGCTCCGCGATGGTTTTTGCGTCTGGCGTTTCGACCAGCTGCATCTCCTGCGACGGCGCTGCGCGTTCACCGGCAGGTGCAACAGCTTCGGCCAGCTCAATATTGGCCGCGTAATCAGAATCGGTAGAGAAAATCACATCATCTTCACCACTCTGCGCCAGCACCTGAAACTCATGGGATGCACTGCCGCCAATCGAGCCGGTGTCGGCCTGCACGGCGCGGAAATCCAGGCCCATACGGCTGAAGATCTGGCTATAGGCGCGGTACATCGCGTCATACGTTTCCTGCAGTGACTCCTGCGAAACGTGGAACGAGTAAGCATCTTTCATGATGAATTCACGTGAACGCATCACGCCAAAGCGCGGACGGACTTCATCACGGAATTTGGTCTGGATCTGATAAAGGTTGAGCGGCAGTTGCTTATAAGAGCTCAGCTCATTGCGGATCAGGTCAGTGACCACCTCTTCATGCGTCGGACCCAGCACGAACGGACGCTCGTGGCGATCGGCAATACGTAACAGTTCTGGTCCATACTCCTCCCAGCGACCGCTCTCTTGCCACAGGTCGGCGGGCTGCACAACCGGCATTAAAATCTCAACCGCGCCCGCGTTGTTCATCTCTTCGCGCACGATGTTTTCGACTTTTTTCAGCACGCGAACCCCGGTCGGTAACCAGGTGTACAAGCCAGAAGCCAGTTTGCGGATCATACCGGCGCGCAGCATCAGCTGATGGCTGATCACTTCAGCGTCGGAAGGCGTCTCTTTCTGAGTAGAGAGCAGATATTGAGTAGTACGCATTGATTACGGTTCCAGTTGATCGGAAAGTCACAGACAGAATTTTGCTGGCGGCTAGTGTACCAGTGAGATCACCGGCTCAAAAGCGGGTTTTAACGCGGGTCGATAGCGATCACTTCAGTACCGGCATCGTCAATGCGCCAGCGTACATTAAAATCCATCAGCCAGGCCGCATATTCCCGCATCTGCGTTTCGCCCTGACGATAAGCGGGACGGGGGTCCTGTGCCAGCACTTCACTGATGAAGCGTGCCAGATGGGGGTAGCGCGACTGTTGGTGCAGTTGCTGTTGTGCCTGAGCCGAGAAGCGAACAGGCATATCCGCCGCAGGGGCCGTCTGGGCAAAACCTGCCTGGGCATGGGGTAGCGCTTCGGCAAAGGGCAGATAAGGTTTGATATCCACCACCGGGGTCCCATCGACCAAATCCAAACTGCCAAACTGCAGGATCACCTGCTGTTTTTCAATCCTGATACCTTTTAGCTCAACCAGCGACATGCCAATGGGATTGGGACGGAACGTGGAACGTGTAGCGAATACACCCATGCGCGCATTGCCGCCCAATCGGGGAGGGCGAACCGTGGGACGCCAGCCGCTCGCCATCGTCTGATGAAAAACAAACAGCAGCCAGAGGTGGCTGAACGCTTCCAGTCCACGCACCGCGTCCGGCTGATTGTAAGGTGGCTGCAGGTGTAGTTCACCGCCGCCATCCTGCACCAGCCCTGGCTGACGTGGTACGGCAAACTTCTCCTTCCACGGCGAACGGATGACGCCAATTTGCGCAAAAGCGAATTCACTCATTGATTGCTGACTTTCAGTGCTGAACCCTGACACACGGCCTGACGATAGCAGCCTGGCGTGCCGGTTACGATTTCACACTGATGCAGCAGCACAGCATTGGCTTTCATCTGTGACGCTCTGATCTGCAGACGTTTACGTGCGGTGGCGATGTTAGCTGGCGAGTTCTGATTGCTGATCTGGCAATCTTCAGCGGAGACTTCACCCAGATCGCGGAAGGGTTTGCTGACCAGATCAGCTGCATCGTTATAGAGCTTGACTGGAGCCGAGCGTGCCGCAGGTTTGTGGGTCGGTTCACTGGATTGCTGCGGCCGGGACGGTGCGCTGCTTATCGGGCGATACTCATGAACACACCCTGTCAGCATCAATGCTAACAAGCAGAGCGGTAAAAAACGCATGGCAACATCCTCAGATTTCAAAAAGTGGCGTTATTGAAACAAGGACAGGAATAAATAACAAGTCGGGCAGGGCACCCAATAATAGAAAGGGCGGCATAGCGCCGCCCTTAAGGAGATGAACGGCTTAATTACCAGCCTTTAACTGCGCCGCCGTTAAAGACCTTGTTAGCGGCTTCGTTCACTTCGTCAGACTGGTAAGCCTGAACGAACTTCTTCACGTTTTCCGCATCTTTATTATCTTCACGGGCAACAATCAGGTTGACGTAAGGTGAATCTTTATCTTCGACAAAGATGCCATCTTTGGCTGGTGTCAGGCCAATCTGGCTGGCGTAGGTGGTGTTGATCACCGCCAGCGCAATCTGCTGATCGTCCAGTGAGCGCGGCAGCTGTGGCGCTTCCAGCTCAACAATTTTCAGATGCTTAGGGTTCTCAGTGATATCCAGCGAGGTTGGCAGTAATCCCACGCCATCTTTCAGTTTAATCAGACCGACTTTCTGCAGCAGCAGTAATGTACGGCCCAGGTTGGTCGGGTCGTTTGGAATGGCAACCTGCGCGCCATCCTGCAGCTCATCCAGTGATTTGATCTTTTTCGAATAACCCGCGATTGGGTAAACGAAGGAGTTACCCACTGAAACCAGCTTGTAGCCACGATCTTTGATCTGCTGATCCAGATAAGGCTTGTGCTGGAAGGCGTTGACGTCGATGTCGCCTTTGCTCAGTGCTTCATTCGGCAGTACGTAATCGTTGAAGGTCACCAGCTCAACGTCCAGACCATATTTCTCTTTGGCAACTTTCTGCGCTGCTTCAGCAACCTGCTGCTCAGCACCGACAATCACGCCCACTTTGATGTGGTTAGGATCTTTCTCTTTTTGATCGCATCCTGCCAGCGCAATCGCGCCAATCAGTGCACCCACAGCGGCAATTTTCTTGAATCTGAAAGACATATCCTTTCCTTCTTAATAATGTGATATTGCTGGCTTATTTATGGGACACCGCACGCACGATGCGGTCGCCACAGAATTGAATGAGATACACCAAAACCACTAACAACACCAATACCGTATTCATCACAGTGGCGTTGTATCCGATATAACCATACTGATAACCGATCTGACCCAGACCACCGGCACCCACTGCGCCACCCATGGCGGAGTAACCGACCAGGGTAATCAGGGTAATGGTGGCTGCATTCACCAGGCCAGGCATCGCTTCCGGCAGCAGAACCTTACGGACGATCTGCATTGGCGTTGCGCCCATAGCACGTGACGCTTCGATGAGGCCGGTAGGGAGTTCCAGCAAGGCATTTTCAACCATACGTGCGATAAACGGCGCAGCGCCTACGGTCAGCGGTACGATGGCCGCCTGTAATCCGATGGAGGTGCCGACGATGACGCGGGTAAAGGGAATCATCCAGACCAGTAAAATGATGAACGGAATGGAGCGGAAGATATTCACCAGCGCGGAGAGCACGCGGTATAACCCCTGATTCTGCAGAATCTGCCCCGGACGGGTGACATAAAGTAAAACGCCAACCGGCAGGCCCAGTACAAAACCGAAAAAGCCCGAGACGAAGGTCATCATCAGCGTTTCCCACACGCCCCGTCCCAGCAACCACATCATCGCTTCAGACATAACCTAACACCTCTACTTTCACATGATTCTCCTTCAGCCAGGCTATCGCCTCGCGGGTATCGCTTTCTGTGCCGTGCATTTCGGCCAGCATAATGCCGAACTTCACGCCACCGGCGTAATCCATCTGGGCACTGATAATGTTGTTATTCACGTTGTAACGCCGAGCCGCTTCAGAAAGCAGAGGTGCATCAACCGATTTACCGGTGAATTCCATTCGCAGTAAGGGCACGGTGCCTTCAGCTGCGGTGGCAGAAAGACGCTGCTGGTAATCATCCGGGATATCCAGATGCAGAGTCGACTGAATAAACTGCTGTGCTAGCGGCGTCTTAGGATGCGAGAAAACCTCACTGACGCTATCTTTCTCAATCAACTCACCATGACTGATGACCGCAACCTGATCGCAGATGCGTTTCACTACATCCATTTCATGAGTGATCAGCAGAATCGTCAGTCCAAGCCGGCGATTGATGTCTTTCAGTAATTCCAGAATGGAGCGCGTAGTCGCAGGATCCAGTGCGCTGGTGGCTTCATCACACAGCAGAACTTTAGGATTGCTGGCCAAGGCCCGGGCAATCGCGACGCGCTGCTTCTGTCCGCCCGAGAGATTAGCAGGCCAGGCATCATGTTTATCGGACAATCCCACCAGTTCCAGCAGCTCTGTGACGCGAGCGTTGATCTGAGCGCGTGAGAGATTCCCCAGTTCCAGTGGGAGAGAAACGTTGCCCGCGACGGTACGGGAGTTCATCAGGTTAAAGTGCTGGAAAATCATGCCGATCTGTCGGCGCGCCTGGGTTAACTGACGTTCGTTAAGTGCAGTTAAATCAGCCCCGTCGACCAGCACACGGCCTGAGGTAGGGCGCTCCAGCAGGTTCACGCAACGAATCAATGTACTTTTACCGGCACCGGAAGCGCCAATAACGCCATAAATCTGTCCGGCAGGTACGTGCAGGCTGACATCCGTCAATGCCGGAATAGACCGCGCGCCTTGCTGAAACACCTTGGTGATATTTTCTAATTTAATCATTATGTTATTAATTATCGTGTTGCGTTGTCCGTGGTGTGGGAAGACCCGTCATTTTTATTCGGTATATAAGCTGGATGGATGTTAAGGCATCCAGACGTCTAAATCAATGGAAGTGCTTCAATCTGACATTCTCCCTTTTATAGCAATCATGCGATACTGATCGGCAATTTTTACAGCAGGAGTTTCTACGTGGCGAATAAAGTCCCCGCTATTTTTCTTGATCGTGATGGCACCCTTAATGTCGACAATGGATATGTCCATGAGATCGATGACTTCCAATTTATTGATGGCACGATTGAAGCGCTGCAACAACTGAAGACAATGGGATTTGCGCTGGTGGTCGTGACCAATCAGTCCGGCATCGCGCGCGGTATGTTTACCGAAGATACCTTTATGCGGCTGACAGAATGGATGGACTGGTCGCTGGCCGACCGCGATGTTGATCTTGATGGCATCTATTTCTGTCCTCACCATCCCGAAGCAACAGTAGACGAATTCCGTCAGACATGTGACTGCCGTAAGCCTCAGCCTGGCATGCTGTTGACGGCCCAGGAAGAGCTGCATATTGATATGGCCGCTTCTTATATGGTGGGGGATAAACTCGAAGATATGCTGGCAGGGCAGGCTGCCGGTGTCGGCACAAAAGTGCTGGTACGCAGTGGCAAACCGGTCACGGCTGAAGGCGAAGCTACAGCAGATTGGGTGATTAATAGCCTTGCAGAACTGCCAGGACGCATTAAAAAGGGGTAAAACGGCCCTTTTGTGCAAAATTCAGACGAACAGAAAAAAACTCTCAATTTGCACTTGCGCTATCTGAGCCGTTCCCTATAATGCGCCTCCATCAACACGGCACACCGGCAACGGGAAACGGGTTGAGAGGCGCAGGAGACTGGGCCGCCGGAGAAAAACTTCTGAAATAGAGGTTGACTCTGCAGGAGGAACGCGTAATATACGC
>NZ_JBBCMO010000008.1:0-248581 GCF_037152305.1 Pantoea sp. AS142 | reverse complement strand
GCAGCGCGAACAGTGCGTTAGCGTCCTGTCGCGAGGTGGCGTATATTACGCGTTCCTCCTGCAGAGTCAACCTCTATTTCAGAAGTTTTTCTCCGGCGGCCCAGTCTCCTGCGCCTCTCAACCCGTTTCCCGTTGCCGGTGTGCCGTGTCGATGGAGGCGCATTATAGGGCGTTCTCGGAGGCTGACAAGTGTTTCTTTGAATTAATTTACTGAGCGCATCTTTTTTAAACGAATGGCTTAAAAAGAGACATTTAATGACGGAATAACGCACAAAAACGGCGATGAAACGTTGCAAAGAGACCTGCCGTTGCTGATTGCTGGTGCTATTATTTTGCTTCTTCTCGCAGGATAACCCCAGGAAGGACACTCAATGATAAAATCCGCGCGCAGCATGGCTGGTTTGCCATGGATAGCTGCTATGGCCTTTTTCATGCAGTCACTTGACGCCACCATACTGAATACTGCACTACCCGCTATCGCCACCAGCCTCGACCGTTCTCCTTTAGCCATGCAATCCGCCGTCATCAGTTACACCCTGACTGTCGCTATGCTGATTCCCGTCAGCGGCTGGCTGGCCGATCGCTTTGGCACGCGCAAGGTCTTTATCATTGCGGTTTCGCTTTTTACCCTCGGCTCACTGGCTTGTGCACTTTCACCTACGCTTTCGGTGCTGGTCATGTCGCGCATCGTACAGGGCGTTGGTGGTGCAATGATGATGCCGGTTGCGCGACTGGCGCTGTTACGCGCCTACCCGCGTAGTGAACTGCTTCCGGTACTCAACTTTGTCACCATGCCGGGATTAGTTGGCCCGATACTGGGCCCGATGCTCGGCGGGGTATTGGTGACCTACGCTACCTGGCACTGGATCTTCCTGATTAATATCCCGATAGGCATTCTCGGTATTGTTTATGCACGCAAATATATGCCGGACTTCACCACACCCAAGCGCCGTTTCGACTTTTTCGGCTTCTTATTATTCGGGGCTGGACTGGTGATGATCTCGATTGGAATTGAGCTGTTCGGTGAGCGAATTGTTTCTGCCTGGCTGGCTGGCGGGATATTACTCAGCGGGATCGTGCTATTACTTCTCTATATAGTGCATGCCAGAAATCACCCTTCACCGCTGATCAGTCTGCCGATGTTTAAAACCCGGACTTTCGCAGTTGGCATCGGCGGCAATATTGCGTCACGTCTCGGCACCGGATGTGTGCCCTTTTTGATGCCTCTCATGTTGCAGGTTGGTTTTGGCTATTCAGCAATTATCGCAGGCTGCATGATGGCGCCCATCGCCATGGGTTCGATACTGGCGAAGTCGACAGTGACACAGTTGTTGCGCTGGCTGGGTTACCGCCGCCTGCTGGTCGGCATTACTGTCATTATTGGCATCCTGATTGCGAGCTTCTCTTTGCAGTCACCCGCTGAAAGCATCGTCGTACTGTTACTTCCGCTGTTTATTCTCGGCATGGCCATGTCTACGCAGTTTACCGCCATGAACACGATTACTCTGGCCGATCTGAATGATGATAATGCCAGCGGCGGTAACAGCGTGCTGGCAGTGACACAACAGTTAGCGATCAGTTTTGGTGTGGCCGTCAGCGCTGCGGTACTGCGCTTCTATCAGGAGTTTGAAACCAGCACCATTTCGCAGTTCCACGCCACGTTTCTGACCATGGGGGTGGTGACTGTGCTTTCAGCGCTCACCTTTATGCTGCTGAAAAACGGGGATGGACGTAATCTGATCAGTAATCGTGACAAGAAGAGAAAGCGCTAAACTGATCCACGTACCACCAGTTCCGGCGTCAGCACCAGCGTTTGCTGGCTGGCGTCAGGATCGCTGAAACGATGGAGTAAAGTGTCTATCGCCAGTTCACCCAGCGCATCTTTAGGCTGATGGATGGTACTCAGTGGCGGAGTGAGATAGCGCGCCAGTTCAATATCGTCATATCCCATTACCGCCATCTGCTGCGGAACCTGCATGCCAGCCTGATAGAGTGCGTGATAAACGCCGACCGCCATGGCATCGTTGCTGGTGAATACCGCTTCCGGTGGCGTATCCAGCGCCAGCAGTTCGACCATCCCGTTGTAGCCCCCCTGAAATTCAAAGTCACCATTCACCACATAGCCGGGCAAAATCTCCAGGCCGTTCTTTGTCATGGCGTTGCGATAACCTTCCAGGCGCATGCGCGCCGGGGTTTTATCCTGTGGACCGGCGATACAGGCGATACGAGTATAACCGCTGTCGATAAGATGCTGAGTAGCCAGCTCTCCACCCAACAGCGCATTATCCTGAATAATGTCACCACGGCCTTCAAACGGCGCCCAGTCCATCATGACTGCAGGTATAGAGGGATAGCGATTCAGAATGTCTGCCGAAGGCAGGTGACTTTCGGTACACATGATCAATAAACCATCGACGCGCTTCTGCATCAGCGTTTCCAGGCTACGGTTCATCCGCTCCTCATTACCTGCCGTGTTACAGAGAACCAGACTGTAGCCACGCTGATAGCAGCTCTCCTCTACCCCACGTACCACTTCGGCATAAAACGGGTTACTACTGGTGGTCAGCAGCATACCGATTGTGTGCGTCTGATTGATTTTCAGACTGCGAGCCAGCGCAGAAGGGGCATAGTTCAGATGGCGGATGGCCTGCTCAACTTTTTCCCGCACGCCTTTGCTAACAAAGCGGTTGTTATTGATAACGTGCGAAACAGTGGAGGTAGAAACACCCGCCAGGCGAGCGACATCTTTCATGGTGCTCAAGCGCTTAGCCCTGCTGTTGCAAAAATTCATCGATCTCCGCGCGCCACGGCACGGAGGGCTGCGCACCCGATCGGGTAACGGCGATAGCGGCGGCGGCATGGGCAAATCGCACCGCCTCATACATTGCTTTATGCGCCAGTCGCGCGGTAATAAAGGCACCGTTGAAGGTGTCGCCCGCCGCGATGGTGTCGATAGCTTTAACACTAAAGCCAGCAATACGCTGACCTTCACCTTGCTCGCTCAGCCAGACCCCGCGGCGACCCAAAGTGATCAGTACCGTGCCAATGCCTTTCGCATGTAGCGCTGCCGCAGCGCGAGCAGCATCTTCATCGTTGTTGACTGCAATGCCGGTCAGACTCTCTGCTTCGGTCTCATTCGGGGTAATAATGTCGATCAATGCCAGCAGTTCATCTGAAAGACGGGTGGCAGGTGCCGGATTGAGAATAACCTGCGTCTGATGCTGTCGGGCAAGCATCGCGGCGGCCAGTACGCTATCCAGCGGCGATTCCAGCTGCATTAATAGTGCATCGGCATCGGCAATAACCTGCTGATGACGCGTTACACAAGCGGGCGTTAACGCCGCGTTTGCACCGGAGTAAATGCCAATATTGTTCTCACCGTCACCGTTGACAAAGATCATCGCCACACCTGTCGACTCGCCCTCGACCACCTCGACCGGCGTGGTATCAATATTGTCCTGGGCCAGCTGCTGACGAATACGTTCGCCAATGTCGTCAGCGCCCACACAGGCGATAAATGCGATATCGGCACCAGCACGACCGGCGGCTACAGCCTGATTCGCACCTTTACCGCCAAACGCAATCTGATAATTCTGCCCGATCACCGTTTCACCGGGACGAGGGAAGTGCGCCAGATTAAGGATGTGGTCAGCGTTAATGCTGCCAAGAACGGCCAGTTTTGCGTTTTTGCTCATTAGGGGAGTTCCGGAATAAGTGCGCCACCGGGAGGGTGGCGCAGTGCCCTGCTTTTCTTTGAGTTATTGAGCGACCAGTTTCAGGTCGACTGGGTTAATCGCCTTCACTTTTTCACCCTTCAGCACTTTATCAGCGGTATCGACGCCGATCATGCCAATTTTGTCTGGCATCTGTGCCACGGTCGCGGACAGTTTGCCACCTTCTACGGCTTTAACGCCATCAGCAGTGCCGTCAAAACCAACAACGATCACACCGGTTTTTCCGGCAGTCTGCAGCGCGCGCAGTGCACCCAACGCCATTTCGTCGTTCTGAGCGAATACAGCCTGAACGTCAGGATGGGCCTGCAGCAAATTCTGCATGACGTTCAGACCTTTGGTACGGTCAAAGTCGGCAGGCTGGCTGGCCAGGATCTGGAATTTATGCGCATCAGCAGCCTGTTTGAAGCCTTCACCACGTTCACGGGCGGCAGACGTCCCGGCAATACCCTGCAGTTCAATAATTTTGGCGTTTTCGCCCACTTTTTTGGCGATGAAGTCACCGGCCATTTTACCGCCGAAACGGTTATCGGAAGCGACATGGCTGACAACGGTGCCCTGTGCCGCGACGCGATCCAGCGTGATAACCGGGATGTTCGCCTGGTTAGCCATCTTCACGGCATTGCCCACTGCATCAGAATCGGTTGGGTTGATCAGCAGCAGTTTGGTACCGCGAACCGTCAGATCCTGCACGTTCGCCAGCTCTTTGGCCGGATTGTTCTGTGAATCCAGCACCACCAGGTTGTAGCCCAGCTTATCCGCTTCCTTCTGTGCACCTTCTTTCAGCGAAACAAAGAAAGGGTTGTTCAGGGTTGAAACCACCAGCGCGATGGTATCTTTTGCCATGGCGCTGGTACTGAGTGTTGCGCCAAGGATAATGGCCAGTGCGGTTAACTTTTTCATCATGTCATCCTGTGTAAGGTCAGAGTTATTTACTGCTTTTATTATCTACCAGCACCGCCAGCAGGATTACTACCGCTTTAACGATCATCTGGTAGTACGAAGAGACGCCCATCAGGTTCAGGCCGTTATTCAGGAAGCCGAGGATCAGCGCGCCAATCAGCGTGCCGAAAATACGGCCTTTACCGCCCGCCAGACTGGTTCCACCTAGTACTACCGCGGCAATCGCATCCAGCTCATAACCGGTGCCCGCTGTCGGCTGTGCTGAGGAGAGGCGCGCCACTTCAATGGTGCCTGCCAGTGCAGCCAGCATGCCACTCAGTGAATAGACGATGATTTTGACGCGATTCACATTGATGCCAGAGAGACGCGTTGCCGCTTCATTACCGCCAAGCGCATAGATATAGCGACCCAGGCGGGTGTGCTGCAGCATGTACCAGGCGGCAACAAAGACCAGCGCCATCAGCCATACCGGCGCAGGAATACCCAGCGGGCGACCGATACCAAACCAGCCCAGCAGATCGGCATTAGCATTGAAGCCAGTGTTAACCGGGCTGCCGTCGGTATAGACCATGGTGACACCACGCAGCAGTAGCATCATGACCAGCGTAGCAATAAACGCCTGCACCTTGCCGCGAGCCACAATGGTGCCGGTCAGGGCACCGATTGCCGCTCCCAGCGCCAGCGAAGCCGCCACCGCGACCAGAGCATTCACCTCCATGCCCACCAGCGATGCACCTACCGCGCCAGTCAGAGCCAGCAGCGATCCCACAGAGAGATCGATACCCGAAGTCAGGATCACCAGTGTCATCCCGACCGCCATAATGGCATTAACCGAGGTCTGCTGCAGAATGTTGAACAGGTTCGCCACGGTAAAGAAGTTTGGGCTTTGGCTGGCCACTACGGCGATCAGTACCATCAGCGCAATCAGCGACTTCTGTTCCAGTAGCCAGCTTTTGCTAAACCAGCGACGGCTGGCCGGTAAAGTTTGGGTTGTCATACCACTAAATCCTCGCTGTGTTGCTTGCCTACGGCGGCAGCCATCAGGCTCTCCTGAGTGGCTTCTTCTCGGGTAAATTCGCCGCTGATACGGCCTTCATGCATCACCAGAATCCGGTCACTCATGCCCAGCACTTCCGGCATTTCCGAGGAGACCAGGATGATGCTCAGCCCTTCGGCCTTAAACTGGTTAATCAGCTGATAGATCTCTTTCTTCGCGCCGACATCCACACCGCGCGTTGGCTCGTCCAGAATCAGCACATTGGGCCGGGTCATCAGACCGCGGGCAATCGCCACTTTCTGCTGGTTTCCGCCTGAAAGCAGTCCAATTGGCTGCTCCATTGAAGGCGTTTTAACGTTGAACAACCGGATAAAATCGCCTACCGCCAGCTGCTCTGCCGCGTGTTTCAGCGTGCCGCTGCCATGACTGAAATAGCGTAACGCTGTCAGTGACATGTTCTCTTTCACAGACATGCCCAACACCAGGCCATCGCGCTTACGATCTTCGGAGATATAGACGATGCCGTTAGCCAGGCCATCCTGCGGTGAACGCGTTACCACTTCCCGGTCATTGAGCCACAAGGTGCCTTCGCGACGCGGCAATGCGCCGTAAAGCACCTTCATCAGTTCGGTACGGCCCGCGCCCATTAAGCCGGAAACGCCAAGGATTTCACCTTTGCGCAGAGTGAAGCTGACGTTATCCACACCCGGTCCGCTGACGTTCTCAACTTTCAGCCGCACGTTGCCAGGCGCCTGATCAAGATGCGGATATTGATCTTCCAGTTTGCGTCCCACCATCATCTCGATCAGGCTCTCTTCCGTCAGTTCGCTGACCGGATGTTCAGCAATAAACTGCCCGTCGCGAAACACCGTGACGTCATCGCAGATCTCAAAGATCTCTTTCATGCGATGCGAGATATAGACGATGCCGCAGCCCTGCGCTTTCAGTTCGTTGATCACACGGAAAAGCGACAGCGTTTCGGTATCGGTCAGCGCATCGGTCGGCTCATCCATGATGATCACCTGCGACTTAAAGCTCAGAACTTTGGCGATTTCGACCATTTGCTGGTCGCCAATCGACAAATCCCCCACCAGCTTGTGGCTGTTGAAGCGCAGATTAAGTCGTTTAAGCAGCGCATCCGCTTCGGCATACATACGCTGCCACTGGATACGGCCAAAACGGCTGACATATTCGCGACCAAGAAAAATATTCTCCGCCACGGTTAATTGAGGGATCAGGTTCAGTTCCTGATGAATGATGCCAATACCCGCTTCCTGAGACGTTTTCGGCCCACTGAAACGGGTCTCTTTGCCAAGCCAGCGCAGCGTACCGGCATCATATTGATAGATTCCGGTCAGCACTTTCATCATCGTGGACTTGCCTGCGCCGTTCTCGCCCACCAGCGCCATCACGCGTCCTGCCCGGACATTCAGCGACGCCCCCTTGAGTGCTTTCACACCTGGAAAGGATTTTTCAATGCCGTCGAGTTGCAATAAAGGTTGCATAGAGGCCTCAGAAGGTCACACCGGCGCTGAGGATGATATTAGCAAACGGAGAGCACTCTCCGCTGCGAATGACCGCCTGACTACGCTGCGTTTGTTGTTTAAATTGTTCATGACTGGTGTAGCTGATGGTAATGATATTCCCCTGGTGCTGTTGCAAGGCTTCGAGCACGGCGACAAGCGAGCGATGAAGTTGCGGATTATGCTGCTTTATCTCTTCCGCGATCAGGGCGCTCTCAACTTGCATCTCCAGTGCGACAGCATTAACCACCTGCATAAAATCGGGCGTACCCGGCGTAAGCGCTAAGTCGATACGTTGCGGTCCAGCCGGAATCGGCAAACCTGCATCGGCAATCGTCAGCGTATCCGTATGTCCCAGGCGGGCAATCACATGAGAGAGTTCAGCGTTTAACAGGCGACCTTTTTTCATCTTTTCACTCCATAGCGAAACGTTTCGCTGTCAGGAGTGTATGAAAAGCCGCCATCAACTCAACCGGGAAATAAGAAATCTGTGATCGCTATCGAAACGTTTCGCTTACGCGGGATGAAATTTGTATTAAAGCGAGGAATAGATTGAAAAAATGGCCGCGAATGCAGCGCGATACTGTTGGTCATGTCTGTTTCGGTCAGCAGCGAGACGGGGCTTGTACTGGTAGCACGGTCAGTTCGGAAAGACACAAAAACGGTCATCCATGACCGCTCGACCTACGCCATGACGCATCTCATTCCTAAGATGCGCCCGTTGCCGGGCCAACGCTTTGGTTGTTCAAAAACGCTTCTGACGCTTTTGTCCATGGCGCGGGACACGTCTCTCTTTTGACCGTGTTCCCTGCGCCCTGAGCTAATCAATTGCGGTCAGATGCCCCCGCTCAGTGCAGGGCCGTCAAACGATGCCAGGAGAAAAAGATTAAGGCAGTTTTTTAACCTGCTTAACGTCCATCTCAATGCTGTTGAAATCTTTATCCAGTTCACCTGTCAGCTCTACATTATCTTTGGGTGAGATCGTCTGGCCGTTCCAGTGCTTGTGGTCGATTTCGACTTTCATGGTGCCGGTCTGATCGCGGAACAGATAATCTTCCTTACCGATCTGTTTCTCCAGCTTGCCGCGCACGGTGATCCAACTGTCATCTTTCATCTCTTCAGCCTGCTTCACGGTCACTACACTGGTGTGATCGGTCTGGAAGCCGCCCTGTCCGGGTGCTGCCTGCGTCTGTGCGGCTGGCGCACTGGGATCAACAAATCCGCCCTGCTGTGCAGCGAAAACCGGGGCGGAAGCCAGCATAACGACGGCCAGAATTGCAGTGTGCTTTTTCATGGTGTACCCCTTTTTTAGTGGTGTTTTCGGTTTGAATGAGCCCAGTTGAACATAGAGTTCTTAACAGCTTCTTAAGGGTTAAAAATAAGCTACTTTCGCCGAAATCAACTGTACAGGGAGGACGTTGCTTCGTATAAAGCGCTATCGGAACAGGGAGACGTGATGCGTATTTTACTGATTGAAGACGACCGCTTAATTGGCGACGGTATCAAAGCGGGGCTGAGTAAACTGGGCTTCAGTGTTGACTGGTTTACGTCTGGTGAGGCGGGCTTTAACGCGCTGGAGGCCGCGCCCTGGGATGCGGTGATCCTGGATCTCTCTCTGCCTGAGCGTGATGGACTCGATATTCTGCGGCAGTGGCGACAGCAGGGAAAAGATGTGCCGGTACTGATACTGACTGCACGCGATGCGCTGGATCAGCGGGTCGAAGGTCTGCAACTGGGAGCCGACGACTATCTGTGTAAACCCTTTGCCTTAACCGAAGTAGCCGCTCGCTTGCAGGCGCTGATTCGTCGTCGTCACGGCCAGCTGCAGCCCGAACTCCGTCACGGTAACGTGGTGCTGATCCCCGGCAGCCACAGTGTGATGCGCGATGGCGAGGCGATTGCGCTGAAAAGCCGTGAACTGGCGCTACTGGAACTGTTTATGCGAAACCCGGGCCGGGTGCTGACGCGCAACCAGCTGGAGGAGAAGCTCTACAGCTGGGACGCCGACGTCTCGAGCAATGCGGTAGAAGTGCATATCCATCATCTGCGTAAAAAGCTGGGCAGCGCGTTTATCCGCACGCTGCACGGCGTCGGTTATACCCTGGGAGCGACTGAATGCGATCAATGAGCCTGTTTCTGCGGCTGGGTATCGGTTTCGTGCTGCTGCTTGGCCTCTGCTGGACCAGTGCCAGCCTGAGTGCCTGGCATCAGACCCGTGAAACCCTTGATGAGCTGTTTGATACTCAGCAGATGCTGCTGGCCAAGCGTCTATTGACGCTGGATTTCTCATCGCTGGACAAGACCACGCTGCCCAAAACCAAAGAGATGCTCCGTCACCATCGCGGCGATCAGGATGACGATGCCCTGGCCTTTGCTGTCTTCACGCGTGACGGCAGGCAGGTGATGAATGATGGCGATAATGGTCGCTATCTGCCGTTTGAGGCGGACTATCAGGGATTTCATGAGGGACAGCTCACCAATGATGACGATCGCTGGCGTTTTGTCTGGCTGACTACGCCCGATAAGCAGTTTCGGGTAGTGGTGGGTCAGGAGTCGGAATACCGCGACGACATGACGCGGGACCTGATGAAAGCCAGCGTGTTGCCGTGGTTGATCGCGCTGCCCTTTATGTTGCTGCTGCTGATCGGTCTGGTCTGGTCTGAACTGCGATCGCTGAAGACGCTGGCGCAGCAACTGGCGCAGCGCGCGCCCGATGACGATACGCCGCTGCAGGCAGACCGCGTGCCGAAAGAGGTACAACCGCTGATGGTCGCCCTCAATGGTCTGTTCAGCCGCATCAGCGCCATGATGCAGCGTGAACGGCGCTTTACCTCTGATGCCGCTCATGAGCTGCGCAGTCCACTGGCCGCGCTGCAGGTACAAAGCGAGGTCATTCAGCTGACTGCAGATGATGAAGTGATGCGAACCCATGCGCTGCAGCAACTGGATGTCGGAATCGCCCGCGCAACGCGGCTGGTGGATCAGCTGCTGACGCTCTCACGCGTTGAAGCTGATGATGCGCGAAGCGCCTTCGAAACAGTGGCTCTGAAACGCACGGTGCAGGAGACGCTGGCTGCACAGCTGCCGCTGGCGGATAAAACGGGTGTCACGCTGCGACTGCACGCTGACGCCGATCCACAGATTCAGGGGCATCCGCTGTTACTGTCACTGCTGGTACGGAATCTGCTGGATAATGCCATTCGCTATACGCCAGCGGGCAGCGAAGTCGATGTACGATTGCAGGCGAATAGCCTGTCGGTGGAGGATAACGGCGAGGGTCTGAGTGGAGCCGATTTGCAACGGCTTGGTGAGCGTTTCTGGCGACCGCCGGGTCAGGAGAAGAGCGGTAGCGGGCTGGGATTATCGATAGTTCGCAATATCGCCCAGTTGCACGGGATGCAGATCACCTTCAGCCAGCAACCCGGCTGCGGGTTGTGCGTCACGCTGCGCTGGTCAGCACCCACCCCGTAAGGCGGGCGCTGTGGATCAAATCTCGACCTGGGTGCCCAGCTCAATGACGCGGTTTGGCGGGATCTCAAACTGGTCTGGCGCACGAAGCGCATTACGCTGCAGTGCCAGGAAGAGTTTGCCACGCAGACGCAGATACCATGGCCGTTTGCCGATGATCAGCGACTCATGCGACATAAAGAACGAGGTCTCCATCATGCGGCAATTCAGCCCTTCCAGCCCGCAGCGGTGGAAAATCTCCTCAACGTTTGGCGTTTCGCGCCAGCCATAGCTGGCCACCACTCGCCAGAAGGTGGGCGACAACTGCTCAATAGTGACGCGCCGCACGTTGTGCACGTAAGGGGCATCTTCAGTCCGCAATGTCAGCAGCACCACTCGCTCATGCAAGACTTTGTTATGTTTAAGGTTATGCAGCATCGCAAACGGAATCACATTCAGCGCACGCGACATATAGACCGCCGTGCCTGGTACGCGAACTGGCGGCGATTTCTCCAGGGACACGATCATCGCCTCCAGGGAATTACCATGCTCATGCAGGCGGCGCAACAGGCGGAAACGTTCGCTTTTCCACGTCGTCATAATAATAAACATGACCAGGCCGAGACTGAGCGGCAGCCAGCCACCAGAGAAGATTTTCACCAGATTGGCGGTAAACAGCGGCACGTCGATACAGAGCATCAGCACCAGGATGACGCCGACCGCCAGCTTATGCCAGTGCCAGTTTTTAATCGCGACGGTACAGGAGAGGATCGCGGTCAGCACCATGGTGCCGGTCACCGCAATACCGTAGGCTGCGGCCAGATTGCTTGAGTGCTCAAAGCTGATAATCACAATCAGCACGGCGAAATAGAGCACCCAGTTGATCATCGGGATATAAATCTGGCCCGATTCGCGCTCAGAGGTGTGGATGATGCGCATCCCCGGCAGATAACCCAGTCGCACCGCCTGACGTGTCAGCGAGAAGACGCCGGAGATAACCGCCTGCGAGGCGATGACCGTGGCCAGCGTCGCCAGAATCAGCATCGGGATCAGCGCCCAGTCCGGTGCCAGCAGAAAGAAGGGGTTTTTAATCGCTTTGGGATCGCTGAGTAACAGCGCACCCTGACCAAAGTAGTTCAGCACCAGCGACGGCAGCACTACCGAGAACCATGCCAGTCGAATAGGCACTTTACCGAAGTGCCCCATATCGGCATAAAGTGCTTCAACCCCGGTAATCGCCAGCACCACTGCACCAAGCGCGAAGAACGAGACAGATTTATAGTGCAGGAAGAACTCGACCGCATAGGCGGGATTCAGCGCATGCAGCACTTCCGGGTTTTTCATAATGCTGCTGAACCCAAGGATCGCCAGCACCAGGAACCACACCATCATCACCGGTGCAAAGAGTTTTCCCACCATGCCGGTGCCATGTTTCTGAATCGCAAACAGCAGCGTCAGCACTGCAATCGACATGGGCACAATAAAGGGATCCAGCGACGGCGCAGCAATCTCCAGGCCTTCAATGGCTGACATCACCGAAATGGCCGGCGTGATCACCACCTCTCCATAGAAAAAGCTGCCGCCAATCAGGCCCATGATCACCAGCACTGCCGTGGCACGCGCACCGGTATGACGGCCCGCCAGAGACATCAATGTCAGTATACCGCCTTCACCGGCATTGTCGGCGCGCATCACATAACTGATGTACTTCAGTGATACCACCAGCACCAGCAGCCAGAAAATCAGCGACAGAAAGCCAAATACCGCTTCCCGCTCAACGCCGAAGCCAAACTGTCCGGAGAGACATTCACGCAAGGTATACAGCGGACTGGTGCCGATATCCCCGTAAACAACACCAATAGCGGCCAGCGTTAATCCGCGAAGTGACTGCTTATTATCCGAGCTCATAGAGTTATCTTTTGTTGGAGTCTAAGAGGCACAAAAACCCCTCGCTCAGGCCATCAAAAAGCGCACAGTATGCACGTATTGCCGAAAATTCCTATACCCGCTTCGCCTCTCTGTCCGGGTAACGGCGTCGTTTCAGGCGATAAAGCCTCATTTAGGACTGCTTTTAATACAGGCAAAACTTCTGAAACAAAAAAGCTGACAGCTATCAACGCTTTCACGCATGATGATCTATAGAGTAAGGCGCTTGCTTAAGCGCGGCGGCCCGACGATCGTAAGGACATTGAAGTGATTATGGCTCAACCCCATCTTTTGGCAGAAAGAATTTCTCGCCTTAGCAATGCGTTAGAAAAAGGATTGTATGAGCGACATCATGCCATTCGCCTTTGTCTGCTGGCGGCGCTGAGTGGTGAAAGCGTGTTCCTGCTCGGACCGCCCGGCATCGCCAAGAGCCTGATCGCCCGCCGCCTCAAATATGCCTTTCAGCACGCCCGTGCCTTTGAATATCTGATGACCCGTTTCTCCACACCGGAAGAGGTGTTTGGCCCGTTATCCATCCAGGCGCTGAAGGATGAAGGACGCTATCAGCGCCTCACCAAAGGTTACCTGCCCGACGCGGAAATTGTTTTTCTGGATGAGATCTGGAAAGCCGGCCCGGCGATTCTGAATACTCTGCTGACCGCTATCAACGAACGCCGCTTCCGCAATGGCGACAGCGAAGAAACCATCCCGATGCGGCTGCTGGTGACCGCCTCTAATGAACTGCCGGAAGTGGAAAGTGGCCTCGAAGCGCTCTATGACCGGATGCTAATCCGCCTGTGGCTGGATAACGTACATGAGAAGCAGAACTTTCGCAGCATGCTGACCCACCAGCAGGATGAGCACACCAATCCGGTTGCGGAGTCCCTGCGTATCAGTGACGAAGAGTATGCGCAGTGGCAGCTCGGCATCAGTCAGGTCAGCCTGCCCGATGCGGTGTTTGAGCTGATTTATCAGCTGCGTCAGCAGCTGGAGAGCCAGCCTGACGCACCCTATATTTCCGATCGTCGCTGGAAGAAAGCCATTCATCTGCTGCAGGCCAGCGCCTTTTACAGCGGTCGCAGCGCCATCGCGCCAATAGACCTGATCCTGCTGAAAGACTGTCTCTGGCACGACGTCGCGTCCATGCAGTTGCTGGAGCGGGAAATCGATCAGCTGATGACGCAGCATGCCTTTCAGCAGCAGCCGATGCTGTTGAAACTGCATCAGATAAAAGCGCGTCGCATGGTCCTGCAGCAACAGCAGAGCATCGCTCAGGCGATAACCCTGGAAAAACACAGCGGCATGTTCAGCCGCAAACCCCATTACGATCTGCCGGAAAGCTTCACCGATGATCAACTGACGCTGATGCTACAAAAGCCGCTGATGCTGCATGACATGCAGGTGACCCATCTGGTGATTGCGCGTGATGCACTGAGTCAGTGGCTGCAAAAAGGGGACGAAGTTCGCGGTAAACTCAATGGGATTGGCTTTGCGCAGAGCCTGGATTTACAGGTGGATGCGCAGCACTGCCTGGCTATCCGTGATGTCAGCCTGCAATCGTCGCGTCTGACACTGTCGGGCGTCAGCAACAGTGAGCCGCTGCCTGGTGAGATCACCGACGCGCTGGATGCACTGGAGAGTGAACTTCGGTCTCAGCGCCATCTGTTCAGCCAGCATCAGCGCTGTCTGTTTATCAGTGATGACTGGCTGGCACGGGTTGAAACCAGCTTGCAGGATGTGGCGGAACAGCTGAAACAGGCGCGTAAATGATCTCACTGGAGACGCTCAGCACGCTGCTCTCAGTGGGTGAAACCGAACTGATTGAAGAGCTGATTATTGCCCTGCTGGCGTCCCCACAGCTGGCGCTGTTTTTTGAAAAATTTCCCGGCTTAAAAAAGGCACTGCTGCGTGACGTGCCACGCTGGCGAGCGGAGATTAATGCTGACCTCAAAGCCACACCGGTTCCGGCCACGCTGGCAGAAGAGTTTCAGCTATTTCAGCGGGTACAACTCCTTAGCGATCGTGAATTCAGCCACCAGCTGAATGCAACGCTTCAGGCGCTTGAAAGCCTGCCATCCCCCTTTCTTGATGAAGCTAACCGACTGCTGCTGCACACCGATATCAACCATCTCAGCAGTGCGCAACACCAGCTTTTTTTACAGCGCTGGCGGCTGAGTCTGACCTTACAGACCCTGACGCTGAATCAGCAATTGCTGGAGCAGCAGCGCGAACGCCTGCTGGCGGAACTGCAGCAGCGCATGGCGCTGAGCGGTCAGCTGGCACCGATTCTCGGCGACGACGATGAAGCCGCCGCGGGTCGGCTGTGGGACATGAGCAAAGCGTCACTGCAGCCTGGCGACTATCAGCTGATGCTGCAATATGGCGACTTTCTGGCGCAGCAACCGGAGCTGCTGAAGCTGGCGCAGCAGCTGGGCCGCAGCCGCGAGGCAAAATCGGTACCATCGCAGGATACCCCCATGGAGGCTTTTCACCACCTGGTGCAGGAACCTGCGGCGGTGCCGGAAGAGGTCAGCGGCATTCGCCAGAGCGATGACGTACTGCGCCTGCTGCCGCCGGAGTTAGCCGCGCTGAGCATCAGCGAACTGGAGCTGGAATTTTACCGGCGGCTGGTAGAGAAACGGCTACTGACCTATAAGCTGCAGGGCGATGCCTGGCATGAAAAGGTGACGATGCGTCCGGCCAGCCACCAGCAGCATGAAGAGCAGCCGCGTGGGCCTTTTATCGTCTGTGTCGATACCTCTGGTTCGATGGGGGGCTTCAATGAGCGCTGCGCCAAAGCGTTTTGTCTGGCACTGCTGAAGGTCGCGCTGGCCGATCGCCGTCGCTGCTACATCATGCTGTTTGCTCATGAGGTGATTGGCTATGAACTGACTGGTGATGATGGGCTGGAACAGGCGATTCGCTTTCTTAGTCAGCGCTTTCGCGGCGGCACCGATTTGGCAGCTTGCCTCTCTTCCGTTGTCACCCGGATGGAAGGCGCGCTGTGGCAGGAAGCCGATGCGGTAATCGTCTCCGATTTTATTGCCCAGCGTCTGCCGGAAGAGGTGATCGGGGCCATTAAAACGCGTCAGCGACATAATCAGCAACGTTTTCACGCTGTGGCTATGTCGGCACATGGGAAACCAGGCATTCTGCGCATCTTCGACCATATCTGGCGCTTCGATACCGGTATGAAAAGCCGCCTGCTGCGCCACTGGCGCCGTTAAGTCATCTGACAGAAAAGCTTCTTTGCTATAGTAAATTACTCTTTTACTTACTCAGCAATCTGGAGCTTCCTGTGACGCTTGCTCAACCTCACCACGATCTGCCTGCGCCGACGCGAACGCTACGGCTCTCCGGCCAGAACATTGAACAAAAACGTGCCGAGTTGCTGGCCTATTTCCAACAAACATGGGAACAGTATGAAAGTCTGTTTACCTGTCTGACCGATTCAAAGGCCTGGTTTACCAAAGCCATTCCGCTGCGCCATCCGTTAATCTTCTATTTTGGCCACACCGCCACCTTCTACATTAATAAGCTGATGGCCGGACGCCTTATCGACGCGCGTCTGGACGATCGTATCGAAGCGATGATGGCGATTGGTGTAGATGAAATGAGCTGGGATGATCTTAACGACAGTCACTATGAGTGGCCGACCATCGAAGAAGTCCGTGCATATCGTGCGCGCGTTAAAGCACTGGTCAGCGATCTGATCCAGACCCTGCCGCTGACTCTGCCTGTCACCTGGGAGAGTCCGGCCTGGGTGATCCTGATGGGCATTGAGCATGAGCGTATTCATCTGGAAACCTCCAGCGTGCTGATCCGTCAGTTACCGGTTGAGTGGGTCAGACCGCAGGCCGCGTGGCCGGTCTGCCCGATGGCACGCCACCAGCGCCGGGCTGTTCCGGCCAATACCCTGCTGCCGATGCCCGGCGGCACGGTCACGCTGGGTAAAACCGACGATACTTACGGCTGGGATAATGAATATGGCCGCCAGCAGATTGCACTACAGCCGTTCCAGGCGAGCAAAATGCTGGTCAGCAACGCTGAATTTTTTGCGTTCGTTGAGGCGGGGGGTTATCAGGACGCTCGTTGGTGGGATGACGAAGGCTGGGGCTGGTGTCAGTTTGCCAAAGCGGAGATGCCCACCTTCTGGGTCGGCATACCTGCGATGCCCGATCAGCTTAAACTGCGTCTGATGTGTGAAGAAGTCGCGATGCCGTGGGATTGGCCTGCCGAGGTCAATCAGCTGGAAGCAGCGGCCTTCTGCCGCTGGAAAGCGGATCAGACTGGTATGAGCGTTCAGCTCCCCTGCGAAGCGGAGTGGGTTCAGCTGCGCGAACAGGTCGCAGGCGATCAGCCAGATTGGGATCGGGCACCGGGCAACATTAACCTGGCGTACTGGGCTTCCTCTTCGCCAGTCGATCTGTTCGCCCAGGGCGAGTTCTTCGATATCGTCGGTAACGTCTGGCAGTGGACGACCACGCCGACCAACGGCTTTGAAGGCTTCAACGTTCACCCACTTTACGATGATTTCTCAACCCCGACCTTTGATGGCAAACATTCGCTGATCAAAGGTGGCAGCTGGATATCGACCGGCAACGAAGCGCTGAAATCGGCACGCTATGCGTTCCGCCGCCATTTCTTCCAGCATGCCGGTTTCCGCTATGTGGTTTCCGATCATCAGGAGACCATGGCGCTGAACCCCTATGAATCTGATGCGATGGTATCGCAATACCTCGACTTCCAGTATGGCCCACGCTATTTCGGCGTGGATAACTATGCCGAGAGTCTGGTGAATCTGGCGCTGAACTACACGACTGCCCGTGGCGATGCCCTGGATATCGGTTGTGCCACCGGACGCGCCAGTTTTGAACTGGCTCGCCACTTTGAACGGGTCACCGGGATGGACTATTCGGCGCGCTTCATTGATGTGGCGCTGCAGCTAGCCAGCGGCGAAGACTTCCGTTATCTGCTGCCACAGGAAGGTGACCTGGTGGAGTATCGCCAGGTTCGCCTGAAAGATTTCGCGCTGGAAAGCGACCTGGCGCAGCGTATTCAGTTTGTTCAGGGGGACGCCTGTAACCTTAAGCCGCAGCCCGCCCGTTACGACCTGGTGCTCGCATCCAATCTGATCGATCGCCTGCGTCAGCCCGCGCGCTTCCTGCGTGATATCACGCCAATGCTGCGCCAGGGCGGCATTCTGCTGCTCTCATCGCCCTATACCTGGCTGGAGGATTTCACGCCGAAAGAGAACTGGCTGGGCGGCGTGCGTGAAAATGGTGAGGCCCTGACGACGCTGCAGGCACTGCAGCGTCTGCTGGCGGCCGATTTCGACCTGGTGGATGAACCGCAGGATAAACCGTTTGTAATCCGCGAAACGGCCCGCAAATTCCAGCATACGCTGGCGCAGGTCACCGTCTGGCGCAAACGCTAAGTGAACCGGCAGCCGCGCCCGCCGCTGCCGGTAGTTGCCTGAACCGCTATTTTGCTGCACATTCTCCCTTGTTTACTCAAGCAGACCAATAACGAGGATGGCCATGGCCGAACATCTGCAGCTCGATAACCTGGATCGCGGCATTCTGAATGCCCTGCTGGATAATGCGCGCACCGCTTACGCCGAGCTGGCAAAACAGTTTAATGTCAGCCCGGGCACTATTCATGTGCGCGTGGAAAAGATGAAGCAGGCGGGCATTATCCTGGGCACCCGGGTTGATATCGATCCGCGCCAGCTGGGATTTGATGTCTGCTGTTTTATCGGGATTATCCTTAAGAGCGCGCGTGACTATCCGGCGGCGCTAAGCAAACTGGATGCGCTGGATGAAGTGGTTGAAGCCTGGTACACCACTGGCCACTACAGCATCTTTATCAAGGTGATGTGCCGGTCCATTGATGCCCTGCAACAGGTGCTGATCAATAAGATCCAGACCATAGATGAAATTCAGTCGACGGAAACGCTGATCTCGCTGCAAAACCCAATCATGCGTACTATCAAGCCCTGATCCCTCTCCACCTTGTGCATAATCTTATCCCTGACGAATGTGGCGGCTGACAACGGCTGCGTTCGCTTCTCTTAATCTATTAACCCTGTTGTCCACAGGTGGATCACCGCTTGATCACAGCGTACAATGCTCGCCTTAATGTCCGGGAGAGCAAGATGGCCGATATTACCTTAATCAGTGGCAGTACTCTGGGTAGCGCAGAGTATGTGGCTGAACATCTGGAAGAAAAATTACAGGAAGCGGGCTTCTCAACGCAGATGCTGCATGGCCCGGAGTTGGAAGAAGTGCCACAAGAGGGTATCTGGCTGGTGGTCTGCTCAACCCACGGTGCTGGCGATATTCCCGACAATCTGCTGCCGCTGTTCGAGGCGATCAGTGAAAGCCAGCCCGATCTCTCTCAGGTCCGGTTTGGTGCCATTGGACTGGGCAATCATGAATATGATCTCTTTTGTGGTGCGATCCGCCAGATTGAAGCGCTGCTAATTACTCAGGGTGCCCGTCAGATCGGCGATCGTCTGGAGATTGACGTGCTGGAGCATGAGATACCTGAAGATCCCGCTGAAGCCTGGCTGGAAAGCTGGAAAAAGGCGATCTGACGGGGGCTGGGGATCGCGAAATAGTGACGATCCCCAGTGGAAGATGCTGATTTTATCCTTTTCCTCTCGTTTATTTTGTGGATAACTACCCTCTTTTACTGCGTATAACCGGTAGTTATCCAAAGAACAACCGTAGAATGATTTTTGAGCTGTGGATAACATGGCATTTTGATCCCAGCTTATACGGATCAGGATCACCGATCACTAACAGGTAGTGATCCTCTTCATCCTGTTGTTTCTGCTGTGCTTCTGGCACATATCCACAGAAAAGCGGGATCCTAATAAGAGATCTAACAGAAAGATCATATACAGATCTAAGATCCTTTCTTTTAAAACCGGACGATCCCGCGGCTTTCACCCCAGACGGAATTTGAGTAGAATCCACGCCCCAGGACGACGATCCTGCAAGTTCATCAACCGAGGTACCACTTCATGTTTTATCAGGATCCTTTTGACGTCATCGTAATTGGTGGTGGTCATGCGGGCACCGAAGCCGCAATGGCGGCAGCCCGAATGGGTCAGCAAACCCTGTTACTCACCCATAACATTGATACGCTTGGACAAATGTCCTGTAACCCGGCGATTGGTGGGATTGGCAAAGGACATTTGGTGAAGGAAGTGGATGCCCTGGGTGGTTTGATGGCCAGTGCGATTGACCAGGCGGGTATCCAGTTTAGGATACTAAACGCCAGCAAAGGTCCGGCAGTGCGGGCGACCCGTGCTCAGGCGGATCGCGTGCTCTATCGGCAGGCAGTGCGTACGGCACTGGAGAACCAGCCCAATCTGATGATCTTCCAGCAGGCGGTCGACGATCTTATCGTGGAAAACGATCGTGTGGTGGGTGCAGTCACTCAGATGGGACTGAAGTTCCGCGCGAAAACCGTCGTCCTCACCGTCGGCACTTTCCTTGACGGCAAAATTCATATCGGTCTGGATAATTACAGTGGCGGTCGCGCAGGTGATCCTCCGTCCATTCCGCTGGCAAAACGACTGCGTGCGCTGCCGCTGCGGGTAAACCGCCTCAAGACCGGTACGCCACCGCGTATCGATGCGCGCACCATCGATTTTTCAGTACTCAGCCCGCAGCACGGCGATAACCCGATGCCGGTGTTCTCGTTTATGGGCAATGCGTCTCAGCATCCGCAGCAGGTCCCGTGCTGGATCACTCACACCAATGAGAAAACCCATGAGGTGATCCGCAATAATCTGGATCGCAGCCCGATGTACGCCGGGATCATCGAGGGGATCGGGCCACGCTACTGCCCGTCGATCGAAGACAAAGTGATGCGCTTTGCCGATCGTAACTCGCATCAGATCTTCCTGGAGCCGGAAGGGCTGACCAGCAATGAGATCTACCCAAATGGTATCTCAACCAGCCTGCCATTTGATGTGCAGATTCAGATCGTCCGTTCCATGCAGGGCATGGAGAATGCGAAAATCGTGCGTCCGGGCTATGCCATCGAGTATGACTTCTTCGATCCGCGCGATCTTAAACCGACGCTGGAGAGTAAATTTATTCACGGCCTGTTCTTTGCCGGCCAGATCAACGGCACAACCGGCTATGAAGAAGCTGCTGCGCAGGGGATGCTGGCGGGTCTGAATGCCGCCCGTCAGTCTGCGGACAAAGAGGGCTGGGCACCACGTCGTGACCAGGCTTATCTGGGCGTACTGGTTGATGACCTCTGCACGCTCGGTACCAAAGAGCCGTACCGGATGTTTACCTCCCGTGCTGAATACCGTCTGATGCTGCGCGAAGACAATGCCGATCTGCGTCTGACCGAAACCGGTCGTGAACTGGGTCTGGTGGATGATACGCGCTGGGCGCGTTTCAATCAGAAGCTGGAAGCGATTGAACAGGAGCGTCAGCGCCTGCGCGATATCTGGGTCCATCCGAAATCAGAACACGTGACGGAAGTGAATACGGTACTCAGTGCGCCACTGACTAAAGAAGCGAGCGGTGAAGATCTGCTGCGCCGTCCTGAGCTGACCTATCTGAAGCTGATGACGCTGGATGCTTTTGGTCCGGCACTGGCTGATGAGCAGGCCGCTGAGCAGGTTGAGATTCAGGTCAAATATGAAGGTTATATCGCGCGTCAGCAGGAAGAGATCGATCGGCAACTGCGTAACGAGAACACACTGTTACCGGTGGAGCTCGACTATCGCCAGGTCAACGGCCTGTCTAACGAGGTGATTGCCAAGCTGAACGATCACAAACCGAGTTCGATTGGTCAGGCGACACGTATCTCTGGCATTACGCCGGCGGCCATCTCAATTCTCCTTATCTATCTGAAAAAACAGGGTCTGCTGCGCAAAAGCGCCTGATCTGAAACGGGGCGAGGCGACTCGCCCCCGCTGAATGGACTTATGCTGTGATCAACACACTCACGTCGCTGCTACAGGCAGCCGGTATTTCCCTCTCCGATCAACAAAAACAGCAGCTGGTTGCCTATGTCGGCCTGCTGGATAAGTGGAACAAAGCCTACAATCTGACATCAGTGCGCGATCCGCAGCAGATGCTGGTACGCCATATCCTCGACAGCATCGTGGTGGCGCCGCATCTGAAAGGCTCACGTTTCATTGATGTGGGAACCGGACCTGGTCTGCCAGGCATTCCACTGGCTATCGTGATGCCTGATGCGCACTTTACATTGCTCGACAGCCTGGGCAAGCGGGTGCGTTTCCTGCGCCAGGTTCAGCATGAGTTAGGACTCACTAACATTACTCCGGTGCAGAGTCGGGTTGAAGCGTTCCCGGCTGAGCCGCCCTTTGATGGCGTGATCAGTCGTGCATTTGCCTCGATGACCGACATGGTGAACTGGTGTCGTCATCTGCCGGGAAGAGAAGGGCGCTTCTTCGCGCTTAAGGGTGTGCGTCCGGACGATGAAATCGCTGAGTTACCGGCAGGCTATCTCGCTGATGCAGTGATAAAGCTGCAGGTTCCGCAGCTGGAAGGAGATCGTCATCTGGTCATTATTCGTCGCCAGTAGACTTTCGATTTCCTGGGATTTAGCCCTTATCAGCGAGTCATTTTCTGCAGGGTGAGGATGAAAAAAGTGCAGATGATGCGCGATCAATAAAATATTTTGATTATGCGCTGGCGTACAGAAAGTTAAAAAAGCCGACGGAAATTATCCGAAAAGCCCTGTTACATTTAACGTTTAATTCACATTTGTTTATCAGAAATATCACTTGTATAGCCGGGGCGCGGAATAAAACTAGTCACGCCGGAAAATATATCCTGGTAATAACTTTGCGTGCGTAATATCAATTTCACGATTCTCAAGCACTGTTAGATGTCAATAGCGTGTTTTCTTTAAAATCAGGCTTGCATAAACATTTTTATAATTTTAATTTACTGATTTTACGATAAAAATTATCTGTTAAGAATGTTCTTAAATAGAGCGCTGATAAAACTCAGTAAAGCGCGAACGCTAGTTATGTGATCTAAAGCACGCTTTAAAAGCAAGAAGCCAGAGAATTTTCAGTCAGATTAGGGTGAATCACCGCAGGGCAATCTTTGGAAAAATAGCCCTCCGGAAAGAAATTTAAATAATTGTTCACCTTTTCGCTACTTACCGATTGAAATCGCAGGTGCGGCCCGTATAATTTGCACGGCTTTTGCTGCTTGACTCAACTGCACAAAGGCAGTCTTATACGACACGCGACATACCCCTGACGGGGCAGGAGAGTATCAGCGTCATGTCAGTGTCTCTTTACAGTGTGAAATTCGCCCGAACGGTGCTGATGATTCAGCTGGTGACGATAGTCATCATCGGCGCACTCTTTGCTGTTAAAGATGTCACCTGGGGTGTCTCTGCTCTTGCTGGCGGAGCGGCAGCCTGGCTGCCAAACGTATTGTTTTTGTTTTTAGCCTGGCGCCTGCAGGGGCAACCCCCCGCTTCGGGGCGAGTCGCGTGGAGCTTCGCTTTGGGTGAAATAGCCAAAGTGTTTGCGACCATCATTTTGCTCATTGTGGCGTTGGGTCTATTCGGGGCGGTCTTCTGGCCGGTCGGAATAACCTGGTTATCGGTGCTGGTGGTACAAATGCTGGCACCGGCGGTAATTAACAACAAAGGGTAAGAGGCATCATGGCTGCAGGAGAAATCTCTACTCCGCAAGAGTACATTGGTCACCACCTGACTCATCTTCAGTTGGACCTGCGTACCTTCGAGTTAGTGAATCCGCACGACGCTCCCGCGACGTTCTGGGTATTAAATATCGATTCCATGTTTTTCTCTCTGGTGCTGGGAGTTATCTTCCTGGTGTTGTTCCGTAGCGTGGCGAAATCTGCCACCAGCGGTGTGCCAGGGAAAATGCAGGCGGCTATCGAGCTGGTTGTCGGTTTCGTTGATAGTAACGTGCGCGACATGTATCACGGTAAGAGCAAACTTATCGCCCCGCTGGCTCTGACAATTTTTGTCTGGGTCTTCCTGATGAACTTCATGGATCTGCTGCCAATCGACTTGCTGCCCTATATTGGCGAGCACGTATTGGGGTTACCGGCGCTGCGCGTCGTACCGTCTGCAGACGTGAACATCACGCTATCTATGGCGTTGGGCGTATTTATTTTGATTCTGTTCTACAGCATCAAAATGAAAGGCATTGGCGGCTTCACTAAAGAGCTGACGCTGCAGCCTTTTAATCACCCGATCTTCATCCCGGTCAACCTGATTCTGGAAGGTGTGAGCCTGCTGTCTAAGCCTGTATCACTGGGTTTACGACTGTTCGGTAACATGTATGCGGGTGAACTGATCTTTATCCTTATTGCCGGTCTGTTGCCGTGGTGGTCGCAGTGGGTGCTGAATGTGCCGTGGGCCATTTTCCACATCCTGATCATTTCGCTACAGGCTTTCATTTTCATGGTCCTCACGATTGTCTATCTGTCGATGGCATCTGAAGAGCATTGATTTTTTTCTCAACACTACTTTCCCTCTTGATTCCGGGTTGCAGCGCACACCGCTGAAGCCCGGAAGATGAAGGGAGCATTTAACTGAAACAAACTGGAGACTGTCATGGAAAACCTGAATATGGATCTGCTGTACATGGCTGCCGCTGTGATGATGGGCCTGGCGGCAATCGGTGCTGCGATCGGTATCGGCATCCTCGGAGGAAAATTCCTGGAAGGCGCTGCTCGTCAGCCTGACCTGATTCCTCTGCTGCGTACGCAGTTCTTTGTTGTAATGGGTCTGGTGGATGCAATCCCGATGATCGCTGTTGGTCTGGGTCTGTACGTGATGTTTGCTGTCGCCTAAAGCCCTGTGTTCACTCAGCGCACAATGTGCAGGGGTGAACGGATTCTGCCGCTTATCACAGCGATAACGGCAGAAAAGTTAAATACTCAATCTAGAGGCATTGTGCTGTGAACATTAATGCAACAATCCTCGGCCAGGCTATCGCGTTCATCCTGTTTGTCGCGTTCTGCATGAAGTACGTATGGCCGCCGCTTATGGCTGCTATCGAAAAGCGCCAGAAAGAAATTGCTGAAGGCCTTGCTTCTGCTGAACGTGCCAAGAAAGATTTGGATCTCGCGCAGGCTAATGCGACCGACCAGCTGAAAAAAGCCAAAGAAGACGCACAGGTCATTATCGAGCAAGCGAACAAGCGTCGCGCGCAGATTCTGGACGAAGCGAAAACCGAAGCTGAAAACGAACGTAATCGCATCGTGACACAAGCGCAGGCCGAAATTGACGCCGAACGCAAACGTGCGCGTGAAGAACTGCGTAAGCAGGTTGCGTTGCTGGCTATGGCTGGCGCCGAGAAGATCATCGAACGCTCCGTGGATGAAGCTGCTAACAGCGACATCGTTGATAAACTGGTCGCTGAACTGTAAGGAGGGAGGGGCTGATGTCTGATCTGATTACTGTAGCTCGCCCCTACGCCAAAGCAGCTTTTGACTTTGCTGTTGAGCATCAAAGTATAGAACGCTGGCAACAGATGCTGGCGTTTGCCGCAGAAGTGGCTCGCAATGAACAGATGGCTGATCTTCTCTCAGGTGCGTTAGCCCCTGAAGCGCTGGCAGCGTCGTTTAACGCAGTCTGTGGTGATCAACTGGATGAACCCGCGCAGAACCTGATTAAGGTGATGGCGGAAAACGGACGTTTGACAGCGCTTCCGGCTGTACTGGCCCAATACATCGAACTGCGTGACGCTCATGAAGCCACCGCTGAAGTTGATGTTATCTCCGCCAGTACGCTGAGTGACGACCAGCTGAATAAAATCAGCGCCGCGATGGAAAAACGTCTGTCACGCAAAGTTAAGCTGAATTGCAAAATTGATAAGTCTGTGATGGCAGGCGTGATCATCCGTTCGGGTGATCTGGTTATTGATGGCAGCGTACGCGGCCGTCTTGACCGTCTGGCTGACGTCTTGCAGTCTTAAGGGGACTGGAGCATATGCAACTGAATTCCACCGAAATCAGCGAACTGATCAAGCAGCGCATTGCTCAGTTCAATGTCGTGAGTGAAGCTCACAACGAAGGTACGATTGTTTCTGTAAGTGACGGTATCATCCGCGTACACGGCCTGGCCGATGTCATGCAGGGTGAGATGATTGCCCTGCCGGGCAACCGTTACGCTATCGCCCTGAACCTCGAGCGTGACTCGGTTGGTGCAGTGGTGATGGGTCCTTACGCTGACCTCGCCGAAGGCATGAAGGTTAAGTGTACTGGCCGTATTCTTGAAGTACCGGTAGGCCGTGGCCTGCTGGGCCGCGTCGTGAACACCCTGGGTGCTCCTATCGACGGTAAAGGCGCAATCGACAACGACGGTTTCTCACCGGTTGAAGTCATTGCACCTGGCGTTATCGACCGTCAGTCAGTCGACCAGCCGGTTCAGACCGGTTATAAGTCGGTCGATGCGATGATTCCAATCGGCCGTGGCCAGCGTGAGCTGATCATCGGTGACCGTCAGACCGGTAAAACCGCAATGGCGATCGATGCGATCATCAACCAGCGCGACTCAGGCATCAAGTGTGTCTACGTTGCGATTGGTCAGAAAGCCTCAACCATTTCTAACGTGGTTCGTAAGCTGGAAGAGCATGGCGCACTGCAGAACACCATCGTTGTTGTGGCGTCTGCTTCTGAATCTGCTGCACTGCAGTATCTCTCTCCGTACGCAGGCTGTGCGATGGGCGAATACTTCCGTGACCGCGGTGAAGATGCACTGATCGTATACGATGACCTTTCTAAGCAGGCTGTCGCGTACCGTCAGATTTCTCTGCTGCTGCGCCGCCCACCAGGCCGTGAAGCTTTCCCTGGCGACGTGTTCTATCTCCACTCCCGTCTGCTGGAACGTGCATCACGCGTAAGCGCTGATTATGTAGAGCGTTTCACCAATGGCGCAGTGACAGGTAAAACCGGTTCACTGACCGCGCTGCCGATCATCGAAACCCAGGCGGGCGACGTTTCTGCGTTCGTTCCGACCAACGTAATCTCGATTACTGATGGTCAGATCTTCCTGGAATCGAACCTGTTCAACTCCGGTATTCGTCCGGCCGTTAACCCAGGTATTTCGGTATCCCGCGTAGGTGGTGCTGCACAGACCAAGATCATCAAGAAACTGTCCGGTGGTATTCGTACCGCGCTGGCACAGTATCGTGAACTGGCGGCATTCTCGCAGTTCGCCTCTGATCTGGACGATGCAACCCGCAAACAGCTGAGCCACGGTCAGAAAGTGACCGAGCTGCTGAAGCAGAAACAGTATGCGCCGATGTCTGTTGCGCAGCAGGGTCTGGTTCTGTTCGCTGCAGAGCGTGGCTATCTGAACGACGTTGAACTGGCAAAAATTGGCAGCTTCGAAGCTGCACTGCTGGCCTTCGCCGATCGCGACCACGCTGAGCTGATGGCTGAAATCAACCAGTCGGGTAACTTTAATAACGATATCGAAGCCAAGCTGAAAGGCCTGGTCGAGACGTTTAAAGCAACCCAGTCCTGGTAATGTCTGGCGGCTTGTCTGAAAAGGCAGGCCGCAAGGCTTTGAGGAGAAGCTAATGGCCGGCGCAAAAGAGATACGAAGCAAGATTGGAAGCGTGAAAAACACGCAGAAGATCACCAAAGCGATGGAAATGGTCGCCGCCTCCAAGATGCGTAAAACGCAGGAACGCATGGCGGCCAGCCGTCCGTATGCAGACACCATGCGCAAAGTGATTGGTCACCTTGCGTTGGGTAATCTGGAATACAAGCACCCTTACCTGGAAGAGCGCGACGTGAAGCGCGTCGGCTACCTGGTCGTTTCAACTGACCGCGGGCTTTGTGGTGGTTTGAACATTAACCTGTTCAAAAAGTTACTGGCGGATATGAAGTCCTGGTCCGATAAAGGCGTGCAGAGCGATCTGTCGATTATCGGTTCGAAAGGGGCGTCATTCTTTAATGCTGTGGGTGGCAACATTGTGGCGCAAGTCAGCGGCATGGGCGATAAACCTGCTCTGTCTGATCTGATTGGCCCGGTAAAAGTGATGTTGCAGGCTTATGATGAAGGCCGCATCGACAAGCTGATGATCGTCAATAACAAATTCAATAACACCATGTCTCAGACTCCGACCATCACCCAACTGCTGCCGTTACCGCCAGCGGAAGGTGAAGAAGAGATGAAGGCGAAGACCTGGGATTACCTGTATGAACCCGATCCGAAAGCGCTGCTGGATACCCTGCTGCGTCGTTATGTCGAATCGCAGGTTTATCAGGGTGTGGTGGAAAATCTGGCCAGTGAGCAGGCCGCACGTATGGTGGCGATGAAAGCCGCAACCGATAACGGCGGAAATCTGATCAAAGAGCTGCAGTTGGTGTACAACAAAGCTCGTCAGGCCAGCATCACCCAGGAACTTACCGAGATTGTCGGTGGAGCCTCCGCGGTTTAACCAGGTTTGGAATTAGGTAGAGGATTCAAGATGGCAACTGGAAAGATTGTCCAGATTATCGGCGCCGTTGTTGACGTCGAATTCCCTCAGGACGCGGTACCGCAAGTGTACAGCGCCCTCGAGGTTATGAATGGTGATGCGCGTCTGGTGCTGGAAGTTCAGCAGCAGCTCGGCGGCGGCGTAGTACGTACCATCGCAATGGGTACGTCTGACGGCCTGAAGCGGGGTCTGAGCGTCAACGACCTGCAGAAACCGATTCAGGTACCCGTCGGTAAAGCGACCCTGGGCCGTATCATGAACGTTCTCGGCGAGCCAATCGATATGAAAGGCGAGCTGAAAGAAGAAGATGGCAGCGCAGTAGAGATCGCCTCTATTCACCGCGCAGCCCCTTCTTATGAAGATCAGTCTAACTCGCAGGAACTGCTGGAAACCGGCATCAAGGTTATCGACCTGATGTGTCCGTTTGCTAAAGGCGGTAAAGTCGGTCTGTTCGGTGGTGCGGGTGTAGGTAAAACCGTCAACATGATGGAACTGATCCGTAACATCGCGGCTGAACACTCAGGTTACTCCGTGTTTGCCGGTGTGGGTGAACGTACTCGTGAGGGTAACGACTTCTACCACGAAATGACTGACTCTAACGTTATCGATAAAGTTGCACTGGTCTATGGCCAGATGAACGAGCCGCCGGGTAACCGTCTGCGCGTCGCACTGACCGGTCTGACCATGGCGGAAAAATTCCGTGATGAAGGCCGCGACGTTCTGCTGTTCATCGATAACATCTACCGTTATACCCTGGCCGGTACAGAAGTTTCTGCACTGCTGGGTCGTATGCCATCTGCGGTAGGTTACCAGCCAACGCTGGCAGAAGAGATGGGTGTGTTGCAGGAGCGTATTACCTCCACCAAGACCGGTTCAATCACCTCCGTACAGGCCGTTTACGTCCCTGCGGATGACCTGACTGACCCGTCACCAGCAACTACCTTTGCGCACTTAGACTCAACGGTAACGCTGAGCCGTCAGATCGCCTCTCTGGGTATCTACCCGGCCGTTGACCCGCTGGACTCTACCAGCCGTCAGCTGGATCCGCTGGTTGTCGGTCAGGAGCACTATGATGTTGCACGTGGCGTTCAGTCACTGCTGCAGCGTTATCAGGAACTGAAAGACATCATCGCCATCCTCGGTATGGATGAGCTGTCTGAAGAAGACAAACTGCTGGTGGCACGTGCGCGTAAGATTCAGCGCTTCCTGTCTCAGCCGTTCTTCGTGGCGGAAGTATTCACCGGTTCACCGGGCAAATACGTGACGCTGAAAGACACTATCCGTGGCTTTAAAGGCATCATGGAAGGTGAGTTTGACCACCTGCCAGAGCAGGCCTTCTACATGGTTGGCGCCATCGAAGAAGCCGTGGAAAAAGCGAAGAAACTGTAATAACGGTTTCCCGGGAGGAAGATTATGGCTATGACTTATCACCTGGATGTGGTCAGCGCAGAGGAGCAGTTGTTCTCTGGTCTGGTACAGAAAATTCAGGTGTCAGGTAGCGAAGGTGAACTGGGGATTTTCCCTGGCCATGCGCCGTTGCTGACTGCCATTAAGCCTGGAATGATCCGTATCGTGAAACAGCACGGCGAAGAGGAGTATATCTACCTCTCTGGTGGTGTGCTGGAAGTGCAACCGGGCAGCAGCACCGTTCTGGCCGATACCGCTATCCGTGGTACCGATCTGGACGAAGCGCGTGCTCTGGAAGCAAAACGCAAAGCAGAAGAGCACATGAACAGCAGCCACGGCGACGTGGATTATGCTCAGGCCTCTGCCGAGCTGGCGAAAGCCATTGCTAAACTGCGCGTGATCGAACTGACCAAAAAAGCGATGTAATCCAGCTTTATGTGTCACGAAATGCCAGCCCTCGGGCTGGCATTTTTTTTGTCTGCAGCGCCCGATCTTCCCGTCCGCCTAATTTCGACCTGAGAAAAATGTAGTAATCTCAACCCCAAACCGTTTTACTTTCACTCGTAAAAAATTCACTCAGGATAGTTATGTCTAACAGTGCGATGAGTGTGGTGGTTCTTGCCGCTGGCAAGGGCACCCGTATGTATTCCGATCTGCCTAAAGTTCTGCATATGCTGGCAGGCAAACCGATGGTTCAGCACGTTATTGATGCAGCCAAAGGGCTGGGTGCACAGCAGGTGCATCTGGTGTATGGTCATGGCGGCGATCGTCTGAAAGCGACCCTCACTGACAGCACACTTAACTGGGTGCTGCAGGCCGAGCAGCTCGGCACCGGCCACGCCATGCAGCAGGCTGCTCCCGCCTTCGCAGATGATGAAGATATCATGATGCTTTACGGGGACGTGCCACTGATCTCGCAGGCGACATTACAGCGTCTGCGCGAAGCAAAACCCCAGGGCGGTATTGGCTTACTTACCGTGGTACTGGATGATCCTACCGGCTATGGCCGCATTGTGCGTGAGAACGACACCATCACCGGCATTATCGAACAGAAAGATGCCAGCCCGGCGCAGCTCACCATTAAAGAGATCAACACCGGCATTCTGATCGCCAACGGCGGCGATTTAAAACGCTGGCTGGCCCAGCTCACCAACAATAATGCTCAGGGTGAGTATTACATCACCGATATCATCGCGTTGGCACATAAGGACGGTCGGCTGATCAACGCGGTCCATCCGGCACGTACTAGTGAAACCGATGGGGTGAATAACCGGCTGCAGCTGGCAACATTAGAGCGCACTTACCAGGCTGAACAGGCAGAAAAACTGCTGTTGGCAGGCGTGATGCTGCGCGATCCGGCCCGTTTTGACCTGCGCGGGACGCTGACGCATGGGCGGGATGTTGAAATCGACACCAATGTCATTATTGAAGGCCAGGTCACGCTGGGCGCGCGCGTCAAAATCGGCGCGGGCTGCATCATCAAAAACAGCGTGATTGGCGATGACTGTGAAATCAGCCCCTGGTCGGTGATCGAGGATGCACATCTCGCCACCGCCTGTACCGTTGGGCCTTTTGCCCGTCTGCGTCCAGGCAGCGAACTGGCCCACGCTGCCCACGTGGGCAACTTCGTTGAAATGAAGAAAGCGCGTCTGGGCAGGGGATCGAAAGCGGGTCACCTCTCCTATCTTGGCGATGCGGAGATTGGCGACAACGTGAACATCGGTGCAGGCACTATCACCTGCAACTATGATGGCGCGAACAAATTCAAAACCGTGATTGGCGATGACGTATTTGTAGGCTCAGATACCCAGCTGGTGGCTCCGGTCAGCGTCGCGGCAGGCACCACCATTGCGGCAGGCACCACCATCATGAAAGATGTAACCCAGGCGGGTCTGGTCTATAACCGTAAAGAGCAGAATCACAAAGCGGACTGGCAGCGTCCGATGAAGAAAAAATAAATTTTTAAACGGCCCGCTTTATGCGGGCCGATGCAGTGCAGTGCCAAAACTATAATCCCCACTCTCTACAAGGCTCGGGGAACCGGCAAAGCCGGATATCAGGTCGCATGACAACAGAAGTGGCGAAAAGCCATGTAGTCAGGAAAACATCATTATGTGTGGAATTGTTGGTGCAGTAGCGCAACGCGATATCGCAGAGATTCTGCTGGAAGGTCTGCGTCGTCTTGAATATCGCGGATATGATTCGGCCGGTCTGGCCGTGGTCGATCGTCAGGGGCACGTCACGCGCCTGCGGCGTTTAGGGAAAGTGCAGAAACTGGCGGAAGCCGCTGAACAGCAGCCGCTGATCGGTGGCACCGGCATCGCGCACACGCGCTGGGCAACCCATGGTGAGCCGTCAGAAGCGAATGCGCATCCGCATGTCTCAGAGCATATCATCATCGTGCACAACGGCATCATTGAAAACCATGAGCCGCTGCGCGCTGAACTGATCGAACGCGGCTACGTCTTTGCCTCTGAAACCGACACCGAAGTGGTGGCGCATCTAATTCACTGGGAGCAGAAGCAGGGCGGTTCACTGCGTGAAGTGGTGCTGCGTGTGATTCCGCAGCTACGCGGTGCCTATGGCATGGTGATCATGGACAGCCGCGATCCCTCATTGCTGGTGGCGGCCCGTTCCGGCAGCCCGCTGGTGATTGGCCGTGGTGTAGGCGAAAACTTTATCGCCTCGGATCAGCTGGCCCTGCTGCCAGTGACCCGCCGGTTCATCTATCTGGAAGAGGGTGATATTGCCGAAATCAGTCGTCGTGATGTCACAGTGATTGATCGTGAAGGCAATACCGTGACACGTGCCGAAATCGAGTCGAACGTGCAATATGATGCCGGTGACAAAGGCATTTACCGTCACTATATGCAGAAAGAGATCTACGAACAGCCGATGGCGCTGAAAAGCACCCTGAGTGGTCGGTTTAGCCAGGGGCAGGTTGATCTCAGCGAACTGGGCGCGGGCGCTGAAGCGCTGCTGAGTCAGGTTGAGCATATCCAGATTATCGCCTGCGGCACCTCCTACAACTCCGGCATGGTGTCACGCTATTGGTTTGAGTCACTGGCAAACCTGCCCTGTGATGTGGAGATCGCCTCAGAGTTCCGCTATCGCAAATCAGCCGTTCGCAAAAACAGCCTGCTGATTACCCTGTCGCAATCGGGTGAAACGGCAGATACCCTGGCGGCGCTGCGCCTCTCAAAAGAGCTGGGTTATCTGGGGTCGCTGGCAGTCTGCAACGTGGCCGGTTCGTCACTGGTGCGGGAATCTGACCTGGCGCTGATGACCAAAGCGGGCACCGAAATCGGCGTCGCCTCCACCAAAGCGTTCACCACCCAGTTAGCGGTGCTGCTGATGCTGGTGGCGAAACTGGGCCGTCTTAAAGGAATGTCTGCCGACACTGAGCATGAGATTGTTCATGCCCTGCAGGCATTGCCTAACCGGATTGAGCAGATGCTGGCGCAGGATAAGCTGATTGAGAATCTGGCAGAAGGCTTCTCTGACAAGCATCATGCGCTGTTCCTCGGTCGTGGCGATCAATACCCCATTGCCATGGAAGGGGCGCTGAAGCTCAAGGAGATCTCCTACATTCATGCGGAAGCCTATGCCGCAGGTGAGCTAAAACATGGCCCGCTGGCGCTGATTGATGCTGACATGCCGGTGATCGTGGTCGCACCTAACAACGAATTGCTGGAGAAGCTCAAATCCAACATCGAAGAGGTGCGCGCACGCGGTGGTCTGCTCTATGTGTTTGCCGATCAGGATGCGGGCTTCAGTGACTGTGACGGGATGAAGATTATCCCGTTGCCGCACGTTGAAGAGGTGATTGCGCCCATCTTCTACACCGTGCCGTTGCAGTTACTCTCCTATCACGTCGCCCTGATCAAAGGCACTGACGTCGATCAGCCTCGTAACCTGGCAAAATCGGTGACCGTGGAATAACCCGGTGGGCCCCGTCGCGGGCCCACTTCATTCTGGCCCTCTGTCATATAACTGTCATATTTCGTACATTTCACTGTCATCAAACTGTCCTATTTTCCCTCCTGCAGCAATCACAGACTCTTACTAAAACGGCCCTGAGCCTGACTTTTCTCCCCCGGAGGGAACATGACACTGATGCGTAGCACCGTAGCCCGAATCCTCGCCACCACTTTCGCCGTAAGCGCGGTATCTGCTTTTGCGGCCACCGATCTCACCGGTGCAGGCGGGACGTTCCCGGCGCCGGTTTATGCCAAGTGGGCAGCAGAATATCAGCAAGCCACCGGTAGCAAAGTTAACTACCAGGGCATCGGTTCATCTGGCGGCGTTAAACAGATCATTGCCAAGACCGTTGATTTCGGTGCGTCCGATGCGCCAATGAAAGATGAAGATCTGCAGAAAAATGGCCTGTTCCAGTTCCCTACCGTGATCGGTGGCGTGGTACTGGCGGTTAACCTGCCGGGTATCAAGTCAGGCCAGCTGACACTGGATGGCAAAACCGTGGGTGATATCTATCTCGGCACCATCAAAAAGTGGAATGATCCGGCGATCGCCAAACTTAACCCAGGCGTAAAACTACCAGAGACCAACATCAACGTGGTGCGTCGCGCCGACGGTTCAGGCACCTCGTTCGTCTTTACCAGCTATCTGGCAAAAGTGAACCCGGAGTGGAACAGCAAAATTGGTAAAGGTAACACCGTAAACTGGCCGGTGGGTCTGGGCGGTAAAGGTAACGACGGTGTCGCCGCATTTGTTCAGCGTCTGCCGGGTTCAATCGGCTATGTGGAATACGCCTATGCCAAACAGAACAACCTGACCTACACGAAACTGATCGATGCCGATGGCAAAGCGGTCGCGCCGAGCGAAACCAGCTTCAGCAATGCCGCTAAAGGCGCTGACTGGAGTAAATCATTCGCACAGGATCTGACCTTCCAGAAGGGCGCGGGTGCCTGGCCAATCTCCTCAACCACCTTCATTCTGATCTACAAAGATCAGGCGAATGCGGCCAAAGGCGCTGAAGTGCTGAAGTTCTTCGACTGGGCTTATAAAAGCGGCAGCAAAACCGCCACCGCGCTGGACTATGCTGCGCTGCCAGAGAGCGTGACTGAACAGATTCGCGCCGCCTGGAAAGCCAACATCAAAGACAGTTCTGGTAAAGCGCTTTATCAGTAATTGATCGACCCTGACCGGACAGCAGTCTGGTCTGACCCAACGGGCGGCGTCATGCCGCCCTGATAACTTCTGAAGACTGAGACTTCTATGGCTGCAACGAAGCCGGCATTCAAAGCCCCAGGTAAACAAGGTGACAGGATTTTTGGCGCGCTGGTCAGGCTGGCTGCGCTGATTGTTCTGTTACTGATGGGCGGCATTATTGTCTCCCTGATCATCTCCTCGTGGCCCAGCATCCAGAAGTTTGGTTTCGCCTTTTTGTGGACCAAAACCTGGGATGCGCCTAACGAACAATTCGGCGCACTGGTACCGATCTATGGCACCCTTGTGACCTCCATCATCGCCCTGATTATCGCCGTGCCGGTGAGTTTTGGTATCGCGCTGTTCCTGACTGAACTCGCGCCAGGCTGGTTGCGTCGCCCGCTGGGCACCGCCATTGAGCTGCTGGCCGCTATCCCGAGTATCGTTTATGGCATGTGGGGCCTGTTTGTTTTCGCGCCGCTGTTTGCCGAATATTTTCAGACGCCGGTTAACGACGTGATGTCGGGCATTCCGATTATCGGCGAGCTTTTCTCCGGCCCCGCTTTCGGTATTGGTATCCTTGCAGCGGGAGTGATTCTGGCGATCATGATCATCCCTTACATCGCCTCGGTGATGCGTGACGTCTTTGAGCAGACCCCGGTGATGATGAAAGAGTCAGCCTACGGCATCGGCTGCACCACGTGGGAAGTGATCTGGCGCATTGTCCTGCCCTTTACCAAAAATGGCGTGATTGGCGGCGTGATGCTGGGACTGGGTCGTGCACTGGGTGAGACCATGGCAGTGACCTTTATTATCGGTAACACCTACCAGCTCGACAGCCCGTCGCTGTTTATGCCGGGTAACAGCATTACCTCGGCGCTGGCCAATGAGTTTGCCGAAGCGGAATCGGGCGTGCATGTCGCCGCGCTGATGGAACTGGGACTGATCCTGTTTGTGATTACCTTTATCGTGCTGGCAATTTCAAAGCTGATGATTATGCGGCTGGCGAAAAGTGAAGGAGCGCGCTCATGACCACAATTGAAATTCAGGCGCGCGCCGAACTGGACGCATCACGCCGTAAAATGCAGTCCTGGCGCAGCACCAAAAATAAGATTGCGTTGACGCTGTCGCTGCTGACCATGGCGTTTGGCCTGTTCTGGCTGGTGTGGATCCTGTTCACCACCGTATCGCGCGGCGTAGATGGACTCTCCTGGTCCCTGTTTACCGAATCAACGCCACCACCCAATACTGCAGGTGGCGGGCTGGCTAACGCTCTGGCCGGTAGTGGATTGCTGATTTTCTGGTCTACTTTTTTCGGCACACCGCTGGGCATCATGGCAGGCATCTATCTGGCGGAATATGGACGTAAATCGGCCCTGTCAGAAGTGATCCGCTTTATTAACGACATTCTGCTGTCGGCACCCTCCATTGTGGTCGGCTTGTTCGTCTACACCCTGGTGGTGTCGCAGATGCAGCACTTCTCCGGCTGGGCCGGGGTGATTGCGCTGGCGCTGTTGCAGGTGCCGATTGTGATTCGTACCACCGAAAATATGCTGCGTCTGGTGCCAGACAGCATGCGTGAAGCGGCCTATGCGCTCGGCACGCCCAAATGGAAAATGATCTCGGCCATCACCCTGAAAGCGTCGGTATCCGGCATCATCACCGGCGTGCTGCTGGCGATTGCCCGCATCGCAGGGGAAACGGCACCGCTGCTGTTTACGGCGCTGTCGAACCAGTTCTGGAGCACCGATATGATGCAGCCGCTGGCGAATCTGCCAGTCACCATCTTTAAGTTCGCTATGAGCCCGTTCGCCGAATGGCAGAGCCTGGCCTGGGCAGGCGTGCTGATTATTACCCTCTGTGTGCTGCTGCTGAATATTGTGGCGCGGGTGATCTTCGCCAAAGGTAAACACGGTTAACTTCCGGCGCGGCCCTGTGCGGCACCGTATAAGAGAGATGAATGATGAGTATCGCGACGGCATCAGCCGATAAAATTCAGGTCCGTAATCTGAACTTCTATTACGGCAAGTTTCATGCGCTGAAGAACATTAATCTGGATATCGCTAAGAATCAGGTGACCGCGTTTATTGGGCCATCGGGCTGTGGTAAGTCGACCCTGCTGCGTACCTTCAATAAAATGTACTCACTCTATCCTGAGCAACGGGCCGAAGGAGACATTCTGCTGGATGGCGAAAACATTCTGGCGACACAGCAGGATATCGCGCTGCTGCGCGCCCGCGTTGGCATGGTATTTCAGAAGCCTACGCCGTTCCCGATGTCGATCTATGACAACATCGCCTTTGGCGTTCGCCTGTTTGAAAAGCTGTCGCGTGCCGATATGGATGAGCGCGTACAGTGGGCGCTGACCAAAGCGGCGCTGTGGAATGAAACCAAAGACAAGCTGCATCAGAGCGGTTACAGTCTCTCCGGCGGCCAGCAGCAGCGACTGTGCATTGCCCGCGGTATCGCGATTCGGCCGGAAGTATTACTGCTGGATGAGCCATGCTCCGCACTTGATCCCATCTCCACTGGCCGTATTGAGGAGCTGATCACCGAGCTGAAACAGGATTACACCGTGGTGATCGTGACGCACAACATGCAGCAAGCTGCACGCTGTTCTGACCATACGGCTTTCATGTATCTGGGCGAATTGATTGAGTTCAGCGACACCGACATGCTGTTCACCAAGCCCGCGCAGAAGCAAACCGAAGACTACATTACTGGCCGCTACGGCTGATACGACAGGAGATCGACATGGATAATCTGAATCTGAATAAGCACATCTCCGGTCAGTTCAATGCCGAGCTGGAGCATATTCGCACCCAGGTGATGATCATGGGCGGCATGGTCGAGCAGCAGCTAACCGATGCGATTACCGCGATGCATAATCTGGATGGCGAACTGGCGCAGCGGGTAATCGACGGCGACCAGAAGGTCAATATGATGGAGGTGGAGATTGATGAAGCCTGCGTGCGTATCATCGCCAAACGTCAGCCAACCGCGATCGATTTGCGCCTGGTAATGGCAATCATCAAAACTATTTCCGAGCTGGAACGCATTGGCGACGTGGCGGAGAAGATCAGCCGCACGGCGCTGGAGAAGTTTGGCCAGCAGCATCTTCCGCTGCTGGTGAGCCTTGAGTCGCTGGGTCGTCACACCGTGCAGATGCTGCATGACGTGCTGGACGCCTTTGCACGCATGGATCTCACTGAAGCGATCACCATCTACCGGGAAGATAAAAAGGTGGATAAAGAGTACGAAGGCATTGTGCGTCAGCTGATGACTTACATGATGGAGGATCCGCGCACCATTCCCAGTGTGCTGACGGCGCTGTTCTGTGCGCGTGCCATTGAGCGCATCGGCGATCGTTGCCAGAACATCTGCGAAATCATCTTCTATTTCGTCAAAGGTCAGGATTTTCGTCACATTGGCGGTGACCGGCTTGATGAATTACTGTCAGGCGACGACGGCAGCAACCGCCCTTCGTGAAAAACTGAACCCTGCGGCTGATCGGTGCAGGGTTTAGCCTTTTCAATTGGTCACATCCTGAACTCTCTTTATAATTGCGGCACTTTTCTCTCTGAGGTGCGCAACGATGTCCCCTTCTCCCCACGCTAAGCCGGGTGTAACACCAGGCAAAGCGATGCTGGCTGCGGTCAGCGGTTATGCCATGGATGGATTTGACCTGCTGATACTCGGCTTTATGCTGCCGGCTATCAGCGTTTCGCTGGCGCTCGATCCCTCACAGGCGGGATCGCTGGTGACCTGGACGCTGATTGGCGCGGTTATCGGTGGCATTGTCTTCGGTCACCTCAGCGACCGTTATGGTCGTATCCGCATGCTTACCGTCACGATTCTGGTCTTCTCGATCTTTACCGGCCTGTGCGCGGTGGCGCAGGGCTACTGGGATCTGCTCGCCTGGCGAACGCTAGCGGGTGTCGGATTGGGGGGCGAATTTGGTATCGGTATGGCACTGATTGCTGAAGCCTGGCCTGTTGAGAAGCGCAATCGCGCATCGGCGTGGGTCGGTATCGGCTGGCAGCTGGGGGTGCTGATGGCAGCCTTTATCACGCCACCGCTGCTTAATATCATCGGCTGGCGCGGCATGTTCCTGGTCGGATTATTACCGGCGCTGGTCTCGTTTGCCATTCGTCGCGGCATGGGAGAACCGGAGGCCTATCAAAGGCAGGTTAAACATGTGCCGTCTCTCTCTTTTCCGGCGCGCCTGAAGCTGCTGGTGCGCGATCGCGCCACCGCCAAAGCCAGCCTCGGTATTTTTATTCTCTGTTCAGTACAGAATTTTGGTTACTACGGGCTGATGATCTGGATGCCGAGCTACCTCTCTTCCAGCTTTGGTTTCAGCCTGACGAAGTCGGGCCTCTGGACTGCGGTGACCGTGGTCGGGATGACCTTTGGCATCTGGCTGTTTGGCGTGCTGGCTGACCGATTTGCGCGCTGGAAAATCTTCCTGCTCTATCAGTTCGGCGCTGTGGTGATGGTGGTGGTTTATGCTCAGCTGCGCGACCCGAATATCATGCTGTTTACCGGCGCGATCATGGGGATGTTTGTTAACGGCATGATTGGCGGCTACGGCGCGCTGATTTCCGATACCTTCCCGCCGCAGGTGCGTGCCACTGCGCAAAACGTCCTGTTCAACCTTGGCCGCGGGGTGGGCGGCTTTGGTCCGGTGGTGATTGGTCTGCTGGCGAGCCAGTTCTCATTCACGGCGGCGATTACCCTGCTGGCACTGATTTATCTGCTGGATATTGCGGCGACGTTGTTCCTGCTGCCGAAGAAACAGGGTCAGGATGATACGCTGGGCGCCATTGGCTGATGCTGCTGTGATAGTGTGGCTGGGTAAGTGATATCCCAGCCATTCCGGGTCAGTAACAAGGTTTACGATCACCTTTTCTGCATTAACGACCCCCCTGGCATTCAATGCCAGGGGGGCGTTAACAGGCTCTTTAAATCCAGAACTGTCCTCGCTGATTTACTTCATCAGTGGCAGAAGCTGTTGATACAGAATCGCAAAGGTCTCCCGACGCGACTGATAATGCGCCATCTTGCCCGAATCCGGTTGATGTCGCTGCACCAGCGCCGGGGTCGGGATGGTGACCGGTGCATCCCGTGCCTGCTGCGCCAGCCTTGCGGCACCCAGTGCCGGGCCAACTTCCCCGCCGTGGCAGTAATCCAGCGTCTGGCCACTGATGTCCGCCAGCATCTGACGCCACAGCGCACTGCGTGCGCCGCCGCCAATCAACATAATACTCTCTGGCTGAACGCCACAGTCATGCAGCGCATCCATGCCCTGCGCAAGGGCAAATCCCACGCCTTCCAGCACCGATCGTGCCAGCTCGGGACGGCCATGCTGGTGGGTAAAACCAAAGAATGCGCCTCTGGCATTGGGGTTGTTATGCGGCGTGCGTTCACCGGAAAGGTAGGGCAGAAACCACAGTCCGGGCACCTCATCGCGTGCGCGCTCCGCCTCAGCCAGCAGTTCAGGAACATCCCTGCAACCGGTTAGCGTCGCTGCCCAGTCCAGACAGGAAGCCGCGCTGAGCATCACCGACATCAGATGCCAGCGCTGCGGTAACGCATGGCAGAAGCTGTGTACCGCGCGCTGAGGGTTACTGAGATAGCCGTCGCTCACCACAAAGTAGACGCCAGAGGTGCCCAGCGACAGCATTCCCTGGCCCGGTTTGGTCATACCGACGCCAATTGCACCCGCAGCATTGTCGCCCCCGCCCGCCGCCAGCGGTACCGCGTTCATCTGCCAGCGGCTGGCCAGTTCGGCATGTAAAGTGCCGGTCAGGGCATTGCCTTCATAGAGTTGCGGCATCTGATTACGGCTGAGATCGCAGGCGCGCAGCATCACATCGCTCCAGTCACGTTGCGCCACATCCAGCCACATCGTGCCTGCGGCATCTGACATATCGGTGGCAAAGTCGCCGCTCATTCGCCAGCGCAGGTAATCCTTGGGCAACAGCACGTGAGCAACCTGACGGAAGATGGCCGGTTCATGTTGCTGCACCCACAGCAGCTTGGGGGCCGTGAAGCCGGCCATCATCAGGTTGCCGGTGATCGCCCGCGAATCCGGCACCTTCTGCTCCAGCTCACGACACTGCGCCTCACTGCGCCCATCATTCCAGAGCATGGCCGGACGTAATACCTGGTTAGCGCTGTCGAGCAGCGTCGCACCATGCATCTGTCCGCTCAGCCCGATAGCCTGCACCGCGCGCAGGTTCTGCTGCGCGCTCAGCGCCTGCATGACCGAATCCAGCGCCTGCCACCAGCTTTCGGGATCCTGCTCGCTCCACAATGGCTGCGGACGCGAAACCTGCAGCGGTGCCGTCTCTGTCGCCACCACGTTGCCTTGTGCATCCATCAGCACTACTTTCACGCCAGAGGTGCCTAAATCGATCCCGATAAACATGCTCTGCTCCTGAAGGGTTAGAAATCAAACAGGTAGTGATTCACCAGATTTTCCAGCTGCTCCTGACGTCCGCTCTGATGCTTCGGATTAAGCTGCTGCTGCTGAGCATGCGCCGCCAGTGCCTCCAGTGAAAACTCACCGTTCAATATTTGCTGACCGAACTCACCATTCCAGCCGCTGTAGCGCTGTGCCACGCGCTTATCAAGTTCACCGTCGCTGATCATGCGAGCCGCCACTTTCAGCGCCAGCGCCATCGTATCCATTGCGCCAATATGACCGTAGAAGAGATCATATTTATCGGTGCTCTGACGACGTACTTTGGCATCAAAGTTTAAGCCGCCGGTGGTAAAGCCACCCGCTTTAAGGATTTCGTACATCACCAGCGCATTCTCTTCCACGCTGACCGGGAACTGATCGGTATCCCAGCCGCACTGCGGATCGCCGCGGTTGGCATCCACCGAACCAAAAATACCCAGCGCAATGGCGGTAGCAATTTCATGATGAAAAGAGTGGCCGGCCAGCGTGGCGTGGTTCGCTTCAACGTTAACCTTAATTTCTTTTTCCAGTCCGAACTGTTTCAGGAAGCCATAAACCGTGGCGACATCGTAGTCATACTGATGTTTGGTCGGCTCCTGCGGTTTCGGTTCAATCAGCAGCGTCCCCTGGAAGCCAATTTTATGTTTATGCTCGACCACCATCTGCATAAAGCGGCCAATCTGCTCGCGCTCCTGGCGTAGATCGGTATTCAGCAGGGTTTCATAGCCTTCGCGTCCGCCCCACAGCACATAGTTTTCCCCGCCCAGGGTTTTGGTGGCCTGCATGGCGCTGCAGACCTGTGACGCGGCCCAGGCAAAGACCTCAGGATCGGGATGGGTCGCAGCACCGGCACCGTAGCGCGGATGAGTAAAGCAGTTGGCCGTGCCCCACAGCAGCTTTACGCCGGTCTCCTGCTGTTTCTCCAGCAGTTTATCGGTCATGGCGGCAAAGTTTTCTTTATAGCTGCGCAGCGAATCACCTTCTGGTGAGACATCAACGTCATGGAAGCAGTACCACGGCACATTCAGTTTATGGAAAAACTCAAAGGCGACATCCGCTTTCAGTTTTGCCTGCTGCAGCGCATCTCCGCTTTTCTGCCACGGACGATCAAAGGCGCCGACACCAAACATATCCGCGCCGTTCCAGCAGAAGGTGTGCCAGTAACAGGCGGCAAAGCGCAGATGCTCCGCCATGGTCTTGCCGAGGATTACCTCATCGGGATTGTAGTGGCGGAAAGCGAGAGGATGCGTCGACTGGGTGCCTTCATAACGAACCCGATCGATCTGATCGAAATAAGCGTGCATGGTTTGCTCCTTAGCATCAGTACCCGGATGGTCTGCGTTGAAGCAATATTTGATATTGGCTGTTACCTCAGCTCAATTACGATATTTCATTACGGGTGTCAGATAATTATTATTTGTGTGCTGGCTCGCAAAATAATGCTATTTACCTGTCGGTTTATCATTGTCATTCTCTTATCCGAAAAAGATGAAACCTCGATCGCGCTCATAAAAAATGAAATAAACCAAAAAACGTAATGGCCGGATAAAAATCAGTAATTGCTGTGGCAGGAAAATAAGAACAACAATCCATCCGCCAGGTTCATAGGCCTGAAACGACAATAGCCTCACCCTTCAGAGGATGATCACAATGAAAATGAAACATGCACTGTTAGCCATCTGCGCGGCGCTCACGCTGTTCAGCCAGACCAGCGTGGCAAAAGAAGTGAAGATCGGCATGGCGATTGACGATTTGCGCCTTGAGCGCTGGCAGAAAGACCGCGATATTTTCGTTAAACACGCTGAGACGCTGGGCGCGAAGGTGTTTGTTCAGTCAGCGAACGGCAACGAAGAAACCCAGATGTCGCAGATTGAAAATATGATCAACCGCGGTGTCGATGTGCTGGTGATTATTCCCTATAACGGTCAGGTATTGAGTAATGTTGTCGCTGAAGCGAAACGGGAAGGCATTAAAGTCCTGGCCTATGACCGAATGATAAATAATGCTGATATCGATTTTTACATCTCTTTTGATAATGAAAAAGTGGGCGAATTGCAGGCTGAAAGCATGGTGAAACAGGTGCCCAAGGGCAACTATTTTCTAATGGGCGGATCACCTGTAGATAATAATGCCCGTCTGTTTCGCGCCGGACAGATGAAAGTTTTAAAACCGTCTATTGATAACGGCAGCATTAAAATTGTTGGCGATCAGTGGGTCGATGCATGGCTGCCGGAAAATGCGCTGAAAATTATGGAAAACGCGCTGACTGCTAATGGCAACCATATTGATGCAGTGGTGGCCTCTAACGATGCCACTGCAGGCGGCGCGATTCAGGCCCTGAGCGCGCAGGGGCTGGCAGGAAAAGTAGCGATCTCCGGTCAGGATGCTGATTTAGCCGCGATTAAGCGTATCAAAGCGGGCACCCAGACGATGACGGTTTACAAACCGATCACCGCGCTCGCCACCGAAGCGGCGAACATTGCCGTCGAGCTGGGCGATGGCAAAACACCCGCCAGTAACAGCACGCTTAACAATGGCCTGAAAGCGGTGCCGTCACGGCTCCTGAAGCCTATTCCGGTCAACAAAGACAATATTGAAAGCACCGTGGTGAAAGACGGTTTCCACAAACAGAGCGAACTCTGACCGCGCGTAGCGTGAGGGAGAACAATCGATGCTGCTGGAAATGAAAAACATCACCAAGCGTTTCGGTGCGGTGAAGGCGCTGAATGATGTCAGCCTGCAACTTGAGGCGGGCGAAGTGATGTCGCTGTGCGGTGAGAATGGCTCAGGCAAATCGACGCTGATGAAAATCCTGTGTGGACTCTATCCGCACGGCGATTTTGAAGGGCAGATTCACTTCTCTGGCGACGACATTCAAGCGCAGACCATTCGCGATACCGAGCGTAAAGGCATTGTGATTATTCATCAGGAGCTGGCGCTGGTGCGGCAACTCACGGTAATGGAGAACATTTTCCTCGGTGCCGAACTGAGCCGTTTCGGCATCGTAGATGACGAAACCATGACCCTGCGCTGCCAGCAACTGCTGGTGCGGGTCGGGCTGAACGTCTCTCCCGCGACCCGTGTAGGTGAGTTAGGGCTGGGCCAGCAGCAACTGGTAGAGATCGCCCGCGCCCTTAACAAACAGGTCCGGCTGCTGATTCTGGATGAGCCGACCTCGTCTCTGACGGAGCAGGAGACGGATGTGCTGCTTGGCATCATCCGTAATCTGCGTGAACACGGTATCGCCTGCATCTATATCTCGCACAAGCTGAATGAGGTTAAGGCGATCTCTGACACGATCTGCGTGATTCGTGACGGCCAGCATATCGCTACCCATCCGGCAGCCGGTCTGAGCGAAGATGACATTATCACCCTGATGGTTGGACGTGAGCTGACCGCGCTGTATCCCCACGCACCTCATCAGATTGGCGATGTGATATTAAAGGTCGAGAACCTCACGGCCTGGCATCCGATCAACCGCCACATCCGCCGCGTTAATAATGTTTCGTTCACGCTCAGACGCGGTGAAATCCTCGGCATCGCCGGGCTGGTGGGGGCGGGCAGAACCGAAATGGTGCAGTGTCTGTTTGGCGTCTGGCCGGGGCGCTGGCAGGGTGATATCTGGATCAATGGCCAACCGGTCAGTATCACCGATTGCCGCGCCGCTATTGCGCACGGCATCGCCATGGTGCCGGAAGATCGCAAAAAGGATGGCATCGTGCCGCTGATGGCGGTGGGCAAAAATATTACCCTGGCGGCGCTGGACCAGTTCAGCCACCGACTCTCGACGCTGGATGAAGCGCTGGAGCAGCGGGCGATTAACGACGCTATCAGCCGGCTGCGAGTCAAAACTTCCTCATCGGACCTGCCGATTGGCCGGTTAAGCGGCGGTAACCAGCAGAAAGCGATTCTGGCGAAGTGCCTGCTGCTCAATCCAAAAATCCTGATCCTGGATGAACCCACACGCGGCATTGATGTGGGCGCACGCCAGGAGATCTACCTGCTGATCAATGCGCTGGTTCAGCAGGGTATCGCGGTGATTGTGATTTCATCTGAGCTGCCGGAAGTGCTGGGCCTGAGCGATCGGGTGCTGGTGATGCATGAAGGGCAGATCAAAGCTGATTTGATTAACGATAACCTGACTCAGGAGCAGGTGATGGAAGCTGCCCTGCGGAGTGAACAATATGCTTAAAAGTGAAACGACTCAAAGCCGCCTTTCCGGCACGCCGGGCAAACCGTCACCGGTCAGGTTCTCACTGCCCAATCTGCAGGTTCTGGTAATGCTGGGCGCGATTGTAATGATCGCGCTGTTCTTTACCTGGACCACCGATGGCGCGTGGCTCAGTGCGCGTAATGTCTCCAACCTGCTGCGCCAGACCGCTATCACCGGTATTCTGGCGGTCGGTATGGTGTTCGTTATTATCTCTGCGGAGATCGACCTGTCGGTGGGCTCTATGATGGGGCTGCTGGGCGGCGCAGCGGCAATATTTGATGTCTGGCTCGGTTGGCCGCTGCCGCTGACCATCGTGGTGACGCTGGTGATGGGGCTACTGCTTGGCACCTGGAATGGCTGGTGGGTGGCCTACCGTAAAGTGCCTTCGTTTATCGTGACGCTGGCGGGGATGCTGGCTTTCCGCGGCATTCTGGTCGGGATTACCGATGGCACTACGGTTGCGCCGATTACGCCGGGCATGTCGCAGATTGGTCAGAGTTATCTGCCGGGCGGCGTCGGCTTCGGCTTTGGCTTTGCCGGTCTGGTGCTGTTTATGCTGTGGCAGTGGCGGCTGCGGCTGCGTCGTCAGCAGCTCGGGCTGGCGCAAGGCGCAGCCAGCGGTACAGTAGGGCGTCAGGCGATCACTGCGATCTTAGTGCTGGGTGCTATCTGGTTACTCAACGATTATCGCGGCGTGCCCACCCCGGTTTTACTGCTGGCAGTCCTGTTGCTGGCGGGCATGTTTATGGCCACCCGCACCGCATTTGGCCGTCGTATCTACGCCATCGGCGGCAACATTGATGCTGCCCGTCTGTCTGGCATTAACGTGGCGCGCACCAAACTGGCAGTGTTTGCCATCAATGGCGTGATGGTGGCGATTGCCGGGCTGATCCTCAGTTCACGGCTGGGCGCAGGCTCGCCGTCGGCGGGTAACATTGCGGAACTGGATGCTATCGCCGCCTGCGTGATTGGCGGCACCAGTCTGGCGGGCGGCGTAGGTTCAGTGGCGGGTGCGGTAATGGGAGCCTTTATCATGGCCTCGCTGGATAACGGCATGAGTATGATGGATGTGCCGACCTTCTGGCAGTACATCGTCAAAGGCGCGATTCTGCTGCTGGCTGTATGGATGGATACCGCAACGCGGCGTCGGGTGTAATCGCGCGGGCGATCACATTGTGGCGAAAACAATTTTTTTGCCCCTTTCAGCCGTGGTATGCAATGCGCTGAGGATTAAAGGGAACGCGCCACCATGCATGATAAACGCTATCGCATTACGCTGTTGTTTAACGCCAACAAAGTGTACGACCGTCAGGTTGTGGAGGGCGTCGGAGAGTATCTGCAGGCGTCGCAGACTGACTGGGATATCTTCATCGAAGAAGATTTCCGCTGCCGCATCGACAACATCCGTGAATGGCTGGGCGATGGGGTGATTGCTGATTACGACGATCGCTCCATCGAAACCCTGCTGTCGAATGTCTCTGTACCAATTGTTGGCGTCGGCGGCTCTTACCACCGGCAGGACGATTATCCTCCGGTGCATTACATTGCCACTGACAACGCCGCGCTGGTGGAGAAAGCCTTTCTGCATCTGAAAGAGAAGGGCATCAACCGCTTTGCCTTTTATGGTTTACCGACCTCCAGCGGCAAGCGCTGGGCGCAGGAGCGGGAACTGGCGTTCCGCCAGTTGGTGGGACGTGAACGCTATCAGGGCGTGGTCTATCAGGGCATAGAAACCGCGCCGGAAAACTGGCAGCACGCTCAGAACCGGCTTGCTGACTGGCTGCAGACGCTGCCGCCGCAAAGCGGCATTATTGCCGTCACTGATTCGCGGGCGCGACATGTGTTGCAGGCGTGCGAACACCTGAAAATACCGGTTCCGGAGAAGCTTACGGTGATCGGAATTGATAATGAGGAACTGACCCGCTATCTGTCGCGCGTGGCGCTCTCTTCGGTGGCACAGGGATCGCGACAGATGGGCTATCAGGCAGCCAAATTGCTGCATCGGCTGCTGGATAAGCCGTTCCTGCCGCTTCAACGCATACTGGTACCGCCAGTAAAAGTTATCGCTCGGCGCTCTACCGACTTCCGTTCGCTGCGCGATCCCGCGGTGATTCAGGCGATGCACTACATCCGCTTCAATGCCTGTAAGGGGATTAAAGTGGAGCAGGTGCTGGATGCGGTCGGGCTGTCGCGCTCTAACCTGGAAAAACGTTTTCGGGATGAGACCGGCGACACCCTCCATGCGATGATCCACCGCGAAAAACTGGAAAAAGCGCGCGAGTTGCTTGCTTCTTCGTCGATTAACATCAATGAGATCTCACAGATGTGCGGCTATCCTTCGCTGCAATACTTCTATTCAGTCTTCCGCAAAAGCTACGACACCACGCCGAAAGAGTATCGTCAGCATTTTGGCGAAAACCTGCTTTAACGGCAGACCAGAATAAACAACGTTGGGTTTTTCATAAAAGCGTCTGGATGGAAATTATATTTCATCGCGGCGAATCGATCTTGAATCTGAGGCTGTCCGGACCAGCTGAGGCGATCAACGTGGACGGTAAATCGGGCTGTGATCAAATGCTTATAAATCAGCAGGTCAGTCGCAATGCTGGTGTGAAATTCTTTCGGCTGATGCAGGACGCTTCAGGTGATGTATCTTATGCCGTAAGACTTTTAACGTTAATGGGCCACCCATTTTAATCCTGTTTATATAATTATAATTCTGATTAATAAGCATTTTTATTAATAGCTGCCTCAGCAATTCTGTCATTTTTTCCAACCTGCTTCACACTTTCGAAAAAATTAATCCAAATTATTCCATTTAGAAAATATATTTCATTGGTATCTGATCGCTGCAGTTCCTGAACCTCTGACAATCACGCCTCCTCTTTCTGAACCGATACGGCTCAGGCAGTAGAGAAAAGGAGCCTGAAAAATGGAAACCCGGCAAAAACGTTACAACATGAAATATGTCATGCTCTGTTGCACTGTCGCCGCTTTTGGTGGCCTGCTGATGGGCTATGACTCGTCGATTATCTCTGGCGCCATTGAGCCGCTCAGTGACTATTTCCAGCTTACCCCGGCAGAAACCGGCTGGGCAGTGTCAAACATCCTGTTAGGCAGTCTGGTTGGCTGCTTTATTGCGCCAAAGCTGAGCGACAAATTTGGCCGCAAAAAATCGCTCGCTATCACGGCGCTGCTGTTTACTGTTTCGGTGGTGGGTACCGCCATCGCCCATAACTTTTTCACGTTTGTCGCCTTTCGTATTCTCGGCGGATTAGCGATTGGGCTGGCTTCAGTGATCTCGCCGATCTATCTGGCGGAGCTTTCACCGTCGAAGTTTCGTGGTCGCACCAGCGCGCTCTATGCGGTCTGCTGCGTGGGTGGGCAATCGGTGGTACTGCTGACCAACTACTTCATTAATAAATCGATGCTGCCCGAGGCGATGGTAGAGATAGGCTGGCGCTATATTCTGGCAACCGCGCTGGTGCCCTGTGCGTTGTTTATCTTTTTCATTGCTTTTATACCGGAGTCACCACGCTGGAACGTTCTGAAAGGCAAAGACAAAGAGGCGCTGGATACGCTGAGCAAGATTTCTGACCCGGCCCATGCCCGCAGCGTTTTCAATGAGATTAAACGCTCTTTCTCTGATGAAGCGGCGACCCGCCATAAATCCCGATTCCGCCTGAACAAAACCACGCTGCCGTTGCTCATCATCGGTATTGGCCTGGCGGTAGGCAATCAGATTAGCGGCATCAATGTGATTCAGTATTTCGGTCCAACGTTGCTGAAAAATGTTTCCGGCAGCACCGATTCGGCGCTGCTCCAGACCTTCTGGCTGTCTGTGTGTCAGTTCGCTGGGGTGCTGATAGGGATGGCGCTGATTGATAAAGTCGGGCGTCGTAAGCTGCTGCTGCTGGGGGCGATCACGTCTGCTGTTTTCCTTGCCTACACCTTTATCGCTTTCTATTACCATTTACCCGGCTTGCTGGCGGTGGTGGGTCTGTTTGCCTATATGGTTTTCTTTGGTATGACCTGGGGACAGATTGTCTGGACCGTACTGGGCGAGTTGTTTCCGACAGAGATCCGATCAATTTGTGTCGGCATCTCCATTTGTGCCATGTCGATGGCGAATTTTGTCATCAGCACCACATTCCCGATCCTGAACAGCAACGCTTTCCTGCTTGAGATTTTCCACGGTGGCTTCCCGCTGTTACTGTTCGCGCTGTTTTCACTGGCTATGTACTTCTTCACTTTCCGATATCTGCCGGAAACGGCTGGGGTGCCGCTGGAGAAAATTCACGCGTGCGTGCTGGAGAAGTTTAATATCGACCCGCATGAAGCGGGCGAACGGATAAGCGCACCGGTGGGTGAGACGCGATCATAAAACGAGGGCAGGCAGCGGGGGCACGCTCACCCTACGCGCTGCTCACTCTGCTCCAGCACCGCCAGCGCCAGCCCATTGGCCGAATCAATCCGGTTTTCCGGAAAATGCAGCTGGGTATGCGCGGCGGTAAAGGCCAGCGCGTTGCCATGGGTGGTGTCGCGCACCGCTTTGCAAAAGCGCTCACTGGCGTTCCACGGACAATCAATGATGATGGTGGCGGGATTGAGCAACAGCATGATCTGACTCAGTACTGTGCCCAGATAGCCACCCGCCTGCGCCATTACCTCATCCACCACACGCGGTGCGCTGTCACGGTTCTGCCAGCTCAGGCCTGGCTGACGCTGCGCAAGCTGCTGTTTAACCGCAGGCTGGCTGACCAGGGCTTCCAGGCATCCCCGGCGGCCGCAACTGCAACGCGGGCCATCGGGCTGGACAACCACATGGCCCGCCTCTCCCGCTGTCCAGCAGTGCCCGGTGAACACTTCTCCATGCTGTACCAGTGCGCCGCCGATCCCCTCTGAAATGCGCAGATAAAAGTGACCGCTCTCCACAGATAATCCACGCTGCTCTACAGCCAGTAGCGCAGCGGCTTTGACATTGTTCATAATGCGGATGGGCAGACGGACGTGCTTACGCAGGGCGCTCAGCAGATCAACATCCTGCCAGTCGAGATGCGTTGAAAGATGCATCCAGCCGCGCCGGGGATCCACAATGCCGGGGAAGCCAATGCCAATGCCGAGCAAATCGGGATAACGCTCGATTAGTTCCCGGCACAGCATGGCCAGCTCAGCCAGCAGTCGCGTCGGGTTACTGGTATCGGTGCGCAGCGTCGCTTCAGCCAGCAGCTGAGAAAAGTAGTCGCAGACCCGCCAGTGAATAACATTGCGTTCCACCATGACGCCCGCGCTTTTGAGTTTTTCCGGCCGCAATGTAATCCCGATTTTAGGCCGCCCAGCGGCCGCCACGCTGACCGGCCCCAGTTCCTCTATCAGATCCCGCTCAAGCAGATCATCAATGATTAATGAGACGGTGTTTTTGCTGAGGGTCAGCGTTTCCGCCAGATCCTGACGCGACGTGACGCGCAGTTTACGCAGCTGAGTCATCACCCGTTTCTGGTTATTCAGTCGCAGTAGTGCAGGGCCTTTGCCGTTCGTTTTCATTACGGATTCACTCAACAGAGGAGTAAGAATTGAGTGTATCAGCCCATACGTATTCTTCCTCCCCCACTTTGCGTGCTGTTTCACACAACAACATCCCCTGACGAAGAGCGCGCGCTCGGTACCGCAGTCTGAGCGGTAATGCTGCCATCGCGCATTAAAGGGCAGGGAAAAGAGCAATAACATCCCTGAGTCGCGTATCTATGCAGCCACAGGGCGGGACGTCAGGCAGATGCTACGGTATCGGAACAACCTGCCAAGCCCTATAACCCGCAGCCTCTTTATTGAGAGGCAAGGGCCGTTTCGTTAAACGCGATGCCCGCAGCGTCAGACCGATTGAGCCTCGCGACAGCGTATAATTTGGCTGTGGGTTGGTTGTCGCGGGCAATCTGCCGTCCGATTAATATTCGTCACCGCGCACCCGGCTGCGGTAGCTTTCCCAGTCGAAACGGACCCACAGGCTGTTGCCGAGGCGCATACGATCCATAACGCGTTCGCCCAGCAGTGCATTCATGCCCGCATGGTCGAGGTTGGATAACATGCCGGTCGGACGCTTCGATGAAGAACGGCGATCGACAATCTGGTTGATAATCACTTTTTCGTAGCGCGATTCGCTCTGCATACCGATCTCATCAATCACCAGCAGATCAACACTGCTGAGATCCTGAATCAGCCGTTCTTCGGTAATGCCGCTGCTGCCGCTGAAGGTGCCCTTCATGCTCGACATCAAATCGGCGACCGTCACGATCAGCACGCTTTTGCCGCGCAGAATCAGGTCATTGCCAATCGCGGCGGCCAGATGGTTTTTACCGGTGCCAGGACGGCCTGAAAAGACAAAGCTGGCGATGCTGCCATCAAATTCGGCGGCATACTGACGCGCCAGCTCCAGCGCTTTGCGCTGTCCCTCGTTCTCTACCCGGTAATTATCAAACGAGCAGTTCATGTGCAGCTCGCGAATGCCGGAACGGCCCATCACGCGCTGCATTTTCATTGCGCGGTTCTCACGCACAATCGCCTCTGAACGCAGGCGACCCTGCTCCTGATTCCACGCCAGCAGCTCTTCGCCATTGGCAAATTTGGGACGGGTGCCCGCAGGCATCATTCTTTTGAGACGGTTAAAGAGATCATCTGGCGTTTTCATCATTCACCTCGGAAACCATCGGGAATGGTACGGTCAGGATCAGGCAACTGCGTGATATCACGCTTTGGTTGCCCGCCGTTTGCGGCACGGTTCATCTGAATGCTGCGTGCCAGCTTCTGTTGCCACTGTACATGATGGAACATCCGGCCTTCCGCCTGCCAGTAAGCCACAAAGGCCGCCAGCTCGCTGGGGGTCACCGGTTCGCCCAGTGCCACACCCCAGATCGCGGCCTGGCGCGTAAAGTCGGCATCCGGCTGCCAGCCCTGATGCATGGCGAACTTGCCTGCCGGTGTATGGATCGCGGCGGGGGTATCGTCATACAGGCTGTCATCGAGCGCGACATCATTTGGCTGCCGGGCAGCGGCTTCCAGCGCCAGCAGCTCAGCCAGGCGCGCCGGCGTGATGGCGTACATCACTGGCGCATAATTATCTAATATCGCCAGCGTGCCCTTTTCCGCCTGCTGCAGGGCAGTCAGCGGATCCTGTCGGAAGGCATCCAGGCCAATGAGCGTTGAAGTTAAGATTTTAGCTGACATGAAAAGACCTGAGGTTAACGAACACCTTGCGCCGGGAACCTGTCGCCGACGCAGAAGTGTTTATTGTACCTGTTTTGAGGGTGCGGATCGCTTAAAAAGCACGACCGCAAATTAGTGCGAGGTAACCGGCGAAGTGGCGTGACGGGCCGGAGCAGATTCGGTGGCGCGCACGCTGACAGCCGCGGCGGCCGGACGGGTCTGCCATAAATAGCGAACCGAAGCCAGCCAGCACAGGCCGTAACCCAGCAGTTCGGTACCCTCTTCGGCCATGTTTTTCACCACGCGGTTGTAATCCCCCAGCATCAGGTGCTGCCACAACGCATGAATACCAAACAGGCGGGAGAAGACCAGCACCACTAAAAAGCCGGAGGCCATCACCGGCCAGCTGCGGTGTTGCAGCAGCCTGGCCAGCGCGTGCAGGGTTTTTTTCGGCGTTCGCAGCGCGACGGCCAGACAACCGGCCGTCACCGCCAGAGCGAACCAGATCCAGCTGCCATGCTGGATGGCATCAAACACAAAGTCGAGCTCACGGATCAGCATACAGCTATAGAAGCCTGCCACTAAGGTCAGCGCACCGCGCTGAGCCGGACGGCGCTGGGCCGCAATAAAGAACAGGGCGGCAATCACCGCCAGCATGATTTCCTGGGTGGTTTCAGTAAAAGAAGTTTCGTGCAGCCCATCATTCATCCAGGCCACATCAATATAGATGGGCAATATCATCAGAGCGAGAAAGAGTGCTGCCAGTATGAAGACCGCTATTTCGCGGCCAACAATTGTCAAATCGTTGCGCATAGTGTTACCAGTATAATGATTATCAGACTCATTATATTTTAAACGCCCGATTCCCTTTCTCTTTTCATGCCCCGGTCAGAAGCTGGCGCTGAAGCCAAAGGTGTAAAGTTGCTGCTCCTGGTTATTCAGCGCTTCGCTTTGTGAAAACGCGGCGAAAGCCGCCAGATTATCGTTCAGCGGCATTTGTGCACCGATGCTCAGATCGATGCCGTCGGACTGACCCGCGCCGTTCGTCGCCTCACGCGGGGGATTCTGCGGCGTGTCTGCCAGCAAATAGTGATAACTCAGCTGCGCCCAGGGCGATATCCATCCCTGCTGCGAATCAATGCGCCAGCCGACGCTGGCGCTCTGCTCACGGCTCTGCTGATCGCTGTAGTCACATTGCAGACAGTTCATCTGCTGCGGATCAACCGCATACTGCGCCACCGGCCCGGTGGTTAAGGAGGGGGCGATGGGCAGGTCAACGCCAGCCCGATAGCGTTTTCCCAAGGGGATGGTGCCTACGCTGCCGGTTTCACTGTGCAATGCGATGGGTGACGCGGTAGGCGAATTAATCGCAGCTTCAAACAGGGCACGGCTCTCATCGCTGAAGGCGAGTGGCGTCAGGGCGATCTTCTCTGCCAGAATCGTGTCGTAGTCGGGCAGAAAGTCGGGATGTTGAGGCGCAGAGGGACTGCCCCTGGCAAAAACCGGTTGCATTAAGATTAACAGCCATACAGCACAGCAAGTCCGCAGACCTTTCCAACCGCTTCTCGGCAACATCGCTTCTCCAGGCAAGGCTGAAGTTATTATCCGGCGTCTAAATTAAAATTCGCGCTGTCTCTGTTATTTAACCGGTGATCGTTTAACTATCAACCGATTAATTCTAAGATCAAGCGGACCGCTAAAATATTCTTGTTATAAAGGAACAAAGCGATGCAACGATGTGGTTGGGTAACGCAGGATCCGCTCTATCTGGCTTATCACGACGGGGAATGGGGCGTGGCGCAGAGAGACACGCGTGCGCTGTTTGAGATGCTCTGTCTGGAAGGACAGCAGGCGGGGTTATCCTGGATCACCGTGCTGAAAAAGCGAGAAAACTATCGAACGGCGTTTCATCAGTTTGATCCGCAGGCCATCGCGCAGATGGATGCCAGCGATAGAGACGCGCTGATGCTTAACAGCGGTATTATCCGCCACGCCGGTAAAATCGCTGCCATTATCGCCAATGCCTGCGCTTATCTTGAAATGGAAGCTAAAGGCGAGGATTTCAGCCACTTCGTCTGGCAATTTGTCGATAACGTGCAAATTGTTCACCATTACCCCGACTACAGCCAGGCACCCACCACATCAGAGCAGGCCGTTGCGCTCTCGAAGGCGTTAAAGCAGCGTGGTTTCAAATTCATCGGCCCCACAATTTGCTACTCCTTTATGCAGGCCTGCGGGCTGATAAATGATCATCAGAGCAACTGTTTTTGTCATCCTGACAATCAAAAGGCGTGATCCCCGCTAAATCAGGATTTTTCTGCACTACATTCCCGGTCACCAGGCGGCATAATCGTGCCACTTATGGGAAAGGTTTTCCCGTGTGTGTCGAATGTAAGGGAACAAAAATGCAGAAGAAATTAATCGCCATCACCTTGTTATTAAGCGGCAGTCTGGCCCTGCCAGGCTGCACCACCAATCCTTACACCGGCGAATCTCAGGCGGGTAAGTCAGGCGTGGGCGCGGGCCTGGGCGCATTAGTGGGTGCCGGTGTCGGCGTGCTCTCTTCGTCGAAGAAAGATCGCGGCAAAGGTGCGTTAATTGGTGCCGCAGGCGGCGCTGCGCTGGGCGGTGGCGTGGGTTACTACATGGATGTGCAGGAAGCGAAACTGCGCGACAAGATGCGCGGTACCGGCGTCAGCGTGACCCGTAATGGCGATAGCATCGTCCTGAATATGCCAAACAATGTGACCTTCGATTCCAGCAGCAGCAATCTGAAACCTGCCGGCGCGAACACCCTGACGGGTGTTTCAATGGTGCTGAAAGAGTATCCGAAAACAGCGGTAAACGTAGTGGGTTACACCGACAGCACCGGCAGCCGCGCACTGAACATGCGTCTGTCACAGCAGCGTGCTGAAAGTGTCGCCAGCGCGTTGATCGTGCAGGGTGTGGCCAGCGATCGCCTGCGCACGCAGGGTGCAGGCCCGGATAACCCGGTTGCCAGCAACAGTACCGAAGCAGGCAAAGCGCAAAACCGTCGTGTTGAGATCACGCTCAGCCCGCTGGGATAATCACGGTCGCCCCCACCCGGGGGCGCACCTTTTCTGTAAAGTGTCACGCTGAAAGCACCAATAATGGTTCTGCGGATAGAGCCAGCAGAGACTTTATGGTAGGCTGATTAAAAATTAATCAGCGGACGCGTCCCCATGTCTCTCAAAGCCATCGCTGCGGTTTTAGGTCTCTCCGTTACGACTGTCAGCCGCGCCCTCAATGGTTATCAGGATGTCGCGCAGGAGACGCGTAAACGCATCGAAGAGGAAGCGCAGCGCCGTGGCTACCGGCCCAATGCAGCAGCCCGGCGCCTGAAAACCGGTCGTGCTAACGCGGTGGGATTTGTCTACCCGATCAGTGCATCACCCCTGAGTGGCAGCGACTTTAGCGATATGCTATTGGCGCTGGATCATCATCTTGCCCGTTATGAAATTAACCTGTTGTTGCTAACGGATAAGCAGCAGCAGCGTCAGTCCACCCTGACACGCCTGCTGCGCAGTGGGGCCGTTGATGCTCTGATTGTCGGCCACACCACGCCAGAAGACAGTCGCCTTCTCGCTCTGCTTCAGACCGATTTTCGCTTTCTGGCACTGGGCCGCAGCGATTTGCCACCCACCTACGCCTGGTTTGACGTTGATCACCTTGCCGGTTCACAACTGGCGGTGGGCTGGTCGCTGGCACAGGGTCGGCGGCGGATAGCCTGGCTCGGCAGCAATGAAAACAGTACGCGAGTGCGTGATCGGCGTCAGGGTTATCTGACGGCGCTGGGGAATGTTGCGCCCTATGCGATGGCGGCTGTGGCACCGTCACGCCGTGCCGGCTATCAGCAAACCCGGCAGTGGCTGGCAGAGGGACCGGTGCCGGAAGTGATTATTACCGACTGCGCAGCGCTGGCTGAAGGCGCTGCCGTGGCGCTGCATCAGGCCGGACGGGCAGCGGGCGAGGGTGCCATTCTGCTGGCGGGCTGGGAAGGATTGCCGCGTGATGCGATTCTCGATCATCCCATTGTCGCCATTCGTCAGGCGACCCCGCATCAGGCTGGAGAACAGGTGGCTGAAATGGTTATGCAGCTGATCAATGGTGCGCCGCCAGAAACGTTACAGACCCTGTGGCAACCCTGGCTGCAGTTACCGGCCTAGCGCTTTTTGCGCCAGGCTTTGCTTGTGCTAGTCTCTGCCAGGTTTCTTCTTTCGCAGGATATCTCATGAAAATCAGGCCGCCTCGCGCCACCATCAGCGATGTTGCTCACGCCGCACGAACCGGTAAAACCAGCGTTTCACGCTATCTCAATGGTGAACTGCATCTGCTTTCTGCCGATTTAAAAGCGCGGATTGAACAGGCCATTGCCGATCTCAGCTATCGCCCAAGCCAGATGGCGCGCGGTCTGAAGCGCGGGCGTACCCGCCTGATCGGGCTGATAATCGCCGATATCACGAATCCTTATTCCGTCGATATGATGAGCGGTATCGAAGCCGCCTGCCGCGAGCAGGGCTTCACGCTGCTAATGTGTAACACCAACAATGAAGTGGATCTGGAGCAGCACTATCTGCAACTGCTGAGCAGCTATCAGGTAGAAGGGATCGTGGTTAACGCGGTCGGGATGCGTGAAGAGGTGCTGAACCATCTGCAACAATCCCTGCTGCCGATGGTGCTTATTGACCGCAAAATTGCCGATTTCCCCTGTGATGTGGTGGGCCTGAACAACGCCGAAGCGGCCGAAACAGCAACGCGCCATCTGGTCGACAATGGCTATGATGCGCTGCTGTTTCTCAGTGAGCCGCTGGGCAGCGTCAATACACGCCGAGAGCGTTTGCAGGCTTTCCGCCAGCTGCTGCTGGCGCATCCGCAGGTTGAGCATGAGAATACCGAAGCGGCGCTGCATCAGTCCGCTGTGCTGGATCAGACGCTGCTGGCATTCCATCAGCGTCACACCGGCAAACGCTGCGCGGTAATGGTCGCTAACGGGGCGCTGACGCTGCAGGTGGCGCGATCGCTGCAACGACTTAACCTGCACTGGGGCCGCGATATCGGCCTGCTCGGTTTTGACGAACTGGAGTGGGCGGCGCTGGCGGGGGTCGGTATCACCACGCTGAAACAGCCCACCTGGCAGATTGGCTACCGTGCGCTGGAACGGCTGATTGCGCGCATTGAGGGCAGCGAATTGCCGGTTGCCGAGCAGGTTTTCTCTGGCGAACTGATTGTTCGCGGCTCCAGCCAGCCTCTTGCCTGAATTTCAGATTTAACCTTCCATTTACGTGCTCGCTTCGTGAGCACGATCATAATTTCACCGTTTGCTGCTTTGCTTTGGAACCGGTTCCATTTAGGGTTTTTGTCTTCGTTAAGGGCAAAGTCCTGCCATGGAGCACAACATGAAACCTGACATCATCGTGGTGACTGCCGCATATGGCCACGCGCAGATTGTCGCGCTCGGCGGTCAGAGTGCGTTGCTGCCGATTATTCAGCAGGCGGGCGCAGACGGGGTTGAAATCCGCCGCGAACTGCTTGATGACGCGGCGCTGACCGATCTGCCCGCCCTGTCCCAGGCGGTGGCGCAGCATCAGCTGCACAGCAGCTATTCGGTGCCCGATACGCTGTTTTGTGACGGCGGCGAAATCAATCCCCGCATAACCCACTACGTTGAAGAAGCACGGCAGTTAAACGCACAGCGGCTGAAAGTGGCGCTGGGAAACTTCACCGGTGCGCTTCATCGCGAAACGTTGCAGACGCTGCTGGCGGATCTGCCGTTTCAGCTGACGGTGGAAAACGATCAAACTGAACATGGCCGACTGGCACCCTCAGTGGCGTTTTTCACGACGGTTCGCAAAGCCGATCTGCCGATCAGCATGACCTTTGACATGGGTAACTGGTGCTGGAGCGGTGAGGATGCGAATCAGGCCGCACAGCAGCTGGCGGCGCAGGTGAGCTATGTACATGTCAAAGCCGCCGTGGCGCATCAGGACAGCTTCCGGGCGATTGCGCTGGATGAGGCTGACGACCACTGGCGCACGCTGCTGCAACAGCTGCCCGCTCACGCGCCGCGCGGTATCGAATTTCCGCTGGAAGGCGACGATCTGACGGCGGTGACGCGCCACTATGTGTCGCTGCTGCGTAACGTGTAAGGAGTGAAGATGACGACGCATCACACTATGCATCACAACGGCCCGCTTGATGTTGTCACCCTCGGTGAAGCGATGGCGATGTTCATTGCCCGTGAAACCGGCGACCTGGCCGCAGCAGAGACCTTTGTTAAACGCGCGGCGGGCGCGGAACTTAATGTGGCGACCGGCCTGGCCCGTCTTGGCCTGAAAGTAGGTTGGGTCAGCCGTATCGGGAATGACGCTTTTGGCCGGTTTATCTGCCAGCAGCTGGAAAAAGAGGGTATCGACCACGCCCGGGTGACGGTTGATAAGCGTTACCCAACCGGTTTTCAGCTCAAGTCCAAAGTCGATGACGGCTCTGATCCACGGGTAGAATATTTCCGTAAAGGCTCGGCTGCCAGCCATCTGTCAGTTGACGATTTTGACGCGGACTATTTTGGCTCGGCACGTCATCTGCATCTGAGCGGTGTGGCGGCGGCGCTGTCAGAGCGTTCGCTGGAGCTGCTGAAGCACTCCGCCAAAGAGATGCGCGCGCGCGGTAAAACTCTCTCCTTTGACCCTAACCTGCGGCCGGTGCTGTGGCGCAGCGAACAGGAGATGTGTAAACAGCTCAATCTGCTGGCGGGGTATGCCGATTGGGTGCTGCCGGGTGAAAAAGAGGGATGGATTCTTACCGGCTATCGTCAGCCGGAGGCGATTGCGGATTTCTATCTCGATAAGGGTGTGAAAGCCGTGGTGATTAAAACCGGTTGTGACGGTGCCTGGTACAAAACGGCGCAGGGCGAACAGGGCCAGGTTGCGGCGATCAAAGTCGACAATGTAGTGGATACTGTGGGTGCCGGTGACGGCTTTGCCGTGGGCGTCATCAGCGCTTTACTGGAAGGTCAGTCGCTGCTGCAGGCGATTCGTCGCGGCAACAAAATTGGTTCGATGGCGATTCAGGTCATGGGTGACAGCGAAGGTCTGCCGACGCGTCAGCAACTGGGCGACGTGTAGTTTTCGCCCCTCTACAGTCACAGGAGTTCCCGATGAAAAAGCAGACAATCGCGCCAAAACGCTGGTGGTTCATTATGCCCATCGTGTTTATCAGCTACAGCCTGGCGTATCTCGATCGTGCAAATTTTAGCTTCGCTTCTGCTGCCGGGATTAATGACGATCTCGGCATCACGAAAGGGATGTCCTCGCTGCTGGGGGCGCTGTTCTTCCTGGGCTACTTCTTTTTCCAGATCCCTGGCGCGATTTATGCCGAACGCCGCAGCGTTAAAAAACTGATCTTCGGGTGCCTTATCCTGTGGGGCGGCTGCGCCTCGCTGACCGGCGTGGTCAGCAACATTCCGATGCTGGCAGCGATTCGCTTTGTTCTGGGTGTGGTGGAAGCCGCTGTAATGCCTGCGATGCTGATCTACATCAGCAACTGGTTTACCAAATCGGAGCGTTCGCGCGCCAACACCTTCCTGATCCTGGGTAATCCGGTCACGGTGCTATGGATGTCGGTGGTGTCGGGCTATCTGATCGAATCTTTTGGCTGGCGTGAGATGTTTATCTTCGAAGGGATTCCTGCGGTGGTCTGGGCGATTGCCTGGTGGTTCCTGGTGCAGGATAAACCGGCGCAGGCGCGCTGGATGAGCGATGCCGAGAAAGCGGCGTTGCAGGCTGAACTGCAAAAAGAGCAGGAAAACATCAAAGCGGTGCGCAACTACAGCGAAGCGTTCCGTAACCGCAACGTGATCATCCTTTGCCTGCAATATTTTGCCTGGAGCATCGGCGTTTATGGCTTTGTGCTGTGGCTGCCGTCGATTCTGCGCAACGGTTCGCAGATGGGCATGGTCGAAGCGGGCTGGCTCTCAGCAGTGCCTTATCTGGCGGCGACCATTGCGATGGTGGTGGTCTCCTGGGCGTCGGACAAAACCCAGAACCGTAAGCTGTTTGTCTGGCCGCTGCTGCTGGTGGGCGCACTGGCGTTCCTGGGTTCTTATCTGATGGGATCGAACAACTTCTGGATGTCCTACACTCTGTTAGTGATTGCCGGTGCTGCGATGTATGCGCCTTACGGGCCGTTCTTCGCCATTATTCCTGAGATGCTGCCGCGTAATGTTGCCGGTGGCGCGATGGCGCTGATCAACAGTATGGGTGCGCTGGGGTCGTTTATCGGTTCATGGATTGTCGGCTATCTTAATGGCGCCACCGGCAGCCCGTCCGCGTCCTACATTTTTATGGGATCGGCCCTGCTGGTTTCCGTATGGCTGACGCTGATTGTGAAACCGGCGCAGAACAACGCGCCGCCGCTGCAGGGGGCGAAACCGGCCTGAAAGCGTAAGCGTTAGCGGTTGTTGATCAGGCATGGCTCAGGGCCTGACCCGTCCGCAAAGACGTAAAATACCACGCCTGGCCTGCAATGCCTTGCTGCTGGTGTCAGCGCCCATCACATTAGCTATGTCAGTACGCTGAAAGCCTAAACGTTAGCCTCTGTTTCTCCGGGCGGCCTGCAAGCCGTCCGCTACTTATTGACCGGGAGCCACCGAATGAAACCCGCTGTAATTCTTTATAAAAAACTGCCTGACGATCTCTATGCGCGCCTGGCTGAACAGTGTGACGTGACGGAAATCAGCGATCTCTCGCCGGAAAGCCAGCAGCAGCATGCTGCGGCGTTCCAGCAGGCAGAAGGTTTGCTGGGGTCGGGCGGTAAAGTGAATGGCGAGCTGCTGGCGAAGATGCCCAATTTGCGCGTCTGCTCCAGCGTCTCTGTGGGCTATGACAATTTTGATGTTGATGCACTGAATCAGCGTCACGTGGTGCTGATGCACACCCCGACCGTGCTGACCGAAACTGTGGCGGACACCATGATGGCGCTGGTGCTGAGCACGGCGCGCCGGGTACCGGAACTGGATGCCTGGGTCAAAGCGGGTAACTGGCAGAAGAGCATCGGTCCGGCGCAGTTCGGCATCGACGTTCATCATAAAACGCTGGGTATTCTCGGTATGGGACGCATTGGGATGGCGCTGGCGCAGCGCGCCCACTTCGGCTTCGGCATGAAAATCCTCTACAACGCTCGCCGTGAGCATGAAGAGGCGCAGTCGCGCTTTGGCGCGCAGCGTTGTGAACGGGAAGCGCTACTGAAGCAGAGTGATTTCGTTTGCATCAGTCTGCCGCTGACCAGCGAGACACACCATCTGATCGGTGCCGCCGAGCTTGAACTGATGAAGGCGGATGCGGTGCTGATCAACGCCGGTCGTGGCCCGGTGGTGGATGAGCAGGCGCTGATCGCCGCGTTGCAGGCGGGCAAACTGCATGCTGCCGGACTGGATGTGTTTGAGCAGGAGCCGGTTTCTGCCGACTCTCCGTTGCTGTCGCTGCCTAATGTGGTAACGCTGCCGCACATCGGTTCCGCAACGCATGAAACCCGCTACGGCATGATGCAGGATGCGGTAGAGAATCTCATTGCCGCGCTCGGCGGAAGCGTCGATAAAAACTGCGTTAACCCGCAGGCGCTCAGGTAATCTCCACGCCTTTCCATTGCGCCCGCCGATGGCGGGCGTTATGGTGGACACCCGATTCGCTATCACAAATATTTAACCGCTATGTCCTTTTCTCAGTTCGGCGACAAATTTACCCAACATTCCGGCATCTCACGTCTGATGGAAGATATGGGCGCGGGCCTGCGCACGCCCGGCACCATCATGCTGGGCGGCGGCAATCCAGCGCAAATTCCGGCCATGAACGATTACTTTCAGCAACTGCTGCAGCAGATGCATGAGGAGGGCAAACTCAGCGAGGCGCTGTGCAATTACGACGGTCCGCGCGGTAAGGCGACGTTGCTGGAGTCACTGGCCGGACTGCTGAGCGACCAGCTTGGCTGGCCGATCACCGCACAGAACATCGCGCTAACCAACGGCAGCCAGAGTGCCTTCTTCTATCTGTTTAACCTGTTCGCCGGTCGCCGGGCCGATGGCAGCAAAAAGCGGGTGCTGTTCCCGCTGGCGCCTGAGTATCTTGGCTATGCGGATGCCGGTCTGGAAGAGGGGCTGTTTGTGTCGGCGAAGCCGAACATTGAGCTACTGCCGGAAGGTCAGTTTAAATATCATGTCGATTTCGAGCATCTGCCGATGAACGAAGAGGTCGGCCTGATCTGCGTATCGCGCCCGACTAACCCCACCGGTAACGTGATCACTGATGATGAGTTGATGCAGCTTGATGCGCTGGCACAGCAGCATGAGGTGCCGCTGCTGATCGACAACGCCTATGGCGTGCCGTTCCCCGGCATTATCTTCAGTGAGGTACGCGCGCTGTGGAATCCCAACATTATTCTCTGCATGAGTTTGTCGAAGCTCGGCCTGCCCGGTGCACGCTGCGGCATTATTATTGCTGACGAGAAGACGATCACCGCGCTGAGCAACATGAACGGCATCATTAGTCTGGCGCCAGGCAGCATCGGTCCGGCCATTGCCAATGAGATGATCCGTCGCGGCGATCTGTTGCGGCTCTCCGAAGAGGTGATTAAGCCGTTCTATCAGCAGAAGGTGCAGCAGACCATTGCGATTCTGCGGCGCTATCTGCCGGAAGAACGCTGCCTGATCCACAAGCCGGAAGGGGCGATTTTCCTCTGGCTCTGGTTCCGCGATTTGCCGATCACCACCGAAATGCTCTATCAGCGGCTTAAAGCGCGCGGTGTCCTGATGGTGCCGGGCCACTTCTTCTTTCCAGGGCTGGAACAGGCGTGGCCGCACACCCATCAATGTATGCGGATGAATTACGTGCCGGATGCGGAGAACATCGAGCGGGCGGTGCAGATTCTGGCGGAAGAAGTTGAGAACGCCTGGCGCGACAGCTAATCCTGCGGATCGGTTAATGATAGCTGGCACCACTGCGCCAGCTGTTGAATCGCCTGTTCCACCTCCGCATTCCAGCCGAAACCGGCATTCAGCCGGAAACAGTGATCGTAGCGCTGATCGGTGGCAAAAATGTGGCCCGGCGCAATCCCGATGCCCGCGTTGCGCGCTTTCAGAAACAGCTCGCGCACGTTCAGCGCTTGTCGTGGCATCTCGACCCACAGCACATAACCGCCTTCCGGATCGGACACCCGGGTGCCCGCCGGAAATTCCCGCAGCACCGAGTGACGCATTTCACGGATTTGCCGCGCCAGCTCGCGCCGCAGTTTGCGCAGGTGAGCATCATAGCCGCCGCTGCGCAGCAGTTCCGCCACCGCCGCCTGAGACAGCACCGAGGTGCCCATGGTGGAGGTATATTTCAGTGAGGCGATTTTGCGCATGTAGTTGACGCTGTGAACCCAGCCAATACGAATGCCGGGTGCCACGGTTTTAGAGAAGCCACTGCAGAGAATGGCGTTGGGGCTGAAGGCGCGCATCGGGAAGGGGCGACGCTCACCAAACGCAGTATCGCCAAAAATATCATCTTCAATGATTACCACATCATTTTCATCCGCCTGCCGCGCAATATAGGCTTTCTGCTCGTTGGGAATGCTCTTTCCCAGTGGGTTATTGACGTTGCACAGGGTGAGGAAAACCCGCACCGCCTTGCGCTGAAACAGCCCGGTGAGCTTCGCCACATTTACATACCCTTCCGGCCCGGCGTCCACTTCAATCACCCGTAAATTGAGGTTGTGTAGCATCTGCAGCAACACGAAATAGCAGGGTGACTCCACCGCTACCACGTCACCCGGTTGGGTGGTGGCGCGCAGCGACAGCGAGATCGCCTCAATGCAGCCATTGGTGATCAGAATATCGTCGGCGCTGATATTGCAGCCGTAATCGACCGCGCGGCGAGCAATCTCTGTTTTCAGCGGCGCATAGCCGGTGCCCTTGACGGTATTCCCGAGCAGGGCCGGTTTGCTGTAGCCCATCTGACGCATCAGCAGGCCGATGCGCTTGACCGGATAGAGTGCGCTGTCGCCGTTGGCCAGATCGAGACGCACCCGGCAGTCTGAGCCGAGCATCGCCAGATGCAATTCTGTCTGCTCATCAAGCGGCGCGATGGCGCGTGGCTGTTCGCTGACGGCGGGCAGCTGACGCGAAGAGGGGCGCTGCGGGGCAACAAAAAAACCCGATTTTGGACGGGCGACGGCGTAACGCTCATCTTCCAGCGTACGCAGCGTTTTCAGGGCGGTGGTGAGGCTGACATTGTACTGCGTCGCCAGCGTCCGCACCGACGGCAGACGGCTGTCGGGTGACAGCGAACCGGCATGAATGGCCTGCTTGATCTGTTCTGCTATCTGACGGTAACGACTGCTCTGACTCTCCTGTTCCCCGATAACATCGGCCATCTGTTCCACCCCATATCGCGCTGATCTGTGCATATTCAACAGAGTACATTCAAAGTACTTTAGGCTGCATCTCTTAATTATTCATGACGCTAACCGGCACGGCGATCCCGCCCGCCGACCAGCTTCAGGCCATAAAGTGATTCTGTTCACCAGAGGGAAACGTGAAAAATGAATAATCTGCCCGCCATGATAAAGGAGATTGAAGCGTATCTGTCGCCCGCCATCATTGAGTCGGCTCAACGCTGCTCCGGCCGCCTGCTTGCCGCGTTGCCGGATAAGCTGCGGCTGGAGAACAACCGTGTGCTGCTCGCCTATGGCGGTGGAAAAGACAGCAGCTACATGGTGGCTTACGTGCGTTACATTCAGGGACTGATCTGGCAGCAGCAGGGCAGCACTTTTCATCTGCGGGTCAGCACCAATCGCCACGCGGCAATGAATGAGAGCGTGATGGAGAATATTCACCGCGTTTATCAGTCGCTGGCGATGCACGACGATGAACGGGCGGAATGTCTGGTGGTGGATGGCCTGCTGATTCGGCCGTTTGCCCGCGACCTGCCGATGCCGGACAGCGTGCGGCAGCAGAACCGCAATGATGTGCTGATGAATGGTCACCGGTTTCGCGCCGATGCGCGCTCGACCTTCTGCAACGCCTGTAATCTCAGCATGGTGAACTCTTTTGGCCTTGCAGCTGACTATAACGGCGGTGTGGATCTGATTATCACTGGCGACTCGCCGCAGGAGCAGGCCGCCTATGTTGCCTGGGCGCGCCATCTTTCACGGCTGTTTGAAGCGCCAGTGGCGGAGAGAAATCGGGGCTTCAGCGGATTTCTACAGACGCTGGATGGGGTGGCCGAGCGCTACTTCAGTGATGTTTACGGTGCCGATCAGCTGACGCCCGCGCACCGCATCACCCACCAGCTGGCGCGCGATCCGCTGTTTTTCAATATCTATCAGGACACCGCCTATGAAGCGGGCGCGCACTGGGCGCTGCTCAGCGAATTTATGCGTTTCCGTTTTGATGAACTGATGTTCAGTTTTTCCGAGTCCGACTGCGGTAATCCAACGCTGATGGCGCACCTGCGCGGACTGCGGGCAGAAACGTTGCTGCAGCGAAACTATGCCGAGGGGATCCGCGAATATGTGCGCTTTGCGCTGGGGTTGATGGTGAAGAAAGATTTCCCGCCGCAATTAATCGATGAGATGGCGGCACGCTATCAGGATGACGCCGCCATTCAGCGGCAGCGGCAGCGCGCGGCAAACTTCGCCATCCAGGCGTTTGACCTCAGCGAAGATCAACTGATCTGCATGATTTACTCACCGTTCCTGGCGCAGGGAGAGCGGCTCGGCCACTGGCTGTCGCAGCAACAGATTACGCTGGATGAGGCGGCCATCCGCGACCTGCTTGAGCAACGCAGTGAGGACCTCGCGCTGGCACAGCAGTTAACGCAGCTCTCCGGCATGAACCTCACGCAGATGCAGCACTGCTGGCAGAGCCAGCCGGTCAGTTCGCTGCTGGAGGGAAAACGCGCTGATCCGCTGTCGCGCGTATTGCGTTTTGATCCCCACAAAGCGGCGATTCAGGTCAATAACGGTGTGCTCAATGACATCGTGACAGAAATCATTTCCGGGCGTTAACCCGGTAAGGTGAGGCGAGGCGATGAAAAAGATTTTCCTGCAAATTGGCGCCACCCGCGACGGACAAAATCCTTACTGCGCGGTGGCGAAGCGCGACGGCTATTTTACCGTGCTGGCTGAGATGGGGGATTTTGTCGATTACCAGTCGTTAAGCCTGGTTTTGCCGTTTGATCTTATCATTCGCCTCGACCGCCCTGAAAATCCGTGGGAGGTGATGCAAGCTTATCTTCACGCCGGTTTACTGGCGCATCCGCTGGTGGTGCTGGCGGGCTTTGAAGCCTACAACGCCAGTGCAGGTCGGCTGCGTGAGATGCTGGCCGGGCCGGACGCGCCCGCCGCCTTTATTCCGCTGGATAAATATGCGCAGCGCATGGCGCTGCAAAAAGCCTGGCCGCGTTTCCCGCAGCCGGAGTTTCGCTTTTTCGCCTCGCCGCTCAGCATTCTGGATGCTGAACAGGCGCTGATCTATCCCTGTGTAGTGAAACCGGTGGATGGTGGCGGCGGGCTGGGCATCTGGCTGATTGAGCGCGCCGATCAGCTGCGCAGCGTGGTAAAGCAACTGGTGCAGACCATGAACTACGGCGGACGCAGCTTCAGCGGCTTTATTGTCGAAAGCGCGTTAATTGGCGAGGAGTTTTCACTGCAGGGCGTAGTGCATCAGGGAGAACCCCTGGCGCTGACCTGCTGCCAGAAGGTGATTGAACAGCATCGGGATGGTGAGGGCTGCGTCAGCTTTTATGAGTCGGGGCATGTGGCGATGGCGGCAGCGGCCCTGCCTGCTTCGTTCAGCAGCCTGATGACCTTCTGTTGTGAAACCTTTGGCTATCGTCAGGGCGCGTTTCATATCGATTTCATTGTGGTCAACGGCGTGCCGCATTTTCTGGAGATGGGGTTCCGGCTCTCCGGTATGGGGGTGGCGACGCTGGTGCAGGAGGCGACGGGCATCAACTGGGCGGAAGTCACCTTCCGGCTGGAAGCGGGCGGCACATTGCCTGCCTTTACCTTTACCCCCCCCGGTGCGGTCGGCCAGTTGCGGTTACGTCAACCGGCGCAGCTACAGGCTGCCGAACGCTGGATCGATCAACATCAGCAGGGTGCGTTGTTGCCGCCACTCAGATTGCCGGCGCTACAGGTTTCGCCACGCTCATCGCTCTATGCCGATCTGACCCGTCACGCGGGCATCCTGGCCACCTTCAGCCTGACGGCCAAGACGCATGAGCCAATTATCACCACCTTTCAGCAGGTGATTGCCGCGCAGTCAGTGGCAGCCGGGAGAGACAAAGTATGTGCAGGATGATTCTGGCGCATGGCCAGTTTGACAGCGCACAGATTCTTGAGGCGGCACGCGCTATGAGCTGCGGTGAAGGCGCCGAACACGATGGCCCGATCAAATCGCATCCCAACGGCTGGGGCTGTCTGTGGCTTGAAGAGGGCGAGATCCGCACCCTGCAAGGCACCGGTGCCTTTGCTGACGCCCTGCCGGGTATTGATGTGGATCGCCTGCGCAGCCGGTTTCTGGCGGTGCATGTGCGCCACGCCACGCTGAGTAAAAATCAGGGTCTGGCGTTTTCTCATCCGCTGCGGCGCAACAGTGCCGGACATCAGTGGTACATGATGCATAACGGTTTTCTGCCGACGATTTACCGCCAGCTCGGCCTGGCGGAATCGCACTTTGATTCTGAAGAATATCTCCGCTATCTGGTCGATCAGACCACGCCCGCCGATTTCACCCGCGACTATCTGCGCGCAAAGATGGCGCAGGTTGAGCCAGGTGGCAGCGCAGGCAATGCCATTTTCGTCACCCGTGACAAAGCCTGGGCGTGGCAGTGGTATCCGCACGACACGCCCTGGCCCGACTATTTTACGATGCATTTTCGGCAACAGGAGGGGTACACGCTGATCGCCTCTGAACCCGTGACAATACCAGGTAACGCCGGCAACTGGCGGCGAATGAACAATCATGAACTCTATGAAATATCGTTTAGGGAGTGATAAATATGGCTATTTTCAATCAGTTCCGCGTGATTAATCCCAACATGTTTGTGGAACCGACCTGGCTGGATGACATCGTCACCGCACGGGTGCCGCTACTGGTGCTGCGTAATTTTCTGACACCAGATGTGCGGGAATCGGTGGTGGCCGACCTGCAGAGCTGCCGGGAAAAGATCCGTGTCTCCCATTATCCCAATGGCGCGCTGACCACGCTTGGCCCTTATCTGGCGCGCCACACCGCGGCACCCGATAACTACTTTACCGAGCTGCGCGATATCCAGCCGGCGTTGCCGCCCTCGCTGAATACGCTGCGTGAAAAGATTTATCGCTGGGTTCAGCACGCGCTGCGGCTGGAAAGCCTGCGCATCGCCCAGGAACCGGATTGTGGTGACTATGCCGGTTCTATCGTGCGCTTTCATGCCGATGGCGTTGCTAACCCGCTGCATAACGACAATATCGTGCGCGACGCCGCAAAGACCTCGCTGGTGGTGACGCAAATCCTCCATCAGCTCAGCTGCGTGGTCTGCCTGCAGGAGTGCAACGCGGGCGGGGCGCTGCGCATCTACAACAAAAAGTGGTCGCCGGAGGATGAACAGTTCAAAACCCCCGGTGAGCTGGGTTATCGCAGTGGGGTGATTGAAAACAGCGAGATCTGCGAATTTTCACCGCGCAGTGGTGATATCTATCTGTTTAATCCCGCTTTTTATCATGAGATTGATCGTGTCGAAGGGGATACCCGTATCACTATGGGTTTCTTTTTCGGGCTGACCGATAAAAAGATGAAACACGCTATCGCCTGGAGCTAAGCCGGGTTGCGCCAGAACAGGAGAAGGGAATGAAGACGTTTGACAAAATTACAGCGCTGCTGGATCAGCATCAGGCCCGCTACCGTGTGGTGGAGCATGAGGCGGTAGGGCAGACCGAACAGATCAGCCAGATACGCGGCAACGCGCTGGGTCAGGCGGCCAAAGCGATGGTGCTGGAGGTGAGTATGCCGGACGGTGCACCGTCTCATCAGCTGCTGGCGATTGTACCGGGCGACTGCCGGATCAATTTCAAAAGCGCGGCACGCGCCATGGGTGGAAAAAAATCCTCTTTCGCGGCACCGGAGCTGGCACAGGCGCTGACTGGCTGTGTGATGGGCGCAGTGCCGCCGTTTAGTTTTGATGACCGGCTGGCGCTGCGGGTGGATACCCGGCTGCAACAGGTTGATACGTTATGGTTTAACGCGGGCGAGTTGGAGAAGTCGATCGCACTGGCTGTTGATGATTATTTTCGCATCGTGGGGGAAGCGTGTTGTGCTGATATCGCGACCCCGATTGCGATCACCGCCTGACGGCACGACAAGGAGTTTCTGATGTCGGTAAAAGATATGCTGTTAGCGCTGTGCGTGGTAGTGGCGTGGGGCGTGAATTTTGTGGTGATCAAGCTGGGGCTGCAGGGCATGCCACCTTTTTTGCTCGCCGGGCTGCGTTTCAGCCTGGTCGCCTTTCCCGCCATTTTCTTTGTGCGTCGCCCGCCGATACCGCTACGCTGGCTGGTGGTTTACGGAATGACCATCAGTTTTGGTCAGTTTGCGTTTCTGTTCCTGGCGATCAAGCTTGGCATGCCAGCCGGTCTGGCCTCACTGGTGCTGCAGGCGCAGGCATTCTTTACCCTGTTGCTGGGCGCGCTGCTGCTGGCAGAGAAGCTGCGCTGGAATCATATTGTCGGGATTATCATCGCTACGCTGGGGATGTTTTTGCTGGCAACAGCAGGCATGGAAGGGCAGACCAGCGCCGGTATCACGCTGACCACCATGATGCTGACGCTGTCGGCGGCGCTGTCATGGGGGTTGGGTAATATCACCAATAAGATCATTATGCGGAACCGTAGCGTGCCGATCATGTCGCTGGTGGTCTGGAGTGCGCTGGTGCCGATCATTCCTTTCTTTGCCTGTTCGCTGCTGTTTGATGGTCAGGCCGCCATCGTTAACAGCCTGCTGCATATCGGCCTGCAGACCGTGCTGGCGCTGTTCTATCTGGCGTTTGTCGCCACCATTGTGGGTTACGCCATCTGGGGGAATCTGCTGAGCCGCTACGAAACCTGGCGCGTCGCGCCGCTGTCGCTGCTGGTGCCGGTGGTGGGGATTATTACCGCCGCGCTGGTGCTGGATGAGCATCTCTCCGGGCAGCAGATGCTGGGTGCGGTGGTGATTATACTGGGACTGCTGGTCAATGTGTTTGGTGGCGTGCTGGGTCAGCGCTTAGCGATGCGAACGCAGCCGTAAGGACAAGCCTGCGGTCAGATATAAGGGCAAAAAATATCGCCTTGAGGTCAGGTGACTGGCTCAGGGAGCATACGCCTTTCGCAAAGACGCAAAAGACGCCCTCTAAGGCAATGCTCAGCGCGGGCGATTACGCACCTCATCCCTGAGGTGCGCCCGTAGCCGGGCCAACGCGTTGCGTTGTTCAAAAACGCTCCCGGCGTTTTTGTCCCTGGTCCGCGATGCTTTGCTACAGGCGTATGCTCCCATCGCTTTGAACTTATCAGCCGTCTGACACAGCGGACCGGAGCAACATTTTTTGCCTTATGAATCTCCACTGATCTCAAAAACGAAAAACGCCGCATTAGCGGCGTTTTTAATGACTGTTTCAGAACCTCAATATTACTTCAGAATCTCAATACGGCGTGGTTTCGCCTCTTCCGGCACCAGTCGTTCAAGATCGATGCTCAGCAGACCATTCTCAAGACGAGCATCGCGTACCACAATGTGGTCGGCGAGCTGGAATTTACGCTCGAAGTTACGCTCGGCGATACCCTGATACAGGTATTTACGCTCAGGTTGCTCTTCAGGATGGGAACCCCGCACGATCAGCACGTTATCGTGCGCCGTGATATCCAGCTCGCTCTGAGAAAAACCGGCCACTGCAATCGTAATGCGATAGTGATTTTCATCGACCAGTTCAACGTTATAGGGAGGATAGCCACCATTGCTCTGATTCTGATTAGATTCGAGCAGGTTAAACAGGCGATCAAAACCGATGGCAGAGCGATAAAGTGGGGTGAGATCAAAGTTACGCATATTAAGACTCCTGGAATTCAGCAAGTTTTGGCAACCTTCCACTATTGGACAGGCTGGATACGGCACCTCACTGTCCCTTGCGGCAACGGTGAGTGCGTCCGTAAACTAAAAATGGGTGTCACAAGCGAATTTTCAAGAGGGCGGAATGCAATTTTTTTCGCCAATTAGACGAAATGGCATACACTCAGAACTACTTTTGCCAGACCCGAACGGACTTCGCCCCAGAGTGTTGACGTTGTCTGGCAAGCCAACTCAGCCAGGCTTATGCCATGGCTGAAGGGATGATGATGATGAAATTGATGAAGACCTTACCTCTGGCTGGAATGGTTTGCTGCGCAATGGCGACAACCGGCTGTTCCAGCGTGATGTCTCACACAGGTGCGAGTCAGGGTTACTATCCAGGCACTCGTGCGAGCGCTGACATGCTGACCGATGGTGAAACCAGCTGGGCGCTGAAACCGCTGGCGTTAATCGATCTTCCTTTCTCTGCTGTGCTGGATACGCTGCTGCTGCCGTGGGACTACTACCGTAGCGACAAAGATAAATCACTCAACTCCCCGCGTGAACGCATCCTGAAAAGCGAAAGGCTGGCCCATACGCAGGAAAGCCTGGCGCAGGCGCAGCCTATGCCCCCGATGCGGTCACAGCCGCAACCGTAAAGAGTTGCCGCCAGCCATTAACTTCACGCATATAAGCAATCTGTGTACCGTCAGGTGACCAGACCACCGCGTCACCTGATGGCGCATCTTCCGTTCTGCGGGTCAGCCGCTGACATCCGCCGCTCTCAAGGTTGCATCGCATCACGCTGTTATCGCAGATAAAGGCGATCGCCTGGCCGTCAGGATGCCAGCTAAAGGCGGACTGAATACTGTGGCTCAGCCGGGTGATTTGACGCGGTTCACCGCCGTTGGGGGAGACTGTCCAAAGCTGAATCACCTGCCCTGCATCCGCCATCAGAAACGCTATCTGGCTGCCATCGGGTGCTGCGCGCAGCCAGTGACGCGGTTGCAGCGCCACGCCATTGCTGTGTGTCAGGCGACGCTGCCGCACGCCAGCCGGGGGCGCAGGTAACTGCTGGCTGCTGCCTTCCAGCGGCATTTCTCCCGCACGGGCGTAATCCTCCAGCGCATCAGGCAGATCAACAATAAAGATTTCAGGGCGTTTCTCGCCCTGCGCCGTTAGCGTGTCGCCAATAAAGGCAATGGCCCAGCGCTGCCAGCCGCCGTCTGGTTTCTGATAGCCACGCTCACCGACCCAGCACTCCTCATAGGCACGAGTGATCTGGTCACTGCCGCGCAGGGGTTCCGCATGCGTCCTGCTTACCAGCAGGCAAAAATAAGTGCCGTCATATTCGCGCGGATGCTGCTTTTCGGGCGTTACGGCGCGCAGCGGCACCGCAACGCCAACGTTTCGCAGGTCCAGACGGCTATCCAGCTCATACATCACATGGTCATTATAGGTAAAGCTCAGACGTGAACCGTCAGGGCTGAAGACATGCACATGCGAGCCACCACGCAGCGCGCCAGGGGTGAACGGCGGCGTGATATCGCACGCATCAAGATTCACCGCCGCGCCGTTCTCGACGATCACACCGCGCCGGTGGTGGAAGTCATACTGCCAGCTGGCATCGGGATGTTCCGGGCCATGAATACAGACGTAGCGCGGTGGCAGATCGGGGCTGACCGTGACGACACCAACATGGGCACCATGCCGGGCCTGATAGAGCACCTCCACCTCACCGGTCATCACATTGACCCGCTCAATGGTCTGGCTGGTAAACGACGCGCCCGATGGACGAACGTCAAACGCCAGCCACTGGCTGTCGGCAGTCCAGACATTAATATTGGTGAGCTGATGCTGACGGGCAGCAAAGGTAATCTGTTTTTCTGACATGATGAAACCCGCGGAGAAAGAGTTGCCCGACAAATTACGCGATTATGTTTTGCCGTGCAGCTTTTTTGCCGGGTTCAGGGATCCGGGCCGAAGCGGCCCGGCAGAGATCAAAACCGTTACAGTACTAACTCTTCAATAGCATATGCAACGCCATCTTCCCGATTAGTCTTTGTGATGAACTGCGCGATTTTTTTAACAGAATCAATGGCATTACCCATTGCAACACCTGTGCCAGCGTATTCAATCATCGCCAGGTCATTCTCCTGATCGCCAATCGCCATCACTTCTTCCTGCTTCAGGCCGAGTTTCTCCGCCAGCATTTTGACGCCCTGACCTTTATTCACCCGGCGATCAAGAATTTCGAGGTAATAAGGCGCGCTCTTCAGGATGGTATAGGTCTGTTGAGCGTGCTCGGGTAGCCGGGTAATTGCCGCGTCAAGCAGGGCGGGCCGGTCAATCATCATCAGTTTCGGGAAGCGCATGGTGCGATCCATCTCTTCCACAGCGCGGTAGCGCACCGGAATGCCGGTCAGGCTCGCTTCGTGGATGGTGTATTCGCTGATGTCTTTGTTCGGCGTATAGAGATGGGATTTATCGAACGCCTGGAAATGCACGCCAAGCTCACGCGCCAGATTCTCAATATAGAGATAGTCATCAAAGGTCAGCGTCACTTCCGCCACGCACTCGCCATCTTCGGCCTGATGAACCAGCGCACCGTTGTTGCTGATCGCGTACTGACCGGGCGCCTGCATATCCAGCTCCATCAGATAGCGCTGGATACCCACAAACGGGCGGCCTGTGGTCAGCACAATCGACACCCCTTGCTGGCGGGCGCGATCCAGAGCGGATTTTACTCCCGGCGTGATTTCATGTTGTGGGTTGAGCAGGGTGCCATCCATGTCGATAGCGATCAATTTAATAGCCATAGAGTCCTCGTTGCGTCTGGGTTTTGTTCAATGCTAGCGCGATTCAGCGATCATTGACCAGTTTCCTGGCAAGCGGCAACGGCCAGCAGACCGCCAGGTTCAGGTGGTAAAGAGATCGCGGTGGATGTTAATCATGGCTTTTCGGATAAGTGCGGGTTCGTCAGGCGCGCAGCAGGGGCGATGAATATCGTGTGGGAAAAAGAGCGCGAACATGCCGGGCATCAACGTAATCACCGATTCATTCAATATTTTCTGATAAAAAACGACGTCACGCTGCCCGGTGAAATCTTCGGTAATTTGCTGATCGGGATGGGCGCGGGCCAGGCCGATATTTTCGGTGCCTGCCAGCAGAGACTGAATATCAATGTAGCTGAAGTGGGATTTCGCCCGACGCGCGCTGGCCGGTTCGGTCATCCTCTCCTGCACCAGACAGAATATTTTGTTATCAGCCTGCATCTCATATTTACCGGTTTCCAGCTGGCTGAAATCTGTTTTGGCCATCCCGCTTTTCGCCTGATCGAACACCGGATGAAAGGCGTAGCGTTCTCTGTCCCAGTTGTAACGGTCGCAAACAATCAGGGTGTCACGCCCTGTATGAATTGTGCGCGGTAAATGCGCGCAGAGGGGGCAAGAGAAGGAGATCTGAAAAAATTAAAACGTGCTCGGGGTCGCAGCATTCGGGCAGGAAGAGATGTCCTGCCGGGTTTGCGCCCGTACGGCACAAAAAAAAGGCCATCACCTGGGTGATGGCCTGGTCGGTTCGCTGCCGGTTAAATATCGATATTGGCTGCTTTCAGCGCATTCTCTTCGATGAAGGCGCGGCGCGGTTCAACCGCATCGCCCATCAGGGTAGTGAACAGCTGGTCAGCGCCAATCGCATCTTTTATGGTGACGCGGAGCATACGACGGCTGTCTGGATCCATCGTGGTTTCCCACAACTGCTCCGGGTTCATCTCGCCGAGACCTTTATAGCGCTGGACCGAAAGGCCGCGCCGCGACTCTTTAACCAGCCACTCAATAGCCTGTTCGAAGCTTGCCACCGGCTGACGACGCTCGCCACGTTCAATATAAGCATCTTCTTCCAGCAGACCACGCAGTTTGCCACCCAGAGCGCAGATTTTGCGGTACTCAGGCCCCTGAATGAAATCAGCTTCCAGCGGATAGTCGGTATCCACACCGTGGGTACGGACGCGCAGCACCGGCTCGAACAGGTTCAGTTCGCGGTTCTCACGCACCTGTGCCAGATAGGTACTGCCGTGCGCTTCGCGTTCAGTCAGATAGCTCACCAGGCCGTTCAGCCAGGCGGTGACGTCCGCTTCGCTGCTCAGATCGCTCAGCGTGTCGTGGTAAATCATCGCGCGCAGCATGGCCATCGGATAACGGCGTTCCATACGCTTGATCATCTTCTGGGTGCTATTGAAATCAGAGACCAGCGTCTCAAGCGGCTCACCGCCCAGCGCAGGTGCGCTGGCATTGGTGTGCAGCGTCGCACCATCAAGGGCGATAGCGATCTGGTATTGATCCATCGCTTCATCATCTTTGATGTACTGCTCCTGCTTGCCTTTCTTCACTTTGTAGAGAGGCGGCTGAGCGATATAAACGTGGCCGCGCTCAATGATTTCAGGCATCTGACGATAGAAGAAGGTCAGCAGCAGGGTACGGATATGTGAACCATCGACGTCGGCATCGGTCATGATGATAATGCTGTGATAGCGCAGTTTATCCGGGTTGTACTCATCGCGACCAATACCGCAACCCAGCGCGGTGATTAGCGTGGCCACTTCCTGAGAGGCGAGCATCTTGTCGAAACGCGCTTTCTCAACGTTAAGGATCTTACCTTTCAGCGGCAGTATCGCCTGGTTTTTACGGTTACGGCCCTGTTTGGCCGAACCGCCTGCGGAGTCACCCTCCACCAGGTAGATTTCAGACAGCGCCGGGTCGCGCTCCTGGCAATCTGCCAGTTTGCCTGGCAGACCAGCCAGATCCAGCGCCCCTTTACGGCGGGTCATTTCGCGGGCACGGCGTGCCGCTTCACGGGCACGGGCGGCGTCGATGATTTTGCCCACCACGATTTTGGCATCTGATGGGTTTTCCAGCAGGTATTCTGCCAGCAGTTCGTTCATCTGCTGCTCAACCGCTGATTTCACCTCCGAAGAGACCAGTTTATCTTTGGTCTGTGAGGAGAATTTTGGATCCGGTACTTTAACCGAAACTACGGCGATCAGACCTTCACGCGCATCATCACCGGTGGCGCTGACTTTAGCTTTCTTGCTGTAACCCTCTTTATCCATATAGGCATTCAGGGTACGGGTCATCGCCGCACGGAAACCGGCGAGGTGGGTACCGCCGTCACGCTGTGGGATGTTGTTTGTAAAGCAGTAGATGTTTTCCTGAAAGCCGTCGTTCCACTGCAGTGCCACTTCCACACCGATGCCATCTTTCTCGGTAGAAAAATAGAACACGGTAGGGTGAATCGGGGTTTTGTTTTTGTTGAGGTACTCAACAAACGCCCGGATGCCGCCTTCGTAGTGGAAGTGATCACTTTTGCCATCACGCTTATCTTCCAGACGGATCGACACACCTGAGTTCAGGAACGACAGTTCACGCAGGCGTTTCGCCAGGATGTCATACTCAAAATCACGCACGTTGGTAAAGGTTTCGTGGCTCGGCCAGAAACGTACACGCGTACCGGTAATATCGGTCTCACCGGTTACCGCCAGTGGTGACTCAGGAACGCCATGGACATAAACCTGCTGATGCACTTTGCCTTCACGACGAATGGTCAGCTCCAGCTTCTGCGACAGGGCGTTAACCACTGAGACACCCACGCCGTGCAGACCGCCGGAGACTTTATAGGAGTTATCATCGAACTTACCGCCAGCATGCAGCACGGTCATGATCACTTCAGCGGCAGAAATGCCCTCTTCTTCGTGAATACCGGTAGGAATGCCGCGTCCATCATCCTGCACTGATACAGAGTTATCCGCATGGATGGTGACCACAATGTCACTGCAGTGACCAGCGAGCGCTTCGTCGATTGCGTTATCCACGACCTCGAATACCATGTGATGCAGACCGGTACCGTCATCAGTATCGCCGATATACATGCCCGGGCGTTTGCGTACCGCATCAAGTCCTTTCAGGACTTTAATACTTGAGGAGTCATAAGAATTCGACATCAACGTTTCTCGCTCATTTTAATCTTCAGGTTGAACCGCTATTTTACCCTGTTCCACGCGGAACATCTTGCCCTTTTCGTCGGTCATGTCGATTACATGCCCGGCAGAAATGGCGCTGACAAACACCTGAGCCTGAGTAGCTTTTAACCGCTCCGCCAGCAGGCGTCGGCGGCTCTCATCCAGCTCAGAAGCAAAGTCATCAATAAGGTAAATACAGCGGCGTCCGCTCTGGCTTGTCAGGAACTCGCCCTGTGCCAGACGCAATGCACACATCAGCAGTTTTAACTGCCCGCGTGAGAGTAAATCTTCCACCGGCGTCCCTTCAGCCCGAATACGAAAATCGGCTTTATGGGGACCGCTGGCGGTATAAGTCAGCGCACGATCGCGCTCGAAGTTACGTTCCAGCAGTTCGCCGTAGTCGCTCTCTTTGTCCCAGCCCCGCTGGAATGAAAAGCGCAGCGCAAACTCCGGCAGAAACTGGCCACAGGTGGCGGTGATCTCCGCTGAAATGGCTGCACTGTATTCAGCCCGCCACTGGCTGATCTGTTCAGCCAGCGGTACCAGTTCCTGATCCCAGGGACGAATCTGGCTGTAACGTGAGACCTGGCGCAGCGCCGCATTCCGCTGTTTAAGCAGGCGACGCATGTTGTTCCAGGCGTTAAAAAAGCCGTGCGTGTTATGGAAACAGCCCCAGTCGACATAGGCTCGGCGGTATTTGGGGCCGCCATTGAGCAAACTAAAGCCTTCAGGGGTGATTAACTGCATCGGCAGCAGCTGCGCCAGCTCTGCGACCTTGTGACCATCGCTGCCATCAATGCGGACTTTGCTGTCACCGGCCCGATTTTTGGTCAGCCCGACTGAAATTTCCCGTTCTTTGTTTTCAAGACGCCCGTGCAGCACAAATGCCGCCTCGTCGTGACGAATTACGCGCCCTGCCTGCAGGCTGCGAAACGACCGGCCATGCCCCAGCGTATGTATTGCCTCTAAAACGCTGGTTTTACCACTGCCGTTGGCGCCCACCAGAAAATTAAAGCCGGGGGCCAGCTGCAGGTCAGCCTGCTCGATATTACGAAAATCTTTGATAAGAAGGCGGGTTAAAGCCATGAATCAATCCAGCGTGAAGGGCAATAGTCGGGATGAAATGGGTTTTGCCTTTTAGCGATCCAGGCCATCGGCGTCGCAGCTACGTTGCGTCCCGCCAGCGCACAGCCACCGGAGCGTACTGAAGTACGTGAGGATGGCGAGCACTGACGGGGCGCAACGTAGCAAGTAAGCCAGGCCGATATGTAACACCTACAAGCGCATGGGCATCACGACGTAGGCCGCTGCGGGACTCGCCACATCCTCAATCTGCACGCTCGACACCGAATCCGTCAGCAACAGGCGAACGTTTTCGCATTTCAGCGCATTCAGTACATCCAGCACGTAACTGACGTTGAAGCCAATTTCCAGTTCAGTGCCGTTATAGCTGACATCCAGCATCTCTTCCGCTTCTTCCTGTTCAGGGTTATTAGCGGTGATCTTTAGCTGATTTTCGGTGATATAGAGGCGAACGCCGCGGAACTTCTCGTTAGAGAGGATCGCCGCGCGGGCAAAGGCCTGTTTCAGCAGATCGCAACCTGCTTCCAGCGCTTTGTCGGGATTCTTCGGCAATACGCGACGATAGTCAGGAAAACGGCCATCCACCAGCTTAGAGGTGAAGATGTAGTCGCCGACATGCGCCCGGATATTGCTGCCGCCAATCTGTACCTGTAGCGGGGTGTCGCCACCATCCAGCAGACGCAGCAGCTCAATCACGCCTTTGCGCGGCACAATCACCGAATGACTTGGCAGCGCCTGACCAATCGGCATTGAGCAGACGGCCAGACGGTGGCCGTCAGTGGCTACGGTGCGCAGCTCTTCCCCTTCGGTTTCAAACATCATGCCGTTGAGGTAGTAACGCACATCCTGATGCGCCATTGAGAATTGGGTCGCTTCGATCAGCCGTTTCAGGGTCGCCTGCGGCAGGGTGAATTCAACTTCACTCTGCCAGTCGTCAAGATTCGGGAAGTCACTGGCGGGAAGGGTCGATAGCGAAAAGCGGCTGCGGCCTGAGCGCACCAGCATGCGGTCGCCTTCCAGCGCCAGGGTGATTTCTGCGCCATCCGGCAATCCGCGACAGATATCGAGGAATTTGCGTGCCGGAACGGTGGTGGAGCCAGGCTCATGCGCCTGAGTCAACGCCACGCGCGCGACCATCTCCATTTCCAGATCGGTACCGGTTAGCAACAGCGAACCTTCTGTTACCTGCAGCAGCAGGTTTCCAAGGATCGGCAGCGTCGGACGGCCACCCAGTGGGCCACTTACTTGTTGCAGCGGCTTCAGCAGCTGCTCACGTTCAACAATAAATTTCATAGCGTCAGGAAGATAATGTTCTGATGAGATTAGAGAAATCTTCTTTGATATCGTGGCTCTCTTCACGCAGCTGCTCAATCTTGCGGCAGGCATGAAGCACCGTTGTGTGGTCGCGACCCCCAAAAGCATCGCCAATTTCTGGCAAGCTATGGTTCGTCAACTCTTTCGCCATCGCCATCGCCATCTGGCGCGGACGAGCCACCGAGCGCGAACGGCGCTTGGAAAGCAGATCCGCTACCTTAATTTTGTAGTACTCAGCCACGGTCTTCTGAATATTATCGATGGTGACCAGCTTTTCCTGTAGCGCCAGCAGATCGCGCAGCGCTTCTCGCACGAAGTCGATAGTGATCGCGCGGCCGGTAAAGTTGGCATTGGCGATCACGCGATTCAGCGCGCCTTCCAGTTCACGCACGTTAGATCGTAAACGCTTGGCAATAAAGAAAGCGACTTCACCAGGCAGACGGATGTCATTCTCATCCGCTTTTTTCATCAGGATCGCCACACGCGTTTCCAGCTCAGGCGGCTCGATCGCCACCGTTAAACCCCAACCGAAACGTGATTTGAGACGATCTTCTACCCCGTTGATCTCTTTTGGATAGCGATCTGAGGTGAGGATGATCTGCTGATTGCCCTCTAATAACGCATTGAAGGTGTGGAAGAACTCTTCCTGGGAGCGCTCTTTATTAGCAAAGAACTGAATGTCATCGATCAGCAGCGCATCCACTGAACGGTAATAGCGTTTGAACTCTTCAATCGCATTGTTCTGCAGGGCTTTAACCATATCCTGCACAAAGCGCTCGGAATGCATGTAAACCACTTTTGCATTGGGTTTACGGGCAATGATGCCGTTGCCCACCGCGTGCAACAGGTGCGTTTTACCGAGGCCGGTGCCGCCATACAGAAACAGCGGGTTGTAAGCGCCACCTGGATTATCCGCCACCTGACGTGCCGCCGCGCGCGCCAGCTGGTTGGATTTACCCTCGACGAAGTTATCGAAGTTATGGCGGTTATTCACATTCGAGCGGTAGGTTACGTCGGCCGGTGCCGGGACATTATCCCAGCTGGGACGCATGATCTGCGTCGGGGCCGGACGAATATGGCTCTGCACGGGCATAACGGGCGCACTGACGCTGGCCATCACCGGCTGGCTGACCGCTGCCGCCTGCTGCTGCTGAACCGGGCGCGTACCCACTTCAAAACGCAGCGTTGGCACGTTTGGACCACAGAATTCATTCAGCAATGCATTGATACTATTGAGGTATTTGTCCCGAACCCAGTCGAGTACGAAGCGATTTGGAGCATACAAGGCAAGCGTATTGTCGTTTAACTCAGCCTGCAGTGGACGAATCCACATGCTGAATTCGGTGGCAGGAAGCTCATCCTGCAAACGGGCAAGACACTGTTGCCAAAGCGTAAGTGACACGGCGGACTCCACTCGTACAAATTCGATAAGAATAGTAGGCGTTACTCTAAGAAACGTTCATTTTTGACACAGACGCTAAGAAAGCGCCTGCGACCGCTATCAGCGGTTTTCCGTCCTGCAATCACCAGAGGATCGTCAGCGGAAGGGCGGATCATAGCGCAAAGCGAGACAGAGATCTTCCCTTTCTACACAGTTTTGATCGTTTTTATCCACAGGCCAGAGATGCGCAAAGAAGTTTACGCCAGTTGCGGGAAAAACCAGCAGGGATCTGGCGCAATGCGTTAAAATTTTGGGCGGCATCCCATTTTATCCCCAGGATCCCACAAGCCGATCGCAATAAGATCCCGTGCGATCCTTGCGCTTTAGTGCGTAGCCCGTATAATTCTCCACCCGACATTGAGCCATCAGGCGTAAAGTCGGGACTCAGCGGGCTGTATGCGGGTTATCAGGTACCGTTGCACGCGAAGTAAATTGACTCGGGACTGTACAATTATTACAATCCCGCCTCTTTATTAAAGACACATTGAGGCGTAGGTCGATTTACTGGCCCGAAACGCGTCACCCAGTGAAAATTTTCAAGTTTAGGTAGAAACCGCCATGAAACGCACTTTTCAACCGTCCGTACTGAAGCGCAACCGTTCTCACGGTTTCCGTGCTCGTATGGCAACAAAAAATGGTCGTCAGGTTCTGGCACGTCGTCGTGCTAAAGGCCGTTCTCGTCTGACCGTTTCTAAGTAATAAAGCAAGCCCTGATGGGTAAGCTCGCATTTCCCAGGGAGTTACGTTTGTTAACTCCCACTCATTTCACTTTCGTCTTCCAGCAGCCACAACGGGCTGGCACGCCGCAAATTACTATTCTCGGCCGCCTTAACGCGCTGGGGCATCCCCGCATCGGTCTCACTGTCGCTAAAAAACATGTTAAACGCGCTCATGAACGCAACCGGATCAAGCGATTGACCCGCGAAAGCTTTCGTCTGCGTCAACATGAACTGCCGTCGATGGACTTCGTGGTGGTCGCGAAGAAGGGGGTTGCCGATCTGGATAACCGTATGCTGGCGGAAGCGTTGGAGAAATTATGGCGTCGTCACTGTCGCCTGGCGCGCGGCTCCTGATCGTCCTGATACGCGTCTATCAACGCGGTATCAGTCCATTACTGGGACCACACTGTCGGTTTCACCCGACCTGCTCTCATTACGGAATTGAGGCGTTACGCAGGTTTGGCCTGATAAAAGGCAGTTGGTTGACATTAAAACGCGTATTAAAATGCCACCCCTTGAACCCGGGTGGTGACGATCCTGTGCCGCCAAAAACCTTTGATACCAGAGAACATTAACGATGGATTCGCAACGCAATCTCTTTCTCATCGCTTTTCTGTTCGTGACCTTTATGATCTGGCAAGCCTGGCAGACGGACCACGCTCCGCAGCCACAGCAGACGCAGACTACACAAGGCACAAACAGCATAGCGGGTGATACCGCCAGTCAGGGTGTACCGGCCAGCGGTCAGGGCCAGACGATCACCGTTAAGACTGATGTCCTGTCATTGAATATCAACACCCGAGGCGGTGATGTTGAACAAGCACTGCTGCTGACTTTCCCGGACAAACTGGGTTCCGACCAGCCGTTCCAGCTGCTTGAAACGACGCCAGCGTTCCTTTATCAGGCACAGAGTGGTTTAACCGGTCGTAATGGCCCGGATAACCCAAACAACGGCGCGCGTCCGCTGTTCAACGCTACGCAGAATCACTTCGAGATGGCTGATGGCCAGTCTGAACTGCGTGTGCCGATGACCTATACTGCTGAAAATGGCGTGGTTTACACCAAAACCTTCATCTTCAAGCGTGGCGAATACGCCGTTAATGTCGATTATCATGTTAACAACACGACCCAGCAGCCGCTGGAAGTGTCGCTGTTTGGCCAGCTAAAGCAGACGGTTGATCTGCCTAAGCATCGTGATACCGGCAGCAACAACTTTGCTCTGCACACCTTCCGTGGCGCGGCCTACTCGACCAGCGAGTCGAAATATGAGAAGTACAAATTCGACACCATCGCGGATAACGAGAACCTGAACGCCACCACCAGCAATGGCTGGGTTGCGATGCTGCAGCAGTATTTTGCGACTGCATGGGTTCCGCGTACCGACGGCACTAACACCCTTTACACCAGCAACCTGGGTAACGGCGTGGCAGCGATTGGCTATAAATCTGCACCGGTCACCATTGCCGCGGGCGCTCAGCAGAATCTGGGTGCAACGCTGTGGGTCGGCCCGGAAATTCAGGACAAGATGGCCGCGATTGCGCCGCACCTTGATCTGACTGTGGATTACGGCTGGTTGTGGTTTATCTCTCAGCCGCTGTTCAAACTGCTGAAATTTATCCACAGCTTCATCGGTAACTGGGGCTTCTCCATTATCGTGATCACCTTCATCGTGCGCGGCATCATGTACCCGCTGACCAAAGCGCAGTACACCTCGATGGCCAAGATGCGCATGCTGCAGCCGAAAATTCAGGCGATGCGTGAGCGCCTGGGTGATGACAAGCAGAAGCAGAGCCAGGAAATGATGGCGCTGTATAAAGCAGAGAAAGTGAATCCACTGGGTGGCTGTCTGCCGCTGGTGATTCAGATGCCAATCTTCCTGGCGCTCTACTATATGCTGTCAGGCTCAGTTGAACTGCGTCATGCACCATTCGTTCTGTGGATCCATGACCTGTCAGCGCAGGACCCGTACTACATCCTGCCGATTCTGATGGGTATCACCATGTTCTTCATTCAGAAGATGTCACCAACCACCGTGACCGATCCGATGCAGCAGAAGATCATGACCTACATGCCGGTGATTTTCACCATGTTCTTCCTGTGGTTCCCGTCAGGTCTGGTGCTGTACTACATCGTCAGCAACCTGGTCACCATTCTCCAGCAGCAGCTGATTTATCGCGGCCTGGAAAAACGTGGTCTGCATAGCCGCGACAAGAAGAAAGCGTAAGCGATCCAGCGCGGGAGCCATCCCGCCCTAAAATAGTCTATCCTCAGGCGGTCAAAGCGACCGCCTGTGTTTTTTGTAGCGAGAGAAAATTTATGAGCCACAGCGATACCATTGTTGCCCAGGCAACACCGCCAGGACGCGGCGGCGTAGGCATTCTGCGCGTCTCTGGCGCGCAGGCGGCAGAGGTCGCCCGCCAGCTGCTGGGCAAGCTGCCTAAGCCGAGATACGCCGATTATCTGCCGTTCACAGACAGCGACGGCAGCGTGCTGGATCAGGGCATTGCGCTGTGGTTTCCTGGTCCCCACTCCTTTACCGGTGAAGATGTGCTGGAGCTGCAGGGTCACGGTGGCCCGGTGATCCTCGACCTGCTGCTGAAGCGCATCGTCGCGCTGCCGGGCGTGCGTATTGCCCAGCCGGGTGAGTTTTCAGAACGTGCGTTTCTGAATGATAAGCTCGATCTGGCGCAGGCCGAAGCGATTGCCGACCTGATTGATGCCAGCTCTGAGCAGGCGGCGCGTTCGGCAGTGAACTCGCTGCAGGGCGTTTTTTCCACCCGAATCAATCATCTTGTAGAAGCACTCACTCACCTGCGAATCTATGTCGAAGCCGCTATCGATTTCCCGGATGAGGAGATCGATTTTCTCTCTGACGGCAGAATCGAAGCGCAGCTGAATACGGTGATCGGGGACCTGGATGCGGTCCGTGCCGAAGCGCGTCAGGGCAGCCTGCTGCGTGAAGGGATGAAAGTGGTGATTGCGGGCCGGCCGAATGCGGGCAAATCGAGCCTGCTGAATGCGCTGGCGGGCCGTGATGCTGCCATCGTCACAGACATTGCGGGCACCACCCGTGACGTACTGCGTGAGCATATTCATCTCGATGGCATGCCGCTGCATATCATCGACACCGCCGGTCTGCGTGAGGCCAGCGACGAAGTTGAACGCATCGGGATTGAGCGCGCCTGGCAGGAGATTGAACAGGCTGATCGCGTGCTGTTTATGGTAGATGGCACGACGACCGATGCCACCGAAGCGGCGGCTATCTGGCCCGATTTTGTCTCCCGTCTGCCGCCGGAACTGCCGATTACCGTGGTCCGCAACAAGGCGGATGTCACCGGTGAGCCTCTCGGTCTGACAGAAGTAAACGGTCACTCACTGATTCGTCTGTCGGCACGCACCAGCGCGGGCGTCGATGCACTGCGGGATCACCTGAAGCAGAGCATGGGCTTCGCCGGCAATATGGAAGGGGGCTTCCTGGCGCGTCGTCGCCATCTGCAGGCGCTGGAACGGGCGGCAACGCACTTACAGCAGGGAAAAGCGCAACTGCTCGGGGCATGGGCTGGGGAGCTACTGGCGGAAGAGTTACGTCTTGCCCAGCAGGCATTAAGCGAGATCACCGGCGAGTTTACTTCTGACGATCTGCTGGGTCGCATCTTCTCCAGCTTCTGTATCGGTAAATAACCTTGCAGGCCTGATGGCGACCTGCCGTCAGGCCTGATTTTCCGCCACGCTGCCTTCCCTGTTATTCCCGTCTCTGCGGTGATTCTTGCTGATATGTTATTTTGCGGCGGCCCGGCATTGCCGTATAACCATTAAAGCGCCGATCTGACGTGCGGCTAACCGTTGCGTTGCGTCCTCCCCGCATCATTCTGCCGCGTCGGCCCGGAAGCACACCCTATCTGTGAACATCTTTGGGCGAAACTTGTCGCCTCAAACAGGAGAGTTGCATGAGTACACCGCTCGACACTGCCGCACTGGATACGCTGTTTAATGATGCCCGCACCCACAGTTACTGGCAGGAAAAGCCAGTCGATAACACCCTGCTGGAACAGCTCTATGCCTTAACGGCGCTGGGCCCAACCTCGGCGAACTGCTCGCCTGCGCGTTTTGTTTTCGTGACATCGGCGGAAGGCAAAGAGAAGCTGAAACCGGCACTCTCTTCCGGCAATCTGGATAAAACCATGAGCGCACCGGTTACAGTGATTGTGGCCTGGGACCGCGAGTTCTATGAGCAGCTGCCCGCGCTGTTCCCGCATGCTGATGCGCGTAGCTGGTTTACCGGCAGCCCGGAAGCGGCGACAGAGACCGCTTTCCGTAACAGCAGCCTGCAGGCGGGTTACCTGATTCTGGCGGCCCGTTCGCTGGGTCTGGATGCCGGTCCGATGTCCGGTTTTGACCCGGCGAAAATCAATGATGCCTTTTTCCCCGACGGTCAGTATCAGGTTAACCTGCTGATTAACCTCGGCTACGGTGACGCGTCAAAACTGCATCCGCGCCTGCCGCGCCTGAGCTTTGAGCAGGCGAGCCGTTTCGCCTGAGGCTACCCGCGTCGCGATTCGGATCGCGACGCGTAACTCTGCTCCATTCCTGCCAGCCTGCGCTTTCTGATCATCCTATTCCGAATTTAACCTAATCTGTGCGTTGCCGGGTGCATTAAGGTAAGAAAATTCCTACAATAAAGCTGATGATTATCTGACCATTTTCACGGAGCGACAGATGGCTGGTCATTTTGTACGCTGGACGGGTGATCCCGGCTTCCCGGCTAAAGAGATGCGCATTCCCCAAACAATCAGAGACACGGCACAGCAGTTTGCTGACAAACGCCGTGGACGTTTTCTTGCCGCGCGCACCCTGCTGGCACAACTGATGCTGCGGGTTTATGGCATTCATGAGTTGCCGCACCTGATTATCCAGTGCAACGGACGCCCCGTGTTTGCTGACAGCGATCTGCCCGATTTCAGTATCGCCTATGCGGGCAATACGGTGGGTGTGCTGCTGGCCGAAGAGGGTGGACGTGCCGGTCTGGATATGGAGATTGTGCATGCGAGGAGCCGTCAGACTCAGGAGCAGCTGATTCACGGATTAACCTCAGGTGAGATCGCCTGGATCAATGCCCAGCAGGATGCCATGGAAGCGGTGACGCAGATCTGGACGTTACGCCAGAGCATTCTCAAGCTGACGGGAGAGGGTAATCGGGGACTGGATTCGCTGCGCCTGTTGCCGGGTGCAGGCCGGCTGCGATCGTCACTCTACCCCGACATTCAGGTGGTATGTGATGCGGAGCCTATGCTGGTCTGGTCATGTGCACTGTCGTCTGCCACCCAGCGTCTGCATCTGTGGGAGATGGATAACGCTTTTCAGTGGCGTGCATTACGCGAAATCGAGATGGGTAAACCCAACATCGGGCCTCATGCCCTGCGGCTGACCAGCCTGCCCAGCGAGCGCAATCTGCATCCTGAGATGTGAAAAAGCCGCAACCTGTGGGTTGCGGCCCTCAATGCATTTAGTGCGCGTCTAGTGCGTGTCAATAAAGACAATCTTCAGCACAAACAGCAGGGCGACAATCACCACGCAGGGGCTGATTTCACGCCAGCGGCCGGTGCCCACTTTCATGACGCAGTAAGCGATAAAACCCAGCGCAATGCCTTCGGTAATGGAAAAGCTGAAGGGCATCATGGCGGTTGTCACAAACGCCGGAACGGCTTCGGTTAAATCATCCCAGCGCACGCGCGACAGGCTGGCCGTCATCAGCACGCCGACGTAAATCAGCGCACCTGCGGCGGCGTAGGCTGGCACCATCGCGGCCAACGGTGACAGGAAGGTCACCAGCAGGAATAGCAGTCCGGTGACCACGGCCATCAGGCCGGTACGGCCACCAATCGCCACACCTGAGGTGCTCTCGATATAGGCGGTTACGGATGAGGTGCCCGCCAGCGCACCACTCACTGAACTGATGCTGTCGACATAGAGCGCCTGCTGCATGCGCGGGAAGGTGCCGGTTTCATCGGTCAGTCCCGCTTTGTCGGTGACGCCGATCAGCGTGCCGGAGGAGTCGAAAAGATTAACCAGCATAAAGGAGAAGATCACCCCTGCCATGCCGATGTTGAATGCGCCTTTGATATCGACCTGTCCGACTACCGAAGTAATGGAGGGCGGCGCTGAAAACAGGCCAACAAACTTCACGTCGCCCAGCATCCAGCCAATAGCAGTGGTGATCACCATTGAGATCAGCACGGCTGCGTGGATATTCCGCGACGCCAGAATGGCGATAATAAAGAAGCCCAGTGCGCCCAGCAGTACGCTGTGTGAGGTCAGATTCCCCACGGCCACCAGGGTATCGGGATTCGGCACGATAATACCGGCATTCTTCAGCCCCATCATGGCGATAAACAGGCCAATACCGGCAGTAATGCCGACGCGCAGGCTGAGCGGGATATTGGCAATCATCCAGTAGCGAACCCGCAGCAGCGTCAGGATCAGCAGGCCGACCGCACCCCAGAAGATCGCGCCCATACCGACCTGCCACGAATAGCCCATCGCGCCGACCACGACAAAGGCGAAGAAGGCGTTCAGCCCCATCGCGGGCGCCAGCGCCACCGGCAGATTGGCAAACAGTCCCATCAGAATGCTACCAAAGGCGGCAATCAGACAGGTCGTCACAAACACCGCCTGGGTATTCATGCCGGCGACGCCGAGGATCTGTGGATTGACAAAGACGATATAGACCATCGTCAGAAAGGTGGTGATACCCGCGATCACTTCGGTGCGCACCGTGGTGCCATGTTCCTGCAGCCTGAAGATGCGCTGTAAAAGGCCTTGCTTGCTCATGCCATCCATCCAGAAGAAAAAATCATCGGCGCGTATCCTGGCGATTTTACCGGGGCAATACAATGATTTTTCGCAACCGATTGCCACTCTCGCAATCTGCGCTGAGTGCGGTAGAGTGGGAACCACACCCCTGAATCAAAGGATAGAGTCTGATGTCAGTTGAATGCGTCTTTTTTGATTGCGATGGCACGCTGGTGGACAGTGAGTTGCTCTGCACCCAAGCCTACGTCAACACCTTTGCCCGTTACGGACTGGCACTGTCGCTGCAGCAAATGTTTGAAAAGTATAAGGGCGTCAAACTCTACGACATCATTCGCGACGTGGGCGACGCGCATCAGGTGAGGCTGCCGATGGAAGAGGTGGAAACCGCTTATCGCGCAGAAGTCGCGCGATTGTTTGATCAGCAACTGCAGCCAATCGCAGGCGCGAAAGCGCTGGTTGAGCAGATAAAGGTGCCGATGTGCGTGGTCTCAAACGGGACGGTAAAAAAGATGCAGCACTCGCTGGGCTTAACCGGCATGCTGCCGCTGTTTGCGGAGCACCTCTACAGCGGCTATGACATTCTGCACTGGAAGCCCGATCCGGAACTGATGTACCACGCGGCGGAACAGATGCAGGTGCCGATTGAGCGCTGCATTCTGGTGGATGATTCAGAAGCAGGCGCCCGCGCCGGTATCGCCGCCGGCATGCCGGTCTACTACTACTGCGCTGACGCGCACAACCCTGAACTGGACCATCCGCTGGTGACGCGCTTCGACGACATGGCACAACTGCCTGCGCTGTGGCGCGCCCGTGGCTGGGATCTGGTGTAGTACAGGGCAACACATGACACACACCGTCTGGTTTTTAACCCTGCCTGGCGTGATGGCGCTGGATCTGACCGGCCCGGCTGAGACGCTGAAGCTGGCGGGCGACCGCTTTACGCTGCGCTATATCGGTCCACAGCCGGAGGTGATCTGCTCCACCGGCATGACCATTGGCGGCATCGAACCGTTACCCGAACAGTTGCCTGCCGACAGTCTGCTGGTGGTGCCTGGCGTCTATGACTCGCAGATCTGTTATGCCATGCCACAGGCCGGAGAGGCGCGTGAGTGGCTGATGCGACAGCGTACTGCGCTGCGCGCGCAGACCTTTATGCTGGTCTGCGTCTGCTCAGGCGCGCTGCTGGCGGCGCAGGCGGGCATGCTGGATGAGGTTCACTGCACGACCCATCATGATGTCATTGCCCGCCTGAAAGCCGCGGCCCCGCGCGCACGGGTACAGGAGAACCGCGTGTTTGTCGGGCATGAGAATATCTGGACCAGCGCGGGCATCACGGCGGGAATCGATCTGGCGCTGCATCTGGTTAATCAGCTCTGTGATACGTCCACGGCCCTGGCAGTGGCGCGGGAGATGGTGGTCTGGTTCCGCCGTGCCGGTGACGATCCGCAACTTTCGCCGTGGCTGCGTTACCGCAACCACATGCATCCGGCCATTCATCGGGCGCAGGATCTGATGATGGCTCATCCTGAGCACGGCTGGACGCTGACCGAGCTGGCCGGACGTACCCACGTCAGCAGCCGCCATCTGGCGCGGCTGTTTCGCCAGCATCTGGGGATTAGCGTGCGGGAATACCTTGAGCAGCTGCGAGTAGGCGTGGCGCGCCAACGTCAGCAGCAGGGTGAATCTGCCGAAAAAGCGGCGCTGGCGGCGGGGTTTTCATCGGCGCGTCAGCTTCGACGCGCCCGCCAGCGTGAAGCCGATCAGCTGACAAAGTGACGGGAATCGACGCGTTTCAGTGCCATCCCCATCAGCAGGCTGCCGCCCAGCGTCAGCCCGAACACCCAGGGCAGGTCGAGCCACGGCTGCGACATATCATCGTAGTGATGCGTGCGCAGAAAGTGAATGAACAGCGCGTGAAAACCGTAAATCGGCAGTGAATAACGTGCAATCACCGTAAAACCAGGCAAGGTGCGCTGATTCAGACTGTTTTTAAAGACGATCAGCAGGCTGATCGCGGCGATAAACACCAGCGGTCCGCAGTAGAGATACCAGGTATCATTAAACGCCCCGTTGACGATCAACGCCTTTTTCGTCCCCAGCGTAATACCAATCACACAGGCGATAAACAGTCCGGCAGCCAGCGGCGTCAGGCCGCGCCGGCTGGTCTCCATGGTGCCGATTGCCCGTCCCAGCAGCGCATAAAGCAGGTAGTAAATGCTGTCGCCGCTGACATAAAGATTAACCGGCAAAAAATGAAACGGCCCCAGCGACTGGTTGACTGTATTTGGGTTGGCGAGCACCGCCAGCACCAGCACCAGCAGCGCCACGTAACGCGCCTGCACGGTTTTCACCTGAATCAGGGGTGACAGCAGATAGATGCCGATCAGCGCAAAGAAGAACCACAGATGATAAAACACCGGCTTCTGCAGCATCTTCAGGATTGAGCGACCTTCGCTGATGGGCGTCAGCCAGGTGATATAGGCCAGCGATACTGCGCTGTAGAACAGCAGACAGAGCACCAGGCGGAGCATATGGCGCGGCTGGGCGCTGCGTTCGCCGAAAAACAGGTAGCCGGAGATCATAAAGAACAGCGGAACACAGACGCGTGATGCTGAGTTAAGCAGATTAGCCACATCCCAGGTAGTGCCGCTCACCGCCATCGGTCCAGTGATATACCAGGTGGTGGTGTGAATCACGATCACCATCAGGCAGGCAATCGCGCGTACATTATCGATCCAGTAAATCTTCTGCGGCATGGCGTCCTCTTGCGCATAGCGTCCGTGCGCAAAAGGGTAGCCAAATGCGACCAGAGCAACAACTGTTGCCAGCAGGATTCGGAGCCATCTGTATGCCAGCGCCCTGAATCACCGATAAAACGCGCCGGCACCGCCTGGGATTTACGGCTGCACATCGCGCGGTCAAAGGGTATACTGTCGGCCTCTTTTTTTAATCTAACCGAAGCGCGTGCACACTCAACATGCAAAAGTTTGATACCAAAACCTTTCAGGGGCTGATCCTGACCTTGCAGGATTACTGGGCGCGTCAGGGCTGCACCATTGTCCAACCGCTGGACATGGAAGTGGGCGCTGGCACTTCACACCCGATGACCTGCCTGCGTGCATTGGGCCCGGAGCCGATCGCCGCCGCTTACGTGCAGCCATCACGCCGTCCTACCGATGGCCGCTACGGTGAAAACCCGAACCGTTTACAGCACTATTACCAGTTTCAGGTGATCATCAAACCGTCACCGGACAACATTCAGGAGCTCTATCTCGGCTCGCTGAAAGAGCTGGGTATGGACCCGACGGTGCATGACATTCGCTTCGTGGAAGATAACTGGGAAAACCCGACGCTGGGTGCCTGGGGACTCGGCTGGGAAGTGTGGCTCAACGGCATGGAAGTAACACAGTTCACCTACTTCCAGCAAGTCGGCGGCCTGGAGTGTAAGCCGGTGACCGGTGAGATCACCTACGGCCTGGAGCGTCTGGCGATGTACATCCAGGGCGTCGACAGCGTTTACGATCTGGTGTGGAGCGACGGTCCGCTGGGCAAAACCACCTACGGCGACGTGTTCCATCAGAACGAAGTGGAGCAATCCACCTATAACTTCGAATACGCCGACGTTGATTTCCTCTTTACCTGCTTTGAGCAGTACGAGAAAGAGGCGCAGCACCTGCTGGCGCTTGAGAAGCCGCTGCCGCTGCCCGCCTACGAACGCATTCTCAAAGCGGCACACAGCTTTAACCTGCTGGATGCCCGCAAAGCAATTTCGGTAACGGAGCGTCAGCGCTATATTCTGCGCATTCGTACCCTGACCAAAGCCGTGGCTGAAGCTTACTACGCCTCTCGCGAGGCAATGGGCTTCCCGATGTGCAATAACAAAAAGTAAGAGGCAGCCATGACTGAACAAACCTTCCTGGTGGAGATCGGCACCGAAGAGCTGCCACCTAAAGCCCTGCGCAACCTGGCGGAAGCCTTTGCCGCGCAGGTCACCGCTGAACTGGATGCCGCCAACCTGAGCCACGGCGAGGTTAGCTGGTTTGCTGCACCGCGTCGTCTGGCGCTGAAAGTCGCGAACCTGAGCGCCTCACAACCCGATCGGGAAGTGGAAAAGCGCGGACCGGCGATCGCTGCGGCGTTTGACGCTGACGGCAACGCGACCAAAGCTGCTGAAGGCTGGGCGCGGGGCAACGGCATTACCGTCGATCAGGCTGAACGCCTCGCCACCGATAAAGGCGAATGGCTGGTTTATCGCGCCCAGGTCAAAGGCGAAGCGGCACAGGCGCTGCTGCCGACGATGATTGCCACTGCACTCAGCAAGCTGCCGGTGCCAAAACTGATGCGCTGGGGCGACAGCGATGTGCAGTTCGTCCGACCGGTTCACACCGTGACCATGCTGCTGGGCGATGAGCTGATCCCGGGCACCATTCTGGGCATCGCGTCAGACCGGATTATTCGTGGTCACCGCTTTATGGGTGAAAGCGAAATCACGCTCGAAAGCGCCGATCACTATCCTGATGTACTGGAAAAACGCGGCCAGGTCATTGCCGACTATCAGGTTCGCAAAGCGATGATCAAAGCCGATGCGGAAGCGGCCGCACGCCGCTTAGGCGGCAACGCCGATATCAGCGACAGCCTGCTGGAAGAGGTAACGTCGCTGGTGGAGTGGCCGGTGGTTCTGACCGCGACCTTTGAAGAGAAATTCCTCAAGGTGCCTGCGGAAGCGCTGGTCTACACCATGAAAGGCGATCAGAAATATTTTCCGGTGTATGACGATGACGGCAACCTGATGCCGAACTTCATTTTCGTCACCAATATCGAATCCAGCGATCCGCGTCAGATTATCTCCGGCAACGAGAAAGTAGTACGTCCACGCCTGGCCGATGCCGAATTCTTCTTTAATACCGACCGCAAAAAGCGTCTGGAAGATCACCTGCCGCGTCTGGAAACGGTGCTGTTCCAGAAAGAGCTGGGCACGCTGCGCGATAAAACCGATCGCATTCAGGCACTGGCGGGCTGGATTGCCGGTGAAATTGGTGCAGATGTGAATCACGCCACCCGCGCGGGCCTGCTGTCGAAGTGTGATCTGATGACCAACATGGTCTTCGAGTTCACCGACACCCAGGGCGTGATGGGCATGCACTACGCGCGTCACGATGGCGAAGCCGAAGATGTGGCGGTGGCGCTGAATGAGCAGTATCAGCCGCGCTTTGCCGGTGACGATCTGCCGTCCAGCCCGGTCGCCTGTGCGCTGGCGATTGCCGATAAAATGGATACGCTGGCCGGTATTTTCGGCATTGGTCAGCATCCCAAAGGCGACAAAGATCCGTTCGCACTGCGTCGTGCGGCGCTGGGCGTGCTGCGTATCATCGTAGAGAAGAACCTGTCGCTCGACCTGCAAACCCTGACCGAAGAAGCGGTAGGTTTGTATGGCAGCAAGCTGAGCAACGCCCGCGTAGTCGATGATGTGATCGACTTTATGCTGGGTCGCTTCCGCACCTGGTATCAGGAAGAAGGTCATAGCATTGATACGCTGCAGGCGGTCCTGGCGCGTCGTCCGACCCGTCCTGCTGACTTTGATGCACGCATGAAAGCGGTGTCGCACTTCCGTACGCTTGAGGCCGCCGCAGCACTGGCGGCGGCGAACAAACGTGTCTCTAATATTCTGGCGAAATCGACCGAAACACTGAATGAGAGCGTGCAGGCGTCGCTGCTGAAAGAGAACGAAGAGATCCAGCTGGCGACGTTTGTCACCGCGCTGAGCAGCAAGCTGCAGCCTTACTTCGCTGAAGGCCGTTATCAGGATGCGCTGGTCGAACTGGCTCAACTGCGTACCGCGGTAGACAACTTCTTCGATAAAGTAATGGTTAACGCCGACGATCAGGCGGTGCGGGTTAATCGCCTGACGCTGCTGTCAAAACTGCGTGAGCTGTTCCTGCAGGTGGCGGATATCTCACTGTTACAGTAATCCTCTCTGTGAAGAGCAAAAAGGGACGAGCAATCGTCCCTTTTTTTATGGGATTTTTTGGTCCTAAAACCTGTTTGGTCTGTCATTAAATCTCAGCATTTTAAATAACCATTTTATGGCGCGTTTCGGATTGCTTTTAACAATAAATTCAATTTAAGACAGTTTTTTCCCGGAAAATAATTTTAAAACAGTGACAGGTTTATTTAAAAAGTATTTTATATCAATAGTTTAAATTGTAAATGAAAGTGCGAGTTATCTGATGCGTTTTCGTTAATGCAGGCGTCTGTTAGCCGACCAAATATTAAGCAGCTTTATTGTTTTTTATGTTTCAAAGTGTATAATTCTCCGAAATTTACACCCAGTTACATTTTAATGAAATGGAATTTTCATGAAACGGATTTTTTTAACGTTCTGGCATCCGCCAGAACGTCTTCTCCCCATGGCAGCAGGCGCGCTGCTCTGCTCTGCTTTCCCACTGATGGCCGCCTCGCCAGCCGATAATCCCCGCGAAGAAGGCCAGGCAATTGATGCCCGCGAGCAACTGCGTCAGCAGACGCGCGAGCGCGTGCTGCAACAGCAGAATGCGCCGCAGGCGAATGAACATCTTCCCCGTCCTGATATTCGTCTGCCCGGTTATCCTGCTAATGAGCAGCCCTGCTTTACCATCAATCAGATCGCCCTGACGGGCGACGCAGCCAGCCGTTTTCAGTGGGCACTTGACGCCGCGGCAGACGCCACCGGCCGCTGCCTTGGCGGACAGGGCATCGTGCTGGTCATTAACAAAGTGCAGAATGCGATTCTTGCCAAAGGGTATGTCACCACCCGCGTCATGGCGCAGGAACAGGATCTGACGAAGGGGGTTTTGACGCTGACGTTGCAGCCTGGCCGTATCAGCCAGATCCGCTTTGATGAACCGGTTTCCTGGCGCGGACGGCTGTGGAATGCCGTTCCGGCGTCATCGGGCGATATCTTGAATCTGCGCGATATCGAGCAGGGGCTGGAGAACTTCAAGCGGGTGCCCAGCGCCCGTGCCGACATTAAAATCGTGCCGGGCGAGCAGGAAGCCACCAGCGATTTGCAGGTCAACTGGCGGGAAGGCCGTCCGGTGCGGCTCAGTCTGGGTCTGGATGACAGTGGCTCAAAAAGCACCGGACGCTACCTCGGTTCCGCCACGCTGGCCGTGGACGCACCCTTTGCGCAGAACGATCTGTTTTACGCCAATTTTGGCAAAAGTTTGTTTGAGCATGGGCCGTTCGGCAACCGCTCGCATACCCTGAATTACTTTTTCCCGATCGGGTACTGGGCCGTTTCCGCCAACTACAACGACTACACCTATCACCAGACCATCCCGAATGCCAATGAGGTGCTGCGCTACAGCGGTAAGAGCGACAATACCCAGCTCACGGTCTCCCGCTTGCTCTACCGCGACCAGTCCAACAAAACCACGCTGAATCTGCGCGGCTACCGCAAACACTCCACCAACGCCGTCAACGATATTGATATCGGGCAGCAAAAGCGGCGTACCGCGGGCTGGGAGCTGGGCTTGAATCAGCATAGCTATCTGGGCAGCAATACACTGGACGCGAATATTGCCTGGCGGCGCGGTACAGGGGCATTCAATGCATTACCTGCACCGGAAGAGTCGCGCCATCAGGGTAGCGCGCGTACCGGCATACTGCTGGGCGACCTCGGTATCAACCATCCTTTCGCCCTGGGCGAGCAGCCCTGGCGGATTTACAGCAGCATGCGGGGACAATGGAGTCCGAATGCTCTGACGCCGCAGGAGCGCATGGCGATTGCCGGGCGTTATACGGTACGCGGCTTCGACGGAGAACAGATGCTGTCAGGTGAAAAGGGGCTGCTGTGGCGTAACGAAATCGGCTGGAATCTTTTCTCGCGCGGGCATGAGCTCTATCTGGCTGCTGATTATGGCCGGGTAAGCGGGCCTGCGACTCGCGATCTTGTCGGACATCAACTGGCAGGCAGTGCAATAGGCATACGCGGCGCACTTTGGGGACGCTTCAGCTACGACCTGTTTGCGGGCATTCCGCTCTATAAACCCGCGGGTTTTCATACCTCAGGCGCGACGGCGGGTTTCAGCGTTAACCTGGAAATCTGACCACCAAAGCGGGCGATCCCGCTATCTGAACAAAGTGACTTTCACATGGATGTGACCCATGAATAAACATTGCTATCGCATTATCTTCAGCCGCACCCATGGGGAACTGCGGGTGGTGTCAGAACTTGCCCGCAGTTGCAGCACTGAACCCGGCCAGAGCCGTGGCAACGGCGCGGCGCGCCTCTGGGTCACTGTTCGCCGTGCGACGTGGCTGCTGGGACTGGCCCTGTTTGCCGGGCCAGCAATGGCGAACGGCATTGTAGCGGATAGTAATGCTACGCCAGGTCAGCGACCGGATGTTATCGCCACCCAGAACGGGCTGCCGCAGGTCAATATCGCCGCGCCCAATCAGGCAGGACTCTCGCATAACCAGTATCAGCAGTTCGACGTCGCGCAGAACGGCGCCATCCTGAATAACTCCGCGGTGATGACCTCAACACAACTGGCTGGAATGATTCAGGGCAACCCGAACCTCAACCCAAACACCCCAGCGGCGCGGGTAATCCTCAACGAAGTAAACAGCAATAATCCCAGCCAGCTGCACGGTTATATGGAGGTGGCGGGCGGACGGGCGCAGGTGATCGTTGCCAACCCGGCCGGGATTGTCTGTAACGGATGCGGCACCATCAACGCCGGCCGCATGACGCTGACCACAGGCAAACCGCAGCTCAACGCCGACGGCAGCCTGGCGGGTTATCAGGTTGAACGCGGCGTGGTGCGCATTGAAGGCGGCGGACTCAACGGCGATGCCCGTCATGCTACGGAATATGTCGACGTGCTGGCCCGTGCGGTAGAAATTAACGCGGGCGTCTGGGCCAAAAAAGAGCTGGCGGTGGTGGCCGGTCGCAACCGCGTAAGTGCAGACGCACAGACCGTCACACCGCTGGCTGACGACGGTAGCGCCAGACCTGAACTGGCGATCGACATGGGGCAGATGGGCGGCATGTACAGCGGCCAGATCCGCATGATTGGCACCGAAGCGGGCGTCGGTGTGCGCAATCAGAATGCTCAGGTGCAGGCGGGTAAAACGCTGGTGGTAAGCAGCGAAGGTAAGCTCGTCTGGCAATCGGCGGCACAGGATGGCGTCACCCAAGCCGCAGGCGATATCAGCCTGGCGGCCAGAGACAGCGTTGATTATCAGGGCAAACTCCACAGTGGTGGTCAGCTGACGGTTCAGAGCCGCGAAGGTGGGATTACCCAATCCGGCACGCTGGCGGCGGCAGGTGATGTAAAGCTGACGGCAGCCCGCAGCATCCAGAGCAGCGGATACCTGCTGGCAGGCAGCGATGCCAGCAGCCAGGTTGTACAGGAAGCCAATCTGCAGCTGGAGAGCCAGGATACCCTACGCGCCAGCGGCAGCCTGTTGAGCAAAAAAGAGGTCAGCGCACGCGGACGCCGCGTCGATCTCAGTGGTGCTCAGGTCGCCGCCAGCCGCGCAACCCTGACGGCTCAGGAGGGGGGTGTTGCCGTGCGGCAGGCGGTGATCAATGGTGATGAGCTGGTGATTAATACGACCGGTGACATCGAGGCGCAGCAGGCGCAGATTAGCGCCGGAAGCTGGCAGATCGATGGACGCAGCCTGTTCAGCCAGCAGGCTGGATGGTCGCAGACCGGAAGTGGCGAAAGTCGTTTCACGCTGAGTGGTGGGCTGGATAACAGCGATGGAGCGATTGAGAGCCGGCAGCTCAGCTTCCAGGCCGCCTCGCTGAACAACCAGCGTGGCCGGATGGTTGCGCTTGATAACGCGGCGCAGCACTGGCGGGTTGATGGACTGCTCGACAACACGTCGGGTGAACTGGGCAACAACGGCGATCTGACGCTTGAGACAGGCAGCCTGAATAACCAGGGCGGCACAGTCAAAACCCAGGCATCGCTGGCTATTAATGCCAGCACGGCTGTTAACAACGGTCAGGGTAAGCTGCTGGCCGGTGATGCGCTGACGTTGCGCACCGAGGGCGATCTTAATAACCGCGATGGAACGCTTCAGAGTAACGATCTGACCACACTGGCGGCGCGTGAGATGCAGAATGAGGCAGGTAAGATCCTCGGCGGCCAGCAGCTGATCCTGAATACCTTGGGACAGCTGAGCAACCGTTCAGGTGAAATCAGCGGTAAATCCCTGATCCTTAACACCAGCCAGATCGATAATACCGGGGGCAAACTGATTGCGCTGCATGATCTGAGCCTGAAGACGCCACAGGGCCTGGACAACAGCGGTGGCTGGATCGAAGCGGGTCATCATCTCTCTCTCAACAGCGGCGGACTCTGGCAGAACCGCGACGGTACAGCGCAGGGCGGTGAGCGGGTCACGGCGACGGCAGATCAATTCAATAATGCCAGTGGCCGGTTGCAGTCTGGCGGTAATCTGGACCTGACCAGCCGTGGCGATATCCTCAACCAGGGCGGTAAACTCACGGCGCAAAATGCCCTCGCGATCCATGGCACCTCAGCGACGCTATTTGATAACGAGGGCGGATCGCTGCAAAGCGGCGGTGGTCTGCTGCTGCAGGGCGGCACACTGAACAATCGCCAGTCAGGGCAGATTCTCAGCCAGCAGGCGCTGATGCTGAACCTGGCGGGCGACTGGGACAATCAGGGCGGCACCCTGACTGGAAACGGCAGCACGCAGGCCAGCGCCGCAAATCTGTTCAATGCCCAGGGCGCGATCAATGCGCTGGACACGCTGGATATGCAGTTCACCGGCCGTCTGGATAACAACAATGGCCGTATCTTCAGCCGGTTAAACCAGACGCTCCAGGCACAAAAGATGGGCAATGCGCAGGGCTGGATGGGCAGCCAGGGGCGCTGGACTGCCACGACTGCCGGTTTCGATAACACGGCGGGCAGCGTACAAAGTCAGCAGCAGGCTGAACTCACCGCGAACTGGCTCAGTAACACCAGCGGCGTGTTGCAATCGGCTGCTGGCATGGCGTTACGTATTTCGCAGGATATCAACAACCTTGCCGGTAAGGTCTCTGCTCAGCAACAGCTGACGGTGCAGGGCCAGACCGAAGGCAATCGCACCGGCAACATAAACAATGCGGGCGGTCAGTGGCTGGCTGGTGAGGCGCTGACTATCACTGCTGCCCGTCTCGATAATACCCAAAGCGGCTTGCTTTACAGTCAGCGGCAGTTGAGGCTGAACCTGGCCGGGGATTTGGATAACCGGGCCGGTAAGATGCAGAGCGGCGAAGCGCTCCAGCTGGATGCGCAGACGCTGAACAACGCAGGCGGCAATATCGACAGCCAGCAACAGCTGACACTTCAGCTGTCAGGGCAGTTTGATAACCATGGCGGTGCGGTACACAGCAATGGCGGACAGCAGATCAATGCCGCAACGATCGATAACCGTCAGGGCGTGTTCAGTAGCCGTGAAGCGATTAATCTGACCACCGGGCAGCTAGAGAATGCCAGCGGCACACTGATTAGCCAGGGCACGGGAAGTTATCGCGTCGGCACGCTCAACAATCAACAGGGCAAAGTCCACAGCGGCGCGGCGTTGACCCTTGAAGTCGCACAACTGAACAATCAGGGCGGCCAGCTTGTCGCCACGCAGGATCTCGTGCTGAACGCCACGGCAATCGATAACAGCACCCAGGGTGTGATCAGCAGTCAGGCGGGACTCTCTCTGCAGGCCGATCGCCTTATCAACCGCGACGGCGGCCTGTTACTCGGCACCACCTACACCGACATTTCTGCCCGTGATATCGATAACAGCGCCGGACGGCTGCAAAGCGCTGGAACGCTCATGCTGCACGGTGTTGCACAGCTGGACAACCGGCAGGGACGGGTGCTGGCGAATGGCGATCTCACCATCAACGGTGATCTCTCACGTGCGACTTCACCGCTGGCACTGCTCAATCAGAGTGGACGGCTGGAGAGTGCTGGCGCATTAAACATCCATGCACACTCTTTTGATAATCAGGGTGGTACGCTGCTGGGCCTGCAGGCCTTAGTGCTGACCGCGCAACAGGACTATACCCGCCAGGCCGGTGAAACCATCAGCAGTAACGGCACGGTGACAGTCTCACTGAGCGGGGCGTTTACTAACCTGGTTGACTGGCTGCTGCCGGGTAATCTGGTTCTGAATGCGGCAGGCATAACCAACCCGGCGATGCTGGTAGGCAAAACAGTTCAGCTTACTACTGGTGCACTGCTGAACAGCGGGCGTCTTGAAGCGGATGCCTTAACGCTGAATGTCGACTGGCTGGATAACCGTGCCGCGTTGATGGGTGATGAAGTCACCGTGCGGGGCCGGGTGATCGACAACCACGGACAGCCTGCGGTCATTGCGGCAACTCAAAGCCTGACGCTGCAGGCCCGCGAGCGGCTGAGCAACAAAGAAGGCGCGCTGCTCTATAGCGGCGATCGCCTGTCGCTGCACAGTGATGACCTGATCGAGAACCGGGCGAGCTTTATTGAAGCGGACGGTGATATGACGCTGGAGGCGCGGCGGCTCGATAACCTGCGTGAAGGGCTGTTGATAGAGCGCAACGCTGAGACCAGCGACTACAAGTGGCATCGCTATCATTACTACTGGCGCTCGTTTGGTGAAGAAGTTAATACCGATGCCAGCACGATGCAACCCAACACCCAGCAATTAACATTCCGGGATGATGCGGCTGCTGAAAGTAATCCTTATGGTACGTTGCTGAACATTGACGCTGCTGCTAAGCGAGCCCAGGTGCGGGTGAAAGACAATACAGGGCAACTGATCAATTTGTGGGTTAATTATCTTGCCCTGATCCCTAATACAGATGGCAGCTATGCCATGACATTCTATGACGTGCGTGGATGGAATCAGGATGTTATTCCAACGCCTTATCAGAACTCCTTCCGACGTGAACATGATATAGGGCAAGCCGTGGTATGGGACCCTGAACGGTTCATAGATATTGCATCTGCGCCATTTGTAAGTGATTACAATAACTTGCGTGAGCGTACGGTGACGGGCACTGTGACAGCAGACAAGCTTGTTTCCGCAGGTAATGGCGCACGTATTCTGGCGGGCGGCAACATGATGCTGCGTATTAACGGCAATTTACTCAATGATGCCAGCGTGATTACGGCTAACGGCAATCTGATAATGGATGGCGGGGGAAATGTCGATAATCGGGGATATTCGGTTAACGAGCGGCGTCAGGAATACATCGTTGATCATTATGATCAACATAAAAAGCACGGGTATCCGACTTTCAATCTCGACCAGACCACAGCCCTGGCAACCGTTGACGGCATTATTACCGGCAACGGCAACGTCACTATTAACGGTGCCAGCATCAGCAACATCACCGTTAATCAGGCGCAGATCAGTCAACTTGAAGCGGCGCTGCAGGCGGTGGACGCAGAGCGTGCGGAATATGAACGAAATCCGTTGGCCTTTGCCGTAGACGGCATTGCCCGTCATGACGGCGACACAGAACTTGCGGCGGGCGGCCAGGTTACGCAGTCCGGCCTCAGTTCCCCATCTCAGCCAGGACGACCGCTGTTACCGGCAGAACTGGCCCTGACGGCGCTGCAACAACTGGAAAGAGTCGCCACAACCATCCCCAATAACGGCCTGTTCAGTCAGCGTACGGCGGCGGGCAGCCCGTATCTGATCGTGACTGACGAGCGCTTTACCAGCCAGAGCAGATTTATCAGCAGCGACTATCTGCTTGAACGGGTGGGCTATGACCCGTCCCAGGCGCATAAACGCCTGGGAGATGGGTTCTACGAGCAGCGCCTGGTGCGCGAGCAGGTCCTGAAACTGACCGGCAGGCCCTCTATTAATGGAGGGGATGTGATGGCGCAGTATCAGGAGTTAATGAACAACGGCACCAGAGTGGCGCAGGATTTCCATCTGATGCCGGGCGTGGCGTTGACGCCGCAACAAATTGCGGCGCTGCAGCAGGATATCGTCTGGCTGGTCAGCGAAACGGTTGATACGGCAGACGGTCCTCAGACAGTGTGGGTGCCGAAAGTTTATCTGGCACAGAACACGCTGCGCCTGACTGGCGCGGGCGCGGTGATTGGTGGCGGTAATCTGCAGCTCTCGGCAGACAGCGTCACCAACGCCGGTAACCTGTTTGCGGATAAAGCGCTGTCGGTCGACAGCGGTCAGTTCCTGCATCAGGGTGGCGATATCAAGGCGGGCAGCATTGACGTGAAGGCGGAGACGCTGACGATCAGCACCGACCTGCAGAATGCCCTGCGTCAGGCGACGATGAGTGCTGACGATATCAGCCTCAGCGGCACCGATATCCGGCTGCAGGGCGCGAAGCTGGACGCCACCGATAATCTCAGCCTGAGCGCACGCAACAACCTTGAGATCGGTACCGCAAAAAGCAGTCACAGCGGCAGCCTGAGCGTTATCTCCGGGGCAATGGGCAACCGCACCCGAGATGGCCTGGAAGAGGCGGGTAAGCGTATGGCGCAGGTCAACGGCGAGTGGCAGCAGGCAAAGGGCAGCGAGCTTAACGCCGGTGGCAACCTTCTGCTCTCGGCCGGTCGTGATCTGACGCTGACCGGTAGCCAGGCCAGCGCCTCGGGTTCCGCCCGGGTCCAGGCTGGCGGAGACATCCGCATCGGCGCTGAAACCACCACCAATACCACTCATCTTGAGGCCGACAGCCGGACCTCGTCGGTCAGCAACCGTCGTCAGGAAGATCGTCTGTTGCTCAGCACCCTGAGCGGCGATCAGGGTGTGACGCTGGTGGCGGGTAATAACCTGCTGGCCGAAGGTGCGCAGGTTGACAGTACCGAGGGCCGCATTGGCGTCAGCGCGCAGAACGTCACCATTAAAGATGCGCGCGCCAGCCTGCTTGATCAGGACAGCGAAAACAAACGCGAGGGTAATACCCGCACCCACCGTGAAGAGGAAAGCGTGCGCGAGAGCAGCACCGGCAGCACCTTCAGCGGGCAGCAGGGCGTGACGGTGATCGGGCGCGAGCGCGACGTTACCGTGACCGGCAGTACGCTTCACAGCGAACAGGGCGCGGTCGGGCTGCAGGCGAAACAGGACGTGGTGCTGAACAGCGCCACTGAACGTGAGTCACTCTATAGTGAAGAACGCTCAGAGAATAAAGGCCTGCTGAATAAAAGCAGCGGTCACAGCGTGACGCGGGACGTTACCACCCGTGAGAACGGCAGCCTGCTGAGTGGCGAAAGCGTCACGGTCATTGCCGGGCGTGATCTGACGGTGACCGGATCGGCGGTGGCTGCCGACCAGGACGTCAATCTGCGGGCCGGGCGCGATGTGGAGATCGGCGCGGCGACCGAGACCGACAGCCATTATCAGCTGCAGGAGAACAAAAAGAGCGGCCTGCTGAGCAGCGGCGGCATCGGCTTCACCATCGGCAAGCAGTCGACCCGCCATGAAATCGATGAGAAGGGCACGACCCAGAGTCAGAGCGTCAGCACCGTCGGCAGCAGCCAGGGTAACGTGAATGTCACGGCGGGCAACCGGCTGCACGTCGGTGGCGCGGACCTGGTGGCGGGTAAAGACATGAACCTGACGGGCGACAGTGTGAGCATCGACCCGGGCGTTGACCAGCGGACCCGCACCGAGAAGACCGAGACGAAGCAGAGCGGACTGACACTGGCACTGTCGGGTGCAGCGGGTAGCGCGCTCAACACGGCGGTGAGCACCGCGCAGCAAGCCAGGAAGTCGGGTGACGAGCGGATTAGTGCACTGCAGAACACCCAGGCGGCGCTGAATGGGGTGCAGGCGGCGCAGGCGGCTCAGATGGACGGGCTGAATACTGCCGCCGCGAACGCACACAATGCCGCCGGCGACCTGAAGCCGGGTCAGGACGGCTATCAGGAGGGCTCGACCAACACCATCGGCGTCAGCGCCTCGTACGGCAGCCAGTCTTCGAAAAGCGAGACGCGTACTGAGAGCAGTCAGTCGAAGGGCAGCACGCTGACGGCGGGCCGGAATCTTAATGTCACGGCAACCGGCATAAACGGTACGGCGCAGAGCGGCGACATCAGCATCACCGGCAGCCAGCTGAAGGCGGGCGGCGACATGGGTCTGGATGCGTCGCGGGACATCCTGCTGCAGTCGGCGCAGAACACGCAAAGTACTGAAAGCACCAACAGCAGCAAGGGCGGCAGCGTCGGTATCGGCATCGGCGTGGGGTCGGGCGGCTACGGCATCACGGTATCGGCGAGCGTCAACGCGGCGAAGGGCAGCGAAAAAGGCAACGGGCTGACGCACAGCGAGACCACGCTGGACGCGGGCAGCCGGCTCAGCCTGACCAGCGGGCGCGACACGACGCTCACGGGCGCGCAGGCTAACGGTGAGAGCGTGAAGGTGGACGCGGGCCGCAACCTGACGCTGACCTCGGAGCAGGACAGCGACCGCTACGACAGTAAGCAGCAGAGCGCCAGCGCGGGCGGCAGCTTCACCTTCGGCTCAATGACCGGGTCGGCGAACGTGAACGTGAGCCGGGATAAGATGCACAGCACCTGGCAGAGCGTGGCGGAGCAGACCGGTATCTTTGCCGGGAAGGGCGGCTTTGACGTCACGGTGGGTGAGCACACGCAGCTGAACGGTGCAGTCATCAGCTCAACGGCGACGGCGGATAAAAACCGGCTCGACACCGGCACGCTGGGATTCGGCAATATTGAGAACCACGCGGAATATGAGGTGGAGCATCAGAGCGCGGGCATGAGCACCGGCGGCAGCGTGGGCGGTCAGTTCGCCGGGAACATGGCGAACGGGATGCTGGCGGGGCTGAACGGCAGCGGCAGCGCGAATTCGGTGGCGAAGGCGGCGGTGAGCGAAGGCACGATCGTTATCCGCGATAAGGAAAACCAGAAGCAGGACGTGGCAGATCTCAGCCGCGACGTGGCAAACGCAAATCCGGGTCTGGACGTCATCTTTGATAAAGAGAAAGAGCAGAACCGGCTGAAGGCGGCGCAGCTTATCGGGGAAATCGGGGCGCAGGCGGGCGATATCGTCCGGACGCAGGGCCAGATAGCGGGCATGAAGGCGCAGCAGGACCCGAAAGCACTGGCGGCTGCAAGGGAAGAGCTGGCCGGAAAAGGGAAGCTGAACCCGACGGCAGATGAGATAGCGAAGCAGGCTTACGACACGGCGATGAAGCCGTTCGGCACGGGTTCGTCGCTGCAGCAGGGCATCAGCGCGGTGACGGCGGCGGTGCAGGGCCTGTCGGGCGGGAACGTGGCGCAGGCGATAAGCGGCGCATCGGCACCGCACCTGGCGGAAAAGATACATGAGCTGACCACGGATGCGAACGGTAAGGTTAATACCGAAGCAAACCTGATGGCGCACGCGGTGCTGGGTGCGGTAACCTCGTACGCGGCGGGCAATGCTGCGCTGGCCGGAGCCTCGGGCGCGGTGATGGGCGAATACATCGCGCAGCAGATGTATCCGGGCGTTAAACGTGAAGACCTGGACGAAGAACAGCGCCAGACGATCAGCGCGCTGGGGACGCTGGCGGCGGGTCTTGCTGGCGGCGTAGTGGGTGACAGCACGGCGGATGCGGTGGCGGGGGCGCAGTGGGGTAAAAATGCGGTTGAGAATAATTCGCTGTCCGGTGATCAGGCTCGTGCTACAGCTAAACAGGCAGCCGAATCCCTGAAGTATCAGGTCCGGGAAAAGCTGGGTGAAGGTACAACCTCTTCTATCGCCAATGGCATTATCAACGCTCTTGCGGATACCGGCGATGCGGCATTAGGCGGAGCGGATTACGTAGCGGATGCGGCAATGGTGCTGGCGTCATGTGCAACCAGAGATGGTTACTGTGATACGGCGCTTAATGACCTGTCCGGTAAGAATCAGGCGGTGGCAGACAGCGTTAAAGCGCTGATGAGCAGTGATACCTGGTCTGCAGTGAAAGACACGGTTGTGCAGGCTTCCGAAGGAAACCAGGTGGCGCTGGAAGCGACGGGCGGGATGCTGGCCGGGATTATATTGCCGGGTAAGAAAGTGCCTGGTGTCATTAAAGCAGTTGATCCAACTATAAAAATTGCTACAGGGAGTACCGTTGGTGCTTTTGAAGCGAGCCTGTCCAAGCTTCCAGCAGGAGAGCGAGTAGCTATTGTAATAGAAACAGTCAATAAAGTTGTCGTTGAACAAGGCATGGTGAAAGACAATAAGCTGACCAAACTAAATAATCGAGATGTCTACAGAAGTACTGATGGCAATTTATATGCACTTGATACTCAGCATGGGCGATTTGAAGTTGTCAGTCCAAAGGGCAGGCATTTAGGTGAGGTTGATTTCTCAATGCAAGTAAGAAAGCCAGCTGATCCATCAGGTGGCCATAATTTAAAGGTGAAGTAATGCGGCTCATTTATTATAAAAAAGCGGCTATATCGAGAGGAACGGTTTTTAGATTACCTGCTGTCTGGCCATATGAAGAATGGGTCGATTTTATGTTGTTTGAAACTCAGGATGATGAGCGACCATATGGTTTAATCGTTTCCTCTGGATATAAAGCAGGATTATTTTTAGTCAAGTTACCTATCGAAAGTATCTCGGCTGAAGGGCACGGGTTAAGTACAACGTGGGTTATTAACAACTGGGCAAAATGGATCTATCCAGAATGTAATGTTGAAAATGTTCATATTATTGAACAATATAAAGCAGAACCTATTGAGTAAAATATCCCGGCCACTGTGCCGGGATCATCGTTTTATCGTCAGCTCTTAACCGGCTCGATCACCAGTCTCCCCTGTTTCACGTTGACCGTGACCGGCTTGTCGGTGCTGAACCCCGCTTCTGCCAGCCAGTTACCATTCAGGTGCAGGTTGGGGCTGCGGGAGCGTCAACGCGGCGAAGGGCAGTGAAAAAGGCAACGGGCTGACGCACAGCGAGACCACGCTGGACGCGGGCAGCCGGCTTAGCCTGACCAGCGGGCGAGACACGACGCTCACGGGCGCGCAGGCAAACGGTGAGAGCGTGAAGGTGGACGCGGGCCGCAACCTGACGCTGACGTCGGAGCAGGACAGCGACCGCTACGACAGCAAGCAGCAGAGCGCCAGCGCGGGCGGGAGCTTCACCTTCGGCTCGATGACCGGGTCGGCGAACGTGAACGTGAGCCATGATAGGATGCACAGCAACTGGCAGAGCGTGGCGGAGCAGACCGGGATTTTTGCGGGCAGGGGCGGCTTTGACGTGACTGTCGGAGAGCACACGCAACTGAACGGTGCAGTCATCAGCTCAACGGCGACGGCGGATAAAAACCGGCTCGACACCGGCACGCTGGGCTTCGGCGACATAGAGAACCACGCGGAATATGAGGTGGAGCATCAGAGCGCCGGCATGAGCACGGGTGGTAGCGTGGGCGGTCAGTTCGCCGGGAACATGGCGAACGGGATGCTGGCGGGGCTGAGCGGCAGCGGCAGCGCGAATTCGGTGGCGAAGGCGGCGGTGAGCGAAGGCACGATCGTTATCCGCGATAAGGAAAACCAGAAGCAGGACGTGGCAGATCTCAGCCGCGACGTTACGAACGCGAATCCGGGGCTGGACGTGATCTTTGACAAGGAGAAGGAGCAGAACCGGCTGAAGGCGGCACAGCTTATCGGGGAAATCGGGGCGCAGGCGGGGGATATCGCGCGGACGCAGGGCCAGGTAGCGGGCATGAGGGCGCAGCAGGACCCGAAAGCACTGGCGGCTGCAAGGGAAGAGCTGGCCGGAAAAGGGAAGCTGAACCCGACGGCAGATGAGATAGCGAAGCAGGCTTACGACACGGCGATGAAGCCGTTCGGCACGGGTTCGTCGCTGCAGCAGGGCATCAGCGCGGTGACGGCGGCGGTGCAGGGCCTGTCGGGCGGGAACGTGGCGCAGGCGATAAGCGGCGCATCGGCACCGCACCTGGCGGAAAAGATACATGAGCTGACCACGGATGCGAACGGTAAGGTTAATACCGAAGCAAACCTGATGGCGCACGCGGTGCTGGGTGCGGTAACCTCGTACGCGGCGGGCAATGCTGCGCTGGCCGGAGCCTCGGGCGCGGTGATGGGCGAATACATCGCGCAGCAGATGTATCCGGGCGTTAAACGTGAAGACCTGGACGAAGAGCAGCGCCAGACGATCAGCGCACTGGGGACGCTGGCGGCGGGTCTGGCTGGCGGCGTAGTGGGTGACAGCACGGCGGATGCGGTGGCGGGGGCGCAGGCGGGTAAAAATGCGATTGAGAATAATAACTTGCACACCGCAGAAGCCAGGGCGCTTGATAAAGAACTCTCGGACTGTAAAGCGTCGGGCGGTGACTGTCAGGCCATAATTAAGAAATATATTGATATCAGCAATAAAAACAGTAAGGAACTGGCGGAAGCCTGTACCGGAGGCGGTGTTGCCTGTGTAAGCTGGGAAGAACTGGTTCAGGCGGAAACTAACATTGCTCTAGATGCTGATAAACATCAGGTAAGGCTGGGTGATAAACTGAAAGATCCGGATGCATCTGCGATAGTTAAATATCTTAACGGGTCTGATCTTAAATTCCTTAAGGATAATATCACGAAAAGTGATCGGTTTATGGATGTGGTAATGACCCCAACCTCCTGGCCAGTAGCAATAATGGGCGGGAAGGCAATTATGACTAATGCCGTGAATAACACCAAAGAACAGCTTATTGCGGTGGGGGTTACAGGTGCAGCGAGCGCAGGTATCCAGTATGGAACAACAGGAGAAGTAAAACTATCCGACGTAATCGGATCTGTAGTCGTTGGTGGGATTACTACCGGTAAAGGGTACAATCCGACCATGTCATGGAATGCAGCAGGCGGTTATTACCAGGCGGAAATCAGCGGGGACGATCCATTTATGGCTGCTTTGATGAGTAAGACCGGCGCATCAGTAGGATATACGGCTGGTAATATTATAAAGATACCGTTTGATAAAGTGTTTAATCCGGTCTCAAAACAATATGATTGGGTTCAGACAGGAGTGTGGACAATATCTAAGCCTGTTCCTCAAAATGCCACTCCATCAATAGCTGCCAATGTTACCGACTCTGCGGCATCGGGTCTTTTCAACCAATCTGCAAATAAAATCGTAGAGGAGAAGAAATGATGAAAGTGCCAACTTGGAAGCTAGCTATGCTGCTTATTTATTCTTGCACTGTCGCCTCTGCTTGTATGTTTATAATTAGTCTTTTTTTTCAATGGTTGCCTGGAAGTGGAGTGTTTAATGATTTTTTCGGAAGCCATCAATTACGTATTGCTTTCAAAATGGCAGTTATTGGTTTTGTGTTGGGAGTCTTAATATGGTTATCTTATTATATTCCCTACAGGAAAAAATCACTTAATAGATAAACTATGTTTATTTATGGTTATCCTTAATATAAGTAAATCCCGGTCAACTGACCGGGATTTTTGCTTTCAAGCCCTGAATCCTCCCACTTACTGCCAACGCAACTGAAGCTCTCCGGGCGCAGTGGTAATCTCCAGCTGTCCCGCCTCAGTGATACCGAAGCCGGTCAGCCAGTCGCCGCCGATAATCACCTCGCCATTCTTCCGCACACAGTCGGCCCATGAATCCTGCAACTGCAGGCTGGCTTCGCAGAGTGCTCGCTACTCGGCTTCATCGGTGACGACAGTCACTGTCAGCGAGTCAAGCCGTAGCGTCACCCGGAACGGCGTGTCGGTGATAAATACGAGCGCGGCTAGCTGGCCGCCTGTGATGATCAGCTCCGGGAGGGGGTTCTGAATAAAAGTCATACTCACACATTCTCCTCCGTGAGGTGCATGATGCGGATAATCAGCTGGCCCTGTTCGGCGATAATGCTCACCAGCTGGCCCCGGATAAATCCCCACTGTTCCAGCCAGCGTCCCTTGATGGTGAGTTGTGGCAGTGGATTCGGTCCGCCACCGTTGGGACGGTATCCGACGATACTTTTGCGGGCTTGGGATACGGCGGGTTCTGACATAGAATCTCTTCCAGCCATAATTAACTCCTACCTAGTTAGTTGTGGTCAGCGGGCTGTTGGTGTTCCACCACCTTCAGCTCGCGCTAAAAATCTCTGCTTACGTTCTTCCTTTTCTGTTTTCTCCTGTTCAAATATACACCGCCCACTTTGTAAACTTGCTGAAAGCTAAGTAATAAACTGCGAGGCGTCTCTGAGAACGGATTGTTTTTCCTTACACTATTTCGTTTATATCCTCTTCCCAATACCCTCTTCAAAAATCTGCAGCCAGTCTTTTTTTCACATGAGTGTGGCGATTTCCGACATCGCATAAGAGTGAAATGAAGATGACAGGGAAAAGGATGACAGGCAAGATGACACCACAAACGACACCACGCGAGAGTCCGGCTATGAGCACTATCCACTTCAGAATTGATGACGACATTAAACGACTGGCCATGCAGGCCGCCGAGCGCCAGAAGAAGACGCTGACAGAGGTTATGCGTCAGCGAGCGGAAGAGCTGGCAGCGGAAGAGCGGCAGTTTCAGGATGGCCAGCATGATGCCTGGCTGGAACAGCAAATAACGGCGGCATTCAGTCGTTATGATGCCGGTGAAAGTGAGTTCATCAGTAATGATGAAATGAATGCCCGCATGGAAGAACTGAAAGCGCAGGCCGCGCGGGGAACATTGTGATATCAGCTGTTCAGTGGGAAAAACAGGCGCAGGCGGACAGGGAGACGATATTTCGTTATCTGTATCGTGAGGCTGGCCTGCTGGTAGCCAGTGCAACAGACGATAAGTTTACCAGCGTGGCCAGTCTGCTTAGCGAAAACCCGCGGGCTGGTACAAAAGTCGGAACAGAAAAACAGTATAAACTGGTAGTTCCCCGCTTTCCGTTCATCATCATCTATGTTGCTGAAGCAGAGGCGGTTCGCATCCTGCGGGTACTGCACACATCCCGTAAGATAACGGGCCGCTATCAAAGATAGTTAGCTGGTTCACCGCGCATCAGAATGTCAGGCATACGGACGTCGTCAGATCGAACGGCACGCTTCAAAGGTGGAATAAACCATTAACCCCCAAACCGTACTCCGCGCTTCGCCACCTGCCAGCCACAGCACCCATCACGCCGCAGGTGGCGATGTCCGCGCAAAGCTCTCGCGCTGAAACAGCGTTTCCGCCAGCTTCACCAGCGCCGGTCGTTCGACACACCAGTTCGGCACCACGCGGCGGAAATTGAGGTAGCCGATCATGCATCCGGTGGCGATATCCGCCAGATTGAGCTGGCCGTTGTTAAGCCATTTGCCCTCTGCGGCCTTTGCTTCCAGCATATCGAGGCTGCGCTGAATCTTTTCACGATTACGCAGCAATACTTCCTCAGACTGCAAATCCCCCGGACGCATCTGCTCGCGCACGATCACCAGCGCGGCATCGCTGACGCCATCCGCCAGCTTTTCCAGTTGACGAATGTTAAGTGATTCAAGCGGATCGGCAGGCAGCAGAGCAGGCTCCTCGCCGCGCAGTTCCAGAAACTCCGCAATGATGCTGGAATCGAACCAGATTTGCTTATCATCAGCGACCAGCGCCGGAACTTTGCCCAGCGGATTGTAGTGCGGCACGTGGCTGTCATCGCTGTAAGGCGATGCGTTAACGAATTCAAAAGTAATGCCTTTTTCCAGCATGATAATCGAAATCTTACGCACAAATGGGCTGGTATAGCTGCCAATCAGTTTCATCGGGTTCTCCAGAGTCAGTGACTATTCGCCAGGAAACATAAAAGGATTGAGACTGCTGCGCGCGAAGCCTTCCTGCTCCATTTTGGCATCCAGTATCAGCGACGCCAGGTCATCTGCAACCGGTTCAATGGCCGGATCTTTCTCCTGATAAAGCATCTTCAGGTAGGTGCCGCAGTCGCCACAGCTTTCAGCCTTCACCACCGCCTGCTCACTGTTGAGCGACCAGTAGTGCAGGTCTCGGGACTGTTCGCACTGGGTACATTTGCTGTGCACCACATGCCATTCACTTTCGCACAGATTGCAGTGCAGATAGCGCGCGCCTTTAGGACTGCCCATGTGCATCACGCTGGCGACCGGCATACTGGCGCAGACCGGACAGAACTGACGCTGATCGCCCATCTCAGCGCGTGCAATGCCTGGTATCAGGGCCGCCATCTGCGCCCAGTAGAGCGAGAGTGCCGCCCAGATAAAGGGCGCTTTATCGCTGCTGACCAGCGCATAATCGCCGGTAAACAGCGCGCTGGCCAGCGTCTCAAGCTCCGTGGCCGACGCCTTCTCAAGATTCTCAAGCACCGCCAGCGCCTGACCGCTCATTTCCGGTTTCAGCTCGGCAATCAGCGAATGCAGCAGCCGTTGCCAGTGCGGATCGCGCGACAGGGTGTGAATGTTCAGTGGCGGCTTACCCTCGCTGGCGCTCTGCGTCAGTCGGGCATGCAGGTCGATGTGCAGCGGATGGTCATACAGCACAATCTCCTGTGCTTCTGCGATCACCGCAGCAAAACGCAGGTAGTCGCCGAGGGGATTTTTCGCCGCCAGGTCGCGCAGTCGCGCAGCACGACGACTGTATAAATTTTTCAGCCGTGGAAAAAGTAACGGCGGAATCATCTCCGCCGTTGTCTTTTCGCTTTTCTCCAGCTGATCTTGCGGGATTATGCGAATACTCATCAGGGGCGTTTTTCCTGTTTTATTGGTGGATGACGCTGCTCATGGTACCAGCCAGGATGATGATGTCTGGCCCATTCAGCGCTGACCCATCCTTCCACCATCGCGGTCAGCATGCCTTTGACCCACAATACAGCATAAATATGCACCATAATGACGATGATCAGCGCCACCGCTGACACCGAATGCACAATCAGCGCCAGACGACTCAGCGGAATGGCGAAGGCATCGGCAAAGTAAGGTCGCCAGATCACAATGCCGCTGGCAAGCAGCAACACTAAGCTGATAATAGCAGCCCAGAATACACACTTCTGACCAAAGTTATGTTTACCGGTATCACCCACCTCTGTATTCAGCGCCATCCGGTGAATATTTTTGGCCTGGTACAGGTCATCGCGATTGATCAGGTTGTGTTTCCGGTAATGCAAAAACATCGGCATAAAAGCGGCCAACATCACCACGCTAACAAAAGGATGCAGAATACGCGCCAGGTGTGGCGTGCCAAATATTTGCATCAGCCAGTTAAATAACGGAAAGAAAACCCTCATCCGCTTAACGCGGCCATGACAAGGCAAATCGCGACGATCCAGTGACTGATACGTTCGGGTGCGTGGTTACGCACCCGATGATCGGGCTTTTTCATTATTGATGCAGCTCAGGCTGATCGTCGTTGTTGTTATGCTCTTCAGGGACGCGGTTCGGGCCAACACCGACATAGTGGAAGATTAAGGCGGTGAACGTAGCGGCAAAACCTGGCGCCGCCAGCGGTTTCCAGATCCCTTCCAGAAGGTCACGGTCGGGCTGATGCCCGGGTTAGCAGGCAGTCCGTGATAGAGCTGAGGCATGATGCAGCACCCACATTACGTGGGTGCCGCCCCCCCTTCCGGGTCGTAGAGGCCAGCCTGCGCAAACCCGCGCGACTTCAGCTCCGCCACGCGTTCCTCTGCCAGCGTCGCATATCGCTGCTGCCGAAACGAATGGCACCGGTCGGACAGGTCTTCACACAGGTGCGTTCCTGACCCATGCTGACGTGATCTTTGTGCAGGGTGCATTTGTCGGCACGGTTATCCCCTTTATTCAGTCGTGGCACGTTGAACGGGCAGCACGCGATGCAGTAGCCGCAGCCGATACACTGTTCAGACTGAAAATCGACAATGCCGTTGGCGTACTGAATAATGACGCCTGCTGACGGGCAGTCTTTCAGACAGCCGGGATCGGCGCAGTGCAGGCAGCCATCGTTGCGAATCAGTCAGATGAGCTAGCCGTTCTCTTCGACTTCCAAAAAGCGCAACACCGTCCAGGATTTGGCGGTCAGGCCATCTGGTTGCCTTTCGGCATCCAGCCGCCGCTGTAGATCCAGCAGGCGTAGCTGCGCCTTTCCCGGTAAGAAAACCGCATGAATTGCCCCGCTGTTTATTTGCGCTACCAGGGGCAAAAAGGCAGAATCAGTGCGCGTCAGTGGCCTGCTGCACGGGGCACTGAATTTCATTGTTTATTAACAACAGGTCATACTTTTTGAAATCTATCCAGCCTGACTCAGGCGAAGATTTAACAAATCAGGCCGGCGTCAGCAGGACGCAGGTGTGGCAGCGCGCCGATCTGTCCGAAGCTCAGACTGACTGGCTGGCGGACGAGGTTCCGGTGGCGCTGGTCTTTAACGGCATCTCTCATGTGGTGATGATGACCACGCCCAAAGACCTGGAGGCGTTTGCGCTGGGTTTTTCTCTGTCAGAGGGCATTATCGATGCACCCGGCGACATTTTCGGCATGGATATCGTACCGGGTTGTCACGGTATTGAGGTTCAGATTGAGCTTTCCAGCCGCCGTTTCATGGCGCTGAAAGAACAGCGTCGCGCGCTGGCAGGCCGGACCGGCTGCGGCGTGTGTGGCGTTGAACAACTGGACCAGATTGGCAAGCCGCTATCTCCGCTGCCGTTTACCCAGACCTTCGCGCTGGATCAGCTCGATCGGGCGCTGGGTCGGTTGAAAGATTATCAGCCGGTCGGACAGAAAACGGGCTGCACCCATGCTGCCGCGTGGATCCAGCCCGATGGTCAGTTGGCCAGTGGCTGTGAAGATGTGGGTCGCCATGTGGCGCTGGATAAACTGCTGGGGTATCGCAGCCAGGCAGAGTGGGGACCGGGAGCGGTGCTGGTCTCCAGCCGCGCCAGCTATGAAATGGTACAGAAGTCCGCTATGTGCGGCGTTGAGATCCTGTTTGCGGTCTCGGCGGCGACCCGGCTGGCGGTTGAGGTGGCTGAGCGCTGCAACCTGACGCTGGTTGGGTTTAGTAAACCTGGCCGTGCCACAGTCTACAGTCATCCTGAGCGACTGCGTTAAACCACCACTACCTCTGGCAACGCCTGCTGCAATGCCTCAAGTGCGTCACTGTTGTGGCCGTTGCTGTCGGTAATCAACAGGGTGATCGCCTGGGGCGGCGCGTAAACCGTGCGGCTGACCACACCCAGTTTGGCGTGATCGGCCAGCAGATAGCAGGATGCAGATTGCTGCACCATCGCCCGGGCGATGGCCGCTTCGTGCGGGTGAAAACTGCTGGCACCCCAGGCCGCCTCAATACCGACCGGCGAAAGTAGCGCTACATCGGCACGGTAGCGGATGATTTCGCTTACGGTGATTTCGCCGCGCGTCTGTTGGGCTCCTGCTGACATCGTTCCGCCCAGCAAAATAATCTGATTATTCAGCGGCTGATCTTCCTCTCCGGCGCTCAGCGCCAGCGCGGCCTGCAGGCTATTTGTCACTATCGTCAGGCCGGAAAGGGCGTGCAGCTCCTCTGCCAGCAGCGTGGTGGTGGTACCCGCATCAAGAAACAGCGTCTGCCCGGGCTGCAGTAACTGCGCAGCGGCGTGGGCGATGGCGCGCTTCTCCCGGGTCTGGGTACGGCGGCGTTTCGTCAGCGGCGGTTCAGCCGGCGTTTCAATTGCCACCAGTCCGCCATGAACGCGGCGCGCCAGACCCAGCGCTTCCAGCTCAATGATGTCGCGGCGCGCGGTTTCGCGCGACACCGCCAGCTCCCTGATAATGCGCTCGGTACTCACCTGGTTAAACCGGGCGAGTAAGGTACGGATGCGATGAAGGCGCGTTTCCTGCAACATAGAGGTTTCCTTGTAAAACGCGAAAAGCACGGATGATACGTCAGTGAAGCGCACGATTCCGTCTGAATCAGAAGGCAAGCTTAGCGGAGCGATCCGCCTGCGTCATGTGTATTTTAATGTATTTGTGTATTTGGTTGCATTTTAGATTCAGGCAGGCATGATAAAGGCGTCCGCTTTTCTTCCTTCATCTTTGTCACGGGAGTCATTATGGCCACGCGTTCCACCATTATGGATACCAACAGTTTTCGTGCCGAACACGCCGATGCGCTCGACAGCGATACGCGCAAACTGACCGATAAACGCAGCAAAGTGCTGGGTGAATCCTATCGCCTGTTCTATCGCAAACCGGTTCATCTGGTGCGGGGTGAAGGGCAATATCTGTGGGATGCGGCGGGCGATAAATATCTCGACGTCTACAACAATGTGGCGAGCATCGGCCATTGCCATCCGGCCGTGATTGAGGCAGTGACCCAGCAGATGAAAATGCTGAACACTCACACCCGTTACCTGCATGAAAATATCCTCGACTACAGTGAAGCGCTGCTGGCGACCACGCCTGCAGCTATTGATCGCGCGATGTATATGTGTACCGGATCAGAAGCTAATGATCTGGCAATCCGCGTGGCTCGTGCCTTTAGTGGCGGCAGCGGGATTATTGTCAGTAAAGAGGCCTATCACGGCACCAGTGAGCTGACTTCCGGTGCCTCTCCGGCGCTGGGCAGTGGACAGCCGCTGGCGCCCACCACGCGGCTGGTGATGCCGCCGGATGCTTATCGTGTGGATGCGCCTGACCTCGGCGACTGGTTCGCTGACCAGATTCAGCAGCAGATTGATGATATGGCAGCGCACGGCATTAAATTTGCCGGTTTCCTGGCGGACTCGATTTTTTCCTCGGACGGCGTTCTGCCCGATCCGCGCGGCTTCCTGAAAAAAGCGGTAGAGGTGGTGCATGCCAACGGTGGCATCTTTATTGCCGATGAAGTGCAGCCTGGCTTTGGCCGTACTGGCGATGCGTTCTGGGGTTTTGGCCGTCACGATGTCGTGCCTGATGTCATTACCACGGGTAAGCCGATGGGCAATGGCATTCCGGTTTCCGGGCTGCTGGCAAAAAGCGAGGTGCTGGCCGCCTTCAGCGACTCAATTCCCTACTTCAATACGTTCGGTGGCAATCCGGTGGCGATGGCAGCGGCACAGGCAGTACTGAAGGTGATCACCGAAGAGGGTTTGCAGGAGCACAGCCGGGTGGTCGGCGCGAAGCTGCTGGCTGAGCTGAGGACCCTGATGGATCGCTATGCGTGCGTGGGGGATGTAAGGGGTGCCGGACTGTTTATCGGCTTTGAACTGGTTACTGATCGACACAGCAAATCACCGAATAAAACGCTGGCGCTGGATTTGATCGAGAAACTGCGTGAACATCGTGTGCTGACCTCGGTCGCTGGCCCGTATGGGAATGTGCTGAAACTGCGTCCGCCACTGGCTTTCCAGGAAAGCGATATTGACTGGCTGGTTGGCGCACTGGACAGCGCGCTGCGCGAGCTGGGTCAGTAACGCGCAGGTCAGGGCAGAGACAGCATTCGTGCGGGATGCGTAGCCGCTGGCGGCGCTGGCTCAGCGCGCCCCTCTCTGTCTGATAAGGCTTAAAAGGCAGAGTCAGCATCAGCATGCTGTAAAAACAATGGGTTGCTTTTGCCAGATTTCTCAAATCCTTAGGGTTAATAGGGCATTGATTACCCTTTTACGCTACATGAATTTAACTATAATGATTCGACTGCTTACGCGGCACGTCCTGAATTCGTCGTGCTGCTCACACTAAATGGAGAGGAAGAACATGAGTTATTCACTGCCATCCCTGCCTTACGCATACGACGCACTGGAACCGCATTTCGACAAGCAGACGATGGAAATCCATCACACTAAACACCACCAGACCTATGTGAACAACGCTAACGCGGCGCTGGAAGGCACTGAATTTGCCAATCTGCCGGTAGACGAGCTGATCACCAAACTGGATCAGCTGCCAGCAGATAAAAAAGGCCCATTGCGTAACAATGCAGGCGGTCACGCTAACCACAGCCTGTTCTGGAAAGGCCTGAAAACCGGCACCACGCTGCAGGGCGACCTGAAAGCGGCTATCGAGAAAGATTTCGGTAGCGTAGAGAAATTCCAGGAAGAGTTCGAGAAAGCGGCAGCGACCCGTTTCGGCTCTGGCTGGGCGTGGCTGGTTAAAAAAGGCGACAAACTGGCTGTGGTGTCTACCGCAAACCAGGACAACCCGCTGATGGGTGAAGCGGTTGCTGGCGTTTCTGGCTTCCCGATTATCGGACTGGATGTGTGGGAACACGCTTACTATCTGAAGTATCAGAACAAGCGCCCTGACTACATCAAAGCGTTCTGGAACGTGGTTAACTGGGACGAGGCCGCTGCCCGCTTCGCGACTGCTCAGTAAGTTAACCTAACGTAAACGCAATGAAGATAAACCGGCGAATTTTATTTCGCCGGTTTTTTTGTCTTTAATGCCCGCCCCCCAAAATTAAACCAAAAATAAACGGATCTCGCTTTTTAACCGCCGCGCTTTTAACGTTATTCCACATTAACATTCCGTTGATACTCGTTGTTTTATTCTCAGTGACATTCCTGCTCAATGCGTGTCGCTGACTATGTCAATTATCACTACTCACGAAACCACGACCGATTCTTCTGCTTCGCTTTTCTTTCAGTTAATTAGTGGGAAATACGTACCGGATAAACTCTGGATGAGTAAACGTTTCCGGCTGAAATTTGTATTAAGAACCTTAATATCGCCGCTGACCACGCTGCATTATCTGGATCAGCTGTCGCATTTACCGCAACTCCCTCTGTTGATGGGTACCCAGGGATTGCTGCCAGCCAAACTGCACCGGCCCTATCTGCGTTCAGGGTTGAGCATTGCTGCGCGTGCGCAGGCGATACTTGATCATTACACCCTGATGAATAATCTTGAAAATCCTGCGCTGCGTCAGCTGCTGCAGAGCGCCACGGATAATCCGCTGGCCACGCTGACCGGTAAAAATAGCGAGACCTTTTTACTCTCCTGCAGTTCCGGTTATTTCGATCGGGAAGGGGAAGTCACACTGGTATTACGTTATAACGACGAGATTATTGCTTCGCTTTCATTTTCAATTCTCAATGAGAATACCCAGCGTACCTTATTAATTGGCGGATTACAGGGGCCGCGGAAACATATTAATAATGAGGTGATCCGCGAGGCGACCAAGGCTGCTCACGGTCTTTTTCCGAAACGCCTGTTAATGGAGGCGGTGTTTATTGTTGCCAGGCAGTGCGGCGTGGAAAATATTCTGGCGGTGGGCGATGAGACCCATGTATTCCGCAGCCTGCGTTATCGCCATAGCAAAGGGGATAAGTTTTTTGCCAGCTACAGTGAATTCTGGCTGTCGCTGAGTGGTGAAGCGCGCAGGGATGGGATGTTTATCCTGCCGCTGAGCCTGCCGCGTAAAACGCTGGAGGAGATCGCCAGTAAGAAGCGGGCAGAGTATCGTCGTCGCTATGAACTGCTGGATGCGCTGGCGGAGCAGGTTTCTGCCGCCGCCGGCGAACGCAAAGCCGATGTCGATCAGGCTGCTGCCTGATCGACCCATCAGAATGCGGTTTTGGCGAAGCCGGTCATCGCTGTCAGACCCATTTCACGTCCCAGCGCGGTCATTGGATGCACCACCACCAGGCCGCGCACGCTTTTCTTCAGCGCGCCCAGATTTGCCTGCTCTTTTTTAGTAATTTCGCGGCTGAAGCCCATTTTTTGCAGTTTCTGCGCCTCGGCACTGAGTTTTTCAACCCGCTGACCGCGCAGACGCTCAATCTCAATCACCAGCGTTTCTTTCTCTTTCAGCAACGCGCCCAGTTTCTCGGCATCACCCGACTCCAGTAACTGCGGCTCTTTGCGGTTTAGTGCGTCCAGCTGATCGCTGAGACGTTTGATTTCGTTCTTTTCTTGCTCTTTCATGACAACAACTCGTTGAGGAAAACAGGCCAAGGATACACCAAATCCGGCGCATGTTCCCGGTTAGGTTAAGACGAAAAAGGCGCCGGAAGGGCGCCTGGCAGGATTAGCTGCCGGACTTTTTGAACGCCTGCTTCATACTGATGCGGGCGATCAGCTCGGTAAGCGACAGCACCATGGTGGATCGCACCATCTGCAGATAGCGCTGCTGCTGCATGCTGCGCAGCTCTGCATCTTCGGTGTGAAACACTGGTGCAGGCGGCCAGGCGGTCACGCAGTGCAGCTCACCAAACGGACCGAGAATTTCATCGTCGGTAAAACGATAATCGCCGCTGTCGTGATTCAGCTCTTCGCGCAGCGCCAACAGCAGTTCACCATCTTCATATTCGTGCCGGCTGATGACGCCAAGACCGTAAATCAGCTTCAGGCGAACCGAGAGTTCGCCCAAAGGCCCATCACCCAGCAGCAGTGGTTCTACCGCATATTTCACCGCGTAGTCATCTTTACGGAAAACCTGCAGCACCAGCAGATTGACGGCTTCAGCCAATAGCTCAACGGCGGCGATCAGAAAGCTTCTCACCGAACGACCGGCGTTCAGGCGCTCAAGCACCCGGTTCTCAAAAGCCTGCTTCTCTTCCATTATTGCCTGCATGGGTTCAATACCGCCGTTGGGCGCAGGCGAACTACGCCCGGCTTGCGTCACTAACACGCGCGCATTATGCCATAGCGTGCCAGGCGCTCACCACAGAAGCCACCACTTCGCTGTCGGCATCCAGCCCTGAAATCTCAGCCAGCGTAGCCTGTGGGCCTTTTTCTGCCAGCAGCGCGGCCAGCTCCTGCGCCTGTGGGTCCTGGTCGCTACGATAATGCATCGCGGCGGCAATACCCTGCACCAGGCTGGCGTGCGGTAAGCCATACTCAATTGTGCCCAGCGTTGGCTTGATCAGGCGATCGCCCGCGCTGAGTTTACGCAGCGGCTGACGACCGACGCGCTCAACATCATCTTTCAGATACGGGTTTTCAAAGCGGCCAAGAATTTTCTGGATGTAGGCCGCATGTTTCTCCGCCTCAAAACCGTAGCGCGTGATCAACACCGCGCCGCTCTCTTCCATAGCGCCCTTCACCACGGCCCGGATTTTTTCGTCAAGGATGGCGTCACGAATGGTCTGGTGACCGGCCAGCTGGCCGAGATAGGCGGTAATCGCGTGACCGGTGTTCAGGGTGAAGAGTTTGCGCTCAACAAACGCCATCAGGTTATCGGTCAGTTCCATACCCGGAATCGCAGGCAGGTCGCCTTTAAACTGGGTTTTATCAACGATCCATTCGCTGAAGGTTTCAACGGTGACGTCCAGCGGGTCGGTGCTGCCCGCCTCAGACGGTGGCACGATGCGATCGACAGCGGAATCTACAAAGCCGACATGCTGCTCCAGCCAGGCGTGATAGTGCTCCGGCAACGCCTTCAGCACATGCTGTTTCAGCTGACTGGTGCCTCGCACCATATTCTCACAGGCGATGATATTTAACGGGCGGCTATTGCCGTTATCGCTGCGTTTTGCCAGTCCTTTGGCCACACTACTGGCAATACGCTCGAGAATCTGCGGACCCACAGCGGTGGTGACCAGATCGACGTCAGAAACCAGCGTGATGATCTCATCGCTGGTGCTGTTTACCGCACTGACGCCTTTAACGGTTTCTGTTTTGGCCTGCTCGCCAACCACATGTACGGGATACTCATGACGCGCGTTCAGTGCGTCCAGCACTGTCTGATTCACATCAGCAAAAACCAGTTCGATACCTGCATCAGCCAGTAATTTGCCGATAAAGCCGCGACCAATGTTTCCTGCTCCGAAATGTAACGCTTTCATAATTTTTGACCCATATCAAATGACGATGGGGCGGGCAAACCCGCCCCAGGAAATCGGGACGGGCATGACCGCCCCAGGGAAAATATCACTAAATTACGCGAGTGCAGGCTTACCGGACAGCAGCTCCAGCACTTCCTGCACGCTGGTCGTGTTAGCCAGCTTCTCAATCACGCTGTCATCATCCAGCGCATTGGTCAGACTGGTGATCACCTGGATGTGCTCGTTGTTGCGGGCAGCAATCCCAATCACCAGGCGCGCCACATCGTCCGGCTCTTCGCCGAACAGGACGCCTGCAGGATATTGACAGAACACCACGCCGGTTTTCAGCACACGATCTTTGGCTTCAACCGTACCGTGCGGCACGGCAATCGACTCACCGAGGTAGGTCGGCGTCAGTTTTTCACGCGCCAGCATCGCGTCAACATATTCAGGCTCAACGTAACCGCCTTTCACCAGCTGTTCACCGGCAAAACGAATCGCCTGCTCTTTGTTACTGGCACGCAGACCGAGGAAGACATTATCTGCGCCCAGTTTAAACAGGTGCGCGTTGCCTTCGTCGTAGCTATCTGACAGGGCGGTGGTCACGGTTGCTCGACGCACGTCGCTACGGTTAGCGGCCACCAGACGTTCGGTCAGCGTGCTGTAGAGCGCGCTATCGAGGAAGTTGTTCAGCGAGATATGCTGCGCATGCGGCGCCTGGCGAATAGCGCGTTCGGTCAGGTCACGATGCGTAATCACCAGATCGACATCACCTGGCAGGGCGTTGATCGCGGTGTTGGTCACCGACACATTGCTCAGACCGGCATCCTGCACTTTCTTACGCAGTACGCCTGCACCCATGGCGCTGGAACCCATACCGGCGTCACAGGCGACGATGATTTTACGCACGTGGTGCAGATCGACGCTCATGGCATCGCTGGCAATGGCACCACCCGCTGCGCTCTGGCCTTTCGACTGCGCTTTCATCTCATGCATGCGCTGGGTCGCGGCTTCGATATCATCATCTTCTTTGACTTTGCTGGTTTTCAGCAGGATAGCGGAGACCACGAAAGAGACCGCGAAGGCTGCAGCGATAGCGGCGATGTTAGCGAAGTAGGCACCTTTTGGCGTCATTGCCAGCACGGCCAGGATAGAACCCGGTGAGGCAGGAGAGACCAGGCCACCGTTCAGCACGGTCAGCGTGAAGACGCCGGTCATACCGCCCAGGATAACCGCCAGCAGCAGGCGAGGGGCCATCAGCACATACGGGAAGTAGATCTCATGGATGCCGCCGAGGAAGTGGATAATCGCCGCACCGCCCGCAGACTGTTTAGCACTGCCACGGCCAAAGAACATGTAGGCCATCAGCACGCCCATACCTGGACCCGGGTTGGCTTCGATCAGGAAGAAGATCGACTTGCCGGCTTCGCTTGCCTGCTGGATGCCCAGCGGTGAGAAGATACCGTGGTTGATGGCGTTGTTCAGGAACAGGATTTTTGCCGGTTCCACGAAGATTGAGGTCAGTGGCAGCAGATTGTTCTGCACCATCAGATTCACGCCCGCAGCGAGAATGTGTGACAGACCTTCAACCAGCGGGCCGATCGCCAGGAACGCCAGCAGTGCCAGAATCATGCCGATAATACCGGCCGAGAAGTTGTTGACCAGCATCTCGAAGCCGCTTTTGATTTTGCCGTCAATCGCCCGGTCAAACGACTTAATTGCCCAGCCGCCCAGCGGACCAGCAATCATCGCACCGAGGAACATCGGCATATCGGCACCGACAATCACACCCATGGTGGTAATCGCACCAACCACGCCGCCGCGATCGCCCCCCACCAGACGCCCACCGGTGAAACCGATCAGCAGTGGCAGCAGGTAGGTGATCATCGGGCCAACCAGTTTGGCCAGCGTTTCGTTAGGGATCCAGCCAGTTGGAATAAACAGTGCGGTGATGATACCCCAGGCGATAAACGCCCCGATGTTTGGCATCACCATATTACTCAGAAAGCGACCAAAGCTCTGTACTTTGACCTTCACTGATGAGGACATAAACCCACCCCTTATTGAGACGCGCTGCAATAGGAGAGCGCGCTTGTTTTTGTTTAGCCACCCCGACCTAGAGCCGGTGATATCACTGTATGCACGCGGACTCTATCACGCGAATTTAACACTGCGTAGCGCATACCATAAGTGTGATATGCATCACGGATTCAGGGTGGTCACGGGGGTGTTTAGCGTGACTTAGATCACATTTCTAAGAGTGGATGAGGTTGTTTTGCCGCATTTTTAGCCGGTCTGTCAGTTTATCTGTGAGATTAATCACACTTAGGTCCAGGCGGTTTGTATTATATATGTGACTTAGATCACAAACTATTTTTGGTCGAAAATGCGCCAGATCACATTTCATTCCGCAGGCGGTCGAGTGAGACGAAAAAAGGATAAGAGACGGGCAGACGATTAACGCCAGCCCGTACAGCAGATTTACTGCAGACCACCCTGGACGGCAGTTTGTGCCTGAGGAAGCGCCTGGGCATTGGCTGATAAGGTGCTCATCAGCGCGTTATATTGCGAAGCCTGATCCTGCGTCGGGAACTGCACGCCGCCATCATTAAAGCTGACACGGGTTCCCTGCGTTTGCAGGAAATCGCCGGTCTGCACGGCACCCTGGCTCAGTGCCTGGAGTTTTGGCAGCAGCGGAATCAGCTGATTGGCGGGCACCGTCACCACTTTGTTATACGCCGTGTCGTAGACCTTTTTCAGGTCATCCGGCTGCTTCAGGGCGGCTTTGCTGCTGTCCGCCTGCATTTTGGCGCTTTCAATCTGCTGGGTAACGATCACCAGTGCGCTATTCGCCTGACGCAGGGCATCACGACGGCTGAGATAATCCTGCGGAACGCGAATGGCAGAAAGCTCATCCACCACCGGACGCATACCCTGTTCAACTGCTTTGTTCGCCTGCTGCGAAAAGCCATACATGATGGCGTAATCGCTGGCGAAGTTACCAAAGCTCTGCTTCTGATTTTCGCTGAGGCTGGGCAGATGCTCGCCGCTGCGCATCACGGTGTTCTGGAGAAAATCGATAAATGCTTTACGCTGCTCGCCTTCTTTATCACCGCATGCGGTGAGTTGCAGCACGATCAGCGCGCCAGCGAGCATCATGCCGCCGCGTGCCATAAGGCGTGTAAGTCCTGAAGCCATGGGTTCAACTCCTGTCGGTGATACTGTCGGATGTCCAGGTAAGAATGGCCTAAAGAATAGAACAAACCTGAGCCACGGCACAATGTGAAACCACCTGTTAAACAGATGCTTTGTGAATCGCCAGTTGCAGAACGGAATCGCCCGTGCGTCAGAGCGCGCTGCGTTCACTGCCATCACAGGATTCAGCGCGCAAATCTGAAAGGCGTGTTCAGAAGCCTGGTGCTCACTGCGCGGCCTTAGAACACGACGGCCTGGCCATCTTTGCGACTCTCGCTGGCCGCAATGTAGAAGCCCTGCGGATCGCGCATTATCGCCTGCGCACCACCAAAGTTGTAATTGCTCAGAGGATCTTCCAGTACCACGTTGTGACCCATCCGGCGCAGGGTACTCAGGGTATTGCGATCGAGTGTTGATTCAAACATCACCTCGCGCCCCCGTACCACGCGCCAGCGCGGCGCATCAATCGCGGCCTGAGGATTTTGCCGGTGCAGCATAATTCGCAGTGCCAGCTGGACGTGTCCCTGTGCCTGCATCGGCCCGCCCATCACGCCAAATGCCATCAGTGGCTGGCCCTGCTGATCCCGCGCAAAGGCCGGGATAATAGTGTGGAAGGGGCGCTTACCGCCCGCTACAACGTTGGGATGGCCTGGATCGAGCGAAAAGCCCGCGCCACGGTTCTGCAGGCTGATGCCGGTATCGGGTACCACCACGCCGGAACCAAATCCCATGTAATTAGACTGAATGAATGAAACCATCATGCCGCTGGCATCCGCTGTCGCCACATAAACCGTGCCGCTTTGCTGTGGGGAGCCAAAACGAAAATCTCCCGCCCTGTCAGGATCAATTAACGCTGCCCGCTGGCGGATATAGTCGTTGCTCAGCAGGTGTTCAGCCGGAAATTCGAGGTGATCTTCATCGGTGACATAGCGTTCCAGATCAACCAACGCCAGTTTCATCGCCTCAATAGAGAGATGCAGCCACTGCGGTGAATCGGGTGCATAGCGGTTGATCTTCCACGCTTCCAGAATGCCGAGCGCAATTAAGGTCGCCATTCCCTGACCATTAGGCGGCAGCTCCTCTACCGATCCCCCGGCAAACGGACGCGAAAGCAAGGTAACCCAGTCCGCACGATGATTTTTTAAATCCTCCAGCGTCAGGGCGGCGCCATGTTCGCGGGCGAAGGCCGCCATTTTCTGCGCCAGCGCGCCGCGATAAAAACTTTCACCTTCAGTCTCAGCGATCGCCTGCAAGGTGCGGGCCTGAGCCGGATTGCGGAACAGTTCGCCCGCACGGGGTGGACGACCCTGCGGCGCAAAGCAGTCGCTGAAGCCAGGCTGATCCCGTAGCTTGTCATAGCCACGCTGCCAGAGCTGACCAATCAGTGGCGATACCGGAAAGCCGTCGCGCGCATAGTCAATTGCCGGTTGCGCCAGGGTGGTCAGCGGTAAGGTGCCGAAGCGCTGCGCCAGCGTCACCCACGCCGAGACGGCGCCCGGCACAGTGACAGACTCCCAGCCGGTTTCAGGCATCGCGCTCAGAGCGGCAAAGCGTTCGGGATGCCAGGCGGCGGGCGCCCGGCCTGAAGCGTTTAAGCCATGCTGCTCGCTGCCGTCCCAGACAATGGCAAACGCATCACTGCCAATGCCGTTTCCGGTTGGCTCCAGTACGGTTAGGGCGATGGCAGTAGCGATCGCCGCGTCAACAGCATTACCCCCCTGTTGCAGCATACGCAAACCCGCCTGCGCCGCCAGCGGTTGTGAGGTCGCGACGGCATTACGCCCCATCATGGGTACGCGATGAGAAGGGTATCCGACGTTAAAATCTGTTTCACGCATCGCTTTTCCTTACAGGGTTCAGGTGTTGCCCGTTATTGGCACGATATCGCGTGGCTGCACGTTTAACGCGCATCGGGGTGACAGGCGACTGCACCAGCATGGGGCGTCTGCCGTTTCATGAAGGTGCCTGTTGATTAATCTGGCGATACCGCCGCGTTCAGGTTAAAAGATTCACCCGCTTTGCTTTGTGACCCGCCGCGCACCAGCGCGTAGCCTCCACCAGGACTATTCTTAATTTCATAAGAACATTGAATATAGATGTTCAGGAAGTAAACCATTGGCGTATATTTTGCACACACTCTGAAGAGGTCTAGTGCCTCACAGAAATGAGAATATGCCCGCAGAAAGCTTGATGGCATCCACATAAATAACACACAACATTTGATTTTTTTGCCCACTATGAAGGCACAAAATTCAACAGCCTCAGCGTATTAGAGGCGCTGGAACTTTTCCGGCAAACAATAGTAAAAAAAATAATTATAAATTGCGCGGCAAATAGTCAGGTCTCTATCCATACTTAGTCTCCCGGCATTTGTTGCAGTGTTCTGACATCTTTAAAGCAGTGCATAGCAGGCTGTGTCCCGTAGTGGTTTCTCTCATAACAAAAACAAACCCTTGCGGGATCCAGCCTGTAACAGGCCCGGTTTCAGAGTCCTGACTTCAGGCTCGTACCTCTCTACTTTCACGTGCTTCATAGTGAGTTTTTAAGGAGTTCTCTATGGAATTAAAAGACCCGATGTTTGAATTGCTCAGCAGCCTTGAGCAGATTGTTTTGACACGTGATGATCGCGCCGCCGAGTTACTTTTTCAGCGTCAGCAACCCGCCCAGCCAGAGCCGCAGCGTCTGCGCGAAATGACCGGCATGCAGGTTGATGAGTTTGCAAAAGTGATGGGCGTAAGCGTTTCTTCCGTGAAAAGCTGGGAAGCCCGGCGTACCCGTCCTTCAGCGACGGCACAGAAATTGATGAAGTTATTACATGCCAATCCCTATCTGGGGCGACAGTTGCTAGAATAAACAGACATCACGAAAAGAACCCGCCTGAGGCGGGTTTTTTATTAGCGCAATTCGCTGTATTTAGCTGCCTGTTTCACAAACCAGCTCTCCGGCACGCTATAGGGGGGCTCCCGCAACTGTGCAAGCCCGCTTTCTATAATCGTGGAAGCCTGCTGCCATAACTGCGCATCTCCCTGTTTCAGCAACTCAATCTGTATCTGCTTTTCAACCAGGTAAACCCGGGCAAAGTCAGGATCAAAACGCACAATAGCGCGGGTGTTATCGATGATGTCAGCCAGTTTGATGGTCTGCGCTTCAGGACTGGCGCTGGCAGTATGGCGGAAATGGGCCAGTTTACGGGCCGCCCGGTTTTTTGCGGCAGCGGGTGCGTGATTGGTCAGCATCTCCACCAGACTGGCCACGTGCGCACCAAAGTAGGCTTCGATATCACCCTGCGTGGTTAAGGTATCTTCCACGGTGTCGTGCAGCCAGGCTGCCGCTAATAAGGCATCGTCATGGCTGACGCTGCGCACCAGTTCCACCACCGCTGCCGGATGAACAATGTAAGGCTCATCGGTATATTTGCGGCGCTGACCGGCACGGGCATGTGCTTCGGTGGCGAAGCGACGCGCCTGTTCTTCCAGTGAATTCTGCATGCTTTTTCCCCTGACAAAAAGTTTGCTTGCAATTATCTAGCGCGCTATTTATATTAATCACCATGAACAGTGATCAAGATGACAAAAAAGTGAAAACGATGCCACTGTTGGTCGATCAGCATCTCTGCTTTTCTCTTTATTCTGCCAATCTGGCGATGAGCAAAGTCTATCGCCAGTTGCTGAGCCAGCTTGACATCACTTATCCGCAATATCTGGTGATGCTGGTGCTGTGGCATAAAGACGATGTCACGGTTTCAGAGATTGGCGATCAGCTTTTCTTAGACTCAGCGACATTAACGCCACTGCTGAAGCGGCTGGAAAGCGCAGGTCTGATTAACCGGCAGCGAACCCGTCAGGATGAACGACAGGTTGCTGTGACGCTGACCCATGCGGGCCGCGCGTTATGGGCTAAGGCTGAAGCGATTCCTGAAGCGATTAAATGTGCCACAGCCTGTGATGATGACACCCTGCTGGCGCTGAAATTACAGTTGGATGGGTTACGCGATAACCTGAATCAGTCACGATAAATATTGCTGACGGGTGCGCTGCACCCGTTACACCTCACCGCCTGATTACGGATAGATAAGTAGCGGGCGATTAAATAGCGTAATGGAGAAGTGTCATGTCTTTAGAACAAGTGGTTTACCGTGCCAAAGCCAAAGCAACCGGTGGTCGTGATGGTCGTGCAACCTCATCTGACGGTGTACTGGACGTGAAACTGGGCGTACCAAAAGAGATGGGCGGTGCCGGTGGCGAAGTGACCAACCCTGAGCAGCTGTTTGCTGCGGGCTACTCAGCCTGCTTCCTCGGCGCGATGAAATTTGTGGCGGGCCGTGACAAATTCGCCATGCCGAAAGATGCGTGGATTGAAGGTGAAGTGGGTATCGGCCCAATTCCCAACGGCTTTGGTATCGAAGCGACGCTGAACATTCATCTGCCAGAAATGGATGAAGCAGAAGCGCAGAAGCTGGTTGATGCGGCGCACATCGTTTGTCCTTACTCAAACGCCACCCGTAACAACATTGATGTCACGCTGAATATTATTCGCTAAGCATGCTGCGGGCCCGAAACCATCAGGCCCGCACTTTTCTTCTGCCATCATTTCCTTTCCCCTGATGCTCTCTGTGACACTACGTCCGACAGTCACTCTTCGCGGTGTACAAAAAATGTGCTAATCAGGTCGACAACGATTATTTTCTGGTCTATACAACCCGGCCATGTTTTACTGAGCCACCTCGCGTTATAGCCCAGAAATCCGTTCAGAATTTTCCTTCATCTTGTCCGGTTCGCTTATTCAGCGAACTCTGCCGCGTTTCGGCAGTCACATAAAAGATTTGGTTAAGCGCTTCACACCGGAGAAACACCTTTTTTCATGAATTATATTAAAACCCTGACTCAGCAAAAGTTATCATTCTTGCTGGCGCTCTATCTCGGTATATTACTGAATTTACCGATTTTCTATCGTCGTTTTGACGGTTTTCTCAAGCAATCGACAATAACGAACTGGCTGACTGCCGTCACCGAGGTGGTGGCCATTGTGCTGCTGACTTTCTTCCTGATGCGTCTGCTTTCGCTGGGAGGAAAGTGGTTTTATCGCGTGCTGGCCACGCTGATTGTTCTGATTTCTGTTGCCGCCGCCTATTACATGGCGTTTTTTAACGTGGTTATTGGCTACGGTATTGTGGCTTCGGTGATGACGACCGATACCGATCTCTCCAGAGAGGTGATCGGCTACCATTTCGTCTTGTGGATGGTGCTGGTCAGCGCGCTACCGCTGCTGATGATCTGGTGTAACAAGCTGAGCATGACGCTGAATGAACAGCTGCGTACGCCAGGGCAGCGTCTGAAACCGACCCTGATTATGCTGCTCTGCGTGGCGCTGGTCTGGCTGCCGATCCGTTATTTCGACAAGTTGCAGAAGCACAACGAAGAGATCACCAACATTGATTTGCCGAGTTACGGCGGTGTGGTGGCGCACTCTTATCTTCCTTCGAACTGGCTGGCCGCTGTCGGACTGTTTGCCTGGACCCGCGTGGATGAGTCGCTGAAAAGCGAGGAACTGCTGGATCCGGCGAAGAAGTTTACTTACGTTGCGCCTGCCGGGCTGGATGACACCTATGTGGTGTTTGTCATTGGCGAAACAACGCGCTGGGATCACATGGGAATGCTGGGCTATGAGCGTGATACTACGCCCAAGCTGTCAAAAGAGAAAAATCTGGTGGCGTTCCGCGGCGAGTCTTGTGACACCGCGACCAAGCTGTCGCTGCGCTGCATGTTCGTACGTGAAGGCGGCACCATGGACAACCCTGGCCGTACGCTGAAAGAGCAGAATGTATTTGCGGTAATGAAAGCGCTGGGTTTCACCTCTGAGCTGTTTGCAATGCAGAGCGAAGTCTGGTTCTACGACAACATCAATGCCAACAACTTTGCCTTCCGTGAACAGATTGGTTCAGAAGAACGCAACAAGGGTAAGGCGGTGGATGACATGCTGCTGGTGCCGGAGATGAAAGCATCACTGGATCGCTTCCCGAAAGGTAAGCATCTGGTGGTACTGCATACTAAAGGTTCGCATTATCTCTATTCACAGCGTTACCCACGCAGCTTCGCGAAGTATCAGCCGGAGTGTATGGGCGTGGATGAGACCTGCAGTAAAGCGCAGTTGATCAACGCTTATGACAACTCGGTGCTGTATGTCGATAGCATGCTGGATAGCGTGCTGGATCAGCTGCGTGATAAGAAGGCGATCGTCTTCTATGCTGCCGATCACGGTGAGTCGATCAGCGAGAATATGCATCTGCACGGCACGCCGCGTGAGATGGCACCGCCTGAGCAGTTCCGCGTACCGATGATGGTCTGGGCGTCAGATAAATATCTGGAAGACAGCCAGAACCGCAGTAATTTTGAGCGGCTGCAGGCGCAGCAGCGTGTGGGCCGTGTCCATCGCCACGTTGAGTTGTTCGATACCATCCTGGGCTGTCTGGGTTATACCTCACCAGATGGCGGGATTAACCCGGCCAACAACTGGTGCCAGGCACCGGCTAAAGATCAGACTAAATCGCCTTAATCGTGGTCGTAAAGGGTAAGGCAGGCGGTTGATTTCCGGTAACCGCGTGCTTTCCAGGCGATTGGCGGCAAAAGCATAAAAAGCGGTTGACGCTGATCGGGGGGAGCAGTAACATGCGCCCCCATCGGCGAGTAGCGCAGCTTGGTAGCGCAACTGGTTTGGGACCAGTGGGTCGGAGGTTCGAATCCTCTCTCGCCGACCATATTTAAGAAACCTGTCTGAAAAGACAGGTTTTTTTTCGTCTGTAGAAGAGTGATTTGCAGGCAAAGAATTAGCGCTGTGCGGGCTTCAGACGGCTGACAGATCTAAACCCGAGTGAATCTGACCGCAGCGCATAAACTCAAGGCAAAGGGAACACGGGCAGAGGAGGAAAGCGTCCCACGCCAGGGACGGCGTGGGCCGGGCGTCCAGGGATGGTTTAAGCGCCTTTGCGATCTGCCCGTGTTCCTGAAGCATTCTCGATCTTACCGCTAAGCATTCACATTCTTACCAGTTGAGCAGGCTTCAGGGAGCATATGCCTTCCGCAAAGATGCAAAAGACGCCATCCCTGGCATGCTCAGCGCGGACCCTCCCTGGCCCGCGATGCTTTGCTACAGGCGTATGCTCCCTTCGCTTCACGTCTGGCAGATCCAAACCTCATCTGCTTCCTTCCAGAAAGTTCCAGTAAAAGGTTCCGCCGCGCATTCTGTTTGCCAGCCATTGTTATCACCACTTTCCCGCTGGCAAACCTTGCCACATCAGACATTCGATCATAATTCGCGACACGTTCTTCTTATGACCGAAAGCGGCAACATCCTGATTTCTTATGCTTCTTTGCCAGCATATTCCGCTGGGTGAACGTCATAACGCACGGTGAATCGTTCAGTTGTTCAACATTTGCTGGTTAAAGTTTTAAGTTTTTTAGCGTTGAGAATCACTAGCGACAGAGCTGATATCCAGCACAATGCACGGAAATCAGGTCAGTCGCGGTGTACATTGTATGGCTTTTAGACTGAAACGGTTTTTATTACCGTTGCATGCTATCCCTCACACTCTGTGTAAATAAGTAACCGTTGTATTGACGTTCTTTGCAACTGTTGACAAATTGATGCGTCAATAAAAGCGCCGTAACGGAATTTTCTGAATGCTAACCCGCATCAGAAAAAACAAAAAAAACGTCGCGCGCTTTAACCACCTGTTCGGTGGTACGCCTGAACCGCATAAAAAAATCAGAGGTCGGGCAATACACACAACATCACATCACAATGGAGCAAAAGCATGATCAACTCCCTGGCTAAATCCGGGATGCTGAAGGTCGGTCTGAGCCTGATTGCTATGACTGTCGCCGCCGGTGTTCAGGCAAAAACTCTCGTTTACTGTTCAGAAGGTTCTCCGGAAGGTTTTAACCCGCAGTTGTTCACCTCGGGCACCACCTACGATGCTAGCTCACGTCAGATCTACAACCGACTGGTTGAGTTCACTATTGGCACTACTGAACTGCACGCTGCGCTGGCAGAGAAGTGGGATGTCAGTGAAGATGGTAAGACGTATACCTTCCACCTGCGCAAAGGCGTGAAGTGGCAGACCACTAAAGATTTCAAACCAACGCGTGACTTCAACGCGGATGATGTGGTGTTCACCTTCGCGCGCCAGCTGGATAAAAATAACGCCTATCACGGCGTTTCCGGTGGCAGCTACGAATATTTCGAAGGCATGGACATGCCTAAGCTGATCAGCAAAATTGAGAAAGTGGACGAGAACACCGTGCGCTTTGTGCTGACGCGTCCTGAAGCGCCGTTCCTCGCGGATCTTGGCATGGACTTCGCCTCGATTCTGTCGAAAGAGTACGCTGACAACATGCTGAAAGCGGGCACCCCGCAAAACGTCGACCTGAATCCGGTGGGTACCGGTCCGTTCCAGCTGCTGCAGTACCAGAAGGATTCGCGCATCCTTTACAAGGCGAACCCGGATTACTGGGGCACTAAGCCGAAAATCGATCGCTTAGTCTTTTCGATTACCCCGGATGCATCGGTGCGTTACGCCAAGCTGCAGAAGGGCGAATGTCAGGTGATGCCATATCCAAACCCGGCTGACATCGCGCGTATGAAACAGGACAAAAACATCAACCTGTATGAGCAGGCTGGCCTGAACGTCGGCTATCTGTCGTACAACGTTGAGAAAAAACCGCTGGATAACCTGAAAGTGCGTCAGGCACTGACCATGGCGGTGAACAAAAAAGCGATTATCGATGCCGTTTATCAGGGGGCGGGTCAGCCTGCTAAAAACCTGATCCCACCTACCATGTGGAGCTATAACGACGCGGTGAAAGACTACGCCTACGATCCTGAGAAAGCTAAAGCGCTGCTGAAAGAAGCGGGCATGGCAGACGGTTTCTCTATCGACCTGTGGGCAATGCCGGTTCAGCGACCTTACAACCCGAACGCGCGCCGCATGGCTGAGATGATCCAGAGCGACTGGGCGAAGATTGGTGTAAAAGCCAAAATCGTCACCTACGAGTGGGGCGAATATCTGAAGCGCGCCAAAGCGGGCGAACACCAGACCGTCATGATGGGCTGGACCGGCGACAATGGGGATCCAGATAACTTCCTGGCCACCCTGTTCAGCTGTTCAGCGGCAAAAGATGGCTCTAACTACTCGCGCTGGTGTGATAAATCCTTTGAGGATCAGATCCAGCCAGCGCGTGCTACCGCCGATCAGGCGAAGCGCATCGAGTACTACAAGCAGGCACAGGTTGTGATGCATGACCAGGCACCGGCGCTGATGATCGCGCACTCAACGGTATACGAACCGGTCAGCAAGAAAGTCTCCGGGTACAAAGTCGATCCGCTGGGCGGACACTACTTTGCTCAGGTAGACATTAAAGAATAATTGTCGCCTTTTCCGGGGCGGCTGCGCGTCGCCCCGGCTTTATCTCCCTGTTTTACTGGAAACGGTAGAGGCGTAGCCTGTCTGCGTCACGGGCGGGCCTGCCCGATCGTCAGATGTAAGCAATAACAACCCTCGCGGCGACGGTCGCGCGGACAAGAGAGAACCCGGATTATGCTGCAGTTCATACTCCGACGTCTGGGCCTTGTCATCCCAACGTTTATCGGCATTACATTACTCACCTTCGCGTTTGTTCACATGATCCCCGGCGACCCGGTGCTGATCATGGCAGGCGAGCGCGGTATTTCTCCTGAACGCCATGCACAGTTAATGGCGCTGTTAGGTCTGGATCAGCCGCTGTGGAAACAGTACCTGAACTACATTAACGGCGTATTACATGGCGACCTGGGCATTTCACTGAAGAGCCGCATCCCGGTCTGGGAGGAGTTTGTTCCGCGCTTCAAAGCGACGCTGGAACTCGGCATCTGCGCCATGATATTTGCCGTGGCCATTGGTATCCCGGTTGGGGTCATGGCGGCGGTAAAGCGCGGTTCAATTTTCGATCACACCGCCGTGGGCATCTCACTGACCGGCTACTCCATGCCAATCTTCTGGTGGGGCATCATGCTGATTATGCTGGTTTCGGTACAACTTAACCTGACGCCGGTTTCCGGGCGGGTCGGCGACACCGTCTTCCTGGATGACAGCATGCCGCTGACCGGCTTTATGCTGATCGATACCTTCTTCTGGGGTGAACCGGGCGACTTCCATGATGCGGTGATGCACATGATCCTGCCCGCCATCGTGCTCGGTACCATTCCGCTGGCGGTGATTGTGCGTATGACGCGATCGGCGATGCTCGAAGTACTGGGTGAAGATTACATCCGTACAGCGCGCGCCAAAGGCCTGACGCGGATGCGCGTGATCGTAGTGCATGCGCTGCGCAACGCCATGCTGCCGGTGGTGACGGTGATCGGCCTGCAGGTCGGCACCTTGCTGGCCGGGGCGATTCTGACCGAAACCATCTTCTCGTGGCCGGGTCTGGGTCGCTGGCTGATTGAAGCGTTGCAGCGCCGTGACTATCCGGTGGTGCAGGGCGGTGTGCTGCTGACCGCAGTACTGATTATTGTGGTCAACCTGCTGGTTGATCTGCTGTATGGCGTGGTTAACCCGCGCATACGTCACAAGAAATAAGGGGGCATCATGTCTGTTATTGATCCCGGCAGCGTTACCGTTGCACCCAAGCCGATGACCCCGTTTCAGGAATTCTGGCACTACTTTAAACGTAACAAAGGCGCTGTCGTCGGCCTGGTTTACATCGTCATTGTGCTGTTGTGCGCCATTTTTGCCGATGTGCTGGCCCCGCATGCCCCTGCCGAACAGTTCCGAGATGCGCTGCTGCATCCGCCGGTCTGGCAGGAAGGCGGTAACTGGAGCTACATTCTGGGCACCGACGATGTGGGCCGCGATGTGCTGTCGCGTCTGATGTACGGCGCGCGCCTGTCGCTGCTGGTTGGCTGTCTGGTGGTGGTGCTGTCGCTGATTTTCGGCGTGATATTTGGTCTGGTGGCCGGGTATCTCGGCGGCGTGGTCGATGCCACTATCATGCGTCTGGTCGATATCATGCTGGCACTGCCAAGTCTGCTGCTGGCGCTGGTGCTGGTCGCCATCTTTGGCCCCTCAATTGTTAACGCTTCAATCGCGCTGACGTTTGTGGCATTGCCGCATTATATCCGTCTGACCCGCGCTGCGGTGCTGGTGGAAGTGAACCGCGACTATGTGACCGCCTCCGGCGTGGCCGGTGCCGGTATGTTGCGCCAGATGTTCGTAAATATTCTGCCTAACTGCCTTGCACCGCTGATCGTGCAGGCGTCATTAGGTTTCTCCAACGCCATTCTTGATATGGCGGCGTTGGGCTTTCTCGGTATGGGTGCGCAACCGCCAACGCCGGAGTGGGGCACCATGCTCTCCGACGTCCTGCAGTATGCGCAAAGTGCCTGGTGGGTAGTGACCTTCCCCGGATTGGTCATTCTGCTTACCGTGCTGGCATTTAACCTGATGGGCGATGGTTTGCGTGATGCCCTCGACCCGAAACTCAAGCAGTAAAGAGGTACCGAGATGGCGTTATTAAATGTAGACAAACTGTCGGTGCATTTCGGCGACGATAAAGCACCGTTCCGCGCGGTTGACCGCATCAGTTATCAGGTTGAGCAGGGCCAGGTCGTGGGTATCGTGGGCGAGTCGGGTTCCGGTAAATCGGTAAGTTCACTGGCGATCATGGGGCTGATCGATTTCCCCGGCAAAGTGATGGCGGAGAAGCTGGAGTTCAACCAGCGCGATCTGAAACGCATCTCCGAACGCGAGCGCCGCCAGCTGGTGGGCGCAGAAGTGGCGATGATTTTTCAGGACCCGATGACCAGCCTTAACCCCTGCTATACCGTGGGCTTCCAGATTATGGAAGCGATCAAGGTGCATCAGGGTGGCAATAAACGCACCCGGCATCAGCGGGCGATCGACCTGCTGAATCAGGTCGGTATTCCCGATCCTGCGTCACGGCTCGATGTTTATCCGCACCAGTTGTCGGGTGGCATGAGTCAGCGTGTCATGATTGCTATGGCGATCGCCTGTCGGCCTAAGCTGCTGATCGCCGATGAGCCGACCACGGCGCTCGACGTAACCATCCAGGCGCAGATCATTGAACTGCTGCTGGATCTTCAGCGGCAGGAGAACATGGCGCTGATTCTGATTACCCACGATCTGGCGCTAGTGGCAGAAGCGGCGCACCACATCATCGTGATGTATGCCGGTCAGGTGGTGGAGAGCGGGAAAGCGACCGATATCTTTAAAGCGCCGCGCCATCCTTATACGCAGGCGCTGCTGCGCGCGCTGCCGGAGTTTGCGGCCGATAAAGCGCGTCTGGCCTCACTACCTGGCGTGGTACCGGGCAAGTATGACCGCCCGGTTGGCTGTTTGCTTAACCCACGCTGTCCCTATGCCACTGACCTTTGTCGTCAGGAAGAACCTGCACTGCGAACCATTCCAGGACGCCAGTCCAAGTGTCACTATCCGCTGGACGATGCCGGGAGACCCACTTATGAGTCATGAAACCACGAAAGATCAGTTCCTGCTGCAGGCGATTGATCTGAAGAAGCACTATCCGGTTAAGAAAGGGCTGTTTGGTCAGGAGCGCCTGGTCAAAGCGCTGGATGGCGTCTCTTTTAATCTGGAACGCGGCAAAACGCTGGCGGTCGTCGGCGAGTCAGGCTGTGGTAAATCCACCCTGGGCCGGTTGCTGACGATGATTGAAACCCCGACTGAAGGGCAGCTTTACTGGCATGGCCAGGATCTGCTGAAGCACGATCCCCAGGCGCAGAAGCTGCGTCGTCAGAAAATCCAGATTGTGTTCCAGAATCCGTATGGCTCACTCAATCCGCGTAAGAAAGTAAGCCAGATTCTGGAAGAGCCGCTGGTAATCAATACTCAGCTGACTAAAGCGGAACGCCGCGAGAAGACGCTGGAGATGATGGCGAAAGTCGGCCTGAAAACCGAGCACTACGACCGCTATCCGCACATGTTTTCAGGCGGTCAGCGTCAGCGTATCGCTATCGCTCGTGGGCTGATGCTCGATCCGGACGTGCTGATAGCCGATGAGCCGGTTTCGGCGCTTGATGTGTCGGTGCGTGCCCAGGTGCTTAACCTGATGATGGATCTGCAGCAGGAGATGGGGCTCTCTTACGTCTTTATCTCGCACGATTTGTCGGTAGTGGAACACATTGCCGATGAGGTGATGGTGATGTATCTCGGCCGTTGCGTAGAGAAGGGCAGTAAAGCGGCGATTTTCGCCAACCCGCGTCATCCTTATACCCAGGCTTTGCTGTCAGCCACGCCGCGACTTAACCCTGACGACCGTCGTGAGCGCATTAAGCTGACCGGCGAGTTGCCCAGCCCGCTCAATCCGCCGCCAGGCTGTGCCTTCAATGCGCGCTGCCACCGACGTTTTGGCACCTGCGTGCAGTTACAGCCGAAGCTGAAAAACTACGGCGGTCAGGAGATTGCCTGCTTCGCAGTTGATCAGGATGAGAATCAGCCAGTTGGCGTGGCAGAAAAAGTCAGCTGAGGGTTAGCGGCGCGTTCTGAAGTATACAGACCGCACAAAATTGAAAGCGATGGGATCATACGCCTGTAGCAAAGCATCGCGCGCCATAGATGGCCCGCGCGCTGAGCCTGCCAGGGATGGCGTCTTTTGCGTCTTTGCGCAAGGCGTATGCTCCCTGAGTCTGTTCGCTATCTTAACTCCCCAGCCGAAGGCTCCTTTCTGGAGCTTTTTTTCTCAATTCAGCTCACGACCGCACCGCTGGCGGGTCAGCCATTGCTTTCAGGTTATTGCCCTCTTTTTTCCGTTACCAGGCTTAACCTGTTTTTTTTGCTGGCGATATTTGCAGCGGAAAAAAGTTAAATGCCATCCATCCCTTATTGCAGCATGCAACGTTGGTTTGTGCATGCGGCAACCTTATCTTTCCTGAACCACTTTTATATTAGCCGTGCTGGCTGTGCCAGTGGTTGTCAGAGCGGCATTTTCCGGCAGATTATTAAAACAGTGCTAATCAATTTAACTTAAACATCACTTATTAATACTGAGGGGTAATGACTTAATAGCGGCTTTATTACGCCAGGAATGAATCTTTATGATTAAACTATTTTATTGAATGTGCTTTTTTTGTAATCAGGTTTTTCTGACTGTCATTAAGGGGATGTGTTATATTCCAGGAAAATTCGCCCCTTGTTGCAGGCCACGACGCATGAAGAATAATTACGATGATTTGCAGCGTTTTCAGGAGAAAACGCAAACGCTCGACATCGACTTTAAAGATATGTCTGGCCAGACGCAGGAAGCGGCGGAACACAGTAAATGGGCTTTGATTCGCCAGCTGGCGAAAGAGGAACATCAGACCCCATTTGAGGGTGGCCAGCGTATTGACCTGCCGCAACCTCAGCCGCTGCGCGGTGATGAGTTTACGGCCCCCCCGCCTGAGGCACCGGCACGCTACGCCACGCTCAGTGCGCAACCCGCAATGGCTACCCGCAGTTCGATTCTCGATAGCCTGTCAGGCAGCACCCTGCCTGCTGCTGGTCAGGCTGAAAGGGATCCTACATCCTTATTTCCGCCGCCGCCAAAACCACAAAAAGTCGCTGAGCCTGCGGCTGCACCGCGTGGTGAGCCGGTGCGACCCGCTGCTGTGGCGGATCTTCAGCCCGTTATTGCGCCCACCGGACCCCATTCTGAGCCGGGAAGGTTTAGTGCGCTATTCCGCTCACGCGATATTAATCTGCCGAAAGAAACCTTACTCAAACCGTTACTGGAGAAGATTGCGCTATGCCGTTAGTTTGTGTGTGCTCGCCGAAGGGGGGCGTGGGAAAAACCACGCTGGCGGCGAATCTGGCCTGGAGTCTGGCGCGTTCCGGCAGCAAAGTTCTGGCCATTGATTTTGATGTGCAGAATGCGCTCCGTCTTCACTTTGGCGTGCCGCTCCACGATGGCCGCGGATTCGTGGCGCGCTCAGAAGAGCAGGCGGACTGGAGTCAGTCAATTCTCACGACCGGCGGCAATATCTTTGTCCTGCCCTATGGTAACGTCACGGAGCCGCAGCGCGAACGGTTCGAAGAGAACCTGATGAAAGACCCCCACTTTATTAAGCGCGGTCTGGATACGGTGCTCAATTATCCCGGCCTGGTGATTGTGGCTGATTTTCCGCCGGGACCCGGCCCGGCCCTTAAAGCAATGACGGCGCTGGCCGATATGCATTTAGTGGTGATGTTAGCGGATACCGCGTCAGTGTCGTTATTACCGCAGATTGAAGAGAACCGGATGATCGGTAAACCGCTCAATAATAAGCAGGGTCACTATTTTGTCCTGAACCAGTGTGACAACCGCCGGAATATTAATCGCGATGTCACCGCGTTTATGCAGCAGCGCTTGGGCGATAATCTACTGGGCGTGGTTCACCGTGATGAGAGTGTGGGTGAAGCCAACGCTTCCCAGCAGTCTGTTTACGATTTCAGTCCCGCTTCAGCAGCGGCATTTGATATTGAACTGATCGCGAAACGCGTCAGCAGCATTCTGAATATCACCGTGGGTAATGGCGAAGTTCAGGCTTCCATCCGCACAAATCATTTTTAGTCGTCAGGTTTCGCCAGGCGACTGACTTACACAGCGCTTCTCAGGGTAAATCATGAGTAAAATCGGGTTTTGCCTGCTGCTGCTGGTGCTTGCACCCGTTGCCGCGGTAATTATCATTACGCCGATGGACAGTCAGAAACAGTATATTTTTGGTCTGATCAGTATCGGCATGATGTTTTTATTGGGTTTCAGCAAGAGCCGCAAAATAACTGTGGTGATGGTGATTCTCTCTGCATTGATGTCCAGCCGCTATATCTGGTGGCGTACCACCGAGACGCTGCACTTTAATTCCGAAGTTGAAGCTATTTTAGGGATTGGCTTATATCTGGCAGAGCTTTACGTCTGGCTGATTTTAATTCTCGGCTTCCTGCAAACCACCTGGCCATTAAAACGCACCATAGAACCCTTGCCGGACGATACCCGTCTGTGGCCGACGGTCGATATTTATGTGCCTTCCTACAATGAAAGTCTTGATGTAGTGCGCGACACCGTACTGGCAGCGCAGTGTATTGACTACCCGCGTGACAAAGTCAGGGTCTATCTGCTGGATGATGGCAGGCGCAGCGAATTTGCCCGCTTTGCGGCGGATGTCGGGGTAGGTTATATCACCCGTGACGACAACAAACATGCCAAAGCCGGTAACCTCAACCATGCGATGAAAATCACCCAAGGTGAGCTGATTTGCATCTTCGACTGTGACCATGTAGCGACCCGTACCTTCCTGCAGGCGACGGTAGGACCGTTCCTGAAAGATCCGAAGCTGGCATTGTTACAGACGCCGCACTACTTCTATTCCCCCGATCCCTTTGAGCGTAACCTGCGCGCCGCGCGCAGCATTCCGAATGAAGGCTCGCTGTTTTATGGTCCGGTGCAGCAGGGGAACGACAACTGGAACGCCACCTTCTTCTGTGGCTCCTGTGCGGTTATCCGGCGTTCAGCGCTGGAAGAGATCGGCGGCTTTGCCGTTGAAACCGTCACCGAAGATGCGCATACCGCCCTGAAAATGCAGCGACTGGGGTGGGGATCCGCTTTTTTGTCGATCCCGTTGGCTGCCGGTCTGGCAACCGAACGCCTCGGTCTGCATATCATTCAGCGAACCCGCTGGGCGCGCGGTATGACGCAGATCTTCCGCGTTGATAACCCGCTGTTTGGCCGTGGCCTGAAGTGGCAGCAGCGTCTTTGCTATCTCAACGCCATGCTGCACTTCCAGTTCGGCCTGCCACGTGTTGCCTTCCTGACCGCACCGCTGGCTTACCTGCTGTTTAACCTCAATATTATTCACTCGTCGGCGTCGCTGATTTTTGCCTATGTACTGCCGCACCTGGTGATGTCGCTCTACGTTAACTCGCGCATGAATGGCCGTTTCCGGTACACCTTCTGGGGAGAGATTTATGAGACGGTGATGTGCTTCCATCTGGTCATCCCGACTATTCTGACCCTGCTGTCACCCAAACATGGCAAGTTTAACGTGACTGATAAAGGCGGTGTGCTGGATCAGGGCTTCTTCGATTTCCACATCGTGCGTCCGCACGTAATTGTGGCGCTGCTGTTGAGCATTGGCATTGTGGCTGGCGTGGTGCGTGCAGTGATGCATGACTATTTTGGCGTCGATCCTTACGTTATTGCACTCAACGTCGGCTGGGCGATCTTCAGCCTGATCATTCTGATGGCGGCGATTGCCGTGGCGCGTGAAACCAAGCAGGTGCGTAAAACCATCCGCGTTGAAGCGCAAATTCCGGCGATTATTCATTACGCCAGCGGCATTTCATCGCGCACCCAGACCAGTAACCTTTCGATGGGGGGCGCGCAACTCAATGCGCCCGATGGACGTCATGAGTCGGATGAGATTGAAGAGATTGATCTGCTGCTGAAATCAGGCGCGATCACCATCCCGGTCACTAAGATTTCCGGCGATGAGGAGAGCATCCGTCTGCGCTTCGAGGCCATGCCGCTGGCGCGCCGTCGTGAACTGGTCCGTGTGGTGCTGGCGCGTGCAGATGCCTGGATTCAGCCGGAGTATAAGCAGGACAACCCGTTGATTTCGCTGGGCACCATAATCCGTACTGTGTTTGAGCTGTTCTGGCTGACCTGGAAAGGCCGCCACGATAAACGTAAAAAAGTTGACCCGGTTGCCGCGGCAGCCAAAGAGGATGGCGCGGCATGAAGATCCTGACGCAAACGTTGCTGGCCAGTTCACTGATCGCAGCGTTATGGCTTACGCCGGCTGGCGCGGAAACCGCGGTTGCAATTGATAACAGCAGTGCTGCACCGGTGAATAGCGCTGCCCCGACGCCACCTGATGCCACGTCAACCGCTTCAACTGCTCAGTCTGCTGATACCGCAGTCAGTGCGGAAAAGGTCAATCAGGTTCCGGGCAGCGATGGGGCGCCTGCGACGCAATCTGTGTCCCCCATAGATAATGGGACATCTGCCACCCAGGCGGCAGGTTCAGCCCAGGTGACGACTCCGGTCAGCGGTGGAGAGTCTGCAGCGCAGTCAGTGCCACCCGCGGACAAGACGGCCGCTGCGACACAATCCGCAGAATCTGCACCGGCACCGGCACCACAGGGCGCATCACCGAATACCCCGCCGGCATCAACAACGCCCTCTTACGCACCGGCTGGTGAGGCGACATCAGCGCCTCAGATGACCTCAGCGACAGGTGAGACTGCGGCTTCTGCCCCGACCCCAGCGCCGACGTCCAGCCCAGGAGCCGTGACGCAGGACAGCAGCGCGCTGTCAGCGGTGCCCCTGCCGCAGGGACTGAGCCGTGCCGATCCGGCGCTGGCAGCGGCCGCCAGTGCGCTACCCTACGCGCCAGGCCAGGCGACTGCGCCGGTTGCAGAACCGCAGCCGCCGATCACGGCGGCCATCAATCAGCCGATCAGCAGCGTAATTTCAGTGGCCCAGATGGGGCAGTCGCGCGGCATCACGCTGACCGGTGGTCAGTTGCAGTCGGGCATCACCTTTACCCTGCCTAACGATGAAGTCATTACCAATGCGCGACTCAATCTGACCCTGCGTGTTTCAGCCGCTCTGGCGGCACGTAATACGTCGCTGCAGCTAATGCTGAATGGTCAGCCGCTCGGTACGCTGCCGCTGGGAGCCACTGACAGCGACGTCAGTGACTATGAACTGGATATTCCGGCGGCGATGGTGGTATCAAACAACAACCTGAGTTTTAAAATCAACGATGCGGATAAGTTGCTGTGTGAGAAAGAGAGCGCACAGCAGTATCAGGTCACTATTCTGCCGAACACCTCGCTGCACCTTGAGGGGCAGCAGCTCAATATCGGCACCAGCCTGCGTAATTTCCCGCGCCCCTTCCTTGATCCTCAACGGATGACGGCGGCCACCGTTACGGTCGGCTTTGCCAGTAACGTCTCACCCGATGCCGTCAGCGCGGCGGCACTGGTGGCTTCCTGGCTCGGCATTCAAAGTGATTATCGCGGCATCCGTTTCCCGGTGGTGCGCGGCGAACTACCGGAAAATAACGGCATCCTGTTTGGTCATCCTGGCGACCGAATCGGCGCCCTGACTTTCCCGGCCAGTAACGGCCCGATGTTGCAGGTGGTGGATAATCCCAATAACCCGGTTTACAAATTGCTGCTGGTCAGTGGCCACAATGACGACCAGCTGCGTCAGGCGGCAAACCGGCTGACGACGCAGCCACTCGCGACCAATGAGAGTCATCTGCATGTCCCCGCGCAGACCATTGTAAACCGCAAACCTTACGATGCACCGCGCTGGATTAACACCGACCGCCCGGTACGCCTGAGCGAACTGCTGCGTAAAGATCAGAGTCTGACCAGCAGCGGCATCTGGCATGATGCGCTGCGCGTGAACTTCCGCGCCGCGCCTGACCTGTTCCTGTGGGATGGCAATACGGTACCGGTCAATCTGCACTATCGCTTCCCGTCAGAAAGCTGGATTGATGAGGATAACTCGTTCCTTAACGTCATGCTGAACGGCACTTTCCTGCGTAACCTGACGGTGAACAAAGTTGGCCTGCTGGAGAGCGCCTGGCATCGTTTGGGCGGTGATGCGCGGCAGGAGCAGTATCAGCTTAATCTCGAACCCTATCTGATCTATGGCGACAATCAGCTGGCGCTCTACTTCAATATCAAACCGCGGGCTGATGCACCCTGCGGCGTGTTACTGAACAACAATATCAAGAGTCGGATTGAAGAGGACTCGTGGATCGATCTGAGCCATACCCGTCACTTCAGCATGCTGCCGAACCTCGCTTACTTTGTGGGGGCCTCTTTCCCGTTCTCGCGGCTGGCCGATTTCGGCCAGACCACGCTGCTGCTGCCTGAAATGCCCAGCGATGCCGAGCTGTCGACGCTGCTGGACCTGGCGGCGCGGGCCGGTAATGCCACCGGCATAGCACTGACGCAAAATCAGGTGCTGTTTGGTCTGCCCGGCGGCGGTACCCATCTGGCGCGCATACAGCAGAGCGATCTGCTGGCGGTCAGCACCACCGGTAATCGCGCTTTTAATCAGGCGATGCTGGCGGCGTCACCTTATGACGCCACGGGCACCACCTTTGGGGTGAAAGAGCCGGATACGCTGGAAAAATTACGCGGCTGGCTAACCGGTGACTGGAGTCGTCAGCAGCTGGATGCCGATCGTTACTTCTCTTCCAATGAATCATGGCGTGGTTTCCTCAGCTATCGCTCGCCGTGGAATCGCGATCGGCTGGTGGTGATGACGGTGGCAACCAGCGACGATCAGCTGTTGCGACTGCATAACGATTTGAGTTCAGCGCAGATTAACGCCGCGGTGCGTGGTGATACCGCGATTATTACCGACGAAAACGGTATGCGCAGTTTCCGCGTCGGTGCGCAGTTCCCCAGCGGAGAGTTGCCCTGGTACATGATGGTGGTGTGGTATGCCAACCAGCACTCGGTGCTGCTGGCGGTGGTGGCAATGCTGCTCTCTGCGCTGGTGGGCAGTGCGGTCTGGGTGATGCTAAAGCGTCATGCCTGGCGTCGTCTGCACCCAGAGCAGGACCGTGATTCCGGCAGGAAGTAAGGATAAGAATAATGAAAAAAAATCTGTTAAATGCCGGTATCCGCAAGGCGTTACTGCTGGGCAGCGCGCTGACTTTGTCTCCGCCGCTGCTGGCGGCAGAAAGTGAGAATCCGGCGTTGCAGGCGCTGTTTGATCAGGCGTCCTACTGGCATCAGAAAGCGCATGACGACCTGGCGAAAGCCTCACTGGAAAAGGTGCTGATGGTTGAACCCAACAACACCCAGGCGCTTTATCTGCTGGCGCTCTATTCACAGCAGGGCGGCGACAATGCGGCGGTGGCACAGTATCGCAGCCGTCTGAGTCAGGTCTCCCCTGATAATCCGCATCTTGACGAGCTGGATAATGCGCGCCAGATGCAGACTATTCCGCAGGCGCAGCTTTCACTGGCGCGTCAGCAGGCGCGCAGCGGCAATATTCCGGCGGCGTTACAGACCTGGCGCAATACCTTCAGCGGCAATGAGCCACCCGCCAGCGTCGCGGCGGAATATTATCTCACCATGGCGGGCGACCGGACGCTGCTGCCGCAGGCGGTTGAGGCGCTACGGCAGTTTGCGGCTCAGCATCCGCAGGACACCGGTGCAAAGCTGGCGCTGGGTAAAGCGCTGACTTATCAGGCATCGACCCGTCGTGAAGGCATTGAGGTGCTGAGTTCGCTGGCGAGTGGGAATCAGGATGCCGATCGTTCGCTGCGCCAGGCGCTGCTGTGGCTGGGTCCACAGCCTTCAGATGCGGCGCTTTATCAGACCTGGCAGCAGCGTCATCCGCAGGACGCCGCAGTCATCGACTATTACCGTAAAAACGTCGGCGGAGCAGAAAAAGGGGTTGGATTCAGTGCGCTGAACAGCGGTGACGTCAGGGGGGCGCAGGCCAGTTTTGAAAAAGTGCTGGGGGCCAATCCGCAGGATGCCGATGCGTTAGCGGGCATGGGCTATGTGGCCCAGCGTGCCGGACGTTATCAGGAAGCGGCCGATTATTTGCAGCGTGCCGCCCGGCTCGGCGGCGAGCAGGGTTCATCGCGTCAGCAGCAGGCGGATGATGCCCGCTTTTATGCACAACTCTCCAGCGCTCAGGCGGCGCTGAAAAGCGGAGACAGTGCGCAGGCGCTGACCTTAAGCGAACCGCTGCTCCAGGCTGAAGGTGAAAAAGGGCTGGCCGCCAGACTGTTCCGTGCCGACGTGCTGCGCCGCATCAATCAGCCGGCGCAGGCGGAGCAACTCTATCGCACCATTTTGCAAAGCGATGCGGATAACCGCAGTGCCAAAGAGGGGCTGTTCTACGTTCTGCGTCAGCAGAATCGGGGGGCCGAAGCGAATACGCTGCTGGGGGCTCTGCCGGAAAGCGTCCGCCGGAGCGTCACGCCACAGGCCAGTGAAGCCGATGCGCTGCGTCAGCAGGCGAAGCGTCAGATGGCGGCCGGTAACAACGCCGCGGCCATCGCAACGCTGCAACAGGGCATTCAGCGCTCTCCCACGGATGGCTGGCTGCGGCTCGATTTGGCCCGGCTTTATCGTCAGCAGGGCGACACGCTGCTGGCGGCCAATGTGATGCAGCCGGTGATGCGCGACGGGGCCAGCACCAGCGAGCTTTATGCGGGGGCGCTCAACGCCAGCGAAAGCGGTGGCTGGCAGCAGGCCAGCACGTTGCTGTCACGCATTCCGGCTACCACGAAGACGGCGGCGATGCGAGAACTGGCACAGCGGGTTAATTTCAATCTGCAGATGAGCATGGCCGATCGCTATCTGGCGCAGGGCGCTACGGTGGCCGCCGCCAATACCCTGAAGGCGCTCACGGTCAATCCGCCTGCCAATCCGGTGGATGCCGGAAACCTGGCGCAGAAGCTGGCGCAGGCGGGCGATCTCACCAGTGCGGTGTCGGTGGTGCGGGCTAACCTGCAGCGTGGCGTGCAGGGCAATGCGGGCGATTATGCGGCGCAGATGACGGTGCTCAATCAGGCGGGCCTGGGCAGTGAGGCGCAGCGCTTTCTCAGCAATCCGGAACTGCAGGCACGCAGTACCCCGACGCAACTGGCTGGTCTTCGCAACGGTTATCTGATCAACGAAGTGGATCGCTTGCGGCAGCAGCGGCAGTACGCAGTGGCGTATGACAAGCTGATGGGTGCGCTGCAACAGGATCCCCAGAACCGCGATCTGATGTTCGCGATGGCCCGTCTCTACCAGGACGGCAGGATGAACCGGGATGCGGGCGTGGTGTATGACTACCTGATGACCCAGGATACGCCGACGCAGGATGCGCGCGTCGGAGCCATCAACGTCGCGCTGGCACAGAACAATGTGCCGCGCGCTAACGAACTGAGTCGTGGCCTTAACACTACGACTCAGACGCCGGATCGTCTGTTGCTGCTGGCGCGGGTCGCGGAAGCGAATGGCGAGCATTCACAGGCGATGGCTTATCTGCGTTCAGCACGCGGGCAGCTGATTGGCCTGCAGGGCGCTCAGCCTGGTAGCGTGCCGACAGTGGGCGGACTGGCGCTGGCGGATAATCCGTTTATCAGCCGGACTACCTCGCCAGTGGGACATTCGCCGTCCCGCTACGGCACCGTGCTGCCATGGCAGGCGCCCCCTGTTAACGTTGCGGCTCAGGACGAACCCACAGCGGGCAGCGAAATCACGTCTCAACAGTTACAGACTCTGCACGACGTCAACACCCTGATGGATACGTTGCAGGAGAAAACCGGTACCTGGAGTCAGGGTATGGCGCAGGTGCGCAGTCGTGATGGCGATTCCGGTTTAAGTAAGCTGAATGAAGCTAAAGCGCCGCTGACCTTCTCTACCGTGCCGTCTGGAAAGGCGCGCTTTGACTTTACCGCCACGCCGGTGTCACTGATGGCTGGCAGTGGTGCAGGCGATGCCTGGCGTCGTTTCGGCACCAATGCGCTGAGTCAGGGCAGGGTAGTGGCCGCAGGCGGTGCGACGGTGAATGACCAGCCTGACGCCACCACCGATTCGCAAACCGCCTCTGGCGTGGAGCTGAATCTGGCGCTGAAGGACGACAATTACAAAGTGGATCTCGGCAGTACGCCGCTGGGCCAGGATCTCAGTACCCTGGTCGGTGGCGTGCAGTGGTCACCGAAACTCACCGACTTCCTGACGCTGATTCTGACCGGTGAGCGCCGCGCGATTACCGACAGCCTGCTCTCTTACGTCGGCGCAGAAGATAAAACCAGCGGCAAACGCTGGGGGCGTGTCACGAAGAACGGGGCTAACGCCCTGTTAAGTTATGACAATGGCGATGCGGGGTTCTACGCCGGGGCGGGCGCGTACAGCTATCTTGGCGAGAATGTCGCCAGCAACAACAACCTGCAGGCAACTGCCGGCGCCTATGTCCGTCCGTTCCACACGGAGGATCGCGAGCTGAAAGTGGGCATGAGCCTGTCATGGATGGACTTCTCGAAAAACCTCAGCTACTTCAGTTACGGACAGGGCGGCTACTTCAGCCCGCAGAACTACGCGTCGGTCTCGTTCCCGGTGGAATTCTCACGCAAGTTTGAGGATTTAAACGTGAACATTGGCGGTGCAGTCGGTTATCAGACTTACAGTCAGGATAAGAGTGCTTATTTCCCGGCAGATGCCAGCCTGCAGTCTCAGCTGGAATCCCTTGCTGCCAGCGGCAGCGTGAAAGAGGCGTACTACTCTGGCAGCAGTAAAAACGGCATCGGCTATAACCTGCATGCCGGTGCTGACTACAAACTGAATAAAGATGTGACGATTGGCGGCCAGCTGGGTTATGACACTTTTGGTGACTACAATGAAAGCCGCGCGCAGCTCTATGTCCGTTACCTGTTTGGAGAGAAGTAATGAGTGAGCATTCGGGGGTCTCGCATCCTTATCAGCCGGGCTGGTTCGACCTGGTCAGCGTGCTGATTGACGGGATGATCGCCAACGCCGGTCACCAGGAGGCGGGAGCCTTTCTGTATAAGATGGGTGAATCGCTGGCGACCCGCTATCCCTTGCCAGAGTCGCGCACCGTGCAGGATCTGGAGCGCGAGTGCAATCTGCAGCTGGCGCGTTTTAACTGGGGCTTTGTGCAGCTTCAGCCAGAAGAGAAGGCGCTACTGATTGCGTATCACGCCTTACCGGCCGGCGATAATATCCCTTCTCCCGCTGACTGGCAGGCGGCGTTTGGTGCGGTGATGGCGGGACTTTTTTCAGGCTGGTTGCAGGGCCAGGGCGGCAGCAGCATTGTGCCGGTTACACTTGAACTCAACGAGGGCAGCACGCTGCACTATCGATATCAATAGGATTAGAAATGAAACGTAAACCACTCTGGCTGGGCTGGATCTGCTCTGTTTTACTGCTGGCTTGCAGCGCGCAGGCGACGGCCAGCGGCTGGGACACGTTTAAAAGTCGCTTTGTGACCACTGAAGGGCGGATCACCGACACCGCGAATAACAATGTCAGTCACACTGAAGGTCAGGGTTATGGCATGTTGCTGGCGGTGGCCAACGACGACCGCGCCACCTTTGATCGGCTGTGGCAGTGGACCCGCAGCCAGCTGCGGAATCCGCAGACCGAACTCTTCTACTGGCGCTATGTGCCGGGTAGTGACAATCCGGTTGCCGACAAGAATAACGCCTCGGATGGCGATGTATTGCTGGCCTGGGCGCTACAGCGTGCCGCACAGAAATGGCAGGTGGAGAGCTACCAGCAGGCATCTGACCGTATTCAGCGCGCCATCATCAAGCTGAATGTCACGAGTTTTGGCGGCCACACTGTCATGCTGCCGGGCGCGCAGGGCTTTAATAAAGCCAGCTATGTGGTGCTCAACCCCTCTTACTTCCTGTTTCAGGCGTGGCGGGAGTTTGGCGAACGCAGCCATCTTCAGGTCTGGGATACGCTGATTAACGACGGCTTTGACCTGCTGGGTAAGCTGAGCTTTGGCAAAACCGGCCTGCCGCTGGACTGGGTCGCGCTGAATGCCGACGGTTCGGTTGCGCCAGCTGTCGGCTATTCGAACCGCTTCAGTTACGACGCGATTCGCGTACCACTGAACATCGGGTGGTACGATCCGCACAGCCTGGCACTGGTGCCGTTTCAGCGCGTCTGGCAGGGTTACAGCCGGATGCTAACCCCCGCCTGGTTTGACGTGCTGGCGAATGCCCCTGCACCTTACCATTTGGAGGGCGGTCTGCTGGCGGTTCGTGACCTGACGCTGAATGAAACTGGCTATCTGAGCGATAAGCTGGCTGCGGATCAGAACTACTTTTCTGCCAGTCTGCAGTTGCTGACCTGGCAGGCATTTCAGGAGAAGCGCTGATCACCTGCAGAACGGTGGCGCTGGCTGCGTGCTGCCGCCGATAGCCAGGCATGCCAGGCGCTAAGACGCGCCTGACATGCCCTTAACAGCCGTGTCGTGGCTCTGCTGCCCGGCGCTAATGCGTTACTCCGGATAAGGCACCCAGTCGCCGCCGTTGAGCCTGATCCAGGGTTTGCCCTGATACATAATCACCACCGCACCGTCGTTTTCTGACACCACCGGCGTCTGTGGAAGCTTGTCAGTCAGCACCGACATATTCACATTCGGCGCATTAAATACCTGTCCATCCACCACGCGCGACACAATTTCTGAGACTGCCAGCAGACTGGTCGGAGCATCAATATTGAGTGGCTGTCCCTGATGCGGTGCTTTCATGCCGACAAATTTAATCCCCACCGGCACATGCGTAATGCCAGGGCTGGGAATATCCCGCAGGCCTGACATCTGCATTTTGTCGCCCTGCAGTGCTGCGCCATGCTCCGGCACCACCAGTACCATCACCCGGCGACCCGATTTCTCCAGCTGGGTGAGGAAAGCGTCGATCTGATCAAACAGCAACTGAGTGCGCGGCTTCCAGGGGGCGGTTTTGGTGCTGCCGAGTTCGCGGGTGCCGTCATGCAGCGGGATCAGATTGTAGAAGGTGGCGCTGCGTGCATCGCTGCTCTTGCTGCGATCGTCGAGCCAGCGCTGCATCAGCTGGGCATCGTTGAACACCGGCGAGCTGTCGAATGAGGTCAACTCCGGCGCAATACCCGCTTGCGACATCAGCGGCGCCTGAACGTCTCCACTCTCGCGCAACTCCTTGAGATAATTACCAAACACGCCAGCATGATCCATCATCAGCTGCTCTTTAAAGCCCAGCTTCGCCAGATTATCGAACAGGTAGCAGCGTGAATCAGTGGGTTTGTAGAGGTCACTGTGTGAGGTCTGACCGCAGCTGGCACGCAGCAGACGAATCCCCGCCGGTCCGCTGTAGCTGGTGGCGGAGTTAAAGTTGGTCAGCATGATGTCGAAGTGCTGCCACAGCGGATGATTACGCAGCTGGGACGCATCCATATCGGACCAGGCGAGTGAACAGATGTTGATCACCAGAATGTCGAACGGCTGCGAATCGGCCGGCAGGCTGTCGGGAAAATGGGTGACGCGCTTACGCTCACTCTCATAAAAACGGCTGAGCCATGTAGTCAGGCTGGCGCTGGTGGGCGCGGCCGACTGATCGAGTCCATCCGTCACGGCAGCTGCCTGACTGGTGGCGGCGGGAGTCTGATTCAGTACCACCTGCGGGGTGGCTGCGCGGGTCGGCAGCAGTGACATTGCCGGGCCAGCAATAGTCAGCACGTTGAGCCAGAGCAGCATCAGCGAAACCAGCACCGTGATACGCACCCACTGCGCAATAAAGAGATAGATAACCAGCAGGACAAAGAGGGCACCTACCATTTGCCAGTTGATAAAACGGTCTGCCAGATCGAGAAGATAGGCTGCGGAGAAGCCCGCCAGCTGATCGCCCTGGCTGAGAATGCTGCTGAGTCCCGGTAACCAGGTATCATGCCAGAACAGCGCGAAACCGACAGGGATCGAGAGCCAGTGGCGAAGACGATGCAGGCGTATCGACGGCAGCGGGAAGAGCAGCCAGGCGAGAAATACCAGGTTGCTCAGGGCGTGAAAGTTGAGATAGCCGTACCAAAGCAGGGCGAACTTCACTAAAAAGTAGAAATTCCAGCCAGCCAGTCCGCGCCAGGAAGACCAGAAATAGGAAGAGGAGATCGCCGCGGGTTGATCACTATTCATTAATTTTTTGCATCCGTTTCAGAGGATTGACGCTGCCAGTGGCCTTCCGATTTGAGCGCGCGCGCAGGCAACAGGCGATTCATGATGCCGTTCCAGCGACGGGGCAGCCATTGATGATATAACGGCTTCAAAAACAGCAAGATAAAAAAAACCAGTAGCGCAATTTGTACCCAGTCCATCAGAGTCATCAGGCTTTGTTCTCCGGCAATAAAATGATGGGCAGCGGTGCCGAACGTCCCTGCGTTTCGCTTCGGCTCTCAACGGCGGTGCGAGCCGTCTCTGAAACCGGTGTCAGATCCTGAATCGCCATTGGCGTCAGTTTCTTAATATTGCTGACTTCCGCAATAATCTGATTATCCTCGAACCAGACCATGCGGTTTGCAAACAGCTCGTCGTGAGGAAGAGAAAATATATATTTCAAGGCTTTATCGAGATCGTTATAGCGGCAGGAGGAGAGAAACAGTATGACGCGATCTTCCAGCACCGTGACCAAATCGCCGAAGCGACGCGGCTTGCAGAGCGTCAGGATCTGCTGGGGTTTAAGCTGTGGCACCGGCCGCAATGCCACCAGCAGGCCCTTATCATTTTCCGGCAGTAAGGTATTACTGATCAACTGGCTGACTGACTGACAGAAGGCGTCAAGCCGCAGGTAGCCTTTCTCATGCAGCGGCTGCATCGAGGCGGTCAACGCCTCAAAACTGGCGGGGACGCGACGGTTAAACACCTGTCCCTGAAGACCTTCCAGCGTGGTCAGAAACCGCGACATTGCCGCGTTGGTCGGCACGATGGTGTTTACCCCGCAGGCCAGCAGCAGGCGCTCGTCGCTATAACGCAGGCTGGCGCCCATCTCGCGCACCACAATTTTCAGGCCGTTGCCGCGTGCACGACGCAGGCTGTGCACCCTCTTCGCCAGTTCGTTGATATGATCGCTGCGGGTCAGGCTGAAAATAACCGTTGCGGCATTGGCCTGTTGTGCCCGGAACCAGACCTGCTCATTATCATCGAAAAGTTGCCACTGGCGTGAAAGCGGTGGCGCGCCCTCAAGGACTATTTTGTCCGCGAGATAATGCTGCTCGTCATTAAGGCTCAACGGCTCCTGATTTTCATTAAGGGCAAAGAAATGATCCTTTTCACAGCCCAGACGTATTGCACGATCGGCAAGCAGTCGTGCCGCGGCATACCACCAGTTAATTCGATACTGCCAGCTATCCTGCTGAAAGCTCAAATGCGCAACGCCATCCAGCTGACGAAAATAATGCTGAAGATTATTACTCAGGTTTATTATGGTGGTGCCGGAAGTGACGATTAAAAGTGTGAGTTTTCTTTTATGCAACGTGTGGCGCATGCCCTTTATCCACCGGGTTAATTCGGCGTCATTGAGCTTATCCCACTGTGCCGCGCTGCTGTTAAATATCACCAGCCCGTTTTTACTGCCGAGCGTGCGCAGAAAATCACCTTCCAGTTGCAAAAGACTCCGTTTGCTTTTGGAAAGTGAAAACAGTGGGATACGGTCAGGGCCGCCGATCGGGTCGGGCGTCAGTAAATCACGAGGCGGCTGATCAGCGCTGATCAGCGTTACGGCCTGCTGATGTGAAATCACCTGTCGAATCAAAGTGCGGGCATCATCCTGCCGTGCACAAGTTACCCAATAACAGCCAGGCGTTTGCAATGCCGTTAATTCTGGCTGAACATGCAACAGCCCTAGCGAAAAAGAATTTTTCATATTGAATTCGTTATTTTTCCAGTCCAGGCTAGCTTATTATAGACAGGCCTGGATGTAACCTGAGAAATTTAAACATTGCTAATGACAGGCTGGCTTAGAATGTTCTGCAAATGCAGCGTGGCTGGAAATATTTTTCAACGTCATTTTTTTGCGCGCTGGCGGTCATTCTGAGTCTGACATTGTTTTATTTTTGGCGAACTGTAATGAAAAACCAAAATTTTTATACCTCTGAGGCCGCCGAGGGCGATCGTCAGGATGATATTAGCGCTTTGCGTGACGCATTTTCTTTGCTCTCTTTTCGCTATGTCGACATTGCGCGCGAAGAGCGCCTGAAAGAGATTGTGTCGCGCTGGCCGCTATTAGCGGAAACGGTTCCCAGCCAGCCTGAGCAACCTCTCTGATGCCGCAGATAGCGCTTCAGGGCGTGCGGGGCGGTGTCGGCACGACTTCGCTTTGTGCCGGACTGGGCTGGGCGCTGGCGGCCCTGGGCGAGCGGGTCTTGCTGATCGATGGCTCGCCGGTCAGTCAGCTCGGCATGCATTTTAATCTGCCCGCTCAGCAGGAGAATGGCTGGATGAAGGCATTGTGCGAGGGGGAAGCCTGGCAGCACAGCGCACTTCGCTATCCCGAGGGGCCTGATTTGCTACCGCATGGTGTGCTTTCTCATCAACATGCTTTGACAATTACCGGTCAGAATGCGGCGATCGCCGCGCCTCTGCTCCAGGCATTACCGGACCTGCAGGCGCGCTATCAGTGGATTATTTTCGATCTGCCCGCCGACTCCCTGCCGTGGCATGAAACACTCTATCCGAAACTGGATGGCATACTGTGTGTCACCCAGCCAGATGCCAATTGTCATTTACGCCTTAGCCAGCGCCGCTTTCCGGCGGGTACCCGCTTTATTATCAATCAGTTTAATGCCAATAGTCGTCTGCAGCAGGATCTGCATCAGCTCTGGATGGCTTCGCTGACTCAGCTGATACCGCTGCTGATCCATCGGGATGAGGCACTGGCAGAAGCGCTGATGATGAAGCAGCCGGTCGGTGAATACCGGCCACATGCGTTAGTCAGTGAAGAGATCATCACGCTGGCAAACTGGCTACTGCTCAATCTGAAGGGAGTGCGTTCTTGAATCCGTTGCGCTGGCTGTTGACTGCGCCCGCCTGGCAATCGCTGCACAGGGGCTATACCACAGCGCGAGGCAATGGCGCGTCCCGTTTTGCCAGTGCACTTCATCTGTTTTGGTCGGGTCTGGGCCTGATGCTGTTCCGCTTCGAAAGTCCGGCCTGGCAGGGGGTTATTCAGCAGCGCCGCCGCCTCTATCCGCACATCTCACCTGAGCGTCCGCGTCCGCTGGATATCTTACGTTATCTGATTCAGACACTGTGGCTGATCGTGATTCCGCTGCCCCAGGCTAAGGCGCGCAACGGCGTTAAGGGCCTGAGCGCACTGTCTGGTTGGCGCCACCACGGCTATCGCTGGCTGGACAACCTTGTTGCCCGCTCGCAAACTCAGGGCATTGATGCACGCATCGAACAGCGGCTGAAGCGCCTGTCGCCACTGATGCGACGTAGCCTCTTCGTCGTTACTGCCCTCTTTGCCTCACTGCTGGCACTGCTCTGTATCAGCCAGCCCTTTGGTCTGATGACGCAGTTTATCTTTGTCGTACTGCTCTGGGCTCTGGCGATGCTGGTACGGCGCATACCGGGGCGTTTTCCCACCATGATGCTGATAGTGCTGTCGCTGACCGTGTCGTGCCGCTACCTCTGGTGGCGCTATACCTCGACGCTGAACTGGGACGATCCGCTGAGCCTGATATTTGGTCTGCTGCTTATTGCCGCAGAGACTTACGCCTGGGTGGTGCTGGTGCTGGGCTATTTCCAGACGCTCTGGCCGCTTAACCGTCAGCCGGTTTCGATGCCTGGCGATCGGGATCGCTGGCCAGGTATCGATCTGCTGGTGCCGACCTACAACGAACCGCTCAGTGTAGTCAGGCCCACCCTCTACGCCGCTATGGGCATCGACTGGCCGAAAGATCGCCTGAATATCTATCTGCTCGACGACGGCGACCGTCAGGAATTTCGCGACTTTGCTGCCAGCGTGGGTATCAACTATGTCGTCCGCCCCACGCATGAGCACGCCAAGGCCGGCAATATCAACCACGCGCTGGAAAAGCACTGTCGCAGCGAATTTGTGGTGATATTCGACTGTGACCATGTGCCGACGCGCGCCTTTTTGCAGATGACCATGGGGTGGTTTATTAAAGATCCCCGCCTGGCGATGATGCAGACGCCACATCACTTCTTTTCACCGGACCCATTTGAACGCAATCTCGGGCGGTTTCGCCGTACGCCGAATGAGGGGTCGCTCTTTTACGGGCTGGTGCAGGACGGTAACGATACCTGGGATGCCACCTTTTTCTGCGGCTCATGCGCCGTGCTGCGCCGCAGCGCGCTGGAAGAAATTGGCGGTATTGCCGTAGAAACCGTTACTGAGGATGCCCATACCTCGCTGCGTCTGCACCGGCGCGGCTACACCTCGGCCTACATCCGCATTCCTCAGGCGGCCGGGCTGGCGACCGAAAGCCTGTCAGCGCATATCGGGCAGCGTATTCGCTGGGCACGCGGTATGGTGCAGATTTTCCGCCTCGATAACCCGCTGTTGGGTAAGGGGCTGAAGTGGGTGCAGCGGCTGTGTTATGCCAATGCCATGCTGCACTTTCTGTCCGGCATTCCGCGGCTGGTCTTCCTGCTGGCGCCGCTGGCGTTTTTACTCTGCCATGCCTATATCATCTACGCGCCTGCGCTGGCGATCGCCATTTATGTTTTACCTCACATGCTGCATACCAGCCTCACCAACTCGCGTATTCAGGGGCGCTGGCGTCACTCTTTCTGGAGCGAAGTCTACGAGACGGTGCTGGCCTGGTATATCGCCCGCCCTACCACCGTGGCGCTGTTCAATCCTCACAAGGGTAAGTTTAACGTCACCGCGAAAGGCGGACTGGTCGAGGAGCAGCATCTGGACTGGGTGATAACCAAGCCTTATATGCTGCTGGTTCTGCTCAATGTGGCGGGCGTGTTGATGGCGTTCTGGCGCATGCAGCACGGCCCGGCCAACGAGATACTGACGGTATGCGTAAGCCTGATTTGGGTGCTCTATAACATGATTATTCTTGGCGGCGCGGTGGCGGTTTCGGTTGAAGCTCGGCAGATCCGCGAGGCGCACCGGGTAGAGATCGCCATGCCGGCCGCCATCGCACGCGAAGATGGACATATGCTGCCCTGCACGCTGCGTGATTACTCGGATGGCGGCGTCGGGCTGGAGCTGCGCGAACCGGACGCCCTGCGTGAGAATGAAAAAGTGTGGCTGCTGCTGCGTCGTGGACAGCAGGAGTTCAGCTTCCCCTGCCAGGTACAGCGTGTCTTTGGCCGTCGGGCTGGCGTCCGTCTTCATCAGCTGACCACCCAGCAGCATATTGAATTTATCCAGTGTACCTTCGCCCGTGCCGATACCTGGGCGCTGTGGCAGGACGGTTTTCCGGAAGATAAACCGGTGCAAAGCCTCGCCGATATCATGATCCTCGGTTTCAAAGGTTACCTGCGCCTGGCGGAATATGGCCCGCCGCAGTTACGTCGGCTGTTTAACCTGCTTACCGTTGGGGTGAGCTGGCTGGCTTCGCTGTTGCCGCAGGGCATCGGACGTGTGCCAGCTTCAAAAAACGCATTGAGTTGATGATATGACGATAACGAGAGTAAACAGGTGGGTCGCTGCGCTGCTGTTGGGCTCTGCAACACTGAGTTGCGCCCTGGCGCAGGAAAATACGCCGGTCAGTGTCCCCGGAGAAACCGCGGTGCAATCTTTGCCGCCGCAGCCTGCCGCGCCGCTGCGTAACAGTCAGCTGAGCTTTGTTAAGCTGGCACCGCCGCCGGGCAGCATGACGCTGAGCGGTACGCGCACCAGCGGGCAGATCGAGTTCGGGGTGCGCAGTGATGAGGTGGTGACGCGTGCGCTGCTTAATCTCACCTATCGGCCTTCTCCTGCGCTGCTGCCTGTGCTGTCGCAGCTGAAGGTTTATCTCAACGATGAGCTGATCGGTCTGATAACCATCACGCCGGACCAGCTGGGTAAGGAGATTCAGACGCAGCTGGCGATTGATCCTCGTTACATTGCCGACTTTAACCGCGTGCGCTTTGAGCTGGTGGGCCATTACGCCAACGTATGTGAAAATCCTGCTAACAGCACAATCTGGCTGGATATCGGTAAACAGAGTGGCATCGACCTGACGCTGCAAAAACTGCCGTTGAAGAATGACCTCTCCCATTTTCCGGAACCCTTTTTTGATACACGCGACCCGCGACCGCTGACCCTGCCAATGGTGTTTGCTGCCCAGCCAGACATAAAGCAGCAGCGTGCTGCAGCGATTCTCGCCTCCTGGTTTGGCAGCAAAGCGGCCTGGCGCGGACAGCGTTTTCCGGTGCTCTACAATCAGCTGCCGCAACAGCAGCATGCCGTGGTATTTGCCACCAACGATGCGCGCCCGGATTTCCTGAAAGATCTGCCGCCGGTAGTGAAGCCGACCGTGGAGATGGTGAGTCAGCCTGACAGTCCCTATGAAAAAATGCTGCTGATCCTGGGACGCAACGACGACGATTTGCTGACGGCGGTGCAGGGCATGGCGCAGGGTGAGTTGCTGCTGCGCGGAGACATCTCAACCATTGACAGCGTTAAGCTGCTCTCCCCGCGCCAGGCCTATGATGCACCCAACTGGGTGCGAACCGATCGCCGCACCACTTTCGCTGAGCTGACGCAGTACGAGAATCAGTTACAGTCTGATGGTGTGCAGCCTCATCCCGTCAGCCTGACCCTCAATCTGCCGCCCGATCTGTTTTTGGTTCGCGCGCGCGGTATCGACATGGAGCTGAGCTACCGCTTTACCGCGCCTTTCGAGTCGGATGGCTCACGGCTGGCGGTGAACCTGAATAATCAGTTCATCCAGGATTATCCGCTACCGCCTAAAAACACGGCCGGTCAGCAGTTGCTGCATATTCCCCTGATTCAGGGAATGCTGGACAAAAACCATGAACTGCTGATTCCGGCGTTACGCCTGGGTGTGGTGAACCAACTGCGCTTCGATTTTGACTATGCCAACACCTTTATTGGTGGCAACGCTGACGGGCGTTGTGAAACCGTGACGCCGGTCGGCCATCATGTGGTGGTGGACGACAGTTCCAGCATCGATTTTTCCGGCTATCGCCACTACATCGAAATGCCGTCACTGCGTGCCTGGGCAAATGCGGGCTTCCCGTTCAGCCGCTATGCCGATCTGGCGCAAACCCTGGTGCTGATGCCGCCAAAACCGGATGTCCAGCAGGTCAGCACATTGTTGAATGCGATGGGCAATAGTGGCGCACAGACCGGCTATCCAGCACTGCGCGTTCAGTTGACCGATGACTGGGCCACGGCGAAGAAGCAGGATGTGGATCTGCTGATGATCGGTGTCATCCCCAAAGATCTTCAGGATGACCAGCGGATTCCGGCGCTGGTCGACGCCACCGCCAGCTGGCTGAAAGAGCCAGTGCGCCGGATCACGCCGCAGATGAATCCGCAAAGTGGTCGCGATCAGACGGCAGAAAGCACCACTGCCATCAGCTCCCGCGGCCCGCTGGCAACGGTGATCGGCTTCCAGTCGCCGTTTTACGATCAGCGCAGCGTGGTTGCACTGCTCGCCGATGGCACGCCGCGTGGCTGGCAACTGCTCAACGAGGCGATGAGCGACAGCGACAAGCGTGGCGCAATGTCTGGATCTACCGCGGTTATCCGCGAGTCAGGGGTTAACAGTCTGCGGGTTGGCGAGAGCTACTATGTTGGTCATCTGCCGTGGTGGGAGCGTCTCTGGTCGCTACTCTCGATCCATCCATTCTGGCTGGCACTCTGCGCACTCTTTGTGGTGGTGCTGTTCGCGCTGATGACCTGGCGTCTGATGCGAATTATTACCCGACGTCGTTTACTGGATGAAGATGAATAACGCTCAGGTGCTACGGGCGGGCATGCTGCTTGGTGCGCTAAGTGCGCTGCCGGGGCTGGCCGCACCGACTGACGGACTGGAAGTCTCGCCGGTCGAATGGCTGCTGGCACAGGTCCGCACCGGCGAGTCGACCAACAAATACGATCTGGTACAGCAATCGCTCTATCGACTGGAGAAGATCGATCCTGATAATCCCCAGGTGCTGGCCGCTCGTCTGCGTCTGGCGCTGCATCAGGGCGATATCCCCAATGCGCAGTTGCTGCTGGATCAACTGAAAAAGGTTGCGCCTGACTCGGCAGAGACGCGTGAATCAGTTGTCGGCCTGACACTGACGTCATCCGATGGACGGCAGCAACTGCAGCAGGCGCGCCTGCTGGCCACGTCTGGCCGCCTGACGGAGGCGAAAAACGCTTATGATGCGCTGTTCAATGGCATCTTTCCCGATCCGAACACTGCTCTGGAGTACTGGCGACTGTTGGCGCGTCTTCCCGGCCAGGAGAGTGTGGCTTATCAGCAGCTTCAGGCACTGGAACAGCGTTATCCAGGCAATATCGGGGTTGAGCTACAAATTGCACGTATGGCGTTTAATCAACAGCAGCCAGAAAAGGCGATAGCGCAGCTGAAAAAGCTGGCAACCAGTAACGGCGGGCGTGCCGCCGCCGCCGAACTTTGGCTTCAGCAGATCAATGATCAGCCGGTCAGCGACAGCAGCGTGGCGCAGCTAAAGGCTTATCTGGCCGTTTTTACCGATGGCGATGCGTACCAGCAGGGCGTGGAGGTGCTATCGAAGCAGCAGACGACGCTGGCCGATCCCGCTTACCGCGAACGAGTGCATGCGCTGGCGCTGGTTGACACCGGCAATGTTAACAATGCGATGGCCGCCCTTAACCGGGCGCTGAAAGAGAATCCCAACGATCCCGAATTAATGGGCGCGATGGGGCAGACCCAGGCCCGCGCGGGTCAGCGCGAAGCGGCGATTCTCTGGCTGGAACGCGCCATTAACGCGGGTCAGCAGAGCACGCTGATCGGCAAATGGCAGTCGCTGCTTCTGACCAGTCACTACTGGCTGGCGATAGAGCAGGGCGATAAAGCGCTGGCGCAGCATAATGTTGAGGGTGCCGAACAGCACTATCGCGCAGCGCAAAAGTATGACAGCAGCGACAGCTATGCCCTGATTGGCTTGGGTGATGTGGCGATGGCGCGCAAAGATACGGCGGCGGCTGAACAGTTCTGGCAGAACGCGCGACGGCTGGATGGCACGAATATCACCGCGGTGCGTCGGCTGGCGGGGCTTTATCAGGCGGTTTCGCCTGCCCGTGAAATGGCGTTTATTAATACTTTACCCGCCGGGCAGCAGCGCGCACTGGCTGACACAATCCGGACGCTGCGCAGTGACAGCCTGCGCGCTGAGGCGGATGCACTGGCGCAGCAGGCTCGCTGGGCGCAGGCCGCAGATAAATATCGCCAGGCACGGGAGCTGGCACCGGATGACGTCTGGCTCAGTTACCGGCTGGCTGGCGCGCTGCGTAACAGTGGTGACGTGCAGCAGGCGAATGCAGTGATGCGCGCGGTACCTCAGCAGCATCCGCAGGACGCTACTGCACTTTACGCGACCGCACTCTGGTTCTCGGGCAACGATAACGACAGCGAGGCGATGGCCACGCTGCATCGTCTACCCGATGCGCAGTGGAGCAGCGATATGCGTCAGCTGGCTGATCGCCTGAATCAGAATCAGCTCTTTGCGCAGGCCGATGCGCTGCGCGTCGCCGGGAAGGAGCAGGCGGCGGTGACGCTGCTTGATCAGCAGCCGGTTTCCAGCCGACGCGACCTGACGCTGGCCGACTGGGCACTGGCACGCGGTGATGCGCAGCAGGCGCTGGCGAGCTATCAGCAGGTACTGTCGCGCCAGACAGACAACGGCGATGCGGCACTGGGACGGATCGAAGCGCTGGTTGCCCTGCAGCGCAACAGCGAAGCACGACAGGCTCTGGCGCAACAGCCGCCGGTGGAGGCGAGTGTGAATGCGGATCGCCGTGCTGCGCTGGCATGGCAGGCGGTCGGTGAAACCACGCGGGCTGCCATGCTATTCACCGATCTGAAACAGCGTGTCACCTCGCAGCCGCCTTCACAGGATAAGGCGCTGGTGTTTCGTGATGCGGCCCGGCTGGAACGCGCGCAGCAGCAGCCTGAACGGGCGCTGGCAGATTATCGTCAGGCGATGATGGCCAGCGGCATCGATAGCGGTGGCAACATCAGCCGCGCAACCCGCAACGATCCGCAGGATGAGTGGCTTAAACGGAGCCTGCGCAGTGATACGGCCGATCTCTACCGTCAGCAGCAGACCACGCTGACGGTGCAACAGGACTATTCACGCAACAGCGGTACCGGCGGCATCTCTGATTTTACAGCGCATACCACCATGGTGCAGGCAGAAAGGCCGTTTGCCGAAGGGCGCGGCTTTTTCCGTCTCGACCGGGTGGACGTCTCAGCAGGAACGTTTACTACCCGTAATGGCAGCTTCGACGCACTGTTTGGCAGTTGTGACGATGCGAATTCTGGCGGCTGTAACCGCCAGGCCCACCAGCGCGACAGGGGCACGGCGCTGGCTGCTGGCTGGCATAATGCTATCTGGTCTGCCGACCTTGGCACGACGCCGCTGGGTTTTGAAGTCACTAACTGGACCGGCGGCCTGAGCTGGAAAACCGATGTGAAACAGCTCGGTGTGACGCTGACCGCCTCACGCAGGCCGATTGCCAGTTCGCTGCTTTCCTATGCCGGGACGCGCGATCCGGCAGCCAGCGGTGGCAAAAGCTGGGGCGGCGTGGTGGCAACCGGCGGCAGCATCGGGCTGAGTTACGATCAGGGCGGGGCGCATGGCGTCTGGGGCGATATCAGTGCACATCAGATAACCGGTAAAAACGTCGCCGATAACAGCCGCGAACGCCTGATGGGCGGCTATTATTACAAGCTGGTCAACAACGACAACCGCCGTGCGACCGTCGGGCTGAACAGTATGCTCTGGCACTATCAGAAAGATCTCAGCGGTTACACCTTTGGCCAGGGGGGGTACTACAGTCCGCAGCAATATCTCTCCTTTGCTGTGCCGGTCACCTGGCGGCAGCGTACGGAGAACTGGTCATTTGATCTGGGCGGTTCAGTTTCGTGGTCACATTCGAAAACGGATGCGCAGCAGCGTTATCCGGTTAATCCGGGCTATGCCCTGGCCAGCAATCCCTCTTCCGCCAGCAGCTCTGGGGGCGGTATCGGCTACACGCTGCAGGCGGTGGTTGAGCGACGGCTGACATCGGGCTGGTTTATCGGGGCAGGTGTTGATATTCAGCAGGCGAAAGATTACACCCCGAGCCACGGCCTGATCTATGTACGCTATGCTGCCGGGGGCTGGGAGGGGGATCTGGATATGCCGCCACAGCCGCTGGTTCCTTACGCAGATTTTAAATAATCCCGACCGGGAAAAAGCCGGACTTTTCAGACGGTAAAAAAGTCAGTTTATGGGATATACTGGCGGGCATTGTACTGTCTGCTATCTGGGCTTTTTTCATCGTCAGGAGAGAATTTTTGCGCGTAAGCCGTTCACTTACGATAAAGCAGATGGCGACAGTTTCGCTGGTTGCGGTTATCACCATCAGTATCTTTATCGTCATCCAACTGTTTCATTTTGTGCAGCAGCGCAGAATTGACTACGCCCAGCAGATGGAGAATATCGCACACACCGTCCGCCAGCCGCTGTCGGAAGCGGTGCTGCGTGCCGATATTCCTCAGGCCGAACACATTCTTCATTCACTGAAACCTGCCGGTATTTTATCGCGTGCCGATGTGGTGCTGCCGAATGCGTTTCAGGCATTGCATGCCGATTTCGAAACGGAAAAACCGGTGCCGCGTCTGGTGGCGCGCCTGTTTGAGCTGCCGGTGCAGATTACCCTGCCGCTCTATTCCGTTGAAAATACCGGGATGCCGAAACCGCTGGCCTATCTGGTGTTGCAGGCTAATTCGACGCGTGTCTACCAGTTTATTCTCAGCACGCTTTCGACCATGATTATCACCTATCTGCTGCTGGCACTCATCCTGTCAGTGGCAATCAGCTGGTGCATTAACCGGCTGGTGGTACATCCGTTGCGCAATCTCTCGCGCGAGTTGCAGGAGCTACCGCCGCAGTCGATTCTGACGCATAAACTGTCACTTCCGCAGAGCCACCGCGATGACGAAATCGGCATGCTAATCCGCAGCTACAACCGCAATCAGCAGGTGCTGGAGTCGATACATGATGAGATGAGTCGGCTGACCACCCATTTTGCCGTCACCGATCTGCCCAACCGTACCCTGTTTCTGGCGCTGGTCGATCAGTTCATGTGCAACCCTGAACAGCCACTGGGTCTGATGGTGATCCGCATTGAAACCCTGCAGGAAGCCAACGGCGTACTGAGCGATGAACAGCGCGATACGCTGATGCTGACGCTGGTGGAAAAGATCCGCAATACGCTGGATGACCATACTCTGCTGGCGCAGACCAGTATCAGCGACTTTGTCCTGCTAATGAAACGCGCCAGTAATCCGTTTCGCGCGCTGCGCCTGGCTCGCAACCTGATGATTCGTCTTAATCAGCCGGTCAACCTGCATCAGCTGCAATTGCGCCCTAACCTCAGCATCGGTCTGGCGCTGCGCGACGATCAGCCGCTGGGCGCTAATGAGCTGCTTGACCGTGCCACCTCAGCGATGATGTCGGCACGTCATCAGGGCAAAAATCAGATTCTGTTCTTTGACGCCGCGCTGACCGAGCGTGCGCAGAAACGTCTGACCCAGGAGCATGACATTTTGCAGGGGCTGCACGATGAGCAGTTCGCCCTCTACCTGCAACCCCAGGTCGATATGCGCACCGGCGCGTTAACCGGCGCGGAAGCGCTGCTGCGAATGCGCCAGCCAGACGGCAGTTACGGTCTGACCGAAGAGTTTATTGCCACTGCGGAAGAGATTGGCGTGATTAGCGCGCTTGGCCGCTGGGTGTTTGAAGAGGCGTGCCGCATTCTGGCCGGTTGGCAGCGACAGGGCATTATGCTGCCGCTGAGTGTAAATATCTCCGCTGTGCAACTGCGGGACACGGGCGTGGTTTCTCATCTGCAATCTCTGCTGACGCGTCACAGCATCACACCCGGCACTCTGGTGCTGGAAGTGACGGAAACGGCTCAGCTTGAAGATGCGGAACAGGCGATGTCGATGCTGCGCATGTTGCAACAGACCGGCGTGGCGGTCGCGCTGGACGATTTCGGCATGGGCTACTCCAACCTTAACTATCTGCATCAGCTGAAAGCGTTGCCGGTTAACAAGCTGAAGATGGATCGCAGCTTTGTGGCGGCGCTGCCGCATGACGACACGATGGTCTGCATCGTAGCGGCCATCGCCGAGATTATCCAACTGGAGGTGATTGCCGAAGGTGTGGAAACAGCGGAGCAGCGTGACTGGCTGCTGGCGCGCGGTATCTCTATCGGGCAGGGTTATCTCTATGCTGAAGCGCTACCACTGAGCCGATTCAATCATTCGTGGATTGAAAACGCCTCATTGTCGCAATAATGGCCTGATTCATTGATTTTGCGAGAATTTTAGTTACAAAACCCCGTGCTGAAGCGTTTCAGTTCAGAATTACGTCGGTATCATTTCCTGGGCGTTTGTCACCCTGTATTAATCACGTAAACAGAGTGTTATTTTCGGGTTACTGTCAGGCGCCACCTCTGTTGCCCGCCAGTCACAATAACGAATCCGACAACATCACCTCACGGCGTTAGTGGACACCTGTTTATGAAAACCTCACTTTTTAAAAGCCTTTATTTCCAGGTGCTGATGGCGATTGGCATCGGCGTTTTGTTAGGTCATTTTTATCCAGAGTTAGGGACCCAGATGAAGCCGCTGGGAGATGGCTTTGTTAAATTAATCAAGATGATTATCGCCCCGGTAATTTTCTGTACCGTGGTGACCGGCATTGCTGGCATGGAGAGTATGAAAGCGGTAGGACGGACCGGTGCGGTTGCACTGCTCTATTTTGAAATTGTCAGCACCATCGCGCTAATGATCGGCCTGATTGTCGTGAATGTGATGCAGCCAGGTGCCGGGATGAACGTTGACCCTGCCACGCTGGATGCCAAAGCCGTGGCGATTTACGCCCAGCAGGCAGAACAGCAGGGTATCGTCGCCTTCCTGCTGGATGTGATCCCCAATAGCGTGATTGGCGCCTTTGCCAGCGGCAATATTCTGCAGGTGCTGCTGTTTGCCATTCTGTTTGGTTTTGCCCTGCATCGTATGGGTAACTCCGGCACGCTCATTTTCAACGTAATTGAAAACTTCTCAAAAGTGATTTTCGGTATCATCAACATGATTATGCGTCTGGCGCCGATAGGCGCATTTGGCGCGATGGCGTTCACTATCGGTAAGTATGGCGTGGGATCACTGGTGCAGCTCGGCCAGCTGATTATCTGCTTCTACATCACCTGTATTCTGTTTGTGGTGATTGTGCTGGGGCTGATTGCACGTCTGTTTGCGGGATTCAGCATCTTTAAGTTCATCGCCTACATCAAAGAAGAGCTGCTGATTGTGCTGGGCACCTCCTCTTCCGAGTCAGCGCTGCCGCGCATGCTGGATAAGATGGAGAAGCTGGGCTGTAAGAAATCGGTGGTAGGGTTGGTGATACCCACTGGTTACTCCTTTAATCTCGACGGCACGTCGATTTACCTGACCATGGCGGCGGTATTTATTGCTCAGGCGACCAATGCGCACATGGATATTTTCCATCAGATTACGCTGCTGGTGGTGCTGCTGCTCTCCTCAAAAGGTGCGGCTGGCGTAACCGGTAGCGGATTCATCGTGCTGGCGGCAACGCTCTCTGCGGTGGGACATCTGCCGGTGGCGGGTCTGGCGCTCATTCTTGGTATCGACCGCTTTATGTCCGAAGCCCGTGCGCTGACCAACCTGATCGGTAATGGTGTGGCGACCGTGGTGGTGGCGAAGTGGGTCGATCAGCTGGATCATAAACAGCTGACCGACACGCTGGCAGGCCGGAATAAGGAGAATAAAGCGTCTGAATCTTCAATTTAATCATTGAATTTCACTTAAATCCCCACAAATGCTCGCTGTCGCTTGCCCTGACAGCGGGCATTTGCATAATAAACCCTACTTGTTTTTTTTGACGTTTTTCACTTCGTTGCGCGACATCCTGAGCTTCCTGTGGTCAAACACTTTGTTGTTGGATAACAGCGCGATTCGGCGCCAGCCGAATCGTTAATAACAGCGGCAATATGCGCCAGTGATAACGATATTTGAATTATTTGAGTAGGGGTTCACATGCAGGGCACCAGACTTCGGCTTTTGGTTGGTGGATTAGTGCTGGCAAGCAGCTTTGGTCTCCAGGCAGAAACGCTGCAACCGGATCCGGCCTGGCAGGAAGGCAAGCTGGATAATGGATTTAACTGGCAGTTACTGGCCACACCGCAACGCCCCAGTGACCGTATTGAACTGCGGCTGGTGGTGAATACCGGTTCGCTGGTGGAGAGTGCGCAACAGACCGGCTTTAGCCATCTGTTGCCGCGTCTGGCGATGGTCCATAACACCGCGCTCGATAACCATCAGCAGCGTGCGCTATGGCAACAGGCGATGGATCCTCAGCATCCGCTGCCGCCCGTGATCGCCTCCTATGATTCCACCCAATATAATCTGAGTCTGCCGAATAACCGCCCCGAGCTGCTAAAAGAAGCGCTGAACTGGCTGGCGGCCACGGCAGGCAACATGACCCTCACCGAAGAGGTGGTCAACACCGCGCTGGCCGCGTCTGATCCGGTGGCGACCTGGCCGAAAGATCCCCAGGATGTCTGGTGGCGCTACCGCCTGAAAGGCTCCGCGCTGCTGGCGCACGACCCGGCTGCGCTTCCGCGCGCGCCGGTCGATTTAACCCAGCTCAACGGTTTTTATCGTCAGTGGTATACCCCGGATGCGATGACGCTTTACGTGGTGGGGAATGTCGACAGTCGTAACCTCTCTGAGCAGATCAACAAAACTTTCTCAGCGTTAACCGGCAAACGTGAAACGCCTGCGCCACTGCCAACCCTGTCGCCGCTGCCGCACGAGCCGGTGAATCTGGTCAGCGGCAACATGACGCAGGATCGTCTCTCGCTGGTGTGGGATACGCCGTGGCAACCGATTCGTGACTCCCAGAATCTGCAGCGTTACTGGCAGGGCGATCTGGCTCGTGAAGCACTGTTCTGGCATGTCCAGCGCGCGCTCAGTGACAGCAAGGCGCAGGGCATACAGGTCGGATTTGATTGCCGCGTGCTCTTTCAGCGTGCGCAGTGCTCCATCAACATGGATGGGCGCAACGAAAATCTGGCGCAGAATATGAACCTGGTGGCGCATGAGCTGGCAAACGTGCGCGATAAAGGCTTACCGCAGGAGGAATTTGATGCGCTGATGGCGCAGAAGTTGCTGGAGCTGAACAAGCTGTTTACCACCTATGCCCGCACCGATACCGATGTGCTGATGAGTCAGCGCCTGCGCTCTCAGCAGAACGCCGTGGTCGATATCGCGCCTGAGCAGTATCAAAAGCTACGTCAGACTTTCCTGGCCGGTCTGACCCGTGAACAGTTAAATCAGGAGCTGCGTCAGCAGCTGACGCAGGAACTGATGATGGTCCTGATTCAACCGGAAGGCGAAGCGGAAACCAACGTGAAGATCCTGCAAAACAACTGGGACAAAGTGATGGCGCCACCCGCGGCACCGGCGACCAGCAATGAAGCCAGTCCGCCGGATAGCAACGTCAAAGACGTTCCCCCAGCGGCTTAACGTCAGGTTTTTGCCCTGAGCCACTCGGTCACTAACATCGGCCAGCTGGCGAGGGGCAAATCTGCCACGCCACGGATACCAAATCCGTGCCCGCCTTTTTGATAGAAATGCACTTCTGCCGGGACGTTATGCTCACGTAGCGCGCCGAAAAACGCCATGCTGTGATTGACTGACACGGAATCATCGTCGGCGGCGTGGATCAACAGCGTCGGCGGCACCAGCGGATGAACCCGGGTTTCCATTGAATAGGCTTCAATGGTTTTCTGATCGGGCCAGGCACCCAGCAGACGGGTTCTTGCACCTTCATGCGCGATGCCGTCACGCATGCTGATCAGCGGATAAACCAGTACCAGCGCATCCGGACGCGGCGAGAAGTTTTCTGCGCTATCCTGCACCGGATAAAGTTTCTCGGCGAAACGCGTACCCAGACTGGCAGTCAAATGGCCGCCGGCCGAAAAGCCCATCATGACAATGTATTTACCGTTCAGGCCGCGCTGCGCCCGTTCACGCAGGACGCGAACGGCACGCTGCGCATCGGCCAGCGGCGCGTCAGGGCCTTCGTGATGACCGTCATAGGGCAGGCGATAAGTCATTACTGCAAGGGTGTAGCCCATAGAGGTAAAAAAGGTCGCCAGGGCGCTGCCTTCACGATCGATCATCACGCGCTGATAGCCACCGCCCGGTGCGACCAGCAGAGTAATTCCATTTGATTCTACCGGATGCCAGATCGCCATCTCCGGGCAACGCACGCCGGTGGCTGCGCGATCGTAAGGCTCATACTCTTTTGCCATGTCGACAATCTGCGGCTGTGCGCGCGAATCGCTGGCGCCTGGCGCATCACCGTGTGGCCAGGTATTAATAATTTCTGTGTGCATAAATAGATCCTGATGCGGGGGATATTTTAATTTTTTTGTTCGCGGCCGGAGAGAACAGCGTCCTGCTGTTGTTGATTAAAAGATGGTCTTTTTTCAGGCGATCGTCCATCCGAAAAGGGCAAAAACGGACAGATTAGGACTATGCCTGGTGAGAGGAGGTTCGATATAACGGGTTAATATTGTTGGATAATTTATAAGAACTGCTGAAGAGGGTTTGTGTGCTTGTACGATCATTTACGATAAATTTTTGGCTTAACGTAAATAGCTGGAACAGGTTGCTTTGTTAACCGAAATTTAGCCCGTATTCTGTTGCCGGGAAATAAGAGGGGATAATCGGTCTGGTTCGCTACACCAGACAAAATAATCCCCTGACAGGAGGCGGATTAATCCGGCATCGCCTCTGCCGGAATAATGGCGCCACGATGCTGAATGACGGTACTGGCGGTCAGGTGTCCACGCTGCGCGGCGGCTTCTACAGAGGCGCCAGTCAGACGGCGTGCCAGATAACCGGCACTGAACGAATCACCGGCGGCAGTGGTATCGATCACTTTCTCTTTCGCCAGCCGTACCGCAGGCACATCAATCAGTGGCGTATCGCCAGTGGCTACCAGGCAGGAGTCTGCACCGCGCTTAATCACTATTTCGCTGGCACCCGCCTGACGGGTACGCGCGATAACGTCATCCAGTGGCTGTTCGCCCCAGAGCAGATGTTCATCATCCAGTGTCAGGAAGGCAATATCGGTGCAGTTGAGCATGGCGCGATAAGCGGCCTGCGCGCTGGCCTGATCGGCCCATAAACGCGGACGATAGTTGTTGTCAAAAATCACTTTGCCGCCATTAGCGCGACAGCGGGCCAGCAGACTCATCAGCTTCTCACGGCTGGCAGGCGGCAGAATCGCCAGGCTGATGCCGCTAAGGTAGAGATAATCGTAATGCGACAGCTGTTCGGCTATCTCTGCAGATTGCGGGCTGTCGAGCCAGTAACGCGCAGCGGCATCGCTGCGCCAGTACCAGAAGGTGCGCTCGCCTTCGGCATCGGTTTCAATCACATACAGGCCTGGCATTTTATTGTCGAGGCGCTGAATCAGGTCAGTATTGACCTTCTCCTGCTGCCAGGCTGCGATCATCTGATCGCTGAACGAATCCGTACCCAGCGCAGTCACATAATCGACCTGCAACTGCTGCCCATCAACCTGGCGGGCAAGATAAACGGCCGTGTTGAGCGTATCGCCACCAAAGCCACGTTTAATGTTCTCACCCTTTTCGGACAGCTCAATCATGCATTCGCCAATGATGGCAATTTTCTTTTGCGTCATGGTTTCAGACCTGTAGTGAAATATCGCGTTAGTCTCGCGCCTGGTATGGCAGACGTCAATGATTTTAAAACGCCGTTTTAATTTACCATGTAGTGAGAAATAGTCCCGATCTGTCGGATAAGAGCGGCTAATTCCGACCCGTTGTGCCGATGATGCTAACGAAACGGCTGATAGAATCCCCATTTTCATATGGCCAGGTTGTTCCTTTCGTTAGCACAGGCATTACTGATAAGTGTTGATTACACCAGGCTATCGCGTGACCTGTTTATTCTGCCTGGCACTATTGATGAAGGGCGGAGCCTGTTTCAATGCTGCTGGCGCTGATCGATCGCGACTGCAACGGCGTGATTTCTGAAGGCGTAGACACGGAAAAGCTGTGGCAGCAGGTCAAAACATCGCCAGCTATCGCTGCACAGGACTACAACTTTTCGCGTCCGGTCCCCCTTTTCTGAATTGAATCATCTCACTATCCATCTTCCCTGATGCCGTTGCCCGTGGTCTCGACTATCTTTAACGCAGACCGTGAATGTGCAAGGAGAAAGTGTCATGTCGCGTACCGGGAAAATAGTCAGTTGGGTAGCAGGAATTCTGGTGTTATTGATCGTGGTGATTATCGTCGTTATCGCGACCTTTGACTGGAATCGTCTGAAGCCCACCATCAATCAGAAAGTCTCTACAGAATTAAACCGTCCCTTTGCGATACGGGGGGATTTGGGTATCAACTGGGCACGAAATCGCGACGAGTCGGGGTGGCGGCGCTGGGTGCCGTGGCCGCAGGTGCATGCGGAAGATATCATGCTGGGTAATCCTCCCGACATTTCTGATGTCACCATGGTGCATCTGCAGCGGGTCGACGCCACGCTGGCACCGCTGTCGCTGCTGCACAAAGAGCTCTTTATCCCGTGGATTAAGCTGCAGCGGCCCGATGCCCGGCTTATCCAGACCGCCGATAAGAAGAACAACTGGACGTTCGATCTCGCCAGCAGTGACAAGGATGAAAAGAACGCCGCGCCGTCTGCATGGTCCTTCCGTCTGGATAATATTCTGTTTGATCAGGGGCAAATCCGTTATCGCGATGCCGTTAACCGTGCAGATGTCACGGTGCAGGTTAATCCGTTGGGTAAACCGGTGCCTTATGCGCAGATTGCCGGGGGCAATGATCAACAGAAGGGGGCGGGCGACTTTGTCTTTGGCTGGCAGGCCAGCGGCACCTACAATAACGAGAAACTCAGCGGTGAGGGCAAGACGGGCGGTATGCTTTCGCTGCGCAGCCAGAACACCCCTTTCCCGATTCAGGCCGATCTGCGCAACGGCACCACGCGCGTTCAGGTGACCGGCGGTATCCAGGATCCGATGAACCTCGGCGGACTGAATGTGCGGCTGCGCTTCTCGGGCGATACGCTGGCGAATCTCTATGGTCTGACTGGCGTCCTGTTACCTGATACACCGCCTTATGAAACCGATGGCCATCTGATTGCTAAATTCAGTGGCGAAAAGGGCGCGGTCTACCGCTATGAGAAATTCAACGGACATATTGGCGACAGCGATATTCATGGCTCACTCATCTACAGTCAGGTCAAACCACGCCCGACACTCAATGGCGAACTGACCTCTGAGCAGCTGCGCATGGCCGATCTGGGGCCGCTGATTGGTGTGGACTCCGGTAAAGGCAGTGATAAAACTGCTCAGGCTAAAGCCCGGCGTGGTGAGAAATCGAATCAGCCAGCCGACCGTGTGCTGCCGCACGATAAATTCGACACGAAAAACTGGGACGTGATGGATGCCGATGTGAAGTTCAGCGGCAAACGCATCGAACACAGCAATTCACTGCCGTTAAGCGATCTCTACACCCACTTACAGCTGAAAAACGGGGATCTCCTGCTGGACCCGCTGCGCTTTGGTGTTGCGGGTGGCAATCTCAATAGTACCCTCCGGCTGGAGGGGGATCACTCGCCGATGCGCGGTCGTATTGACATACATGCGCGTAAACTGCGTTTGCGTCAGTTGTTCCCGGATGTGCAGGCGATGCAGAACAGTCTCGGCCAGCTCAACGGCGATGCCAGCTTTACCGGTACCGGTAACTCAGTGGCCGATCTGCTGGCGACCAGCAATGGTCAACTCAAGCTGCTGATGAATGATGGTCTAATCAGCCGTAGCCTGATGGAGATCGCCGGACTCAACGTTGGTAACTACGTGGTTGGGAAATTGTTTGGCGATGATCAGGTGCGCATCAACTGTGCAGCCACTGACATCAAATTGCAGAATGGTGTGGCGCTGCCCAACCTGTTTGTATTTGATACCGAGAACGCGATTATCAATGTGTCAGGCAACGCTAACTTCGCCAGTGAGCGGCTGGATCTTTCGGTAAATCCGGAAAGTAAGGGCATCCGTATCGTTACGCTGCGCTCACCGCTCTATGTGCGCGGCACCTTTAAAAATCCCGATGCGGGGGTGAAAGCGGGGCCGCTGCTGGCACGTGGTGCAGCGGCCGTAGCGCTGGGCGCGGTAGTGGGGCCGGCGGCGGCGCTGCTGGCACTGATCTCTCCAAGTGATAATGAAGACAATCAGTGCAGCAACGTACTGCAGCAGATGAAGCAGAAGAAGTAATTAGTTGCGATAGAGCACTTTGATAATGTGATAACCAAAGCCGGTCTTTACCGGCCCGTAAGGCGTCAGCAGCGGGCAGGTAAAGGCCGCTTTATCAAAGGCCGGCACCATCTGTCCCTGACGGAACTCGCCCAGATCGCCACCATTGCGACCGGAAGGACAGGTTGAGTGTTTCTTTGCCAGCTGCTGGAAATTGCCACCTTTCGCCAGTTTCGCCAGAATCTCTTTTGCCAGCGCTTCCTCTTTGACCAGGATGTGTAAAGCCGCCGCGGTTTTCGCCATGTTGGTATCTCGGTTGTGTATAATTGCCGCCCAGTATAAACCCCTTTCTTTTGATTCAATCAGGCGATTTCTCCTATGCGTTTAAACCCCAGCCAACAACGTGCCGTCGAATTTGTTACCGGTCCCTGTCTGGTGCTGGCGGGCGCGGGATCGGGCAAAACCCGCGTGATTACCAATAAAATCGCCCATCTGATTCGTGAATGCGGCTATCAGGCGCGCCATATCGCCGCGGTGACCTTTACCAATAAAGCCTCGCGCGAAATGAAAGAGCGTGTGGCGCAGACGCTGGGCCGTAAAGAGGCGCGCGGCTTGCTAATCTCGACCTTCCATACCCTGGGACTGGAGATCATCAAGCGCGAAACGGCGGCGCTGGGCATGAAGTCGAACTTCTCGCTGTTCGACGATCAGGATCAGCTTGCCCTGCTGAAAGAGCTGACAAAAGAGTGGCTGGAAGAGGATAAGACGCTATTACAGCAGCTCATCTCCACCATCTCGAACTGGAAAAATGATCTGATCGATCCACAGGGTGCCGCTGCGCTGGCGCGCTCGCAGCAGGATACTATTTTTGCCCACTGCTATGCCCTTTACAGTCAACATCTTAAGTCGTGCAACGTGCTGGATTTCGACGACCTGATCCTGCTGCCGACGCTGCTGCTGCAGCGTAATCAGGAGGTGCGTGAACGCTGGCAGCAGCGTATCCGCTATCTGCTGGTGGATGAGTATCAGGATACCAACACCAGCCAGTATGAGCTGGTCAAATTGCTGGTTGGCGCGCGGGCGCGCTTCACGGTGGTGGGTGATGATGATCAGTCAATCTACTCCTGGCGCGGTGCGCGGCCGCAGAACCTGGTGCTGCTGAACCAGGATTTTCCGGCGCTGGAGGTGGTGAAACTGGAGCAGAACTACCGCTCTTCGCAGCGCATATTGAAAGCGGCGAATATCCTGATTGCCAATAACCCGCACGTATTTGAGAAACGGCTGTTTTCAGAGCTGGGTCAGGGCAGCGAGCTGAAAGTGCTGACGGCCAACAGCGAAGAGCATGAGGCGGAACGGGTCACCGGTGAACTCATCGCGCATCACTTTATCAACCGGACGCAGTACAAAGATTACGCGATTCTTTACCGTGGCAACCATCAGTCACGGACCTTTGAAAAGTTTCTGATGCAGAACCGCATCCCTTATCGCATCTCGGGTGGTACGTCGTTTTTCTCGCGGCCCGAAATCAAGGATCTCCTCGCCTATCTACGTGTACTGACCAATCCTGAGGATGACAGCGCGTTTCTGCGCATCGTCAATACGCCGCGCCGCGAGATTGGCCCGGCCACGCTGCAAAAGCTCGGTGAATGGGCAAACCTGCGCAGTAAAAGCCTGTTTAACGCCAGTTTTGATGTCGGCCTGGGGCAGACGCTGAGTGGTCGTGGTCTGGAACATCTGCAGCGGTTTACCCACTGGCTGAATGAGATTATCCAGCTAACCGAACGTGAGCCGGTGAACGCAGTGCGCGATTTGATTCGCGGCATCGACTACGAAAGCTGGCTGTTCGAAACTTCCGGCAGTCCGAAAGCCGCAGAAATGCGGATGAAGAATGTCAACACGCTGTTTCAGTGGATGACCGAAATGCTGGAAGGCAGCGATATCGATGAGCCAATGACGCTGGCGCAGGTGGTGACGCGCTTTACCCTGCGCGACATGATGGAGCGCGGCGAAAGCGATGAAGAGCTGGATCAGGTGCAGCTGATGACGCTGCACGCCTCCAAAGGTCTGGAGTTCCCCTATGTGTTCCTGGTGGGCATGGAAGAGGGACTGTTGCCGCATCAGAGCAGCATCGATGAGAACAATATCGAAGAGGAGCGTCGCCTGGCTTATGTCGGGATCACAAGGGCGCAGAAAGAGCTGACTTTTACCCTGTGTCGCGAACGCCGGCAATATGGCGAGTTAATTCGCCCTGAACCGAGCCGTTTTCTACTGGAGCTGCCGCAGGACGATCTGCAATGGGAGACTGAGCGCAAAGTGGTTAGTGCGGAGGAGCGGATGAAAACCGGGCAGAGCCGGGTCGCCGGTCTGAGAGCGATGCTGGATAAGGCGAAAAAGAGTTAAACCGGTGCTGGAGGCGAAGAATATTCGCCTCACGCGAGTGCGATTACGACAGGGTTAATAACCAGTGGACGTAAGACTGATAATGGCTTTCCTGCTCCAGCAGCTCACTGCGCAGTGGATGGGCCTCCAGCCAGCCAGCGGGCAGGGTCAGATGCAGGGCATCATCGTCTGCCTGTAGCCGCACCGCAGGCAGGGTGTCATCGCGCCGGCGGGTGGAGAAAATAATCGCCAGCCGCAGTAGACGGCACATCCGTTCTGCCAGACGCGGCGGCAGGGCATTTTGCTGAGTCAGCAAAGCCAGGTCGATGCTGCCTCTCTGGTTTTGCAATAAACAGGCCAGCAGCTTCTTCTGCGCCGGTGTGAAGCCAGGAAGATCGAGGTGACGCACCAGATACGCCGCATGCTGTGGCGCATGACGGAAGTCGACGCTCAAACCGATTTCGTGGATCGCACAGGCGCTGAGCAGCAACTCACGACAGCGCTGATCCAGCTTCCACAGCGTGGAAACCTGACGGAAAAAGCACTCTGCCAGCTGACGCACACGATCTGCCTGCTCCACATCAATGCTGAAACGCCGCTGGACGTTGTGCAGTGTGCGGGTCCGGATATCGCGGTCGATGGGCAGATGCAGCATGCCGTAGACCAGACCTTCACGCAGCGCGCCGCCCGCCAGCGTCATGCTATCGATGCTGAGTTCCTGAAAGATGGCGATCAGGATCGACAGGCCACTGGGAAACACCAGCGCCCGTTCCAGCGTCAGCCCTTCGATTTCCAGCTCTTCCAGTTTGCCGCACTGAATGGCTCGCTGCTTTAGCTGCTGCAGTTTACTCAGTGTGATGCGCTCATCCATGCCCTGCGCCACCATGATCTCCTGCAGCGCCTGAACCGTACCTGATGCACCGACACAGGCCTGCCAGCCCTGCTCACGCAACTGCGCGGCAATGGGCTGGATCATCTCACGTGCCGCCAGCTCAGCCTGGTCAAAATTCTCTTTTGCCAGATGACGATCGCTGAAGAAGCGCTCCAGCCACGTCACGCAGCCCATCGAGAGACTGAACAACACCGACGCATGCGAGCCATCGCCGGTTGCCAGCTCGGTGCTGCCGCCACCGATATCGACCACTAAACGCTGGTCGGAGCCGCCTGTGGTATGTGCCACGCCCTGATAAATCAGACGCGCCTCTTCTTCACCGCTGATCACGTTGATGGGACAGCCGAGAATCTGTTGAGCGGTGTCGAGAAATGTCTGCGCATTGCCGGCCAGACGCAGCGTGGCGGTTGCCACCACGCGAATCTGATCGGAGGGGATATCCTGCAGCTGTTCAGAAAACAGTCTGAGACATTGCCAGCCACGTGACATGGCGTCGGCTGACAACAGGTTATTTTTATCCAGACCGGCAGCAAGGCGAACCTTGCGCTTAATTTTTGCAATGGTCTGAATACTGCCAGAGACCTCGCGCACCACCAGCATATGAAAGCTGTTAGATCCTAAATCAATCGCTGCATAAAGTGACGACGCGCTTAGCATGGTGGCCTAACCTGAACGTTTACGGTTGTTGTTGCGTGGAGCACCGCGACGATTGGCGTTATTCCCCCCGCGACGCGGGCCATTGCCGGAACGGCTACGTTGCAGACGCTTAGGCGGCGGTAAATCTGTTAACAACGCTTCGCTGCTGTACTTACTGACCGGAATGCTATGGCCAATGTACTCTTCAATCGAAGGCAGATTCAGCGCGTACTCTTCGCAGGCCAGGCTGATAGAATGTCCGCTGGCGCCCGCACGGCCGGTACGGCCAATGCGGTGAACGTAATCTTCACAGTCATCTGGCAGATCGTAGTTAAAGACATGGGTAACCGCTGGAATGTGCAGACCACGGGCAGCCACGTCAGTGGCGACCAGAATATCCACATCGCCTTTGGTGAAGTCATCCAGAATGCGCAGGCGCTTTTTCTGAGCAACGTCGCCGGTCAGCAGGCCGACACGGTGTCCATCCGCTGCCAGGTGGCCCCAGATATCTTCACAGCGGTGCTTGGTATTGGCGAAGATAATGGCGCGATCGGGCCACTCTTCTTCCAGCAGGGTCTGCAACAGGCGCATTTTCTCTTCGTTAGACGGATAGAAAAGCTCTTCCTGAATGCGATGACCAGTTTTTTGCTCCGGTTCTACTTCCACATATTCAGCACTGTTCATGTGCTCAAATGCCAGTTCACGGACGCGGTAGGAAAGGGTCGCGGAGAACAGCATGCTCAGACGCTGGGTAGCAGGCGGCATACGACGGAACAGCCAGCGAATATCTTTAATAAAGCCGAGATCGAACATGCGATCGGCTTCGTCCAGCACCATGACCTGAATGGCACCGAGGTTAACGTGATTCTGTTTCGCATAGTCGATGAGGCGACCGGTGGTGGCCACCAGAATATCAACGCCCTGCTCCAGCACTTTTAGCTGTTTATCATAACCGTCTCCGCCATAGGCGAGACCCAGTTTCAGGCCGGTTGAAGCGGTAAGGGGTTCGGCATCCGCATGAATCTGCACAGCAAGTTCACGCGTCGGCGCAAGAATTAATGCCCGTGGCTGGTTAACCTGACGACCTTCCGCCGCAGGATGAGAGAGAAGATGATGAAACGTTGACGTCAGAAACGCCATCGTTTTGCCGGTACCGGTTTGCGCCTGGCCTGCAACATCACGCCCTGAAAGCGTAAAAGGCAGAGCTAACGCCTGAATCGGCGTGCAGTACTGAAAGCCTTTAGTATCAAGGGCTTCCACCACTTTTGGGTGCAGGGCGAAGTCGGAAAACTTCTGTTCAGTTAAGTGTGTTTTGCTCATAGTGTGGTAGAATATCAGCTTACTATCGCTTTACGAAAGCGTATCCGATGAAATAAAGTCAACCAACATTGGTATATTTTACGCCAATTCGCCAGGCATAATCTTGTGGAGTAAAACATGAGCAGCGATAAAATCGTTCATCTGACTGATGACAGTTTCGACACCGACGTGCTGAAAGCCGATGGCGTTACACTGGTAGATTTCTGGGCTGAATGGTGTGGTCCTTGCAAAATGATCGCGCCAATCCTTGATGAAGTTGCAGAAGAGTATGATGGCAAGCTGACCATCGCTAAGCTGAATATTGATGATAACCCAGGCACGGCACCGAAGTATGGCATTCGTGGTATCCCGACGCTGCTGCTGTTTAAAAATGGCGAAGTCGCCGCGACCAAAGTGGGCGCGCTGTCTAAAGGCCAGCTGAAAGAGTTCCTGAACGCCAATCTGGCGTAATTCAGGGCTGAACGTCTGGCAGTAGTGAATTTATCTCCCGCTGCTGGACGTTCGCTTTCAGGCGTGCTAAGTTACCAACACTGCATTACGAACTTACCTTGTAGTTAGCATCTTAAAGTTTTCCCTTGTTGAAGCCTGTCGCCCTGTACCTTATAAAGATAGAACGGTTCAACAATCTTACGGTTAGCTCCAACTCTGGCATCACATTCGGACATCTCCCTGCATACCGATCGCCATTCCATACAATGATCGTCGGGAAGAGCCGAAAAGAGCCATTAACGGCATGGATTAGTTGCCATACCATTCACGAAAAACATTCCGAGTATTACCCCGAGTTTAAGAACCCATCACTATGAATCTTACCGAATTAAAGAATACGCCGGTTGCTGAGCTGATTACTCTCGGCGAAAATATGGGGCTGGAAAATCAGGCTCGCATGCGCAAGCAGGACATTATCTTTTCAATCCTGAAGCAGCACGCGAAAAGCGGCGAAGACATCTTCGGTGATGGCGTGCTGGAGATCCTTCAGGATGGATTTGGATTCCTCCGTTCCGGAGACAGCTCCTACCTCGCCGGACCTGATGATATCTACGTTTCCCCCAGCCAAATCCGTCGCTTCAACCTCCGCACTGGTGACACCATTTCCGGCAAAATCCGTCCACCAAAAGAAGGTGAACGCTATTTTGCGCTGCTGAAAGTTAATGAAGTTAATTACGACAAACCAGAAAACGCGCGTAATAAGATTCTGTTCGAAAACCTCACGCCGCTGCACGCAAATAAACGTCTGCGTATGGAGCGGGGTAATGGCTCAACGGAAGATTTAACCGCCCGCGTACTCGATCTGGCCTCGCCGATCGGTCGTGGCCAGCGTGGTCTGATCGTTGCACCACCGAAAGCCGGTAAAACTATGCTGCTGCAGAACATCGCGCAGAGCCTGGCATATAACTACCCGGATTGCGTGCTGATGGTGCTGCTAATCGACGAGCGCCCGGAAGAAGTTACCGAGATGCAGCGTCTGGTGAAAGGTGAAGTTATCGCCTCAACCTTTGATGAGCCAGCCTCACGTCACGTTCAGGTTGCTGAAATGGTTATCGAGAAAGCCAAGCGTCTGGTCGAACACAAAAAAGATGTTATCATCCTGCTCGACTCCATCACACGCCTGGCGCGTGCCTACAACACCGTGGTTCCTGCTTCAGGTAAAGTCCTGACCGGTGGTGTGGATGCCAACGCCCTGCATCGTCCAAAGCGTTTCTTTGGTGCTGCACGTAACGTGGAAGAGGGCGGTAGCCTGACCATCATCGCGACCGCGCTGGTTGATACCGGTTCGAAGATGGATGAAGTGATTTACGAAGAGTTTAAAGGTACCGGTAACATGGAACTGCACCTCGCCCGTAAAATTGCTGAAAAACGTGTCTTCCCGGCGATTGATTACAACCGTTCCGGTACGCGTAAAGAAGAGCTGCTAACCTCTCAGGAAGAGCTGCAGAAGATGTGGATCCTGCGTAAGATTATTCACCCGATGGGCGAAATCGACGCAATGGAATTCCTCATCAACAAGCTGGCGATGACCAAAACCAATGATGAATTCTTCGACATGATGAAGCGTTCTTAATCCGATACTGCCAGGCCGAACCACAGATTCGGCTTTTTTAATCCAGATGCGCAGAAAATCGACCTTACGCCACGTCTCAACGTGGCGTTTTTCATTTGTGAGCTATAGGATTGAACACTGGCAGGAGCATTTATAATGACTGTGGTAGCGATGGCGAACGTTTAACCGTTCGTCTGTCTCTTTATGCAGAATTCGGAATCTGACACAGCGATCGGCGCGTATTTTCGCGTATTGTTGTGCGGGATGTTAGCTGAGAGCGTTTAACGTGAATTTACTCACTATGAGTACTGAGCTTGGTTTAATTTTTCTCTTTTCCCTGGCTTTCCTCTTTTTTGCTCGAAAAGCAGCTAAAAAAATTGGTTTAGTTGATAAGCCTAACTCACGTAAACGCCATCATGGCGCAATTCCGTTGGTGGGCGGCATTTCTGTGTTCGCAGGTATCTGCTTTACGTTTGCCATTACCAACTACTACCTGCCACACGCGCTGCTCTATCTGGGCTGTGCCGGTGTCCTGGTGCTGGTTGGCGCACTGGATGACCGTTTCGATATCAGCGTTAAAATCCGCGCAGTGGTGCAGGCCATTGTTGCCCTGGTGATGATGTTTGGCGCAAAACTCTATCTGCTCAGTCTGGGCTTTATTGTCGGCCCGTTCGAACTTATCGTGGGGCCATTTGGTTATGTGCTGACGCTTTTTGCCGTCTGGGCCGCGATCAACGCTTTTAATATGGTGGATGGGATAGATGGTCTGCTCGGCGGACTCTCCTCGGTCACCTTTGCTGCCATGGGGATCATCCTCTACTTCGACGGCCAGACCAGCCTTGCGATGTGGTGTTTTGCGATGATTGCCGCCACGCTGCCTTATATCCTGCTTAACCTCGGCTTCCTTGGGCGCCGTTTCAAAGTCTTTATGGGCGATGCCGGCAGCACCATGATCGGTTTCACCATTATCTGGATTCTGCTGGAAACGACGCAGGGTCTGAGCCATCCCATTACCCCCGTCACCGCACTGTGGCTCATCGCCATTCCCCTGATGGATATGGTAGCGATTATGTATCGCCGCCTGCGCAAAGGCATGAGTCCGTTTTCGGCTGACCGTCAGCACATCCACCATCTGATTATGCGTGCTGGCTTTAGCTCACGTCAGGCCTTTGTTCTGATTACCGTTGCGGCGGCCATCCTCGCAGGTATTGGTGTGCTGGGTGAATATCTGGCGTTCATTCCGGAATGGGTGATGCTGCTGCTGTTCCTGGGGGCTTTTATGGTTTACGGCTACTGCCTGAAACATGCGTGGCGCGTGGCGCGACGTATCCGGCGCATCAAGCGTCGTCTGAGCCATCATCGCGACGCAAAAAACAAATGAACCCGATGCTGATAAAGGATAACTCTGCCATGCGTTCTGACGTTGTGGATAACGAACTGGATATTCGCAGCTTTTGCTGCCGTTTATGGCGTGGCAAGCGCTGGATCATCGGGCTTGCACTGCTGTTTTCTCTGGTCGCCTGGCTGGCCACACTGCTGCTAAAACAGGTCTGGAGCACCACGGCAATCACCGATCGTCCGACGGTGAACATGCTGGGTTCTTACTATGCGCAGCAGCAATTCCTGACCAATCTGGATGTACGCAACAACGCCTTAACGCTTGCTGCGCCTACGCCTACGGTGATGGATCAGGTGTATCAGGAGTTCACTATGCAGCTTGCCTCCTGGGATACGCGGCGTGAGTTCTGGCAGCAAACGGATTACTACAAGAGTCGTAAAACCGGCAATGCGCATAATGATGCCACGCTGCTCGACGATATGATCGGCAATATCCTGTTCACGCCCGCTGACGCGGCACATAACCTGCCCGATAACGTCAAACTCAAAGCAGAAACCGCTGGCGACGCCAACAACCTGCTGCGTCAGTACATCGCCTACGCCAGCGAGCGCACCGCGCGTCATCTGAATGATGAGTTAAAAGGTGCCTGGCGGGCGCGTACCGACCAGTTGCAGGCGCAGGTGAAACGTCAGGAAGATGTGGCTAACGCGGTGTTCCAGCGCCAGCAACATCGGCTGGAGCAGGCGCTGAAGATCGCCAGCCAGCAGGGCATCAATGAGAAACAGACGCGTGAGGCGGGTGAGAATCTGGCAGACAGCGACCTGTTCCTGCTGGGTCAGCCCGTTTTACAGGGACAGTTGGATACCCTGCGCGCCACCGGTCCGAGCTTTGATATCAGCTATGATCAGAACAGAGCAATGCTGACCACGCTGCAGACCGGACCAAAACTGAACAGTAAGTTCCAGACCTACCGTTATCTGCGTACGCCGGAAGAGCCGGTATCACGTGACAGTCCGCGACGTCTGTTCATGATGATTATGTGGGGTGCCGTTGGGGCATTAACAGGCGCGGGAGTGGCGCTGGCACGTCGTCCGCGTCTGATGTCAGACACGCATAATTGAGAGAAACAGTGTGAAAGTTCTGACCGTATTTGGTACTCGTCCGGAAGCGATCAAAATGGCGCCGCTGGTTCAGGCGCTGGCGCAGGATCCCGCTTTTGAATCGCGACTGTGCGTCACTGCGCAGCATCGCGAAATGCTCGATCAGGTGCTGCGTCTGTTCAAGCTGGAACCGGACTATGATCTCAATATTATGCGCCCTGAGCAGGGGCTGACCGAGATCACTTGCCGCATTTTAGAGGGCATGAAAACCGTGCTGCTCGACTTCAAACCGGACATCGTGTTGGTGCATGGTGACACCACAACAACGCTGGCGGCGAGCCTGGCGGCATTTTATCAGCAAATTCCCGTCGGGCATGTGGAAGCCGGTCTGCGGACCGGCGATCTCGCCTCGCCGTGGCCGGAAGAGGGTAACCGCAAGCTCACCGGCCATATTGCCCGTCTGCACTTCACCCCCACCTCACGGTCGCGTCAGAATCTGTTACAGGAGAATCTGCCCGATGTGCGCATTGTCGTGACCGGCAATACGGTCATTGATGCGCTGCTGTGGGTTCGCGATCGGGTGCTGGATGACAGCAATCTGAATGCCCAGCTGGCAGCGCGATACCCGTTTCTCGACCCGGATAAGAAACTGGTGCTGGTCACCGGTCACCGACGTGAAAGCTTTGGTGGCGGCTTTGAGCGTATCTGCAGCGCGCTGGCGCAGATTGCCCGCCAGCATCCCGAGACGCAGATTGTCTATCCGGTGCACCTCAATCCGAACGTCAGCGAGCCGGTTAACCGGATACTCAGTGGCATTGAAAATATCATCCTGATTGAACCGCAGGAGTATCTGCCTTTTGTCTGGCTGATGAACCGCGCCTGGCTCATCCTCACTGACTCTGGCGGCATTCAGGAGGAAGCCCCGTCGCTGGGTAAACCGGTGCTGGTGATGCGTGATACTACTGAGCGGCCTGAAGCGGTTGATGCTGGTACCGTTAAACTAGTGGGGACAGATATCGCCAGAATCGTAGCCAGTGTAGGCGAATTGCTGAGCGACGACGATGCCTGGCATGCGATGAGCCATGCCCATAACCCGTATGGTGATGGCAAAGCCTGTGGTCGTATTTTACAAGCCTTAAAAGATAACCGAGCCGAATTATGAGTTTTGAAACCATCTCCGTGATTGGACTGGGATACATTGGGCTGCCGACGGCAGCCGTTTTTGCCTCAAAGGGAAAAAAAGTGGTGGGCGTGGATATCAACGCGCGCGCCGTTGAAATTATCAATCGTGGCGCGATTCACATTGTGGAACCCGATTTAGATCAGGTAGTGCATGCCGCCGTTACGCGTGGTGACCTGCGCGCCACCACGCAGCCGGTAGCCGCCGACGCCTTTCTTATCGCCGTACCGACCCCTTTCAAAGATGCGCATCAACCCGATCTCCGCTTTGTGAAAGCCGCGGCGGAGTCGATCGCGCCGGTACTGAAGAAAGGCGATCTGGTGATTCTGGAGTCAACCTCACCGGTGGGCAGCACCGAAAAAATGGCCGAATGGCTGGCTGCGGCGCGTCCCGACCTGCGCTTTCCGCAGCACGGAGAGACGCCCGATATTTTTATCGCCTACTGCCCGGAGCGCGTGCTGCCGGGTCAGGTGATGGTTGAGCTGATTAATAACGACCGGGTCATTGGCGGCATGACGCCCGCCTGTTCCGCCCGCGCCAGCGCGCTCTATCGGCTGTTTTTAAAAGGGGAATGCGTTGAAACCAATGCCCGTACCGCCGAGATGTGCAAGCTGACAGAAAACAGCTTCCGTGACGTGAACATCGCCTTTGCCAATGAGCTGTCGCTGATCTGTGCCGATCAGGAGATTAACGTCTGGGAGCTGATTGCGCTGGCGAATCGCCATCCGCGTGTCAACATTCTGCAGCCGGGTCCAGGCGTCGGCGGTCACTGTATCGCCGTCGATCCCTGGTTCATCGTGGCGCAGAATCCTGAATTAGCCCGTCTGATCCGCACCGCACGCGAGGTCAATGATGCCAAGCCGCAGTGGGTGCTGGACCAGGTGAAAACCGCGCTGGCGGACTGCCTGACGCAGACTGGCAGGCGCGCCAGCGATCTGACCATCGCCTGCTTTGGCCTGGCCTTTAAACCCAATATCGATGACCTGCGCGAAAGTCCGGCAGTGGGCGTGGCGCAGAAGATTGCTGAGTGGCATAGCGGCACCACCTGGGTGGTCGAACCGCACATTGCGCAGCTTGCTGACGTACTGGCAGACAAAGCTGAGCTGGTCTCCAGCGAGCAGGCGCTGGCGCAGGCCGATATTCTGGTGATGCTGGTGGATCACCGCGCCTTCCGCGCCATTGAGGCCACTCAGGTTCAGCAGAACTGGATTGTCGATACCAAAGGTGTCTGGCGATGAAACGCTTTCTGATCACTGGCGGTGCCGGGTTTATCGGTTCGGCGCTGGTGCGCTTTCTGATCGCAGAAACCGAACATCAGGTAGTGGTGGTCGATAAACTCAGCTACGCCGGAAATCTGGCGTCAATCGCCAGCGTTGCCGACTCGTCCCGCTTTCGTTTTGAGCAGGTAGATATCTGTGATCGCCCGGCGCTGGATCAGGTTTTTGCCCGCCATCAGCCAGACTGCGTAATGCATCTTGCGGCTGAAAGCCATGTTGATCGCTCGATTGACGGGCCGGTGGCCTTTATCGAGACTAATATTGTCGGGACCTATCAACTGCTGGAAGCCGCACGTTTTTACTGGCAAAACCTGGATAACGCGCGCAAAACCACCTTTCTGTTCCACCATATTTCGACCGATGAGGTCTTTGGCGATTTGCATGAAAGCCAGACTTATTTCACCGAGACTACGCCTTACGCGCCAAGCAGTCCTTACGCCGCCAGTAAGGCAAGCAGCGACCATTTAGTGCGAGCCTGGCTGCGCACCTACGGTCTGCCCACGCTGGTTACCAACTGTTCAAACAACTATGGTCCCTGCCATTTCCCGGAAAAACTGATCCCGCTGACCATTATTAATGCGCTGAACGGAAAAGCCTTACCGGTTTATGGCAACGGACAGCAGATTCGTGACTGGCTCTACGTCGAAGATCACGCCCGTGCACTCTATCAGGTGGTCAGTCAGGGCAAGCCAGGCGAGACCTATAATATTGGTGGTCATAACGAGCGCCGCAATATTGAGGTGGTCGAAACTATCTGCAGCCTGCTTGAAGAGCTGGCCGCAGCGCAGAAACCTGCAGGGCTGGCGCATTACCGCGACCTGATCACCTATGTCACTGACCGCCCCGGTCACGATCAGCGCTACGCCATTGATGCCAGTAAAATTGCGCATGAACTTGGCTGGGTGCCGCAGGAAACCTTTGAAAGCGGCATGCGTAAAACGGTGGCATGGTATCTGGCCAATCCCACCTGGTGGCAAGCCATTCTGGAGGGGCGCTATCAGGGCGAACGCCTCGGTTTATCGCAATAAACCCGCGTAAGGAGCAGCGATGAAAGGCATCATTTTAGCAGGAGGGTCGGGCACGCGGTTACACCCGATAACCCGTGCAGTATCAAAGCAACTTCTGCCGGTCTACGACAAACCGATGATCTACTATCCGCTGTCGGTACTGATGCTGGCGGGTATTCGCGACATCCTGTTAATTACCACTCCGGAAGACCGGGCACAGTTTGAACGACTGCTCGGCGATGGCAGTGAATTTGGGATACACCTCAGCTATGCGGTGCAGCCCCATCCCGATGGGCTGGCGCAGGCATTTATTATCGGCGAATCTTTTATCGGCGATGATAATTGCTGCCTGGTTCTGGGTGATAACCTCTATTTCGGCCAGGGCTTCAGCCCCAAGCTGCGGAAAGTCGTTGAACAGAATCGTGGCGCAACGGTGTTTGGCTATCAGGTTATGGACCCGGAACGTTTCGGTGTGGTGGAGTTTGACGATAACTTTAAGGCGATCTCGATTGAAGAGAAGCCACCGCAGCCGAAATCGCGCTGGGCGGTAACCGGCCTCTATTTTTATGACAATCAGGTTATCGAATTTGCGAAACAGGTTAAGCCTTCAGCGCGAGGCGAGCTGGAAATCACCGCCATTAATCAGATGTATCTGGAGCGCGGTGAGCTGACGGTCGAACTGCTAGGGCGAGGTTTCGCCTGGCTGGATACCGGTACACACGACAGCCTGGTGGAAGCCAGCATGTTTGTGCAGACGGTGGAAAAACGGCAGGGCTTTAAAATTGCCTGCCTGGAAGAGATCGCCTGGCGTAACAGCTGGCTGAGTGATGATCAGCTGCGGGCCGCGGGAGAAGCGCTAACAAAAACCGGCTACGGCCAATACCTGCTGGATTTATTACATGCCCGTCCACGTCAATATTAATCCCCTTAGCTGGGAGAGCGCGTTCTTCGGTGTTGAAACCGTGCGGCTGGAGCCGATGGGTGACATCGCGCTGGAACAGGCGCTGCACCATCCCTGTGCACTGATTCAGATGAAAGTCGCTGCCAGCGAGACAGCATTAATCGATACGCTGCAGCAGCATCAGTTCCAGCTGGCAGAAGGCGAAGCGGACCTGACGCTGGCGATTAAAAAGACTGAACGGCAGGCGGGAATTCGCATTGCGCGGGAGGCGCAGATCCCGCTACTGCGCGATGCGGCTTCTCAGCTATTCAGCCAGAGCCGTTTTCGCGCCCCCTGGTATGCCCCGGACGCCAGCGGACGCTTCTATGCGCAGTGGATTGAAAATGCGGTGCGCGGCACGTTTGATGATCAGTGTCTGGTGGCGAGTGATGACTCGGGCCAGTTGCAGGGTTTTGTTTCGCTACGCGCGGTGGAGGGCGATGCCCGCATTGGCCTGCTGGGCGTACTGCCTGACGCGCAGGGCCAGGGGCTGGGTCAGCGACTGATGCTGGCGGCAGCAGACTGGGCGCGGGTACGACAACTGACTCAGTTACGGGTTGCCACCCAGCTCAGTAATCTCATGGCGATGCGCCTCTATTTACGCAGCGGTGCCCGGCTCGACAACACCGCGTACTGGTTTTACAGGAAAGGTCATGATTCCATTTAATGCGCCCCCGATTGTGGGCACAGAAATTGAGTATATGCAGTCGGCGATGAACAGCGGGAAACTGTGCGGCGACGGTGGATTTACCCGTCGCTGTCAGCAGTGGATGGAGCAGCGGTTTGGTAGCAAAAAAGTGCTGCTGACCCCCTCCTGTACCGCTTCGCTGGAGATGGCGGCGCTATTAATCGATCTGCAGCCCGGCGATGAAGTGATTATGCCGAGCTACACCTTTGTTTCTACCGCCAACGCCTTTGTGCTGCGCGGCGCCCGCATCGTGTTTGTCGATGTGCGCCCGGACACCATGAACATTGATGAAACGCTGATCGAAGCGGCCATCACTGAAAAAACCCGCGCCATTGTGCCGGTGCATTACGCAGGCGTGGCCTGTGAAATGGATACCATTATGGCGCTGGCAGCGAAGCATAAGCTGTTTGTGATAGAAGATGCGGCACAGGGCGTGATGTCACGCTACAAAGGTCGAGCACTGGGCACTATTGGTCATATTGGCTGCTTCAGTTTCCACGAAACCAAGAACTACACCGCTGGCGGCGAAGGCGGCGCGACGCTCATTAACGACGCCAGCCTGGTCGAGCGCGCCGAGATCGTGCGGGAAAAAGGCACTAACCGCAGTCAATTCTTCCGTGGCCAGGTCGATAAATACACCTGGCGCGATATGGGATCGAGTTATCTGATGGCCGATCTGCAGGCGGCCTATCTCTGGGCCCAGCTGGAAGCAGCTGAACGGATCAACCAGCAGCGGTTACGCATCTGGCAGCGTTATTACGATGCATTACAGCCGCTGGCGGTTCAGGGACGCATCAGCCTGCCGGCGATTCCCGCCAGCTGTGAACACAATGCGCACATGTTCTACATCAAGTTGCGCGATCATGACGATCGCCAGATGCTGATCGACTGGATGAAAGAGGCCGAGATACTGACGGTGTTCCATTATATTCCGCTACACAGTTCGCCCGCTGGTGAACGGTTCTCGCAGTTTGTCGGCGACGATCGCTTTACCACCCTGGAAAGTGAACGCCTGCTGCGCCTGCCGCTGTTTTATAACCTGTCAGATAATAATCAGAGCACGGTTATTAGCTCGCTGCTGAGCTTCTTTTCCTGATGTCACTAGCCAGAGCCTCGGTGTGGACCGCGTCGTCCACGCTGGTAAAAATTGTGGCCGGTCTGCTGGTAATCAAACTGCTGGCAGTCAGCTTCGGACCTGAAGGGGTGGGTCAGGCGGGGAACTTCCGTCAGTTGATCACCGTGCTGGGTGTGCTGGCGGGCGCGGGCATATTCAATGGCGTTACCACCTATGTAGCACAGTATCAGCAGCAGCCAGCCCGACTGCGGGCGATGGTGGGCACGGCATCGGCCATGGTGCTGGGCTTTTCCGGTGTGCTGGCGCTGCTGTTTCTGCTGGCGGCGGCCCCCATCAGCACTGCGCTGTTTGGTCACGATCGCTATCAGGGCGTCATCCGTGTGGTGGCGTTTCTTCAGCTCGGCATCGCCTGGGCCAACTTTACCCTGGCGCTGCTGAAGGGCTATCGCGACGCGCGCGGTAATGCGCTGGCGCTGATTCTCGGCAGTCTGATAGGTCTGGCAGGCTATCTGCTTTGCTGGTGGCTGGGCGGCTATCAGGGCGCACTGACTGGCCTGGCGCTGGTACCGGCCTTGCTGCTGCTGCCTGCGCTAATGATGCTGAAACGCCGCGCGCCGCTGCCGCTTAGCTGGCTGCGTCCACAATGGCATCCTGAGCTGGCCCGTAATCTGACAAAATATACACTGATGGCGCTGATCACTGCCGTGACCTTGCCGGTCGCCTGGGTGTTGATGCGTAACCTGCTGGCGGAACAGCAGGGCTGGGCGCAGGTTGGATTGTGGCAGGGCGTGACCAGCATTTCCGATGCCTATCTGCAATTTATTACCGCGACGTTTAGTGTCTGGCTACTGCCGACGCTGGCGCGGCTCGACAACAAACGTGACATCGCGCGTGAGATTGGCCGGGCGCTGCGCTTTGTGCTGCCCGCCGTGGCGGTTGCCAGTGTTGGTGTCTGGGTGCTACGTGATTTCGCTATCAGCCTGCTGTTCTCTGACGCTTTTCGCGGGATGCGCGATCTCTTTGTCTGGCAGCTTTGCGGCGATGTGTTTAAGGTCGGAGCCTATGTTTTCGGATATCTGGTTATCGCCAAAGCCTCGCTGCGCTTTTATGTTCTGACTGAGATCAGCCAGTTTCTGTTGCTGACCCTGTTCTCACGCTGGTTGATCCCATTACATGGCGCGACGGGTGCGGCGCAAGCCTATATGTTTACCTATATGGCTTACTTTGCCCTGTGTTGTGGCGCTTTTATTGTTTACTGCCGGAAAAAATGACTTTAATTCACCTTTTGGGATCAGATATTCCCCACCACAATCTTACGGTGCTGCGTTTTTTCAACGATGTACTTAGCGTTGAGCACCCCGCGGCTTCACCACGCCATTTTATGGTGGTTACGCAGCAGCCAGAGAATCTGGCACTGTTCAGCGCGTTGCAGATAGAGTGCTTTGCCAGCAAAAAAGCGCTGGCACAGGCGGTACTGCAGCGGGCCAGAAATCGTCAGCAGCGTTTTTTTTGCCACGGTCAGTTTAACCCGTGGATCTGGCTAGCGTTACTCAGCGGTAAGCTGCGCCGGTCACAGCTGTTCTGGCACGTCTGGGGCGCCGATCTTTATGAGGATTCACGCAGCCTGAAGTTCCGCCTGTTCTATCTGGTACGCCGGATAGCGCAGGGACGCGTTGCACAGGTTTTTGCGACCCATGGCGACCTGCATCACTACCAGCAGCGCCATCGCCGCGTTCCCGGTTCACTGCTCTATTTCCCGACCAGAATGCCAGCTGCCGCCGTTGCGTCTCTCCCGTCTGAGCCTTTTACACTGCTGCTGGGCAACTCGGGCGATCCGAGTAACCGACATATTGAAGGTTTAAAAGCGATTCACGCGCAGTTTGGTGAGCAGGTGCGTATTGAGGTCCCCTTGGGCTATCCGCCAGGCAATGAGATTTACATCAGCCAGATTCAGGCCGCAGCTGATGCGCTGTACCCTCAGGGTCAGGTGAACCTGATGCGTGAAAGCCTGGCGTTTGATGATTATTTAGCTCTGCTGGCACGCTGCCATGTCGGTTATTTTATGTTTGAACGCCAGCAAGGGGTGGGAACGCTCTGCCTGCTAATCCAGGCCAACGTGCCGTTTGTCCTGACCCGCAAGAATCCATTCTGGCGTGATGTGGCAGAGCAGCAGCTTCCGGTATTATTCAGTGAAGATACGCTGTCGCCTGCGGTGATCGCCGAAGCACGCCGTCAACTGATGCGCTGTGATAAACAGGCTATCGCCTTTTTTGCGCCGGGTTATCTGGCAGGCTGGCGGGCAGCGCTACAGATCAGTGAAGGGGAGTTATCATGAGTCTTATGCAGTTTGGCGGCCTGCTGGTTGTCTATCTGCTGTCGCTGGTTTTTATTCTGACCCTGACCTGGCGGGAGTTTAAGCGTGTCCGTTTTAGCTTCCACCTGTTCTTCACCTTGCTGTTCCTGCTGACCTTTTACTTCGGTTTCCCGCTGACTTCCGTGCTGGTGTTTCGCTTTAATGTTGAGGTGGTGCCGGTGGAGAATCTGCTGGAGGCGCTGCTGTCGGCCACAGCGTTTTATGCCATTTATTACGCCAGTTATAAAGTGCGGCTGAAACCCGCTAATGCGCCTCCGGCGAAGCCCTGGCTGCAAATGAATCGGGTCGAAACCCACCTGACCTGCGTGATTCTGGCGCTGGTCGCGCTGGGAACCGTGACGGTGTTCTTTATCCACAATGGTTTTCTGCTGTTCCGCCTGACCGCTTATAATCAGATTTTCTCCAGCGAAGTGTCGGGCGTAGCGCTTAAGCGCTTCTTCTATTTCTTTATTCCGGCGATGCTGATCCCCTACTTTTTGAGTCCGACGCGCCGCAACTGGCTGCTGTTTCTGGTGGTAACGGTGGCCTTTGGTTTGCTGACCTACGCGCTGGTGGGGGGCACCCGCGCCAATATCATTATTGCGTTTGCCCTGTTCCTGTTTATCGGGATTACCCGTGGCTGGATCACTCTGTGGATGCTGGCAACAGCGGGCGTGCTGGCGATTGCCGGGATGTTCTGGCTTGCGCTGCGCCGCTATAACCTCGACGTCATGGGCGACGAGGCGTTCTATACCTTCCTGTATCTGACGCGAGATACCTTCTCGCCGTGGGAGAATCTCGCCCTGCTGCTGGATAACTACGCCAGAATTGAGTTTCAGGGGCTGGCGCCGCTGTGGCGTGATTTCTACGTTTTCATTCCGACCTGGCTCTGGCCGGATCGGCCGCTGGCGGTGTTAAACAGCGCAAACTACTTTACCTGGGAAGTGCTGAACAACCATTCTGGCCTGGCGATTTCACCCACGCTGATAGGGTCGCTGGTGGTGATGGGCGGCGTCTGGTCGATTCCGGTCGGTGCTGTCGCGGTAGGGATGATTATTAAAGCCTTTGATGCGATCTACCAGCGTGGTTGTCTTGAAACTAACCGTTACAGCGGCGCCATCCTGCAAAGCTTCTGTTTTGGCGCGGTCTTTAACATGATCGTGCTGGCACGCGAAGGACTCGATGCGTTCGGGTCACGCGTGGTCTTTTTCTGCATCATTTTTGCTGCCTGCCTGGGCATGGCTAAATTACTTTTTTGGTTACTGGATCGCGCAGGTTTGATTCGCGACCGCAGCAGGCGAGTGTTGCACAGCCCGATCTGATTAACCTCTGGAATTGACGGAAGATATGACAAAGTTAACGGATACGCCGCAGTACCGGATTCGCGGCGTTGAGTTGTATGGCTTCGAAAACATGCCGTCAGCGGTAAATTTTCTGATGCCGCCGCAGTGCGAACGCAGCGGCATTTTAGTGGCGATTAATGCAGAGAAGATCCTGACCGCTGAGCGGGATGAGGGATTACGCATGCTGTTAGCGCAGGCGGAATATGCGTACGCCGATGGCATCAGTATTGTGCGTTCGATTCGTAAAAAGTATCCGCAGGCGTTGGTGCAGCGTATTGCGGGTGCAGATTTATGGGAAGCGCTGATGGAACGTGCCGGGCGGGAAGGAACGCCGGTGTTTCTTATTGGTGGTCGCCAACAAGTGCTGGATGAAACCTGCAATAAGTTACGTCGTCAGTGGAATGTGAATATTGTCGGGGCGCAGGATGGCTATTTTATGCCAGCCGATCAGGATGCGCTGTTTGCCCGGATTGCGGCCAGCGGCGCGAAGCTGGTCACCGTGGCGCTGGGATCGCCGCGTCAGGAGCTGCTGATGCTGGCGTGCCGTGCGCACTGGCCTGATGCGCTCTATATGGGCGTTGGCGGAACGTACGATGTTTTTACCGGCCATGTGAAGCGTGCTCCTAAAATGTGGCAGCGGCTGGGGCTGGAGTGGCTTTATCGTCTGATTCGGCAGCCGAGCCGCCTGCGCAGGCAATTAAAACTGCTTAAATATTTACGCTATCACTGGCGTGGCGATCTCTGATATTGCTGATAAATGCCGCATTTTTCCGTGTTGCGAAAAAGGAAATGCACTATTTGTCGACAAAATGCACAAAGCGTAATCAAACGCGTCTTTTTATTTAAAAAGCACTAGACACGATGGGCGCTTATCTCTAGTATGCACATCCGCAACGGCGCTACGCGCCCGTAGCTCAGCTGGATAGAGCGCTGCCCTCCGGAGGCAGAGGTCTCAGGTTCGAATCCTGTCGGGCGCGCCATATCGTTTGTGCGCATGAGCTTCGGTGGTTGATTTACCGCAGTTGGCAGTAGAGATTTAAATGCTGCAGGTTTTGAACTTGTAACATTAAGTATTGTGGTGGCTATAGCTCAGTTGGTAGAGCCCTGGATTGTGATTCCAGTTGTCGTGGGTTCGAGTCCCATTAGCCACCCCAGATTTTGCTGGGATACGCGAAGGTGGCGGAATTGGTAGACGCGCTAGCTTCAGGTGTTAGTGTCTTAACGGACGTGAGGGTTCAAGTCCCTCTCTTCGCACCAGGCAAAACAGTTAAAAAAATCGGCGAGTAGCGCAGCTTGGTAGCGCAACTGGTTTGGGACCAGTGGGTCGGAGGTTCGAATCCTCTCTCGCCGACCATTTTAGAAACCTGTCTGAAAGGACAGGTTTTTTTTCGTCTGTAGCAAATGAGGATGAGGACCTCCGAAGGAGGTTTGAGCCGAGCGAAGCGAGACAACGTTGCTTTAGCAACGGCCCGCAGGGCGCTGCTCGCAGAGCAGCGTCATCCTCTCTCGCCGACCATTTTAGAAACCTGTCTGAAAAGACAGGTTTTTTTTCGTCTGAAGAAAAGTGGATGCGAGCCTGTGTAGGAAGATTTGGGTGGGTATGGCGAGATAAGTTTGCTGCAAATCCGAACCCGCGCAGGGAGCACGGGCAGAGGAGGAAAGCGTCCCGCGCCAGAGACGGTGCGGGACAAGCGGCCACGGATGGCATTAGCACCTTTCCGATCTGACCGTGCTCCCTTCGCGTTGGGTTTATCCATGGCTGCAGCGTCACTCTGCTTTGATTTCGCTCGCAGTTTGAACAGAACGTCAGCGTCGCGAATTGCCGACAAATAAGTCATTGTTATTGTTAATTTAACAGTAAGGATGACCTTGCTGTCTCCATTAGGAGACAGAAAAAGTGACTACTGTCGCTGGACACCGACACTTCCTGCAATGCCTCACAGAGTAAGTACTCAGCACTCTATTTAACCTGATGATTTATAAATACTTTAAAAATAAACCTTAACCTGGCACGGCTTGTGCAATACTTCTGCTGTAGATGCTCATTCCACCTCTTATGTCTGCTGATGCTACATAAACCTGGGAATGATGCAGAGCCAATTTTCGGTACCTGTTGTCTGCCTGCCTGTATCGCGTAAGCCTTACAGGGTTAACAGACACCACGTTGAGTCAGGTACCTCCCGGTTGTCTTACCGACCTGATCTTACACCTGCCACTGGCAGGTGTTTTTTTTTTGCCTTTGGAGGCGCGGTGGCAGATTGCAGGCACAAAAAAGCCGGGCGAGCCCGGCTTTTTCACCTCTGGAAACAGCATCAGACGGTGGGATTATTCTTCAGCGTCAGCAGTAATCCTTCACGGCGCATTTTCGCTGCCTCTTCAGGACGATGCAGACGATCATAGATATCCGCCAGCCACGCATAATCGAAGGCATCCGGACGCTGTGCCAGCGCCTGCTGCAGCGCTTCAGCCGCCTGCTGCCATTCTCCATGACGCATCAGCAACTGTCCCAGCGTACTGTGCAGCAACGGCGTTGCACCATGCTGTTTGATCTGCTGGCGTAATGCCTTATCCAGCGCTTCCGGATTACCGCTTTTAATGCGAGGCATCAGCAGTACCAGACGATCGTCATAATGACGCTTGAGGCCCTCCAGCACGATCGACTGCGCGGTGTCGTGATCGTTGCACTCAATCAGATGATCCGCCATGGCCACTTGCAGCGTCGTATCCTGACGGGTTTTGCGGCTCAGAGTGTTCCACCAGCGCTTCAGCCCATCGCTGCCCTGGTCGGCCATCGCCTGATTCATCAGCCCCAGCCAGGCCTGCTGCTGTAAGGCATCGCGATGCAGCTCATCGCCGACCTGCGCCTTCTGCATGGCGGGCAGAATATCCAGCAATGCACTCCAGGCGCCAGTACGGAGATACGCCTGTTCGGCAAGGCGCAGCACTTCAGGGTGGCGCGGTGCCACTTCCAGCAGACGATCGATGCTGTTACGCGCAGCGTGATCTTCATTCCGGGCCAGCTGAATACGTGCGCGGGCGATTTCCACCGGGATGGTATTGTTTTCAGACAGCTCTGCAGCACGTTCAAGATGCTGATTGGCACGGATTTCATCACCACGCTGTTGTGCGGCTTCTGCTGCCAGCAGGTAGTTGGCCACCGGCACATCAGCATGATCGGCATCTTTAGAAAGCAGTTTTTCCACCTGACGGTGGTCGCCTTCTGCCAGCTTCATCAGCGCCGACTGGGTGTGACGCTGGGCGCGACGGCGTTTACGTCCGGTAAACCAGCCACGGGTACGCGCGCCTGTGTGAAGCACGCGGCGCAGCAGCCATTCCACGGCCAGAATCACCAGCAGGCTGAGGATGAGGATAATGACCAGGCCGGTGACGCTGGTTTCGATGTTCCAGTTATCGGTCTGAATCAGCACGTAGCCCTGATGACCGGCAATCATCGGTCCCAGCACCACGCCAGCAATCAGCAGGATAAAGAGGATAAATACCTTAAGCATGCTTAGCCTCCCTGCTGATTAGCAGCGGCAGAAGGTTGCGCTAACAGGTTCCGAACGCGGGTCTGCATCAGCTGTTCCAGTAACGGCTGACTTTCCAGGTTATCCGGCAGGTCCATATTGATGTTCTGCTGGCTCAGCTCATCCAGCTGGGCAAGGAAGGCTTTGGTCGCGGCATCATTGGTGTCGTACCAGGCGCGAACCCAGGCGGAGACGGTATCGATAGATTGTTTATAAATCTCATCCTGATGACGTGGTACCGCCTGAGCAGCAATCAGCAGACGCGAGCGGATATTCTCACGCAAGTAAACATCCTGATTAGGTGCCAGCAGCGGCTGTGCGGTGTTATCGCGGCGGCGGATGGTAATAAAATCATCCATAAAGTTATGCCAGCTTTTCACCAGATTCTGACGCCATTCGCGTACGGAACCTGACAGTTCACCGCCATCGCTGTCCATCGGCGCATCATCGCTGTCGTTATCGGCCAGACGCAGATTATCAACGTTGTTCGACAGCTGATTCAGTTTGAGGATCACGCCGTCATAATCGACCTGCGTAACAGAAGAGAGGTTACTGATATCCTGGGTCAGCGCACGACGCACATTCATGACGCTGGGATCGTTCATGTCTGCCAGGCTGGCATCGGCGCTTTTCAGCAGTGCCGCGGCGGTGGTGACATCCTGATCGCTCCAGAGTTTGCGGCCTGCCAGTTTTACCAGATAGTCCGCCTGTGCCAGCAACCAGCTGCGAACGTCATTACCAGAAATCACGGCCACTTTTTCACGCAGTGTTTCCAGCTCTTTAGCTGACGCATTCTGCTGTTGCTGCGCTGTCTGCAGGGCGTTTTCTGCGCCACTCAGTTTCTGTGTCAGCTGCTGTTTATCGCTGCTGGCCTGCTGCTGCAACGTGCTTAACTGGTCGCTCAGCTTCTGATTGGTTTGTGCCTGTAAATCAGCCTGATGTTTCCCGTTAAGGTATAAACCCGCACCCATCGCCAGCGCTATGACAATCGCAACTGCACCCAACACCATGCCACCCTTTTTCGCATTACGCGGTGGTGTGCTGTTGCTGGAAGGAGAGCGGTCGACCGCTGGGGTGGTTTCTTCAACCATGGCGGAGGAGTCTTTTTGTTCCGTCATATGTGGCACATCCCATTGTTAAAGTTCAGCGTAACGCGCGCAGCAGCGCATCGTTATCGGCACCATCGGCTACCTGAATATCCTGCCAACCCAATCCTGCGGCCAGGGTAGCCAAACGTTCACTGACGACAATCAGTCGGCAGTTGAGCAGCCATTCCTCGCGATCAACTGCGGGGAACAGCGAAAAAAGCTGTTGTAACATTTCACCGCTGGTCACCACCAGCACAGAGACACCGCGATCGCGCCAGCGGCGGCCTTCAATTGGTCCATCATAATGCTTCTGGCAGCGCTGGTAACAGGCAGCAAACGTCACCTCCGCACCCCGGTGGGTTAATGTCTCTGCCAGCAATTCGCGTCCGGGATCGCCACGCAGGATCAGCGCACGTTTACCGGCAATTTGCTGAAGCGTATTCAGCTGGATCAATTCCTCACTGGTTTCATGAGCATGAGGCCAGGTCACCTGCTGACTGCTGACGGTATGAAATGCCAGCGCGGTGCTGCGACCAATTGCATAATAGTCCAGGTCAGTGGGCCATGCTTTGATAGCGTGCTGCGCGTAGTGAATAACCTGCTGCGAAAGGATAAAAACGAGGTCGCCAGCACGAAGCCCGGCGAGTTTTTGGGGCAGGGAGACGAGGTCAGCACCCGGCGAAAATTCGATCAGCGGCAGGCTCCACGCTTGCTTGCCAAGGGCATGCAGGCGTGACACCAGCGCCGCCGCTGCGGGTTCCGGACGCGTCACCAGGATGGTCATGCTGGCGGCTGCCCCTGGTAAACTTCTTTCAGGATTTCACGCGCGCCGCCGTTAAGCAGCTCATCGGCAAGTGAAATGCCCATCTGCTCAGCCTGAGTGCGGGGACCCCGGCGTTCGCCACTTACCATGACCCGGCCATCCGGTGCGCCGACCATGCCGCGCAGCCAGAGATCATCGCCTTCCAGGACCGCGAAACTGCCGATAGGCACCTGGCAGCCACCTTCTAAGCGGGTATTCATGGCGCGCTCCGCTCTGACACAGACTTCAGTGTCATCGTGATTCAGCGCCTGTAACAGGCTGATTAAGACGCTGTCGTCCAGGCGGCATTCAATGCCGACCGCACCCTGCCCCACGGCGGGCAGGGAAACGTCGGCAGGCAGCGCCTGGCGAATGCGATCGTCCAGTCCCAGACGCTTCAGCCCGGCGACGGCAAGAATGATCGCGTCATACTCTCCGGCATCGAGTTTGCCGAGGCGGGTACCCACATTGCCTCGCAGCGAGCGGATCACCAGATCCGGACGGCGCGCACTAATCTGGCACTGACGGCGCAGACTGGAGGTGCCAACAATGGCACCCTGCGGCAATGCGTCAATAGAGTCATAATGATGTGAAACGAACGCATCGCGCGGATCGTCGCGCTCGCAGATGGTCACCAGGCCCAGACCTTCAGGGAAACTGACCGGCACATCCTTCATAGAATGTACCGCCATATCGGCACGCCCATCCAGCATTGCCAGCTCAAGCTCTTTGACAAACAGTCCTTTACCACCCACTTTTGCCAGCGGCGTATCAAGGATAATGTCACCCTTAGTGACCATAGGCACCAGCTCAACGCGAAGTCCCGGGTGGGCACTCATGAGTTGTTGCTGTACATAATGTGCCTGCCATAATGCGAGCGGGCTTTGTCTTGTAGCAATTCTGAAAATTTTGTCTAACATGCTGTTAACCATTTTTATCGTTCACTGAATATCCTATCATCTCTGGGTGAATACTGTCAGTTTCAACGGATTGAAAACGGCCTGCGGGCGGTTTCAGGCCCATTTATCAAGCCATAACGTGGGAACTCGTGCTGAAAAGGCGGGAAGCGGGTAAGAACGTGCTAAACTGTTAAGTAGCGCAACTTTCTTTACGGTCAATCTGACGAGTGTTAGATTGATCACGTTTCCAGCAATTATCTGCCCATTTTTTTACTCTATAAGCGGCAGAATGTGGAAACAGGGTGCTTAAACACTGGGACAATCAGGCGAAACGTCTTGTACCTCTACATTGAGACACTGAAACAGAGACTGGATGCAATTAACCAGCTGCGCGTTGATCGTGCGCTGGCTGCCATGGGGCCCGCTTTTCAGCGCGTCTACAGTCTGCTGCCAACCTTATTACATTATCAACATCCGCAGATGCCGGGTTACCTTGAAGGTAGCGTTCCACATGGCATCAGCTTCTTCACGCCTGATGAAAATCAACGCCAGTTGCTGGCCGAACTCACCGCTGACAGTGACCTGCGCCATGCTGATGCGCCAAAAGGCGAAATGCCGATCACGGCTATCTATTCCATGGGCAGCACCTCCTCTGTCGGCCAGAACAGCGTATCGGATCTTGATATCTGGGTCTGCCATCAATCCTGGCTCGATAATGAAGAGCGTCTGAATCTGCAGCGCAAATGTACGCTGCTGCAGAAGTGGTGCGTTTCGATGGGCGTGGAGGTGAGTTTCTTTCTGATTGATGAGAACCGCTTCCGCCACAACGAAAGCGGCAGTCTGGGCGGTGAAGATTGCGGTTCAACACAACACATTTTACTGCTGGATGAGTTTTACCGTACCGCGGTTCGTATGGCGGGTAAACGCATCCTGTGGAATATGGTGCCGGGCGAAGAAGAGCACCATTACGACGACTACGTGATGTCGCTGTATGCGAAAGGCGTTCTGACCCCCAATGAGTGGCTCGATCTTGGCGGTCTCGGCACGCTGTCGGCGGAAGAGTATTTCGGGGCCAGCCTGTGGCAGCTCTATAAAAGCATCGACTCTCCGTATAAAGCCGTACTGAAAACGCTGCTGCTGGAAGCCTACAGCTGGGAATACCCGAACACGCAACTGCTGGCAATGGATATCAAACAGCGCCTGCATGACGGCGAAATCATCTGCTTCGGACTTGATCCTTACTGCATGATGCTGGAGCGCGTCACGCACTATCTGACCAGCGTTGACGATCAGCCGCGTCTTGACCTGGTGCGTCGCTGCTTCTATCTCAAAGTGTGTGAAAAGCTCAGCACAGAAGATCATCAGCACCGCACTGGCTGGCGTCGCGAGATTTTATCGCAACTGGTCAAAGAGTGGGGCTGGAACGAAGAGAAGATTGCCATTCTGGACAACCGCGCTGAATGGAAAATCGAGCGGGTGCGCGAAGCCCATAATGAATTGCTGGATGCGATGATGCAGAGTTATCGCAACCTGATCCGCTTTGCCCGCCGCAACAACTTAAGCGTCAGCGCCAGCCCGCAGGATATCGGTGTATTGACCCGTAAACTGTATGCCGCGTTTGAAGCGCTGCCGGGCAAAGTGACGCTGGTGAATCCGCAGATTTCGCCCGATCTCTCTGAACCGAATCTGACCTTTATACATGTGCCACCTGGCCGCGCCAATCGTTCCGGCTGGTATCTCTATAACCAGGCACCAGACATGGATTCGATCATCAGCCATCAGCCGCTGGAATATAACCGCTACCTGAACAAGCTGGTGGCGTGGGCGTGGTTCAATGGGCTGCTGACTCGTAAAACCCGGCTGCATATTAAAGGCAATGAGATTTGCGATCTGGCGCGTTTGCAGGAGCTGGTCAACGATGTTTCCAGCCACTTTCCGCTGCGTCTGCCTTCGCCAACGCCAAAAGCGCTTTACAGCCCGTGTGAAATCCGACACCTCGCGATTATTGTTAACCTTGAGCACGATCCAACGGCGGCCTTCCGCAATCAGGTGGTGCATTTCGACTTCCGCAAGCTGGATGTCTTTAGCTTTGGTCAGCAGCAGCAGTGCCTGATTGGCAGTATTGACCTGCTCTATCGTAACTCCTGGAATGAAGTGCGTACGCTGCATTTCAGCGGCGAACAGGCGATGATCGAAGGGCTGAAAACCATTCTCGGCAAGATGCATCAGGATGCCGCGCCGCCCGATACGGTGGAAGTGTTCTGCTACAGCCAGCATCTGCGCGGTCTGATTCGGACGCGCGTACAGCAGCTGGTCTCAGAGTGCATTGAGCTGCGCCTCTCCAGTACGCGTCAGGAGCCGGGCCGCTTTAAAGCGCTGCGCATGGCGGGCCAGACCTGGGGGCTCTTCTTCGAGCGCATGAGCGTCTCGGTGCAGAAGCTGGAAAACGCGGTTGAGTTTTATGGTGCGATCTCTAACAACAAACTGCATGGCTTGTCGATCAAAGTCGAAACCAATCAGACGCCGTTGCCACCGGTTGTTAACGGCTATGCCAGCGAAGGCATTATTCAGTTCTTCTTTGAAAACACCACCGATGAGCGCGGCTTCAATATCTACATCCTTGATGAGACCAATCGGGTTGAGGTCTATCATCACTGTGAAGGCAGCAAAGAGGAGCTGGTGCGCGACGTCAGCCGGTTCTACTCTTCATCGCACGATCGCTTTACCTATGGCTCGAGTTTTATCAACTTCAACCTGCCGCAGTTCTACCAGATTGTGAACACCGGTGAACGATTCCAGGTGATTCCGTTCCGGAGCCAGACGCTGACGCAGCTGTGTACGTCGCAGCCTGACAACGACAACAGCGACTATCAACCGCGCTATCAAGTGCATTGATGCTGACGGGCTGGCAGCTCTCCGCTGGTGGCCGCTATCTTCCCGGCTTGTCACCCGGTTCACGCTATTTACGGGGATTTCCTGTTGCTTTTCCACCTTCAACTGCGATGATAAGCATCCAGGTAAAGGACATGAAGAGCATAAAGAATGAAGAAAGTAATAAGCCTGTTGGCCATGACACTGGCAGTAATCAGCCTTGCAGGTTGTGGTCTGAAAGGGCCGCTCTACTTCCCGCCGAAGGATCAGCCGAAGAAACAACAAGCCCCAACCGAACGCCAGAAAGCGGATGCCACTAAAGCCGATGTCAGCGGGCTGGTTACTGGCAATTCAGGTGTAAAAGCGAACTAATCTGATGGCTTATTCGGCGGAGCAAAAAATGCAGTTCTCCAAAATGCACGGTCTCGGCAACGATTTTATGGTTGTGGATGCGGTGACACAAAACGTCTTTTTTTCGCCGGAACTGATCCGCCGGCTGGCCGATCGTCATCTGGGGATCGGTTTTGATCAGCTGCTGATTGTTGAACCGCCTTACGATCCCGATCTCGATTTCCACTATCGCATTTTTAACGCCGATGGCAGTGAAGTCGCACAGTGCGGCAATGGTGCGCGCTGTTTTGCCCGCTTTGTTCAGCTGAAAGGGCTGACCAATAAAAGTGAAATTCGGGTCAGTACGCAGAATGGCCGCATGGTCCTGATCGTCACACCTGACGACCAGGTGCGTGTGAACATGGGCGAGCCAAATTTTGAGCCTCAGCAGGTGCCGTTCCGCGCCAACAAAGCCGAAAATCTCTATCTGCTGCGCGTTGCTGAACAGACGGTGATGCTGGGTGCGGTGTCGATGGGTAATCCGCACTGCGTCATTCAGGTTGAAAGTGTCAAAACCGCGCAGGTCGAACTGCTGGGCCCGATTCTGGAGAGCCATGAGCGCTTCCCGGAGCGGGTCAATGTCGGTTTTATGGAGATCATCAATCCCGAACATATCCACCTGCGCGTCTACGAACGCGGTGCGGGTGAAACACAGGCGTGCGGCAGCGGCGCCTGTGCTGCCGTTGCATGCGGCATTCAGCAGGGCATTCTGGCACCCAAAGTGCGTGTCGATCTGCCCGGCGGAACGCTGCATATCACCTGGAAAGGCGCCGGTCAGCCGCTCTATATGACCGGGCCTGCGACACACGTCTACGATGGGTTTATTCATCTATGAAAAATATCGAAGAGCAGGCTGACAGTTCGGTTCTGCTGGACGATCAGGCCGTCAGTGATTATCTGCGGCAAAATCCTGATTTCTTTATCCGCAATGCCCGCGAAGTTGAACAGATGGCCGTACCGCATCCGGTGCGTGGCAGCGTGTCACTGGTTGAGTGGCATATGGCGCGGCAACGCAACCACATCCAGCGGCTGGAAGAAGAGATCACGCTGCTGATGGAGCAGGCCAGCGCTAACCACGAATTGTTTGACCGTTTGCTGTCGCTGGAGAGCCATCTGGCCGCAGCGGACTCGCTGCAGGATATGCTCAACCGTCTGCATCGCTGGGCGCGTGAGCTGGGCCTGGCGGGAGCCAACGTGCGATTGTTCAGTGATAAATGGCTGCTCGGCGCGCCCTCCGATTTCTTTCAGCTGAGCCTGTCGCGTCAGGCGTTTGAACCGCTGCGTATTCAGCGCTTCGGTAACCAGCATCACTATCTCGGCAATATTCATGGGCCGGAACTGCTGCTGCTGCTGCCACAGGCCAAAGCGATCGGATCGGTGGCGATGTCGCTGATGGGCGAAGCGGGCGATCTCGGTGTGCTGGTGTTCAGCAGCCGTGACAGCCAGCACTATCAATCTGGCATGGGTACACTGTTGTTGCAGCATCTGTCGCAGATGATGCCTGACCTGCTTTCCCGTTGGGTTGAACGCGCATGAGCAGCGCACTGCAGGCGGCCGTCGACGGATTTCTGCGCTACCTGAAAGTGGAGCGCCAGCTCAGTCCGTTAACCCAGAGCAGCTATGCGCGACAGCTTACCGCGCTGGTGGCGATTGCTGATGAGATGAAGCTCAGCAGCTGGGCGCAGCTGGAACCGGCGCAGGTGCGCAGCATGGCCGCACGCAGCCGTCGTGCCGGACTGGCCGCCAGCAGCCTTGCGTTACGCCTCTCCGCCCTGCGCAGTTTTCTCGACTGGCAGGTGAGCCAGGGTTTGCTTTCCGCTAATCCGGCCAAAGGGGTGATGACGCCGCGTAAAGCGCGCCATCTGCCTAAAAATATCGATGTTGATGAAGTGAATCAGCTGCTGGAGATCGACCTTAACGATCCGCTGGCGGTGCGCGACCGGGCGATGCTGGAAGTGATGTATGGCGGCGGTTTGCGTCTCTCTGAACTGGTGAATATGGATTGCCGGCACGTCGATCCCGATGCAGGCGAAGTGTGGGTAGTGGGTAAGGGGAGCAAAGAGCGACGCGTACCAATTGGCCGCACGGCGGTTACCTGGATTCAGCACTGGCTGCCGCTGCGTGAAACCTTTGGCGGCCAGGATGATGCGCTGTTTCTTTCGACGCGCGGCAACCGCATCTCGCCCCGCAACGTGCAGAAACGCTTTGCCGAATGGGGCATCAGGCAGGGCGTAGCCAGCCATATCCATCCGCATAAGCTGCGACACTCTTTTGCCACGCATCTGCTGGAATCCAGTGGCGACCTGCGCGCCGTGCAGGAGTTGCTGGGTCATGCGAACCTGTCGACCACCCAGATCTACACCCATCTCGACTTCCAGCATCTGGCTTCGGTGTATGACGCTGCGCATCCCCGCGCCAAACGAGGAAAGAACGAATGAAGTTTTATCGTCCGCTGTCAGCTATTAAAGCCATGACCTTCGACCTTGATGACACGCTCTACGATAACTACCCGGTGATTCGTCGCACCACGCTTGAGTCCCATGCCGCACTGCAGGCTTTTCATCCGGCGCTGCGTGACTTCACGCCGCAGGATTATCAGCGCTTGCGCGATGAACTGCTGCAGCGTGAACCTGATATCTATCATGATGTTTCGGAGTGGCGACGCCGTTCGGTTGAGTTGGCGATGCTGAATATCGGCCTCTCTGCTGCTGAAGCCACCGAGGGCGCGGCAGATGTGATGGCGGTATTCCATCAGTGGCGGAGTCAGGTTGACATGCCGGATGAGACTCATCAGACGCTCAAAGCGCTGGCGGAGAAAATCCCGCTGGTGGCGGTCACCAACGGTAACGCCTGCCCGGAAAAAATGGGTATTGCAGAATACTTCCGCTTCACGCTGCGGGCCGGACCAGACGGGCGCGCCAAGCCGTGGCAGGATATGTATCAGCTTGCCGCGCAACGCCTTGATATCGCGCCACACCATATTCTGCACGTGGGTGATGACCTGACCACCGACGTGGCGGGCTCGCTGCGGTGCGGGCTGCAGGCCTGCTGGATTAACCTGCGGCAGGGCAACCTGATGCATATCCCGGATGCGCGCCTGTTGCCGCATGTCGAAATTTCGCGGTTGGCATCACTCACCTCACTGCTATAATGGCTGTAAATTTATCCAGTCGTCTCCTCTTTTCTGCTTTGCCGCCGTATCTTATCCGGCGTCTGTGCCGCAGCCTGATCTGCGTCGACAATGCCTGGCGGCCGGCGGAATAAACAGCGCGACGACGGCGTTTTTTCTTAGGTAAACGGTGCTTATGGACGTTTCTGAACTGCTCGATGGTTTGAATGACAATCAGCGCGCTGCCGTTGCGGCTCCGCGCAGTAACCTGCTGGTGCTGGCAGGCGCGGGCAGTGGTAAAACGCGGGTGCTGGTGCATCGCATTGCCTGGCTGATGTCGGTGGAGAACTGCTCACCCTATTCCATTATGGCGGTGACCTTTACCAACAAAGCGGCAGCGGAGATGCGTCACCGTATCGAGCATCTGATCGGCACCAGCCAGGGTGGAATGTGGATCGGCACTTTCCACGGCCTGGCGCACCGCTTACTGCGCGCCCATCATCTTGACGCCGGTCTGCCGCAGGATTTTCAGATCCTCGACAGCGAAGATCAGCTGCGTCTGCTCAAGCGCCTGATTAAATCAATGAACCTTGATGACAAACAGTGGCCTGCGCGTCAGGGCATGTGGTACATCAACGGCAAAAAAGATGAAGGCCTGCGGCCAAAGCACATTGAAAGCTACGGCAATCCGATTGAACAGACCTGGCTGCGCATCTACCAGGCCTATCAGGAAGCCTGTGACCGCGCCGGTTTAGTCGACTTTGCCGAGTTGCTGCTGCGCGCCCATGAGCTATGGCTCAACAAGCCGCACATTCTTAATCACTATCGCGAACGCTTTACCAACGTGCTGGTGGATGAGTTTCAGGATACCAACAACATTCAGTATGCCTGGATTCGGATGCTGGCGGGCGACAGCGGCCGGGTGATTATTGTTGGCGATGATGACCAGTCGATCTACGGCTGGCGTGGCGCGCAGGTCGAGAATATTCAGCGTTTCCTGCAGGATTTCCCCGGCGCAGAAACGATCCGTCTGGAACAGAACTACCGCTCAACTAATAACATCCTTAAAGCCGCCAACGCTCTGATCGCCAACAACAATGGTCGCCTGGGTAAAGAACTGTGGACCGAAGGCAGCGATGGCGAACCGATCGCTATCTACTGCGCTTTTAATGAGCTGGATGAAGCGCGCTTTGTGGTCAACCGCATTAAGGTCTGGATGGAGAACGGCGGCGCACTCAACGACTGCGCCATTCTCTACCGCAGCAACGCCCAGTCGCGTGTGCTGGAAGAGGCGCTGCTGCAGAGCAGCATGCCGTATCGTATTTATGGCGGCATGCGCTTCTTCGAACGTCAGGAGATCAAAGATGCGCTCTCCTATCTGCGTCTGATGGCGAACCGCAATGACGACGCGGCATTTGAGCGCGTGGTAAATACCCCGACGCGCGGCGTGGGCGATCGCACGCTCGACGTGGTGCGTCAGACTGCCCGTGAACGTCAAATGACGCTGTGGCAGGCAACGCGCGAACTGCTGCAAAGCCGCGCGCTGGCAGGTCGGGCTGCTTCTGCGCTGCAACGCTTCTGTGAACTGGTCGATTCACTGGCAATCGAAACCGCCGAACTCCCGCTGCATGTTCAGACCGACCGGGTTATCAAAGATTCTGGCCTGTGGCTGATGTATGAGCAGGAAAAAGGGGAGAAGGGCCAGGCGCGTATCGAAAACCTTGAGGAGCTGGTGACCGCCACGCGCCAGTTCAGCTATCAGGATGAAGATGAAGATCTCATGCCACTGCAGGCCTTTTTGTCCCATGCGGCGCTGGAGGCGGGCGAAGGTCAGGCAGACAAATGGCAGGACGCGGTTCAGCTGATGACGCTGCACTCGGCGAAAGGGCTGGAATTCAGTCAGGTCTTTATCGTCGGTATGGAAGAGGGCATGTTCCCGAGCCAGATGTCGCTGGATGAAGGTGGCCGGCTGGAAGAGGAGCGTCGTCTGGCTTATGTCGGCGTGACCCGAGCAATGCTTAAGCTGACGCTGACCTACGCTGAAACCCGCCGACTCTATGGTAAGGAAGTGTATCACCGTCCTTCCCGTTTTATCGGCGAGTTGCCAGAAGCCTGCATAGAAGAGGTGCGCCTGCGCGCCAGCGTCAGCCGTCCGGTAAACCATCAGCGGATGGGGGCCCCGATGACCAAAAATGACAGCGGATTCGCGCTGGGTCAGCGTGTTCATCATGCAAAATTTGGTGAAGGCACCATCATTAATCTGGAAGGCAGCGGTGAGCACAGCCGTCTGCAGGTGGCGTTTCAGGGGCAGGGAATCAAATGGCTGGTGGCGGCTTACGCTAAGCTGGAAACGCTTTAGCGTGCGGTTGACGGCTTTTTCGTCTCAGCGTAACATGCGCCCACTATTATCATGAGAGGACAATGCCTTGGACACGCCCAGTCGATGCTGGCTCAATGACCTGGATACCAGGAATAACATCTAAGGCTACCTCTTTACGCGGGTAGCCTTAGCGGTTATCAGCGACCTCCCTTTTTGATCCCGTCGCACGAGTCAGCACTGATTTATCCCTGAAACTCTGTTTCCGTGTTCAGGCTGCCCGTTCCGTGTTGAGGAACGGCGGACTGCCTTGTCCCATTTAGTCTGCAATGGGGAGTATTGCTATGCTGAGCGCATTTAAACTGGATCACAGCCGCCTGACGCGACTGGAGCTGGAAGACGAAAACGACAAACTGACCACCTCCGTCTGGGTCGATCTGATCGAGCCGGAAGAGGGGGAACGTGATCGGGTGCAGTCTGAACTGGGTCAGAGCCTGGCAACACGGCCTGAACTGGAAGATATCGAGGCCTCGGCACGTTTCTTCGAAGATGAAGACGGTCTGCATATTCACTCCTTCTTTTTTTATGAAGATGCTGACGATCACGCCGGTAACTCCACCGTGGCGTTCACCATCCGCGAAGACCGCCTCTACACACTGCGCGAACGTGAACTGCCCGCTTTCCGCCTCTATCGTATGCGCGCCCGTAATCAGACCCTGATTGACGGTAATGCCTTTGAGCTGCTGCTCGACCTGTTTGAAACTAAAATCGAACAGCTGGCGGACGAAATCGAAAACATCTACAGCGCGCTGGAAAAACTCAGCCGGGTGATCATGGAAGGTCAGCAGGGCGAAGAGTACGATCAGGCGCTGTCGCGATTAGCAGAACTGGAAGATATCGGCTGGAAGGTACGTCTCTGTCTGATGGATACGCAGCGCGCGCTGAACTTCCTGGTGCGCAAAGCGCGCTTGCCGGGCAATCAGCTGGAGCAGGCGCGTGAAATTCTGCGCGATATCGAATCGCTGCTGCCGCACAACGAATCGCTGTTTCAGAAGGTGAACTTCCTGATGCAGGCGGCAATGGGTTTTATCAATATTGAGCAGAACCGCATCATCAAGATCTTCTCGGTGGTATCCGTGGTGTTTCTGCCGCCGACGCTGGTGGCCTCCAGCTATGGCATGAACTTTGAGTTTATGCCGGAACTGAAGTGGAGTTTTGGTTATCCCGCTGCCATTGGCCTGATGATTCTGGCCGGGCTGGCACCCTACCTCTACTTCAAGCGTAAAAACTGGCTATAAAAAGCCACGGGCCATCTGAGATGGCCCGTTATGCTGGCTCCCGTCCGCATTTCTGCGTAATCTGACCCCTCCTGTTTTTACAAATAATTAACTTCCTATGGACGCTTTTTCGTTGCGCGTGCAGTGGACGCTGCTGCTGCTGATCTCTGTAATGCTGGGCGCGGTGCTGCACTATTTTCATGTGCCCGCCGCACTGTTACTGGGGCCGATGATTGTGGGTGTGGTGATGGGGCTGTCGGGTGCCACACTGCGAATCGATAAACGCCTGTTCCTGCTTGCCCAGGCCGTACTGGGCTGCATGATTGCCCAGAGCCTGTCGCCCTCGATTCTGACACCGCTGATTCAGGACTGGCCACTGGTGCTGGCGGTGCTGCTGCTGACGCTGGCGGCCAGCGGCTTATCAGGTTTTCTGCTGGTGCGCTTTAGCCAGCTGCCTGGCCCGACCGGCGCATGGGGCTCGTCGCCGGGCGGGGCATCAGCCATGGTGGCGATGGCGGGAGACTTTGGCGCTGACGTGCGGCTGGTCGCATTCATGCAGTATCTGCGGGTGCTGTTTGTCGCTTCGGCGGCCGCGCTGGTGGCGCGGGTCGGGCTGGGCGATGAGGCGCACAACGTCTCGCTGCTCTGGTTTCCCGCATTGAATTATGGCTTTGCTGTTACGCTGGTGGTGATGCTGACGGGCGCGTGGCTGGGTACCCGGTTACGCATTCCTTCTGGTGCATTACTGCTGCCTGCGCTGGTGGGTGCGGCACTGAACAGCAGCGAAATCGCGGTATTACAGGTACCGGAATGGCTGCTGGCCGTGGCCTATGCGCTGATTGGCTGGAGCGTGGGATTACGTTTCACCCGCCCGATTTTTCTGCTGGCACTGCGCACGCTGCCGCAGATGCTGGCCTCCATCTTCGGGCTGATGTTGCTGTGTGGCGGGCTGGCCTGGATGCTGACGCGAATGCTGGATATCGATCTCCTGACGGCCTATCTCGCCACCAGTCCAGGCGGACTCGACACGGTGGCGATTATTGCTGCGGGAACCCAGGTCAACATAGCATTTGTTATGGCGATGCAGACGTTGCGTCTGTTCACTATCCTTCTGACCGGCCCGGCTTTAGCGCGCTTTATTTCACGCTACGCGCGCCCGGGAACGGATTGAAAACGCCACCGCATCGCAGACAAACACCAGCAGCGCCAGCCAGATGAAGCCGAAGGTGACCATCTTGTCTGGCGTGATTGTTTCGCCGTAAAACGCAACCGCCAGTACAAACATCAACGTCGGGCCAAGGTACTGAAAGAAGCCCACGGTGGAGAGACGCAGACGACTGCAGGCCGCCGCAAACAGCATCAGCGGAATGGTGGTCACAATGCCCGCGGCTATCAGCTTCAGGTTGAGACTCAGCGGGTTAGCGGATAAGTGGCTGGTGGCGCTGTTGGCAAAGCCAAACAGGTAAATCGCCGCCAGTGGAAACAGCCACAGGGTTTCAATCAGCATGCCGCTCTGTGCATCGACCTGAATCTTTTTGCGTACCAGACCGTATAGGGCAAAGCTCAGCGCCAGGCCCAGCGCGATAATCGGTAATGACCCAAACTGCCACAGCTGCACCAGCACGCCGACGGCTGCCAGCAGCACGGCCAGCCACTGCAGGCGGCGAAAGCGTTCGCGCAAAAACAGCATGCCGAACACCACGTTGATCAGCGGGTTAATAAAGTAACCCAGGCTGGCTTCCAGCATATGCTGATTGTTGACTGCCCAGATAAACAGTAGCCAGTTGCCGCCGATAGTCGCTGCTGTCAGCGCCAGCATCAGCACTTTTTTGGGCTGCCGCAACACGCTGCGCACACCCGGCCAGCTGCGGCTCAGGGTAATCAGCAACAGCATAAAGAGTGCAGACCAGATCACCCGGTGCGTCATGATTTCCGTTGCAGGAACCTGTTTCACCAGCTTGAAATAAGCAGGTGCAATGCCCCAGATAAAGTAAGCGCCCAGTGCAAAGCCAACGCCCTGGCGGGTTTGTTGCGTATCCATATGCGATCCATTCTATGGCGTGGTTAGCCGATGAGGTAGGTGGCGGTTGCCGTGGCGATATAGTCGCCCTGTTGATTGTGCAGCTCCACGCGCGCCACGGCGACTTTGTTACCGGCGCGTAGCAGGCTGCTGGTCGCGGTAAAGCGTTCGCCGCGTCCGGGACGCAAATAGTCAACGCGCATGTCGATGGTACCCATGCGTGACAGACGCTGACGCAGATCCGCTTCGCTGATGCTCTCCTGACGGGTTAACGCATTGCTGACGCAGACCATGCCCGCAGCGACATCGAGTACTGATGCGATAACACCGCCGTGCAGAATCTGCTGTGCCTGGTTGCCCACCAGCATGGTTTTGTTATTGAAGCTGATCTCAGCGTAGTCTGCATCAAGGCGTATCAGTTCCAGGCCCAGCGCCTGATTAAACGGCATGTGATAAACGAAAATTTCGCCAACCAGCTGGCGAGCATCCTGCTGTGTCAGCACAGGTGATGACATGATGATGTGTCCTGAAAAAATCGGGCCAGAGGGGCGCGGAACGTTAATGAGTTGTGTATTCTATGCCGCCTGCGAGGGTGTTTCCAGTTTAAGAAATCAGCACTCATGCTCACTGCCATTTGCGTGTAGAATGGCCTGCTTTTTACGACACCCATTCAGTTATTTTGATACGCAGCTGCTCACCGGAGAATTTTATGCGTAAGCATCGCGCCTTGCTGGCGGCAATGTTGGTATTTCCTGCGCTGGCGCAGGCGGATGAAGCTCAGATCAAAGAGGTTCATGATGCGCCACAGGTTCAGGGCAGCATTATTGCTAACCTGCTGGAGAAGCATGACAACCCGTTTGTTCTCTATCCTTACGAGAACAACTATCTGCTCTACACCTATACCAGCGACCTGAACAAAGAGGCGATCTCCTCCTATAACTGGGGAGAAAATGCCCGTAAAGATGAAGTGAAATTCCAGCTCAGCCTGGCGTTTCCGTTGTGGCGCGGTATTCTGGGCGACAACTCGGTGCTGGCGGCCTCATACACCCAGCGTTCCTGGTGGCAGCTTTCGAATAGCGCTGAGTCCTCCCCATTTCGTGAAACCAACTATGAGCCACAGATCTTCCTCGGCTGGGCGACCGACTATTCGCTGGCGGGCTGGACGCTGCGTGATGTCGAAGTGGGTCTGAATCATGAATCCAATGGACGAAGCGACCCGACCTCGCGCAGCTGGAACCGTGTCTATGCGCGTTTGATGGCAGAGAACGGTAACTTCCTGGCGGAAATCAAACCCTGGTATCGCATCCCTGAAGGGGCGAGCAGCGATGATAATCCCGATATCACCAAATACATGGGTTACTACCGTACCCGTCTGGGCTATAAGCTCGGCGACAATATCTTCAGCGTAGAGGGTAACTATAACTGGAACAGCGGTTATGGCGGCGCTACCCTGGGCTGGAGCTACCCTATCAGTGAACACGTTCGCTTCTATACTCAGGTGTTTAGTGGCTACGGTGAATCACTGATCGATTACAACCATCGCCAGACGCGTCTGGGCGTGGGTGTAACGCTTAACGACTTGTTCTAATCCCTAACGTAAGACAGGAATCGCGTGGCAACCTCGGCAGTTCTCAATCAGGAAGCGCTGGCGCAGCAGGTATTGCAGGATACCTTTGGCTACCAGCAGTTTCGTCCCGGTCAGCAGACGATCATTAATCAGGCGCTGAGCGGACGCGATTGTCTGGTGGTGATGCCCACCGGCGGCGGTAAATCGCTCTGTTATCAGATTCCGGCGCTGGTGCGTGAAGGGCTGACACTGGTGGTGTCACCGCTGATCTCGCTGATGAAAGATCAGGTCGATCAGCTGCTGGCGAACGGCGTGGCGGCAGCCTATCTTAACTCCACCATGACGCGCGATCAGCAGCAGACGGTGATGGCTGACTGTCGCACCGGACGGGTTAAGCTGCTCTATATCGCGCCTGAACGCCTGATGATGGATAACTTCCTGGAAAATCTGGCGCACTGGCAGCCGGCGATGCTGGCCGTGGATGAAGCGCACTGCATTTCCCAGTGGGGCCACGATTTCCGTCCGGAATATGGCGCACTCGGAAAGATGCGTCAGCGCTTCCCGGCGTTACCGGTGATGGCATTGACCGCTACCGCCGATGAAACCACCCGCAATGACATCGTTAACCTGCTGCACATGCATAATCCGCTGATACAGATCAGCAGTTTTGACCGCCCCAATATTCGCTACACGCTGGTGGAAAAATTCAAACCCACCGACCAGCTACTGCGTTACGTTCAGGATCAGCGCGGCAAGTGCGGCATTATCTACTGCAACAGCCGGGCGAAAGTAGAAGACACCGCCGCGCGACTGCAGAGCCGCGGGTTTAGCGTCGGTGCGTACCACGCCGGGATCGACAGTGAACAGCGTGGCCGGGTGCAGGAAGCGTTCCAGCGTGACGATCTGCAAATAGTGGTGGCCACGGTGGCCTTTGGCATGGGCATCAACAAGCCCAATGTCCGTTTTGTGGTCCACTTCGATATCCCACGCAACATCGAGTCCTATTATCAGGAAACCGGACGAGCGGGACGTGATGGTCTGCCCGCCGAAGCGATGATGCTCTACGATCCGGCTGATATGGCCTGGCTGCGTAAATGCCTGGAAGAGAAAGTGCCGGGGCCGTTGCAGGATATTGAGCGCCACAAGCTCAATGCCATGGGCGCGTTTGCTGAAGCGCAGACCTGCCGCCGCCTGGTATTGCTTAACTATTTTGGCGAGGGTCGCCAGCAGCCGTGCGAAAACTGCGATATCTGTCTTGATCCGCCGAAGCGTTATGATGGTCTGGTTGAAGCGCAAAAAGCGCTCTCCGGCATCTACCGCGTAGGTCAGCGATTCGGTATGGGCTATATCGTTGAGGTGCTGCGTGGGTCCAACAATCAGCGTATTCGTGAACAGGGTCATGACAAACTGCCGATCTATGGACTGGGCAAAGACCAGAGCCACGAACACTGGGTCAGCGTGTTACGTCAGTTGATCCATCTGGGGCTGGTGACGCAGAACATCGCCATGCATTCGGCACTGCAGCTGACCGAAGCAGCGCGGCCCGTGCTGCGCGGTGAGGTGCCACTGATGCTGGCGGTGCCGCGATTGATTACCGCGAAGACAAAAAGCAGCAGTCCGGCGAAGTTTCACGGTGGCAACTACGATCGCAAACTGTTCGCCAAGCTGCGTAAGTTGCGAAAAGCGATTGCCGACGAAGAGAATATTCCGCCTTACGTGGTGTTCAATGACGCCACACTGATAGAGATGGCAGAGCAGATGCCGGTCAGCGCGTCCGAGATGCTCAGCGTCAACGGCGTGGGTCACCGCAAACTGGAGCGCTTTGGCAAACCTTTCCTGGTGATGATCAAAGAGCATCTTGATGAAGAGTAAAGGACACTGATTATGCTGATGTTATTCGCAACGGTAGCGCTGGTACATCTGGTGGCGTTGATGAGCCCCGGTCCTGATTTCTTTTTCGTGTCACAAACCGCTGCCAGCCGCTCACGCAAAGAAGCGATCATGGGTGTACTGGGCATCACTCTTGGCATTGTGGTCTGGGCGGGTGTTGCGCTAATGGGGCTGCATCTGATCCTGGAAAAAATGGCGTGGCTGCATCAGATCATCCTGGTCTGCGGCGGACTCTATCTGTTGTGGATGGGCTGGCAGCTAATGTGCTCGGCACATCAGCGTCACAAACAGCCGCAGCAAGATGAGCCGGTGGTTGAGCTGCCAAAACGTGGAATGAGCTTTCTCAAGGGACTGCTGACTAACCTTTCAAATCCCAAAGCGATTATCTACTTCGGCAGCGTTTTCTCGCTGTTTGTCGGTGACGATGTCGGCGCGGCGGAGCGTTGGGGTCTGTTCCTGCTGATTGTCGGTGAAACCTTTGCCTGGTTTACCCTGGTGGCAGCTATTTTTGCGCTGCCGTGGATGCGCACTAAGTATCAGCGACTGGCGAAGTGGGTTGATGGCATGGCAGGCGTACTGTTTGCCGGTTTTGGTATCCACCTGATTATCTCGCGTTAAGTCCTGCTATCACCCTTATGCCAGAGCGCGCGCTGTGCCTCTGGCTGAAACGTCACTTCCTGCCGCATCCCACTGAAACTTCCCCTGTGTGATGGCTGTTACAATCTGCGCCTGCTGATGCCTCTCTGTTACCGCCGCGGCTAAATAGTCACCCTTCTTTAATTAATGAAACCCTGACCTCCGGTAAGGTCGTATCGATGGGCTATTTTTTTATGGAGATGCTGTTGAAAGTAAATAACCTGGTGTTGCTATTCATAACTGCCTGTATCAGCGCCTGCGCCTCGCCCGATACTGCCCATTACCGTGTTTCTAAACCGGCAAAAGTAGATAGCGTGTCGGTTATCCTGGCGCAGGGAATTCCGACGTCAGAGCAGCAGGGCGAAAAGATTAGCCAGATCTCTGCAGCTTTTCTCGGTACCCCTTATGAAGCGGATACACTGATCGGCTCGGCTGATACTCCTGAAGTGCTGGTGATCAATTTCAATGGTGTGGATTGTTTCACACTGCTTGATTACGTACAGGCGCTGGGCCGCAGCCATGATCGTGCCAGCTTTGAGGCTAACCTGATTCGGACCCGTTACGCCGACGGTGAGGTCAGTTACCTTAAACGCCGGCACTTTTTTACCGACTGGTTCGCCGATAGCCCACATAATGCCGATGATGTAACCCGTACCCTCAGCCGGGATGCGGTGACGGTGGTGAAGCAATTGAATCGTCAGGCCAGCGGAAAAGAACAGGTGCCTGGTCTGGGGGTGATTCCACGCAGTATGTCTTACCTTCCAGCCCGCGCGATCACCCCAAAGGTGCTGGAGCAGATTCAGACCGGCGATTACATTGGGGTTTACACCACCGCTCAGGGGCTGGATGTCTCACATGCAGGGATTGCCGTCCGGCATGATGGCCGGTTGTGGTTCAGGAATGCCTCTTCGCTGGCTGCTAATCGCAAAGTTGTCGATGCGCCGTTCAGGGAATATATGCGGTCGAAACCGGGCATCATTGTGTTGCGTGCGGTGCCACTAACTGCGCTGTAATGGGGATAGAGAAGAAAAGATGATCTTTCGCGCCGGATTCGGCGCGTCAGACATTAAGCGATTTTTCTGGCGCTGGCCAGTAGCGCACCCACGGCCATAAACAGCCCACCGAAAATGCGGTTCATTAACGTCATCTGTTCTGGCCCTTTAATCCAGCCAGCAATCCGCGTTGCCAGCGTGGCGTAGCCAATCATCACGATGATATCGACCACTACGGTGGTCACGCCCAGCACCAGATACTGCATAAACAGCGGCTGATGTGGCTGGATAAACTGCGGGAAGAGTGCCGCCAAAAAGACGATACTTTTCGGGTTGGTCAGATTAACCAGCACGGCGCGTTTGAACAGGCGACGACGCGGCATCGCTTTGGCTACCGCATCCAGATCGATGCCACCTGCTGAGCGCCACTGCTGAATACCCAGCCAGACCAGATAGGCAGCACCGGCCCATTTGAGAATCTCAAATGCCAGCAGCGACTGAGAAAACAGCGCGCCCAGTCCGATGCCGACCAGCACGATATGCAGCGCCAGTCCGACCTGCAAACCAGAGATAGATGCCACTGTGCCGCGATAGCCGTGGCTGATACCGGTACTCATGGTGTTGATTGCGCCGGAACCAGGCGACAGGCTGAGAATTGTGGTGGTAAGCAGATAGGTCAGCCACCATTCGATGGTCATGGGTCAGGCTCTCTTTAGTCGCAGAATTGTGACACAATACGCCAGAAATAAGCGCGGCGCTACGGCCTGCATATGGCATTCAGGACTCAGTATCCGGTCATCAGGAGGGCGAATGAATCAACACAAAGCCAGTTGGCTGCGAAGAGAAAAAGCCTTTGCTGCCTTCGCCACCGGGCCGCTGCTCGATTTCTGGCACAGTCGTGAAGAGTGTGAGTTTACCGGCGTCGGTAATCTGACGCTGCGCTACGTGCGCTTCACATCGCCGCAACACAAGCGTGTGATCCTGATTGTGCCAGGACGCATCGAGAGTTATATAAAATATCCTGAGCTGGCGTACGATCTGTTTTACTGCGGATTTGATGTGGTGATCCTGGACCATCGCGGTCAGGGACGTTCCGATCGCCTGCTGGAAGATTCACACCGCGGTCACGTGGCGGAGTTTACCCATTATGTCGACGACCTTGAAACGCTCTATCTGAAAGAGATTGTCCGCGGCCATTATCAGCAGCGCTATGCGCTGGCTCACTCGATGGGTGGGGCAATCTTAACGCTGTTTCTGGCGCGTCAGCCACAGGCGTTTCATGCGGTCGCGCTGGTGGCGCCGATGTTTGGCATTGCCTTACCGCTGCCCTCTTTTCTGGCCCATCGGATCCTTGATTGGGCGGAGAAACGTCCGGCAATGCGCGATGGCTATGCGCTTGGCACTGGACGCTGGCGCGCGCATCCGTTTGGCATTAACCGGCTGACACACAGTACCGAGCGTTACCGGCGTAACCTGCGGTTTTATGCAGACGATCCGGCGATTCGCGTTGGCGGGCCGACCTACCACTGGGTACGCGAAGGCATCCATGCGGGTCGCAACATCATCAGTCAGGTTGATAAGATCACCACGCCACTGCTGCTGTTACAGGCCAGCGATGATCGGGTGGTCGACAATCGTTCGCAGGACCTTTTTTGTGCCGCGATGGCGGCGGCGGGTCATCCGTGTGAGGGCAATAAGCCACGGGTGATTGACGGTGCGCGTCATGAGATCCTGTTTGAAAAGGATGAGATGCGCGCCGAAGCACTCAATGCAGTGGTCGACTTTTTTTCATCGCATCACTAACGTTATTTATCCGACCGGTGAAGGCCGGCAGAACCAGATACCCGAGGTTTTCATGTATCACATCGTCGCATCCGATCTGGATGGCACGCTGCTTTCTCCCGAACATCGCCTGACGCCTTTTGCGCGTGAAACGCTGCAGCAGTTGGTCGCGAAAGATATTCACTTTATTTTCGCCACCGGCCGTCATCATATCGATGTCGGACAGATGCGTGACAGCCTGGCGATTCCGGCTTATATGATCACCTCAAACGGCGCGCGCGTTCATAACGCCAGGGGTGAGCTGGTGTTCAGTCATAATCTGGATGAGGATATCGCCAGCGACCTGTTTGGCCTGCAATACCATCACAGCCATATTCTGACCCACGTTTACCGTGACGATGAGTGGTTTGTCAGCCGTTCAAGCCCGGCAGAGCAGGACTATTTCCGCGAATCGGTGTTCAACTATCAGGTCTATGAGCCGGGTCTGCTGCCAACCGACAACATCAGCAAGGTCTTTTTTACCTGCGAAAACCCCGAGCATCTGGTCCCGATGGAGCAGGCGATTGAGGCGCGCTGGGGCGATCGGGTTAATGTCAGTTTCTCATTGCCTACCTGCCTGGAAGTAATGGCGGGTGGCGTGTCGAAAGGGCATGCGCTGGAAGCGGTAGCGAAACAACTGGGCCATACGCTGGAAAGCTGTATCGCCTTTGGCGACGGCATGAATGATGTGGAGATGCTGAGCATGGCGGGTAAGGGCTATATCATGCAGAACGCCCATCAGCGGTTGAAAGATACCCTGCCGGAGCTGGATGTGATTGGTTCGAATGCCGATGATGCCGTGCCACAGACGCTGCGCACACTCTATCTGGCCTAATCAGTCAGCGTAAAAAAGGGCCGGTTATACGGCCCTTTTTTAGCGTCAGGCAAGGCTCTTTTTGTGTTTGTGTTCGCTGACCATGGTCAGTAACAGCAGAATAACCGCCAGCACACAGCCGGCAATCATCACCATGAAGCCGCCGTCCCAGCCGAAGTAATCGACGGTGTAACCGACAATGGCGCTGGCCGCGACCGAACCCCCCAGGTAACCGAACAGGCCGGTGAAGCCCGCCGCCGTCCCCGCCGCTTTTTTCGGTGCCAGTTCCAGCGCGTGCAGGCCAATCAGCATCACCGGGCCGTAGATCAGGAAGCCAATCACGATCATACAGGCCATATCAACACCAGGATTGCCCGCCGGGTTGAACCAGTAGATGACGGTAGCGATGGTCACCAGCGTCATAAAGAACACGCCGGTTGCACCACGATTACCGCGGAATACTTTGTCGGACATCCAGCCGCACAGCAGCGTCCCCGGGATCCCCGCATACTCATACAGGAAGTAAGCCCAGGACGATTTATCCAGCGTGAAGTGTTTTACTTCCCTGAGATAGGTCGGCGACCAGTCGAGAATGCCGTAGCGCAGCAGATAAACAAACACGTTGGCCAGCGCGATGTACCATAGCAACTTGTTCGGCAGCACATATTTCATGAAGATCTGTTTTGCCGTCAGCTCCTCTTCGTGGCTGGCATCGTAATCAGCCGGGTAGTCGTTTTTGTACGCTTCAATCGGTGGCAGACCACAGGATTGTGGCGTGTCGCGCATCAGCGCAAAGGCCAGAATCGCAATCGCAATGGCGCCAAATGCCGGCATGTAGAGTGCCGCTTTCCAGTCGTTAAACCACGCCATACCGAGCAGGAACAGCAGAGGCGGAATACCTCCCCCCACGTTATGCGCACAGTTCCAGACCGAGACGATCCTGCCACGCTCCTTCTGCGACCACCAGTGAACCATGGTGCGCCCACAAGGTGGCCAGCCCATGCCCTGAAACCAGCCGCAGATAAACAACAGCACGAACATCACCATGATGCTGGAGGTAACCCAGGGCACGAATCCCATAATCAGCATCACTGTCGCGGCCAGAATCAGGCCTGCGGGTAAAAAGACGCGCGGATTTGATCGGTCAGAGACCGAGCCCATGATGAATTTTGAAAAGCCATAGGCAATGGATATGCCGGATAAGGCAAAACCGAGATCACCACGTGAAAAACCCTGCTCCACCAGATAGGGCATGGCGAGTGCGAAGTTTTTTCTGACCAGATAGTAGGCGGCGTAACCAAAGAAGATCCCGATGAAAATTTGCCAGCGCAGACGACGGTAGAGGGGATCAATGTGATCCTCCGCCACCTGCGGCTGACGGGGTGCAGGTTTAAAAATACTCAGCATCAGTGAAGCCCTCCAGGGCACATTATGGTTTTTTATTCCCAGCAGGTTGGGGCAGGAAAAAGAACAGAACGAAATGGACGCGGGATGTTCCATTTCGCGCAAAGAATAGTGTTAGCTACGCAACGTTACTGTGATGAGTGACACATTTGTTACAGTTTTATTACAATTGAGAGCGAAAGTGATCACCTCATGGATCATTTCACGCATTTTATCTGGCTTATTATCCCTTCTGTCGACAGTTATATCAGGGAGTGTAATCAGTTAATCCGGTAGGTATTTTGATCGCCTGGATTGTGACCAGATGTCAACCAGATTTAGCAGCCTGACGGCAGCACATTGTTTACACTGGCGGCCTGTTAATTTCAGGATCGTCACCGTGTTTTTATTGATTATTACCACCATTCTGTGGGCCTTTTCGTTCAGTCTGATTGGCGAATACCTTGCCGGGCAGGTGGACAGCTGGTTCTCTGTACTGATGCGACTGGCGCTGGCTGCGCTGGTTTTTTTACCTTTCCTGCGCTGGCGTGGTCATCGCCTTTCAACGCTGCTGCTTTACATGCTGGTCGGGATGCTGCAGCTGGGTGTGATGTATCTGCTGAGTTTTGAAGCCTATCTCTACCTTAGCGTGTCGGAATTCCTGCTGTTTACGGTGATGACGCCGCTGTATGTGACGCTGATTTACGATCTGATTAGCCGCCGTCCACTGCGCATGGGTTATATTTTCAGTGCACTGCTGGCTGTGGCAGGTGCGGCCATTATTCGCTATGACAAAGTCAGCGATCATTTCTGGTTTGGTCTGCTGTTAGTGCAACTGGCAAACATCTGCTTTGCGGCGGGAATGGTGGGCTATAAGCGTCTGCAGGAGACTCGTCCGATGCCGCAGCACACGGCCTTCTCCTGGTTCTATCTGGGTGCGGTGTTGATTGCGGTGATCGCCTGGTGTGCCTGGGGCAATCCACAGAAGTTGCCAACCACCTCATTGCAGTGGGGCATTCTGGTCTGGCTGGGCATTGCGGCTTCCGGTCTCGGCTATTTTATGTGGAATTATGGTGCGACCCAGGTCGATGCCGGCACGCTGGGCATTATGAATAACATGCACGTTCCTGCCGGGCTGCTGGTGAATCTGGCTATCTGGCAGGAGAAACCGCACTGGCCAAGCTTTATTGCGGGCGCGTTGGTGATCCTCGCCTCGCTGTGGGTGCATAAGCGCTGGGTGGTGGGGCGCGGTGACCGATCATAAACAGTGCTGCAACATGGGTGCGGCCTCCCGGGCTGGCGCGTCCGATCGCGAAGGAATCTCACCTCCCTGTGTATCGGCCGGGCCATCCCGGGCCCGGACGCTTCGCCCTTCAGACGCGCCAGCCCTGGAGACTTAACAGCATCATCGCGATTATTAATGGCTCAGAGCGAATATGAAGGAGTGGATGGCGGGTTGAGAAGTAAAGCGTCCGCCGCAAGGATGCGGCGCTGGAGGCTCCAGGGATGGATTTACGCCGTCTTTACGCAGCCACTCGCCATTTCCGACTGGATGGCACGATATCAGGCAGGCTTCTCACTCTTAGGACGCTGAATCATCGCCAGCCCTTTCAGGAAGTTACGCAGAATCTGGTCGCCGCATTCGCGGTAGTTCTTATGATCAGGTTTGCGGAAAATCGCGCCAATCTCAGCCTGTGAAACGGTAAAGTTCACGCGCTTCAGGACATCAGGAATGTCGGTAGTTTTCAGATCAAAAGCGATGCGCAGCTTTCTCATGAAGATGTTGTTAGTCATCTTGCGCTCAATCGACGGCGCGGGCGCATCTTCACTTTTGCCACGACGGTAAAAGATCAGGCCATTCAGAAAATAACCCATCAGCACATCGGGGCAGGGACGGAACGCGGCATCGTCATCTTTTTTCAGCCACGCCTGAATATCTGCCTGCGGTACGTCACATTCTGCCAGCGCAAAAATCTCCACCATTTTGGCATCGCTCAGGTTGAGCATGTAGCGCACGCTGCGCAGAATATCATTGTTAGTCATGGTGAGATCTTCTCATGGTCAGTCGACAGGCTGCGCATTATAGGGGATTTTGCCCGCCTTCGCGCAGGTTTGTGCCCGTCGAATTACCGCTGCAACACTGCTCCGGGCAGCGCGGCATCGCGCACAAAAGGCAGATGCTCACAGGCGTGCTGACGGGCAAAGCGGGTAAATGCCTCCAGCACCGGCTGACGCTGCTCCCCTTCGCGCACGGCCGCATAAAGACGGCTCCACAGGCCATCACCCAGTGTGCGGGTCACCACCAGACCCTGCTTCTCAAAACTTTCCACCACCCAATGCGGCAATGCGGCAATCCCCATACGCGCCGAGACCATCTGAATCATCAGCAGAGTATTATCCACACTTTTCAGTGCCGGACTGACGCCAGCAGGCTGAAGGAAGTGACGCCAGATATCCAGACGCTGACGCTGCACCGGATAGATCATCAACACTTCATCGGCTAAATCTTCCGGCGAAATCTGCTCAACCTGCGCCAGCGGGTGATCTGTTGCCAGCACCAGCCGCACTTCATAATCAAACATCGGGGAGTAGAACAGACCCGAGCGCGCCAGGATATCGGAGGTCAGCACCACATCCAGCTCACCCTGTTGCAGGGCGGGTTGAGGATCAAAGGTCACGCCCGATTTGAAATCCATCACCACCTGCGGCCAGCTCTGACGGAATTTATCCAGCGCGGGGGTCAGCCACTGAATGCAGCTATGGCACTCTATCGCCACCCGCAACGTGGTTTGATGCGGCTCATGGCAGGCTTGCAATGCCTGCTGAATCTGCGGCAGCACTTGCTCTGCCAGTTGCAGCAGAATATCACCCTGAGGCGTAAAGCGCAGCGGCTGACTTTTACGCACGAACAGGCGGAATCCCAGCCGCTGCTCCAGATCGCTGAACTGGTGAGACAACGCCGATTGCGTCTGATGAAGTTGGGCCGCCGCTGCCGCCAGCGACCCCGTATTGCGCAGAGCCTGTAGCGTCCGCAGGTGCTTGAGTTCGATCATGAGAGTCCTTCACATCGAAAATGAACATATTGCGCTTGAGCAACATACAGTACCCGCAGAGTATAGCAGTGTAAACATCTGGACGGCTAAACATCTTTGGCTGCCCTTAAGCCAAAGTGAAAGATTATCTGGAGAACCACACATGACTATCCTGAACCATACCCTTGGCTTTCCCCGTATTGGCCTGCGCCGTGAACTGAAAAAAGCACTGGAGCGTTACTGGGCGGGCGACAGCACCCAGCAGGCGTTACTGGCGGTGGGCCGCGAGCTTCGTGCCCGGCACTGGCAACAACAGAAAGAGGCCGGTGTCGATCTGCTGCCGGTCGGCGACTTTGCCTGGTACGATCATGTGCTGACGACCAGCCTGCTGCTGGGCAATGTGCCTGTGCGTCATCAGAACAAAGCAGGAACCGTTGACCTCGATACCCTGTTTCGTCTGGGGCGCGGTCGCGCACCTTCCGGCGAGCCTGCAGCAGCGGCTGAAATGACCAAATGGTTTAACACCAACTATCACTACATGGTGCCGGAATTTACTCTGGGCCAGACATTTAAACTGACCTGGACCCAATTGCTGGACGAGGTGGATGAGGCGCTGGCGCTGGGCCACAAAATCAAGCCGGTGCTGTTGGGCCCAGTGACCTATCTGTGGCTGGGTAAAGTGAAAGGTGAGCCGTTTGAACGTCTGTCGCTGCTGGAGGGAATTCTGCCGGTCTATCAGCAGGTGCTGGCGGAACTGGCAAAGCGCGGCATCGAATGGGTACAGATTGATGAACCTGCCCTGGCGCTGGAACTGCCGCAGACGTGGCGTGACGCCTTTCAACCGGCATATGACGCACTGCAAGGCCATAGCAAGCTGCTGCTGACCACCTATTTTGACAGTATCGGCCAGAACATTGATGTGATTCGTGAGCTGCCGGTGCAGGGCCTGCATGTCGATCTGGTGCATGGCCGCGATGATATTGAGCAACTGAATCAGCAGCTGCCCGCCCACTGGCTGCTGTCGCTTGGCGTGATTAATGGACGTAACGTCTGGCGTGCCGATCTGAGCAGCTGGTTCAGTCGTCTGCAACCGCTGACCACCCAGCGTGAACAGCTGTGGATTGGCTCTTCCTGCTCGCTGCTGCACAGTCCGATCGATCTGAGCGTCGAGACCCGTCTGGATGACGAAGTCAAAAGCTGGTTTGCCTTTGCGCTGCAGAAATGTGCTGAACTCTCGTTGCTGAGTCAGGCACTGAATAACAATGATGTGGTGTCGCTGGAAGCCTGGAGTACACCGGTGCGGGCCCGTGCGCACTCCCGTCGCGTGCATAATGCGACTGTGGGCCAGCGTCTGCAGGCCATCACGCCTCAGCACAGTGAACGTCAGAGCGCCTGGCCGGTGCGGTCAATTCTACAGCGTCAGCGTTTTAATCTGCCGGCCTGGCCCACCACCACCATCGGCTCCTTTCCGCAGACTACTGAAATTCGCAGCCTGCGCCTCGACTTTAAACAGGGCCGTCTCGACAGCAACCATTACCGCACCGGTATCGCTGAACATATCAAACAGGCGATTACTGAGCAGGAGCGGCTAGGGCTGGATGTGCTGGTTCACGGTGAAGCGGAACGTAACGACATGGTTGAGTACTTCGGCGAGCATCTGGAGGGATTTGTCTTCACCCAGAATGGCTGGGTTCAGAGCTACGGTTCACGCTGTGTGAAACCCCCGGTTATCATCGGCGATGTCAGTCGTCCGCAGGCGATCACCGTTGAGTGGGCCCGCTATGCACAGTCGCTGACCGACAGGCCGGTAAAAGGAATGCTGACCGGGCCGGTGACCATCCTCTGCTGGTCATTTCCGCGTGAAGATGTGTCACGTGAAACCATCGCGAAACAGATCGCGCTGGCACTGCGTGATGAGGTGGAGGACCTGGAGAAAGCAGGCATCGGGATTATTCAGATTGATGAGCCTGCCCTGCGTGAAGGTCTGCCCCTGCATCAGTCTGAGTGGGCCGCCTACCTGAACTGGGCGGTGGAGGCCTTCCGGCTGAATGCGGCGGTAGCGCGGGATGAAACCCAGATTCACACCCATATGTGTTACTGCGAATTCAACGACATTATGGACTCGATTGCGGCGCTGGATGCGGATGTGATCACTATCGAAACCTCGCGATCTGACATGGATCTACTGGAGGCGTTTGAACACCTCGACTATCCGAATGAAATCGGCCCTGGCGTCTATGATATCCACTCGCCTAACGTTCCCAGCGTGGAGTGGATAGAAACGCTGTTGCGGAAGGCGGCGAAGCGGATCCCGGAATCGCGTCTATGGGTGAACCCGGATTGCGGTCTGAAAACGCGTGGCTGGACGGAAACGCGTCAGGCGCTGGCGAACATGGTGACGGCGGCGAAAAAGCTGCGAGGTGAAACGGTGTAGGAAATTTGGTCGAGTGACGAAAAAACAGGGGCGCAGAAGCGCCCCTGTTTTATGACAAATATTGCCCCGATCCGCTGTGAAATTGAGCTTGCGAAGGAAACTTAGTCAGATTCGAAAGACGCTTAAGCCAATTTCTGGCTGCTCAGCACGCGCGATGATGCACCTCATCCCTGGGGCGCGCCCGTAGCCTGGCCAACGCGTTGCGTTGTTCAAAAACGTTCCCGGCGTTTTTTGTCCATAGCGCGGGACGTTTTCTTCTTCTGCCCATGTTCCCTGAATTACTCCGTTACGGTCAGATTGACCCTGATTTCGACTGTTCAGCAGTCTGTGCGGCGAGCATGCGTGATGTTACTGCGATGCAACGCCATACTGCCTGAACCAGGTCAGCATCCGCTGCCAGCCATCATTGGCAGATTCAGCATGGTAGCTCGTGCGGTAGTCAGCATTAAAGGCATGTCCGGCTTCGGGATAGACGATAATCTCTGCGGTCGCATTGGCGGCATGCAGCGCCTGACGCATCTGCTCGACGCTCTCCAGCGGAATGCCTTCATCCTGACCGCCATATAAGCCCAATACCGGCGCACTCAGATCGACCGCGACATCAATAGGGTGCTTCTGCTGCTTCAGCGTGCGCTCGCCGGTCAGCCGCCCATACCAGGCCACTGCAGCGCGCAGCTGCGGGTTATGCGCTGCGTAGAGCCAGCTGATGCGGCCACCCCAGCAAAAACCGGTGATGCCCATGCGACGGATATCACCGCCGTTACGTGCGGCCCAGTTGGCAGCATGATCAAGATCGGCCAGCACTTGGGTATCCGGCACTTTACTGACCAGCTCGGTGAACAGCGTCGGGATATCATGATACTCAGCCGGATCGCCCTCGCGAAAATAGAGTTCAGGTGCAATCGCCAGATAACCTTCCAGCGCCAGACGACGGCAAATGTCCCGGATGTGTTCATGTACACCAAAGATCTCCTGCACCACCAGCACGACAGGCAACGGGCCTTCTGCTGAGTGCGGTTTTGCAAAAAATGCTGGCATGTTTTCGCCCTGGCTGGGCACTGAGGTTTCACCCGCGTGAATGGCCGGGCTGTCGGTAATAATGGTGGTGGAGGCGGTGGGTTGCACGGCAGGGGCAAAGCCGTCCGTCGCCGGTTTATGTGCCATATTATCACTGGGTTTCATTATTCTCTCCGTGCAATCATTTGCGCAATCACGTAACTATAGCCTGGCCGGAAAGTGTATGCGCCAGGTGTTGGGTAACAGAATCAACAGCGAACATAATCATCCACCTCTTTAGCACTGCGCTGTCCCTGACACAGCCTCACCGAGGGCTATCCGGACCAGGAAGAGGTGATTTTGTGGTATAGATCGCATTTTTGCTTCCACGAAATGTAACTTTCATTTTCTTAAGTGAATGTTGTCACATATTTATCGGGCGTGCTGGCGTAAAGTGGCGCGCTACCTTCCCTCAACAGGAGTCTGAAAATGACACAGTCTGACGTTTTCCATCTTGGCCTGACTAAAGCCGATCTGCAGGGCGCTACCCTGGCGATTGTGCCGGGCGATCCGGAGCGTGTGAAGAAAATTGCCGGACTGATGGAAGATGCCACGCATCTCGCCTCACACCGTGAATTTACCTCCTGGCTGGCAAAACTTGATGGTAAGCCCGTCGTTGTCTGCTCAACCGGCATTGGCGGCCCTTCTACGTCGATTGCGGTCGAAGAGCTTGCACAGCTTGGCGTAGATACCTTCCTGCGAGTCGGCACCACTGGCGCTATCCAGCCGCATATCAATGTCGGCGATGTGCTGGTGACCACCGCGTCAGTTCGCCTGGACGGAGCCAGCCTGCATTTTGCGCCGATGGAGTTCCCGGCAGTGGCGGATTTCACCTGCACGACTGCACTGGTTGCCGCAGCTGAAGCCTGCGGTGCCAAAACGCATATCGGCATCACCGCCTCCTCTGACACCTTCTATCCGGGCCAGGAGCGCTACGACACCGTCTCGGGTCGCGTTGTCAGTCGCTTTAAGGGATCAATGAAAGAGTGGCAGGAGATGGGCGTTCTCAACTATGAGATGGAATCCGCTACGTTGTTAACCATGTGCGCCAGCCAGGGTCTGCGCGCCGGCATGGTGGCGGGCGTCATTGTGAACCGTACTCAGAAAGAGATCCCGGATGCGGTCACTATGAAACAGACAGAAAATGATGCAGTGAAGATTGTGGTCGAAGCGGCGCGTCGCTTACTATAACGACCGCATCTGGCAGCAGGTTTTTTGTCCGGACTCAAAACCCGCTGCCGGTCGTTAGCGGCGCGTAGTATCAGTGAAACCTGAGCGTTTTTATGCGCAATACCATTTCTGTCCGACGTCCTGCCCCTGGCGCTAATCCTGCCGCATTCCATGCCCGGCTGGAACGCGGTGCCGAACGTTTCCGTGCCGCCATGCAACAGGGCGACTACGCAGGGCCACCCAATGCTGTGAAGAGGTATTGCGCTTTATGCCCAATCAGATATAGGTGCTGAGCGACTACGCGCTCTGCCTGCTGCGTCTGGGCCAGTACAAGAAATTGGATAAAATCTACCAGAAGATTTATCAGTCGCCGCCCGCAGTGCAGGCTACGGCCTTTGAAACCTGGCTGGAGGGTTTAACCGACGTGTGCGGCTGGCTGGATAAAAAGGACGAGGTGGCGCGTCATGGCCTGGCGCCGCTGATGCGCTCTGATGCGCGTTTCAGTCAGGGGCAGCGCGCCGCGTTTACCGCTCCGCAACCTGAGCCTGTCGATCTCACTCATCTGCAGCAGAATGTCATCGCTTTCTGCCTCTGTAGCGATCAGCCGCGCTACGGCGAAACCTTAATTAACAACGTTGAAGTGGCACCTGAGCTCAATCCCGGCTGGGTCTGCCGCTTCAACCTTGATGACAGCGTGCCGCAGCATGTCTGGCAGCGTCTTGAGCAGCCGCGCGTCCAACAGCTCGATACGTCCCACAAGAAAACGCTGTTTCCGACCCTGTGGCGTTTCCTGGTGATGGACGATCCTGAGGTGAAGCGCTTTATTGTGCGTGGTGCCGACTCGAGCGCCGCTAAGGGCAGCAGACAGCGCGTAGCAATCACCTCCGGAGAGACGGCCTGGCGCTATCTGGCACAGGTGAAAAAGGGTGAATGCTGCGGCCAATGCCGTTTTTTCTGATTGATGAGTGGCAGGCGGGAAAGCGACAGGGGTGGGACTGTAGGGCGCTGAGTCTTGCAAAATTATCTGGACATTCATACAGTGCGACTCTACCTTTTTCCTCAGCAGCCAGAGTCGCGGGGAAATCATGGATCAGCACATCATCATCAGCGCCTGTCTGGCACTTGCCGGGTTAGGGATTGGCTGGATACTGGCACAGTTACGTGCCGGCCATCAGGTCGCCAGTTTTCAGACCGAGCGCCGTCTGCTGGAAGAGGCGCAACAGCGTCAGCAGCAGCAAATCGAACAGCTTCAGCAGCAGACGCAACAGCGTGAACAGGAGCTTCGTCAGCTTCATGGGGCACTGAGCGGCGCCAATGAGCGACTGCAGCAGCTTGATTACTGGCGTAATGAAAGTGAGCAGCTTAATCGTGAACTGCGCAATCAGCTGGAGGTCAACAGCGCGCAGGAAGCGGAGCTGCGCGAGGTGACCATTCGCCTTGAAGAGACCCGTTTCGCCGCGGAAGAGAAACAGCGCCTGCTGACTAACAGCGAACAACGCCTTAGTGCCCAGTTTGAAAACCTCGCCAACCGTATTTTTGAAAACAGCGGCCGTCGCGTCGATGAACAGAACCGGCAAAGTCTGGACGGGCTGATTGGCCCATTGCGTGAACAGCTTGATGGCTTCCGTCGTCAGGTTCATGAAAGCTTTGGCGCAGAGGCGCGTGAGCGGCATACCCTGACCCATGAAATCCGGCAGTTACAGCAGTTGAATGCGCAGATGGCGCAGGAGGCGCTCAATCTGACCAAAGCGCTGAAGGGCGACAATAAAATCCAGGGTAACTGGGGTGAAGTAGTGCTGAGTCGCGTACTGGAGGCCTCCGGGCTGCGTGAAGGCTACGAATATGAAACCCAGGTCAGCATTCAGTCAGAACAGCAGGGCAGGATGCAGCCGGATGTGATTGTGCGTCTGCCGCAGGGCAAAGATGTGGTAGTGGATGCCAAAATGACCCTGGTGGCCTATGAGCGCTACTTCAATGCGGATGATGAGATCGAGCGTGAGCAGGCTATCCAGGAGCATGTCAGCGCTATGCGGGCGCACATCCGTCTGTTAGGGCGAAAAGATTATCAACAATTGCCCGGTTTACGGTCGCTGGATTATGTGTTGATGTTCATCCCGGTTGAGCCCGCCTTTTTGCTGGCCATTGACCGCCAGCCTGAGCTGATTGGCGAGGCGCTGCAGCAGAACATTATGCTGGTCAGTCCCACCACGCTGCTGGTGGCATTACGTACCATCAATAACCTGTGGCGCTATGAGCATCAGAGCCGCAATGCGCAGCGTATTGCCGATCGGGCAACGCGGCTCTATGACAAGATGCGGCTGTTTGTCGATGACATGAGCGGCATTGGTCATAGCCTGGATAAGGCGCAGAACAGCTATCGCGAGGCAATGAAAAAGCTGGCAGAAGGGCGCGGCAACCTGATTGCGCAGACTGAAGGATTCCGTACGCTGGGTGTGGAGATTAAACGGCCAATCAATCCTCAGCTGGCCGAACGCGCCATGCCGGAAAACCGGACGGATGACGATGCAGGTGATGACAGGGATGCGGATGAGAGTGAGAAGCGTGTGAGACGCCTCCACGAATAGTACGGGCGCAGCGTGCCTGACTTCCGTGACTCTGATACACTTCGGGAAGTATTGTTTGTGGAGCAGGTAAAACCGATGGCAGATGAATCACAGCAGGAAACCACTCATTTTGGCTTTCAGACGGTCGCCAAAAGCGAAAAAGCTGACAAAGTCGCGGATGTGTTTCACTCCGTAGCGGCAAAATATGACCTGATGAACGATTTGATGTCGTTTGGCGTTCATCGTATCTGGAAGCGTTTTACCATTGACAGCAGCGGTGTACGTCGTGGCCAGCGTGTTTTGGATCTGGCGGGGGGGACCGGCGATTTGACCGCTAAATTCTCTCGCCTGGTGGGCGAAACTGGTCAGGTTGTACTGGCGGATATCAACAGTTCCATGCTGACGATGGGCCGAGAAAAGCTGCGCAATCAGGGTGTGGTAGGCAACGTGAGTTATGTGCAGGCCAACGCAGAAGCTTTGCCTTTCCCCGATAACTACTTTGATTGCATCACCATCTCCTTTGGGCTGCGCAACGTCACGGAAAAAGAGAAGGCACTGGCCTCTATGTTCCGCGTCCTTAAGCCGGGCGGACGCCTGCTGGTTCTGGAGTTCTCTAAGCCGGTACTGGATCCGCTGAGCAAAGCGTATGACGCCTACTCGTTCCACATTCTGCCGCGCATTGGACAACTGGTGGCCCAGGATGCAGAGAGCTACCGTTATCTGGCCGAATCGATCCGCATGCATCCCGATCAGGAGACCCTGAAAGCGATGATGAACGATGTTGGTTTTGAAAATACCACTTACTCCAATATGACCGGCGGTATCGTAGCGCTGCATCGTGGATTTAAGTTCTGAGTGAAATGGTAATGAACCTGACGCCCTTGATTACCGCGGGCCTGGAAACGGCGCTGAACCGTATTCTCTATCGCGATCGTGGCCTTAAACCGGCGCGGCAACGCCTGAATGGCAAAGTGCTGACGCTGCGCCTGAATGAGTTCTCTCATCCGCTGGTGCTGGTCTTTAGTGAAAAGCAGTTGGACGTGTTAGCGGACTGGCAGGATCGCAGTGATTGCACGGTGATCACCTCGCTGAAAACTCTGCCGAAGCTGCGCGATCGCCAGCAGCTGACGCCGCTGATCCGCAGCGGTGAGCTGCAGGTTGAAGGTGACCTCCAGGTGGTGCAGCATTTCTCCGCGCTGATGGACCTGGCTGAGCTGGATCCGGCAGAATATCTGGCTCCCTGGGTCGGCGATATCGCTGCACAGGGCATCAGTCAGCGCTCACAACAGGCCTTCCGCTTTTTCAAAGGCGGGGTGCAGCGTCGCCAGAATTATCTCGGACAGGCCATGACCGAAGAGTGGCGTGTTGCGCCTGGCTCGCTGGAATTAGCCTGGTTTTCTGAGGAGGTTGACGCGATGGAACGTTCGCTTGAGGCGCTTGATGCGCGTCTGGCGCAGCTGGAGGCAAAATGAGTTTTGGTGAGATCCGCCGCTTATATCTGATCATGAAGGTCTTTCTGACCTATGGCCTTGATGAACTGATTCCTCAGACACGCCTCACTTTCCTGTTTCGCTTGTGGCGTCGCTCTGTTTTCTGGATCCCGAATCTGCATCAGCATGAACCGACCGGCGCACGTATGCGTATGGCGATGGAGCAGCTGGGACCGGTCTGGATCAAGTTTGGTCAGATGCTGTCGACGCGCCGGGATCTCTTCCCGCCGCAGATCGCCGATCAACTGGCAATCCTGCAGGACCGTGTTGCGCCGTTCGATGGCGTCAAAGCGAAAGCGCAGATTGAAGCCTCGATGGGCGCGCCGATTGAAACCTGGTTTGATGATTTTGATATTAAGCCACTGGCTTCGGCATCGATTGCGCAAGTGCACACGGCCACGCTGAAATCAAACGGCAAGAAAGTCGTGATCAAAGTGATTCGCCCCGATATTTTGCCGGTGATCAGAGCGGACATGAAGCTGATCTATCGCCTGGCACGCTGGGTTCCGCGTCTGCTGCCGGATGGCCGTCGTCTGCGTCCGGTCGAGGTGGTGCGTGATTATGAGAAAACCCTGCTTGATGAACTGAACCTGTTACGCGAAGCGGCCAACGCCATCCAACTGCGGCGGAATTTTGAAGATAGCCGCATGCTGTATGTGCCGGAAGTCTATTCCGACTACTGCAGCGAAACCATGATGGTGATGGAGCGCATCTACGGCATCCCAATTTCAGACGTTGCCACGCTGGAGCGTCATGGCGTGAACATGAAACTGCTGGCAGAACGTGGTGTGCAGGTCTTCTTTACCCAAGTCTTTCGCGACAGCTTCTTCCACGCGGATATGCATCCGGGCAACATTTTTGTCAGCTATGAACATCCGGAAGATCCGCAATACATCGGCATTGACTGCGGTATCGTGGGTTCGCTGAACAAAGAAGATAAGCGTTATCTGGCAGAGAACTTTATCGCCTTTTTCAATCGTGACTACCGTAAGGTCGCAGAGCTGCACGTTGATTCAGGCTGGGTACCGCCCGATACCAACGTCGAAGATTTCGAGTTTGCGATCCGTACGGTCTGCGAACCGATTTTTGAAAAGCCGCTGGCTGAGATCTCCTTCGGGCATGTGTTGCTGAACCTGTTTAACACCGCACGCCGCTTTAATATGGAAGTGCAGCCGCAGCTGGTCCTGCTGCAAAAAACGCTGCTCTATGTTGAAGGCATTGGCCGTCAGCTTTATCCACAGCTCGACCTGTGGAAGACAGCCAAGCCATTTCTGGAAGAGTGGATTAAGGATCAGGTCGGTTTGCCCGCCATTATCCGTGCGGTTAAAGAAAAAGCGCCATTCTGGGCTGAAAAGTTACCTGAGTTGCCAGAACTCTTTTACGACAGTATGCGGCAGCACAAGCTTTTACGGCACAGCGTCGATAAATTAGTGGGCGATTTGAATGCGCAGCGCGTCCGTCACCATCAGGCGCGTTACCTGTTTGGCGTCGGTGCAACGTTATTGTTAAGCGGAACGGCTGTGCTGCTCACCCGATCGGATTGGGACTTTTTCCCGGCGGTGTTGATGGCAGCGGGAATCGTCTCCTGGTTAATCGGCTGGCGTAAGACAAACTGATTGTCACGTCAGTCTAAAAAAAGGTAATGTCGCTGGCTCAGGCCCGGTTAAAAAGGGCACTCTGTGGTGCATTACCTCATCGTTTTCACAGAATATTAGAGGCTATCTCATGGGCGGTATCAGTATCTGGCAATTGTTAATCATTGCCGTGATTGTTGTACTTCTGTTCGGTACCAACAAATTACGTAATCTGGGTTCCGATTTAGGCTCTTCGATTCGTGGCTTCAAAAAAGCCATGAGTGACGAGGATGATAAAAAGGATCAACCGAAAGAGCAGGACGCTGACTTCGCTGCCAAAACGCTGGCTGACAAACAGCACACTTCGGCTAATAAAGAAGAAACCAAGAACGATAAGCAGGTGTAAACCGTGTTCGATATTGGTTTTAGTGAACTGGTATTGGTGTTCGTGATCGGGCTGATTGTACTCGGCCCGCAACGTTTACCGGTTGCGGTGAAAACCGTGGTCGGCTGGATTAGGGCGATTCGTTCTCTGGCAGCCAATGTACAACATGAACTGGCGCAGGAACTCAAGCTTCAGGAGTTGCAGGAGAGCCTGAAAAAGGTGGAAGAAGCAGGCCGTGGCACGCTCTCACCTGAGCTAAAAGAGTCGATGGAAGAGCTGCGTAAAACTGCGGATTCAATGAAACGCTCGGTCAGTCAGAGCATCGACATTGAAAAAGAGGAAGACGAGGCTAACACCATCCATTCGGCTCAGCACAGGCCCGCGGCTCATCCGGTATCTGAGCCTGCGCCGGCGGATCCTTCGGCGACACCGGCTACTGCAGAACACCAGGCCAGTGCCCCGGCACAGACGCCGTCTGCGGTTTCATCAGGTGCGACGGTGCAACCTTCTGCTGCACCTTCTGCAGTCGCCACTGCTCCGGCACCGGCTTCTTCAGCAGTTTCATCAGGTCCGGCGGTGCAATCCTCTGCCGCAGCACCAACCGCTATGGCCAGCGCACCGGCACAGGCGCCCGCTGGCGACATCTCCAGGTCAGCCGATCCTGCGCGTTATTCCACATCCTCCTCTTCTGCAAGTGATGAACGATAATGGCCGTTGAAGATACCCAACCGCTCATCAGTCACCTGATTGAGCTGCGTAAGCGACTACTGAACTGCATCATTGCCGTATTAGCCATTTTCCTGATGCTGGTTTACTTCGCCAACGACATCTATCAGCTGGTCGCGGCACCCTTGATCAGTCAGATGCCAGTGGGATCCAGCATGATCGCGACCGATGTGGCATCGCCGTTTTTCACCCCAATTAAGCTGACCATTATTGTGTCGGTGTTTCTTGCGGTGCCGGTGATCCTCTATCAGGTCTGGGCGTTTGTTGCTCCGGCGCTATATCGGCATGAGCGCAAGCTAGTGATGCCGCTGCTGTTTTCCAGCACCTTTCTGTTCTACTTTGGCGTAGCTTTTGCCTATTTCGTGGTCTTCCCGCTGGCATTTGGTTTTTTCACCAAGACAGCACCGATCGGCGTCACCGTAGCAACAGATATCTCCAAATACCTCGATTTTGTCATGACGCTGTTTATGGCATTTGGCGTGGCGTTTGAGGTGCCGGTGGCGATTGTGTTGCTGTGCTGGACTGGGATCACCAGCCCGGATGAGTTGAAGAAGAAACGTCCCTATATTCTGGTGGGCGCCTTCGTCGTCGGGATGCTGCTCACACCGCCGGATGTTTTTTCCCAAACTTTGCTCGCTATTCCGATGTACTGCCTGTTTGAAGTCGGCGTATTCTTTTCCCGTTACTATGTGGGTAAAGGCCGCTGGTCACAGGATGAGGAAGAGAACACCGACTCCTGATGCTGACAGCTTTACCCGCACTGGCGGGAAGCGATCAATCCAAACCGCCCTGTTGGGCGGTTTTTGTTTATAAACTGTGGGAAAAACTATGTTTGATATCGGTGTGAACCTGACCAGCACGCAATTCGCCTCTGACCGGCAAAAGGTGGTTAAACGCGCGCGTGATGCGGGCGTCACCGGCATGCTTATTACCGGCACTAATGCGCTGGAGAGTCAGCAGGCTCAGCGACTGGCTGAAGATCAACCAGGGTTCTGCTGGTCTACCGCGGGCGTTCATCCTCATCATGCCAGCGAATGGTCAACGGAAATCGCCAGCACCCTGCGTCGCCTGGCCGAAAAACCGGATGTGGTTGCTATCGGTGAGTGCGGACTCGATTTCAATCGAAACCTGTCGGCTCATGAGCAGCAGGAGTATGCGTTTGACGCGCAGCTGGCTCTGGCGGCAGAACTCAATATGCCGGTGTTTCTGCACTGCCGTGAAGCCCATGCACGTTTCGCTGCCGTGCTTGCGCCCTGGCTGCCAAAACTGCCGGGTGCGGTGATCCACTGCTTTACCGGCACACGTGACGAGCTGGAAGTTTGTCTGGCAATGGGATTATCGGTGGGGATTACGGGCTGGGTATGCGATGAGCGTCGTGGCATGGAGCTGCGCGAACTGCTGCCGCTGATTCCAGCCGATCGCCTGCTGCTGGAAACCGATGCGCCTTATCTGCTGCCGCGCGACATGCGCCCGCGTCCGACCTCACGCCGGAATGAACCCTGCTTTTTACCGCATATTGTGCATCAGGTGGCGACATGGCGGGGTGAGAATGTAGAGGAACTGGCTGTTCGCATCGATCATAATGCGCGGACGTTGTTCAGACTGGCTTAAATCTTGCGGAACTGCTTGTTATCAACGCTGCGCATCACCTGCTTGTTCAGCAAATTAAGCAACAGAATCGAGCGCGTTTCACCATCTGGTTCGGCAAAAATGGCGCGCAGCCCCTCAAACGTCCCTTCGATGATGACCACTTCATCGCCGCTTTGGGGGGTCTCAGGGTCAAGCAGAATTTGCGGGACGTCGGTCTCGAGCGCTTCAATCACTGCCGACGGCACGGTCGCGGGAGTGGTGCCGAAGCGCACGAAATGACTGACACCGCGCGTGCTGCTGATTGTCGTGGTGTGAATCGCTTCCGGATCGAATTCAATAAACAGATAATTTGGAAACAGTGGCTCACTTACCGTGGTGCGCTTACCGCGCACGATCTTTTCCAGAGCGATCATCGGACTGAGGCAATGCACTTCCTGCCGCTCCAGATGCTCCTTCGCGCGCAATAGCTGTCCACGTTTGCAATAGAGTAAGTACCAGGATTCCATAACTGCTCCCATTGAATGGACGCTAAGAATAGCAAACCTGCTGCCAGAGTTATAGCGCAGGGGCAGGGTAAAGCGTTCTGTAAAGAAAATAAACTGAGACTTTTCTTAACATGCCAGATGGCAGCAGCAAAGATGATTGGAAATTGATGTCTGCCTGTGAGGCTGCCATATAAACCTCAGCATATCCGCTTAATCAGACCTATAATGGCCGATTCACTCTGGCCGGAAAGCTAAAGCCGCATGAAATATCATGATTTAAGAGACTTTCTCGCGCTGCTCGAACAGCGCGGTGAGCTAAAGCGCATTACCCAGTCGATCGATCCTGAACTGGAAATGACCGAAATTGCCGATCGTACGCTGCGTGCCGGTGGCCCCGCTCTGCTGTTTGAAAACCCGAAAGGGTACGATATGCCGGTCCTGTGCAATCTGTTCGGCACGCCAAAGCGCGTGGCAATGGGCATGGGCCAGGAGGACGTCAGCGCCCTGCGCGAAGTGGGTAAACTGCTGGCCTTTCTGAAAGAGCCGGAGCCGCCAAAAGGCTTCCGCGATCTGTTCGATAAGATGCCGCAGTTTAAGCAGGTTCTGAACATGCCGACCAAACGCCTGCGCAATGCACCCTGTCAGGAAGTGGTGTTCAGCGGCGATGAGGTCGATCTGACGCGCATTCCGGTGATGAAGTGTTGGCCTGGCGATGCGGCCCCGCTGATTACCTGGGGATTGACCGTGACGCGCGGCCCACATAAAGAGCGGCAGAATCTCGGCATCTACCGGCAGCAGGTGATCGGCAAAAACCGTCTGATTATGCGCTGGCTGTCGCACCGTGGCGGCGCGCTCGATTTTCAGGAGTGGACTAAAGCGCATCCGGGTGAGCCTTTTCCGGTCTCCGTGGCGCTGGGTGCCGATCCCGCCACCATCCTCGGTGCCGTGACGCCCGTGCCCGACACGCTGTCAGAATATGCGTTTGCCGGTTTGCTGCGTGGTAATAAAACCGAAGTGGTAAAGTGCCTGTCGAACAATCTCGAAGTACCCGCCAGTGCAGAAATCGTGCTGGAAGGCTATATCGAAGCAGGTGACATGGCGTCAGAAGGCCCCTACGGCGACCACACCGGCTACTACAATGAAGTAGATAGCTTCCCGGTCTTTACTGTTACGCATATCACGCAGCGTCATCAGGCTATCTATCATTCCACCTACACCGGCCGGCCACCAGATGAACCTGCGGTGCTAGGTGTGGCGCTGAATGAAGTGCTGGTGCCGATTCTGGTGAAGCAGTTCCCGGAGATCGTAGACTTCTATCTGCCGCCTGAAGGTTGTTCATATCGTCTGGCGGTGGTGACGATTAAAAAGCAGTACGCAGGACATGCCAAACGTGTCATGTTTGGCGTCTGGTCGTTTCTGCGGCAGTTCATGTACACCAAATTTGTTATTGTGTGTGACGATGATGTTAATGCGCGTGACTGGAACGACGTGATCTGGGCGATCACCACGCGTATGGATCCGGCCCGGGATACGGTATTAGTGGAAAATACCCCTATCGACTATCTCGATTTCGCCTCGCCCGTTTCCGGGCTGGGGTCGAAGATGGGGATGGATGCAACCAATAAGTGGCCAGGTGAAACGCAGCGCGAATGGGGTACCCCCATCGTCAAAGATCCGGCGGTCACCGCGCGCATTGATGCTATCTGGGATGAGCTAGGTATTTTTGATCAGCCGCCACAGCGTTGATGGCGAGCACAACCACAAAGACGACCCGACAGAGGGAACGCATGACAACGTTAAGCTGTAAAGTAACTTCGGTTGAGGCGATTACCGACACGGTCTATCGCGTTCGCCTGATCCCTGAAGCGGAATTCAGTTTTCGCGCGGGACAGTACCTGATGGTAGTGATGGATGAGCGTGACAAGCGTCCATTCTCACTGGCCTCAACGCCGATGGAAAAAGATATTATTGAGCTGCATATCGGCGCGTCCGATCTGAACCTCTATGCCATGGCCGTCATGGATCGTATCCGTAACGATCGTCAGATCACGGTTGATATACCGCACGGCGATGCCTGGTTGCGTGAAGAGAGCAGTAAGCCGCTGATTCTGATTGCAGGCGGCACCGGGTTCTCCTATGCCCGCTCGATTCTCCTAACTGCGCTGGCGGAACAGCCAGACCGTGATATCGCCATTTACTGGGGCGGACGTGAACTCAAGCATCTTTATGATATGGAAGAGCTGGATGCGCTGGCGGTGAAGCACCCGAACCTGAAGGTGATCCCGGTGGTCGAGCAGCCCGAAGCAGGCTGGCAGGGCCGTTCAGGCACGGTTCTGACGGCAGTGATGCAGGACTTCAGTACGCTCAGCGAGCATGAGATCTACATCGCCGGACGTTTTGAGATGGCGAAGATTGCCCGCGATCGTTTCTGTGCCGAGCGTGGCGCAGTGGAGTCACAGATGTATGGCGATGCGTTTGCCTTTATCTGATTCCCTTTAGCAGCCTGTAGCAGACAGAAAAAACCCGCCGGTTCACGGCGGGTAAATCTGACAAAGTAAGACTCAACGTATTACAGACGCTCGAATACGGTCGCAATGCCCTGACCCAGGCCGATGCACATGGTGGCGAGGCCAAAACGGGCATCGCGTCGCTCCATAATGTTCAGCAGCGTGGTGCTGATGCGTGCGCCGGAGCAGCCCAGCGGATGACCTAACGCAATCGCGCCGCCATTCAGATTGACCTTATCATCCATCCGTTCCAGCAAACCTAAGTCCTTGATGCAGGGCAACGTCTGCGCGGCAAAGGCTTCGTTCAGCTCAAACACATCGATATCACTGACGCTCAGTCCCGCCCGTTTCAATGCCAGTTTGCTGGCCGGTACCGGTCCATAGCCCATTATTGAAGGATCACAGCCCACCACCGCCATGCTGCGGATGTGCGCGCGCGGTGTCAGCCCCAGCTCACGGGCGCGTGATTCACTCATGACCAGCATGGCGGCCGCGCCATCTGATAACGCCGACGACGTACCCGCCGTGACGGTGCCGTTAACCGGATCGAAGGCGGGTTGGAGTGCCGCCAGCCCTTCGGCGCTGGTCTCCTCGCGAATTACCTCATCGAAGTCATAGCGTTTAAGAATACCGTCACTGTCGTGACCATAGGTGGCGACAATCTCGGTTGCAAAGTCCCCGCGCTGGGTGGCCTGCCATGCCCGCCGGTGCGAACGCAGGGCAAACGCATCCTGCTCCTCACGGCTGATATGATGCATCCGCGCCAGCATTTCAGCCGTTAAGCCCATCATGCCTGCTGCTTTTGCCACGGTACGGCCCAGACCGGGATGAAAGTCGACGCCGTGATTCATCGGCACATGTCCCATATGCTCCACGCCACCGATCAGACAGCACTGCGCATCACCGACCATAATGGCGCGGGCCGCATCATGCAGCGCCTGCATTGAAGAGCCACACAGTCGGTTGACGGTGGTGGCTGGCACTGAGTGCGGGATTTCGGCCAGCAGCGCGGCGTTACGCGCAATATTAAATCCCTGCTCCAGCGTCTGCTGTACGCAACCCCAGACGATATCGTCCAGTGATGTCGGGTTCACCGCCGGATTGCGGCTCAGGAGTTCGCGCATCAGATGCGCAGAGAGATCTTCAGCGCGCACGTGACGAAAGGCGCCGCCTTTTGAACGTCCCATTGGCGTGCGCACCGCATCAATAATCACCACATTTTCCATCTTTTTGCCCTCAGGCGCTTTTCAGCGCGGCTTCATCAATCGGTTTGGCGGCGGGATACCAGCTTTCATGCTGATGCGCTTTCTGCACCAGCAGCGCAGGCAGGGCATATAAGCCACCGAGCGCGCTATAGCGCCGGGCCTGATCCACCACAGTGCTGTTGCCCAGGGTATCGAGATAGCGGAAAGCGCCGCCACGGAAAGGCGGGAAGCCGAGACCATAGACCAGCGCCATATCCGCTTCAGCTGGCGAGGCAATGATCTTCTCTTCCAGGCAGCGCACTACTTCATTCAGCATTGGCAGCATCATGCGATTGAGGATCTCTTCGTCGCTGAAGACCCGCTTAGGCTGACAGACCTGCTCCAGCAGGGTATTCACTTCGGTATCAGCCACTTTTGTCAGCTTGCCCTTTTTATCCTCTTCCCAGCGCCAGAAGCCTTTGCCATTTTTCTGGCCAAAACGACCGGCATCAAACAGCAGATCGATCGCATCGCGATAGTCATGCTTCATACGATCCGGAAAACCATCAGCGATTACGCTTTGCGCGTGATGTGCGGTATCGATGCCCACCACATCCAGCAGCCATGAGGGGCCCATTGGCCAGCCGAACTGTTTTTCCATCACTTTATCAATTTGAAGGAAGTCTGCGCCGTCGCTTAGCAGCAGGCTGAAAGCGGCGAAATAGGGGAACAGCACCCGGTTAACAAAGAAGCCGGGACAATCATTCACCACGATCGGTGTTTTACCCATTTTACTGGCCCAGGCCACCACTTTACTCAGGGTCGCTTCACTGGTTTTTTCGCCACGTACCACTTCTACCAGCGGCATACGCGGCACCGGATTGAAGAAGTGCATGCCACAGAAATTTTCCGGGCGCTGCAGCGCCTGCGCCAGCTGGCTGATGGGAATGGTCGAGGTATTGGAGGCCAGAATCGCATCTTCACGCAGATGCTGTTCGGTTTCAGCCAGCACTTTGGCCTTGATCAGCGGGTTCTCTACTACCGCTTCCACTACCACATCGGCCTGTTCAAAACCGGCGTAATCCAGTGTGGGCTGGATTGTGGCGATTACACTGACGAGTTTATTGCCGTCGATTTTGCCGCGCTCCAGCAGTTTATTGAGCAGCTTGCTGGCTTCGTTCATCCCCAGCGTTAATGCCTGCGGATTAATGTCTTTCATTCTGACCGGCACGCCTTTCCAGGCAGATTGGTAGCTGATACCGCCACCCATGATGCCTGCACCCAGCACCGCCGCCTGAGCGGGTGCGCCACTTTCGCTGCCGCGCTTTTTCGCCAGACCTTTTACGTACTGGTCGCTGAGGAAGATGCCCACCAGCGCGCGTGCTTCATCAGACTGGGCCAGTGGCACAAACGCTGCGGTTTCAAGTTTCAGCGCGTCATCGCGGCCAAGACTGGCTGCGGCTTCAATGGTTTTTACTGCCATCAGCGGCGCGGGATAATGTTTGCCTGCGGTTTGCAGCACCATGGCTTTCGCGATAGTGAAGCTCATGGCCGCTTCAATCGGGCTGAGTTTCAGCGGAGCCAGCTTAGGGGCCCGGCGCGCGTGCCAGCTGCCATCAGTGGCAGCGGCCTTAAGCATGATGATCCCCGCCTCACGCAGTTTCTCGCGAGACACCACCGCATCAACCAGACCGAGTTTAAGAGCGGCATTGCCATCGACATCTTTTCCCGCCGCAATAATTTCCAGCGCACTGTCGGCGCCCAGCAGGCGCGGCAATCGCACGCTGCCGCCAAATCCCGGCATGATGCCGAGTTTGGTTTCCGGCAGCCCAATGCGTGCGTCAGCAGTGGCGATACGCAGATCGGTTGCCAGTACGCATTCACATCCGCCACCCAGCGCATAGCCGTCAATGGCGGCCAGAGTCGGTACCGGCAAATCTTCCAGGCGGTTGAAGATGTTGTTGGCGTAACTCAGCCACTGGCTTAGTTTTTCGGAGGGGGCATCAAACAGCGAAAGGAACTCGGTGATATCTGCCCCGACAATAAATGCAGGTTTAGCGGAGCTCAGCAGCAGGCCGCGCAGTGCTGGCTGCTGTTCCAGCACCGCAATCGCCTCGCCCAGACTGGCGACCGTTTGCGTATCGAGCTTGTTGACCGAGCCCGTAGCGTCAAAAACCAGCTCGGCGATGCCATCGTCCAGCCAGTGAAGAGTAAGGTTAGCGCCTTGGTAGAGCATGTGCGTCTCCTGAAACCGCGAAAGGTGATCTGGTCATACCAGATGATCGTGAGTGTGGGAGCGATGTTAATTATTTGCAAACTGCTCTTTGCTTATTTGCTAACAAGATCACAGCTGCGCCGACTTCGGCATCTGCACAAGGGGTATGCTAAACTTGCGGCCATTTCGCGACACTGGAGAGACGTCCATGGATTCACTGAAGACCTTGTATCACGCGCATATCGCCACGTTGCAACAACGGGCGCAGCAGGTGCTGGCACGCAATAAACTGGATGCGATGTTGATCCATTCCGGTGAATTGTTGACGGTGTTTCTGGATGACCACACCTATCCGTTTAAGGTAAATCCGCAGTTCAAGGCCTGGGTGCCGGTAACGCAGGTTCCCAACTGCTGGCTGTGGATTGACGGGGTGAACAAACCGAAACTGTGGTTCTACTCTCCGGTGGATTACTGGCACAACGTTGAACCGTTGCCGGACAGCTTCTGGACCGGGGATGTCGAGGTTATCGGCCTGAAAAATGCCGATGAGATTGCGCAACTGCTGCCTGCACAGCGCGATAACGTCGCCTATATCGGCCCGGTTAACGCGCGTGCGGCTCAGCTCGGTATCACTTCCGGCAATATCAATCCGAAAGCGGTGATCGACTTCCTGCATTTCCATCGCAGCATCAAAACCGAGTATGAACTTGCCTGCCTGCGCCAGGCGCAAAAGCTGGCGGTTGCGGGTCATCGCGCAGCGAAAGAGGCATTCTCTGCAGGCTTAAGCGAGTTCGATATCAACCAGGCCTATCTGACAGCAACCGGGCATCGCGATACTGATGTGCCTTACGGCAATATCATCGCGCTGAATGAACACGCTGCGGTGCTGCACTACACCCGGCTGGATCATCAACCACCGGCGAAGCGCCACAGCTTTTTGATTGATGCCGGTGCTGAGTATCTTGGCTATGCCGCCGATCTGACCCGCAGCTATGCGGCGCAGAGCAGTTCGCTCTATGGCAGAATGGTTGAGGCGATGAACGCCGAAGAGCTTGCGCTGATCGCTACGCTGAAAGCGGGCGTGCGCTACACCGATTATCATCTCCAGATGCACCAGCGTATTGCGAAGATGTTGCTGAAGTTTGAGCTGGTGCAGGGGATTAGCGAAGAAGCGCTGGTGGCTGAAGATCTGACCGGTCCGTTTATGCCACATGGTCTGGGGCATCCGCTGGGTCTGCAGGTGCATGACGTGGCTGGCTTTATGCAGGATGATCAGGGCACTCATCTCGCCGCGCCAGCGCAATATCCTTATCTTCGCTGCACCCGCGTGCTGCAACCGGGCATGGTATTAACCATTGAGCCGGGCTTCTATATTATTGACTCTTTACTGGCGCCGCTGCGTGAAGGTCGTTTCAGTCAGCACTTTAACTGGCAGGCAATTGATGCGCTTCGGCCTTATGGCGGGATTCGTATCGAGGATAACGTGGTGATCCATGCGCATCGCGTTGAGAACATGACCCGCGATCTGCATCTGGCCTGATGGAAGCCTTTGATATTCCCGCTGTGCCATTGAGCAGCAGTGAGCAGACGATTAAAAAGAGTCGCTTCATTACGCTCCTGGCACATACCCAGGGTGCAGAGGAAGCGCGCGCGTTTGTCCAGCAGGTTAAAAGTGAGCATCCCGCGGCCCGGCATCACTGCTGGGCCTGGATAGCGGGCGCGCCGGATGATTCTCAGCAGCTCGGTTTTTCCGATGATGGTGAGCCTTCAGGCACCGCAGGAAAACCGATGCTGGCGCAGTTGATGGGCGCGAATATTGGCGAGATTACCGCGGTGGTGGTGCGTTATTATGGCGGCATTATGCTGGGAACCGGTGGTTTAGTGAAAGCGTATGGCGGTGGCGTCCAGCAGGGGCTGAAACAGCTGCCGCGACAGCGCAAAGTGCTGATGAAATTGTTCACTTTGCAATGCGACTATGCACAGCTCAGTGATATTGAACGGCTGATACAGCGTTTTGAAGGTAAGGTGACCGACAGTCAGTTTCAGGATCGCATTGCGTTGACGCTGGCTCTACCTTACAGACAGATCGACGGATTCAAAAATAATCTGTCAGACTTTAGTCGGGGCGCGTTATCGCTGATCCCGCTCATACCTTGATGTTCATCTTTTTATTTAAAGGAACGGCTGAATGCACTTTCGCGCCATTACCCGCATAGTCGGTCTGCTGGTGATCCTCTTTTCAGTGACGATGATTTTGCCCGGCCTGGTCGCATTAATTTATCGCGATGGCGCGGGGCGGGCGTTCAGCCAGACCTTTATGATGGCGCTGGTCATCGGCTCGTTACTGTGGTGGCCGAATCGCAAAAAGAAAACCGAGCTCAAACCGCGTGAAGGGTTTTTGATTGTCGTACTATTCTGGACGGTGCTGGGCAGCGTAGGGGCGATGCCCTTTATCTTTGCAGAGCAGCCGCATCTTTCGGTGACGGATGCGTTCTTTGAATCTTTCTCTGGCCTGACGACGACCGGTGCCACTACGCTGGTGGGCCTGGACACGTTGCCTAAGGCGATCCTCTTCTATCGGCAGATGCTACAGTGGCTTGGCGGCATGGGGATTATCGTGTTAGCGGTAGCGATACTGCCGATTCTGGGCGTCGGGGGCATGCAGCTTTATCGCGCTGAAATGCCGGGGCCGCTGAAAGATAATAAAATGCGACCACGTATCGCGGAGACGGCCAAAACACTCTGGTTGATCTACGTTCTGCTGACGGTGGCCTGTGCGCTGGCATTGTGGCTGGCGGGAATGCCAGCGTTTGATGCTATCGGCCACAGTTTCTCAACTATCGCGATTGGCGGCTTCTCAACTCATGATGCCAGCATCGGCTACTTTAACAGTGGCACCATTAATACCATCGTGGCGGTGTTTCTGCTGATCTCTGGCTGTAACTACGGCCTGCACTTTGCCATGTTAAGCGGACGCAATCTGCGCGTGTACTGGCGCGACCCTGAGTTCCGCATGTTTATTGGCGTTCAGCTGACGCTGGTGTTGATCTGTACGCTGGTGCTCTGGTTCCATAATGTTTATGACAGCGGCTGGCAGACGCTTAACCAGGCCTTTTTCCAGGTGGTTTCAATGGCGACGACGGCGGGATTTACTACCGACAGCATTGCACGTTGGCCGTTATTCCTGCCAGTACTACTGTTGTGCTCCGCTTTTATTGGCGGATGTGCCGGTTCGACCGGGGGGGGCTTGAAGGCGATCCGCATACTGCTGTTATGTAAGCAGGGTAACCGTGAGCTTAAACGTCTGGTTCACCCTAATGCGGTCTATACCATTAAGCTCGGCAATCGGGCACTGCCGGAACGTATACTTGAAGCCGTTTGGGGATTCTTCTCGGCTTATGCGCTGGTGTTCCTGATCAGCATGCTGGCGATCATTGCCACCGGCGTCGATGACTTCTCAGCTTTTGCTGCCGTTGCTGCGACGCTGAATAACCTCGGGCCGGGCTTAGGAGTCGTAGCCGATAACTTCACCTCAATGAATGACGTGGCGAAATGGATTCTTATTTCCACCATGTTATTCGGGCGTCTCGAGGTATTCACCTTGCTGGTGCTGTTCACGCCTACTTTCTGGCGTGAATAATTAATAAGGATGCTGACATGAAAGCGCTGATTCTCTATTCCACTCGCGACGGACAAACAAAGAAGATTGCTTCTTCTATTGCTGATGTGATCCGTCAGCAGCAGCAATGTGATGTGCAGAACATTCAGGATGTCACTCCGCCTGACTGGGCACAGTATGATCGCGTGTTGATTGGCGCATCTATCCGCTACGGCCATTTTCAGCCGGTAGTCGATAAGTTCGTCAAACAACACCTTGATGACTTGCAGCAGCGTACCAGCGGTTTCTTTTCGGTGAACCTGACGGCGCGCAAACCTGAGAAGCGTTCTCCTGAAACCAATGCCTATACGCAGAAGTTCTTGTCACACTCGCCCTGGCAACCCGATTGCTGTGGAGTGTTCGCGGGCGCGCTCTATTATCCGCGGTATCGCTGGTTTGACCGCGTTATGATTCAGTTAATTATGCGCATGACCGGCGGTGAGACCGATTCAACCAAAGAGGTTGAATACACGGACTGGCAGCAGGTACGTACTTTTGCTAATGATTTTGCACAGTTACCAGGCAAATCGTAGCTAAATAGCGCGAATTGATGAAAATTACTTCGAATGGTAATCTTTTCGCAATAAACACTTGTCAGCCTCCGAGAACGCCCTATAATGCGCCTCCATCAACACGGCACACCGGCAACGGGAAACGGGTTGAGAGGCACAGGAGACTGGGCCGCCGGAGAAAAACTTCTGAAATAGAGGTTGACTCTGCAGGAGGAACGCGTAATATACGC
>NZ_JBBCMO010000007.1:0-251587 GCF_037152305.1 Pantoea sp. AS142 | reverse complement strand
ATCTGGTGTTCGGTGAATCGGGCTTTGCGCATGGTGATCTCCTCCGGGGACATAGTCAGTATGTCGGAAGATCTCTAAATGTGAATGGTCCGCTATATAGGGATGCTTACAAAATCGCGGCGCTGGCCTGGGAGGATGTTGATCTGCAGAACGGCATTGTGCATGTGCGCCGCAATCTGACCGCGCTCAAAATGTTCGGCCCACCAAAGACAAGAGCCGGTGATCGCACCGTTAAACTCCTGCAGCCCGCGCTTGATGCGTTGAAGGCTCAGCGAATGATCACCGAGCTACAGCCGCGCACTACGATAATTTTTCATCACAGAGAGTATGGATCGACTGAGAAGCAGAAGGTTAGGTTCGTTTTCGTGCCCAGACCGCAAAAGGGTGTGCAGAAACCTTTCTATTCCCTTTCGTCCATTGGTGCGCGCTGGAATGCCGCTATAAAACGTGCTGGCATTCGCCGCCGTAATCCGTACCATACGCGGCATACTTTTGCCTGCTGGTTGTTATCGGCTGGTGCGAACCCCTCTTTTATAGCTAATCAGATGGGGCATGAAAACGCGCAGATGGTTTTGAAATCTACGCGACATGGATTGAAGAGTTGAATGGCGAGCAAATTGATATGCTAAATAACAGGTTAGCTATTTAGACCCAATAGTTAGGGGCATTTCCCCTATACTTTTGCAGCGGGTTTGATAGCAGGCTTTGGGATATACTCTTTATGCGTCCTTTCCAAATATCCATATGCAGTTTCTCTGCTTGCCTCATATTTTAGTTGCTTTTTGAAGAAGCTTAATCTTGCTCTAGCAGCATTAATAACTTCTGCCCACGTCATCACCCATACTTCAACATTTATATCGGCATCATCCATTACCTTTCCTTTTTCACGCCCCCTTTGATTAGTCTTACGCGCAGCAAACTGGTCCATCGAATTTGAGACAGCTATAAATGTCCATTTTGATTTCGCATGGTCAAATCGCTCATCCGCACTAACAGCCATGGCATATTTTTCAACCTGTGAAATCACATCCATATCAACCTTTTGTGAGGGTCTTTTTAATTCTATAACTAAATATTCTGTATAACCTTCACTGGGTTGTCTGGATTTAGCAAACATTAGATCGACCCTGCCCCTCTTACCGCCAGGAAGGAGAACAGGTTCTAAAACCCCGTATTCTGTCGTCTCAGCTTCTCTTTTACCTAAATGCTTGATATGCTTCTGCAAGACTTCCTCTAACCAATCTTCACTTCCGGCCAATAAAAAGTCTTCTCTAAATATCCATGTTTCCTTTTCAAGAATTTTATGTAACTGATCTCGCTCTAAAAAAGTTCTTTTAGTTTCAATGTCATGTACACAATTGTCTAGAGCATTTAAGAAATTCAACCGATCAGTGACTATTTTAGAAGCACTAATAATTGAAGAAAGAGTTGTTCTTTCAAGCAATTCAGCCAGATCGTCTTGCTCTTTTTTCTTCAACTCTAGAACTTCAGTTATTATTTTCTGGACTGATGCTGGATTTTCTTTTATAGCTTGGGAAAGGAGTTTAAAAGTAAACTTTTTGGTGGTTTTATCAGCGGAGTTGAAATTTTTTAAATAGCTCTGAACATTCACCGCCAGAATGTCAAAAACTTGTCTTTCAATAACATCAGCAGGCTGCAGGTGTGTGTTTTCATCATAGGGATATATTTGCTCTTTTTTCCACTCATCCACAACTTGTGATCTATCATGCAATGCGCGCTCAAGGAAATGCTCTTTGGCTACTTCTATTGCTGCATCTTTTATTTTTTTAATCTCAGGAACTAAATCACTTAGACTTAATTCATTTGAAGCTGCCTTTTCACGGAAATAACCGCATTTGACATATAGTCGTATCCTGGGGCTCGGATAATGGGCCCTACCTTTTCTTTGAAAAGAGAAAACCCATTTTCATCACAATAATGTATTTCTCGTTGCACCTTTTGATTCCATTCAATTATCGAAATAGAGGCATTAAAGCGCACACCATCTTCTCGGCCAACTTCACCAATTTCGTAATCGCTTTTATCTGACCAGGCATCATTAGCATTAACTATTTCAGAATTAAAAGAAAGCTTTCTTGCTGGATATTCGATAAGGAACAATGCAAATTCTTTAGTGAGTGCAGGGATAATATCTTCGCTTTGCAATTCCTTCGCTGATTCCGATAAGTTGGTTATTTCGACAATTGTTCCAGTCAGTCTTTCATCACATTCATGATGATCCCCAATGATAAAATCACCGATACGATTTGCATCGGTGGTAATCGTGTAGGTGAAAAAACTTCCGCTTCGCTCATACACCGTTTCCCAACGTACATTTGCACCTAATGATAGAGACTTGAATCGACCTTGACCGAACTGACCATGTAGCGATCTATCTCCATTAAGCCGAGCCTGCTTCTTCCAAGACTCACCAAGATTACCAAAGACATCATTCACTTGTTGAAATGGGATGCCTGAGCCCGAGTCCTTGATTTGAATACAAGAAATACTGCCGAGAAGAGGCTCAAGCTGAGTGACAACCTCTACATTTACAGATTTTGCATCGAATCCATTCCATATCAATTCGGATAAGGCGACGATTGGCTTAGCATTAGCAATCGAAGCCAAATGATCGCTACCAGCTCTGACGGTAATTTTAGACATATGTTAATCCCTTAAAATGTTATCCAAGACTATGCCATATGGTTACATCTTAGAGAATATTTTGATGGGAATAATTGCTCTGGATCTAGCATTCCCACGCACAATCCGTACCATACGCGGCATGCTTTTGCCTGCTGGTTGTTGTCGGCGGGTGCGAACCCCTCTTTTATAGCGAATCAGATGGGGCATGAAAACGCGCAGAGGGTCTATGAGATCTATGCCACCTGGATTGAAGAGATGAACGGCGAGCAGGTCGATATGCTCAACGTTAAGCTGCCAATCTACATTTTTTGCCCCTTGTATGCCCCTTTTGATTTTAGAGACAGTGAAAAATGCAAGATAATCAAACGGTTGACAAGAAAGAACAGTACAACCTTAATAAACTGCAAAAACGTCTGCGTCGTAACGTCGGCGAAGCCATTGCAGATTTTAATATGATTGAAGACGGCGACCGCATCATGGTCTGCCTGTCGGGCGGCAAGGACAGCTATACTATGCTGGAAATTTTGCGCAGTCTGCAAAAAAGCGCGCCGGTCAACTTCAGCCTGATTGCCGTAAACCTCGACCAGAAACAGCCGGGCTTCCCCGAGCATATCCTGCCGGAATATCTTGACTCGCAGGGCGTTGAGTACCGGATTATCGAAGAAGATACCTACTCTATCGTCAAAGATAAGGTGCCAGAAGGCAAAACCACCTGCTCTCTTTGCTCACGCTTGCGCCGTGGCATTCTTTATCGCGTCGCGTCTGAGTTGGGCTGCACTAAAATTGCGCTGGGCCACCATCGCGATGACATCCTGCAAACCCTGTTCCTGAACATGTTTTACGGCGGGAAACTGAAAGGAATGCCGCCAAAGCTGATGAGCGACGATGGCAAGCAGATTGTGATCCGTCCGCTGGCTTACTGCCGCGAGAAGGATATCATCCGCTTCTCAGAAGCGCGTCAGTTCCCGATTATCCCATGCAACCTCTGCGGTTCTCAGCCGAACCTGCAGCGTCAGGTGGTGGCCGATATGCTGCGTGACTGGGATAAACGCTATCCTGGCCGTATCGAAACCATGTTCAGCGCGATGCAGAATGTGGTGCCATCGCACCTGGCAGATGTCAAGCTATTCGATTTTAAAGGCATCAAACATGGCGATGCGGTAGTAGATGGCGGCGATCTCGCCTTTGACCGTGAATCCCTGCCGCTGCAACCTGTAGGCTGGCGGGCTGATGAAGAGGATGCACCGGATCTCAGCGCGCGTCTGGATGTGCTTCAGATTAAATAAGCACCGGAAAAGGTTAAGGGCGTGCTGCTTACAGCACGCCCTTTTTTTATATGTTGCGGTGTGGCGGTGGATCCATTATCGGCGGAAATTCCGGATCTGTCGGCGGATCAGGTTGAGGTTGCGGCTGGGGAATCGGCTCAGGAATCGGAAGCGGATCCGTAGGGATCGGCTCGCTATTAAGAATCGCGCTCATGCCGTACTCCTTTTCTTGCGAATGGACTTTAAGCTTAGGTAAGGAACGACGTTAAAGCCAGGCGGACAAAAAAAAGCCGGCACACTGGCCGGCATGTTTCGAATTAAATGTGCTATGCAATAATTCTAAATATGGAAGTAAGACAATATGGAGCGCAACGCCCATCGCTTGACGTTGCATTCACCTGCGGGGGAGAGTTTGCGTCAGCTGTGACATTGGCTTCTTGATGTCGATCAGCTTTTTTCCCCTTTAATGAATCTTCCGAGCAAATAACCCAAACGCTGCGCATAAAGCTGTCAGGTGGTAAGCTAGAGCCAGCGCCGTTTACGCAGGTAGCCCGCCACCCCCACCGCCAGTGCCACCAGCAGCAAACAGAAGATAGCGAAACCGTATCGCCATTCGCCCCCCGGAATGCCGCCCAGGTTGACCCCGAACAGCCCGGTCAGAAACGTGGCTGGCAGAAAAATCATCGCCATAAGGGACATGGTATAGGTGCGGCGGTTCATCGATTCCGCCATCACTGAGGTGACTTCATCGGCCAGAATCGCGGTACGCGCCACACCCGCATCAAGATCATCCAGCCCACGGCCCAGTCGATCGGCGATTTCCTGCATCCTGCGTCGTTCACTGTCATCCATCCAGGCCAGTTTTTCACTGGCCAGTCGGGCATAAACATCACGCTGCGGGGCCATATAACGACGCATTACAATCAGCTGTTTGCGTAGCAGGCCCAGCTCACCACGCGCTGGCATCCGCTGGTCAAGCAGCGCATCTTCCAGCTCAATGATTTTGTCATGTAACTCCTCGATAAATTCGCTGGTGTGATCGGTCAGGGCATCACAGACATCGACCAGCCAGCTGCCGCAGTCAATCGGGCCGTTGCCCTTTTGCAAATCCGTGAGCACTTCATCGATGGCAGAGACTTTACGCCGCCGGGTCGAGACGATGAGCTTATCGTTGATGAAAACCCGCATCACTACCAGCTGGTCGCGGCGCGCATCGCTATTGTGGTTGACGCTGCGCAGCACGATCATGAAACCGTCACCCAGCCTGCTGACGCGTGGGCGCATGCTGTCGCCCGCTAAAGCATCACGCACGGCATCGGGGATTTGTTGCGTCGACTGCAGCCATTCCGCGCTCTCACGATGGGTATAATTCAGATGCAGCCAGCAGGGCTGCTCACACTGGATCACCTCATCCTCTGCAATAGGGATCATTCCACCCTTGCCATCCAGCTGGCAGGAAATTATGGCATCTGAAACCTGTAATGCTTTTCCTTCAATTACGTCCACACCGTCGCCTCACTACTAAAATCAATACGATACAGTCTAGCGTGACGGCGTTGAGTTGCAATCTCCGGGCTGTGTAGAAAGTTGTCTGGAGGTAGCCGGTTAACCGGCCACCTGCGCTCAATGTTTTTCAATCCACAGTTCGCGGCTGTAGGCGACATCTTCAGGGTTGGTGATGGGGTAGCCTTTGACCCAGGGTTTAATCAGGCGACCATTGGTGTACTGATAGATGGGAGCGATAGGTGCCTGTTCAGCCAGGATCTGCTCGGCACGGTTGTAATCGCTGTTACGCGCCTGATCGCTGGTCTCGCGGCTTGCTGTGGCGATAACCGCGTCATAATCCGCGTTGCTGAAGCGTGCGATGTTGCTGCTGTTGCCTGACGTCAGCAGATTCAGAAAGGTGGAGGGCTCATTGTAGTCACCGACCCACGAGGCGCGGATCACATCGAAGTTTCCGCTATTACGGCTGTCGATGTAGGTTTTCCACTCCTGATTTTCCAGCGTGACATCCACACCGAGATTTTTTTTCCACATTGAGGCAACGGCAATCGCAATTTTCTGATGGCTCTCGGAGGTGTTGTAGAGCAGTTTGAGTTTCAGCGGCTTACCGGAACCATAGCCGGCCGAAGTCAGCAGCGCTTTGGCCTGCGCGTTCAGGCTATTCTGATCGTGCTGTTGTAAGAATGAAGGCAGCGGCTTAAAGCCCGCAGTCACATCGGGGGTGAAATGCCACGCCGGTTTTTCCCCGGTTCCCAACACTTTTTCCGCAATGATCTTCCGGTCAATAGACCATGAGAGCGCTTTGCGAACCCGCACGTCGGCAGTCGGCCCCTTCTGCGTGTTAAACGCGTAGTAATAGGTGCCTAACTGGTCAGGCGTGTAAACCTCTCCCGGCAGGGTTTTCTTCAGCAGCCCATACATCTCTTTGGGGAACGATTCGGTGATATCAATATCGTTGGATCGATAACGTTTGGTGGCGCTCGACTCTTCATTAATTGGCACAAAGGTTACTTTGGTCAGCACCGAATGCGCATCATCCCAGTAGTGGATATTGCGTGTCAGTACGATTTTTTCATTCACCACCCGCTCGCTAAGCTGATAGGCCCCGTTGCCCACCAATTTGCCGGGTGCCGTCCAGCTGTCGCCCTGTTGCGCAATAATTTTCTGTGGCACCGGAAACAGCGCGACGTTGGCAACCAGCGCCGGGAACCAGGGCACCGGACGATCCAGCGTCACTTTCAGGCGGCTGTTGTCTTGCGCCACCACACCCAGCTTGTCTGGCGTTATTTCGCCTTTAGTTATTGCTGCCGCATTTTCAATACCACTTAAGCCCGCGAACCAGGCAAAGGCTGAACTGTTTTTCGGATCGACCAGCCGCTGCCAGCTGTAGACAAAATCCTGCGCGGTGACCCGATCACCGTTCGACCAGCGAGCGTTATTACGCAGAGTGAAGACCCAGGTTTTGTTATCGCTGCTGCTCCAGCTCTGCGCCACGCCCGGCACGATTTTGCCCTGCGCATCCTGATTGGTCAGTCCTTCAAACAGATCGCGAATAACCTGAATTTCTGGCAGCCCTACCGCTTTAAGCGGATCGAGCGAAGCGGGTTCATCTTTAATATGACGAACAATCTGCTGCTGTTCAGCCAGCTGCGCGCCAGCGGGTGGATTCGCCGAGATGGCGGGTGTGATAACGCTGCTCAGGCTGATTGCTGCCAGCGTCATGCGAAAGGTCTTAACCATTATCACTCCTTTACCCCAAAGAAGCGCTGTACCAGTCTGATGCCGATGCAGCTTGTGCAGGGCACTTTAACGCAAATGGCTGACGGATAAATAGCTATTTTCCGCACACCGCTTTTCCGCTACTTTTAGTAAAACCCTGTGAGGAAATAACTATGTCGCCACTACATCCACGTCCCCTGCGCGGCAAACTGGACGCTCCGTATCAGCAGTATGGCCGCTCAGTACTGGGTGCGCCGCTGCTGTGGTTTCCAGCGTCGCTGGGCGACACCGAAAGCGGGCTGATCCTGGCTGGCACCCACGGCGATGAGAATGCGGCCATCGCCACCCTCTCCGCTGCATTACGGACGCTGCCTGATGGAATGCGGCACCACCACGTGGTGTTAGCGGTCAATCCTGATGGCTGTCAGCTCGGACTGCGCGCGAACGCAAACGGCGTCGATCTCAACCGCAACTTCCCGGCGGCGAACTGGCTGTCAGGCGAGACGGTTTATCGCTGGAATAGCGCTGCCGATGCGCGCGATGTCGCGCTCTCTACCGGCACTCATCCGGCTTCTGAACCGGAAACCCAGGCGCTCTGTGCGTTGATTCATCAGCTGAAACCGCGCTGGATTGTCTCATGGCATGAACCGCTAGGGTGTATTGACGACCCGCATCAGGTGGAGATTGGTGGCTGGCTGGCCAGCCATACCGGCCTTCCCCGTGTCAGCAGTGTAGGTTATGACACGCCAGGCTCATTCGGCAGCTGGTGTAACGATCTCAGTCTGCCCTGCGTGACCGCTGAAATGCCGGTAATTTCAGTGGATGAAGCCACCGAATCTTACCTTGAGATGATGGTTAATCTGCTGCGCTGGCAGCAATGATCAGTTGACCGTTGCGCACTTTGATCGCCGGTTCTGCATCCACCGCCAGCCAGGTCGGTCCGTCGAGATCGGCAAAGCGGGTCTGGGGGACAAGCGGCAGCGCGGCGCGTATCGCCCTGGAGGTGCAGAGCATGCAGCCGAGCATCACCGCCAGGCCCTGCTGCTGAGCCGCTTCAGCTAGCGCCAGCGCCTCGGTCAGCCCGCCCGCTTTATCCAGCTTGATATTGACCATCTCATAACGGCCACGCAGTGACGCCAGGCTGTCACGGGTATGACAGCTCTCATCGGCGCAAATCGGCAATGGATGGACAAAGTTCTCCAGCGCCGCATCTTCACCCGCGGGCAGTGGTTGTTCCAGCATCGCCACATTGATGTCTGCCAGCAATAGACAGCGTGCCGCCAGGCCTTCAGCGTGCCAGGACTCATTCGCATCCACTATCAGGGTCGCCTCCGGCACTGCGGCGCGTATCGCTATCAGACGCTCAGTAATGAAATTATTATCCAGCTTAATCTTAAGTAGTGTTGCGCCATGCTGCCACAGCGCCAGTGCACTGCTGGCCATCGCCTCGGGAGTATCAATACTGACGGTCTGTGCGGTTACCACATCCGGCGGTGCGCTCACGCCACTGAGTTGCCAGAGGCTGCTCTGCTGCTGGTTTGCGGCGAGATCCCACAGAGCACTGTCAATGGCGTTGCGCGCAGCCCCGGCGGGCAGCGCCTGCTGTAACGCCTCGCGCGTCATGCCCTGTTGCAACGCAGGCAGTAGCGTGGCGATTTGCGCCAGCACCGACCTCTCGCTTTCACCGTAGCGCGCATAGGGCGTCGCTTCACCTATGCCTTTAACTCCCGCTTCCTCAATTTCAACCACCACCACTTTGACTTCGGTTCGGGTTCCACGGGCAATCACAAACGGCGTATGCAACGGCCAGGCTTCGGGATAACTTTTTACCGTTCTCATTTCCACTCCACAATGTGTGACGCAGTGGCAGACCGCCACGTTAAATTCAACAATTGAACTCGTAAACCCTTAACATTTATGTCATAAACAACGGCTATCTTTAGCCGATTTGTGTCAGATCTTTTTTATCATCAAAAGGAATCACTATGTCTCAGACTGTTCATTTTCAGGGTAACGCGGTACCGGTTGCTGGTCAGTTTCCTCAGGCTGGCGATAAAGCCAAAGCTTTCACGCTGGTAGCAAAAAACCTGGTTAACGTAGCGCTCTCTGAGTATGCAGGAAAACGCAAAATTCTGAACATTTTCCCGAGTGTTGATACCGGTGTCTGTGCTTCATCGGTGCGCAAGTTCAATCAGGCCGCGAGCGAGCTGAATAACGTTGTGGTGTTATGCATCTCTGCTGATCTGCCGTTTGCCCAGTCGCGCTTCTGTGGCGCAGAAAACCTAAGCAACGTGGTGACGCTATCGACGCTGCGCGGTTCAGAATTTAAATATGATTATGGCGTGGAAATTGCCGATGGAGCGCTGGAAGGGCTGACTGCACGAGCGGTGATTGTGCTTGATGAGAACGATAAGGTGATCTACAGCCAGCTGGTGGATGAAATCACCACTGAACCTGATTATGACACCGCGCTGGCCGCGCTGAAGTCATAATAAAAAGCGGATATACCGGATTATCCGCCGACATTGCAGACAGTTTCTGGCTCCATTAGCGGTGAGACCGAGCCTGCACAGAAAACAGGGCCAGATTGGGAAAACGCAAAAGCCAATCCATGACCGCTCGGCCCGCCCCGTCCAAGGCGCGGGACGCTTTCCTCCTCTGCCCCTGTTCCCTGCGCGTTAGGGAAATTTAATGCTGCCAGACTCGCCCTGAGTCGGTTGTAAGCAATTGAGCGGATAATCCGCATCTCACCGTCTGTTTGCTGCTTATTCGCTGTCGGTACGCTTCTGCCCCAAACCATACTCACGCAGTTTATTGGCAATTGCGGTGTGCGACACGCCAAGCCGTTTTGCCAGTTTTCGGGTGCTGGGATAGGAAAGATAGAGCCGCGTCAGAATCGAACGTTCGAAACGGCTGGTGATTTGATCCAGCGTCCCTTCCATTGCCTCATCGCCCAGTGACGTATCCAGCGCCTGCTCGGGCAACACGATATCCTGCGGACGCAGTTCATATCCTTCCAGCTGAGTTAACGCGCGATAAACTGCATTTTTTAGCTGACGTACATTGCCTGGCCAGGCATAGCGGGTCAGAAAAGCATTGAGCTGTGGCGAAAGTCGCGGCCGCGCCATCCCCTGCTCATCCGCGAAGCGGGCAACAAACATTTCGGTCAGCGGCAGAATGTCCTGCGGACGATCGCGCAGAGGCGGCAGTTGCAGCGTCAGCACATTGAGCCGGTAAAAAAGATCTTCACGGAACTCCCCGCGCTGCACCAACTCGATCAGGTTCTTCTGCGTAGCGCAGATCACCCGTACATTAACATGCACTTCATGCTCTTCGCCGACGCGGCGGAAGGTACCATCATTGAGAAAACGCAGCAGCTTGGTCTGCATTCTCGGTGACATCTCACCGATTTCATCCAGTAATACAGAACCACCGTTAGCCTGCTCAAAAAAGCCTTTCTTACCTTCCAGCGCATTAGGATAGGCGCCGGCTGCATGACCGAACAGTTCGCTTTCAGCGACATCGTCAGGCAGAGAGGCGCAGTTCAACGCCAGGAATGGATTTTTCCCGCGAGCGCTGCGCAGATGACAGGCGCGTGCCAGCATATCTTTTCCTGTGCCGGTGTCGCCCACAATCAGTAATGGCGCATCGAGCATCGCCAGTTTGCGCGCCTGATCAACCACCTGACGCATCTTTGGTGTGACGGCAATAATATGGTCAAACTCCGATTCGTCGGTGACCACCAGATTCTGTAACTGACGCCCCATGCGAGCAGTAGACTTCAGCATCACCATTGCCCCTACCGGCCGATCGCTCTGGCCCTCTTCGCCTGGCAGGTAGATAGGACGCGCTTCCATCAGGAAATCGCGGCCCTCAATGACGACGTGATGCGCCTGCGCTTCAACCCGATCGCTTTCCAGCCAGCGCATGAAGTTAAAACCGTTGATCAGGTTTCCGGCACTAAAGTTGCGCATCTTCTCTTCATCGAGATTAAACAGGTTCTGGGCGGCCGGATTTGCCAGTTCAACCTTACTTTTCAGATCGATCGAGAAAACCGGATCCGGCATCGCCACCAACAGCGCGCTCAGCGCGCGATGTTCCCGCTCAGAAGGCATGTACGTAACCGTGCGCACATCTGTCACGCCCGGTGTACGTCGGATTTCCGCCATCAGATTACTAAAGGCGTCGAATTCCAGTGCAGAAAAGTTCAGGTAGATGCGGCCCAGCGCCGTAATTTCGATACCCCGTAAATCAATGTTACGTGCCACCAGCAGATCGAGCAGTTCACGCGTCAGACCGATACGGTCCTGACAGAACACTTCCAGACGCATTGCGTTCGCCTTAATCAGGTTCAGATAAGTTAATAATACGCTATGTGGCGCAGCAGCAGAAAGGTGTCTGTCAGGAAAAGTTGACAGTGTCGGCGCGTATGGCGGACTTTTGTACTGCCCTTCTGGTCTCTGTTTATAGCCGCTGATTGTCAGTCTTTGTCAGCACCAGACTGTTGATTGCTGTCTGATTGCTGTATATTTTTTCCCAACTGATTTGAAATGATTATAAAATGCTGACTTTCTTTGCAAAATATCTGTCTGTGGGTCTGATAAATACGCTGATCCATTGGGTGACTTTTTTTATCTGCCTCCGTATGGGTTTGTTCCAGTCTACTGCTAACCTGATCGCTTTTTGCCTGGCCGTCACCTTCTCTTTTTTTATTAATGCGCGCTGGACCTTTAAGCAGCAGGCCACGACCTGGCGATATATTCTCTACGTAGTTTTTATGGGCGCGATGGCATTCAGCGTTGGTTATCTGGCTGATCGAATCGGCCTCTATCCAATTATTACACTGATCGTCTCATCCGCTATCAGCCTGGTGTGCGGCTTTCTTTTTTCCCGCTTTGTCATATTCAAAGGAGAATAATGAAAATCTCATTGGTGGTACCGGTATTTAATGAAGAGGACGTCATTCCTCTTTTTTATCACGCGGTCAGAGACTATGACGTGCTGGCAGCCTGGCAGGTTGAAATCGTTTTTATCGATGATGGCAGTACAGACGCAACGCATACGCTGATTACCCAACTGAGCCAGCGCGATCCACTGGTGCGCAGCCTCTCTTTTATTCGTAATTTCGGTAAAGAACCGGCGCTATTTGCCGGACTGGAAGCCGCAACCGGCGATGCCGTTATCCCGATAGATGTAGATTTGCAGGACCCCATCACGATTATTCCTGAGATGATCAGCAAGTGGCAGGCGGGTGCTGATATCGTGTTAGCTAAGCGCATTGACAGACGTGCCGATGGTCACCTTAAACGTAAAAGCGCCCGCTGGTTTTACAAACTGCATAACAGCATCAGCCATCCGCAGATTGAAGAAAACGTCGGTGATTTCCGGCTGATGTCGCGTGAGGTGGTTGAGAACATTAAACTGCTGCCCGAGAAAAATCTCTTTATGAAGGGGATTCTGAGCTGGGTCGGCGGAAAGACGGACATCGTGGAATATGTGCGCACTGAGCGGATTGCAGGCCACAGCAAATTCGGCGGATGGAAGCTGTGGAATCTTGCGCTGGAGGGACTGACCTCATTCTCAACGGTTCCTCTGCGCATCTGGTCATATCTGGGATTTCTGGTGGCCTCGCTGGCTTTTCTCTATGGACTCTGGATGATCCTGGATAAGCTGCTGTTTGGTAACCCAGTGCCAGGCTATCCCTCTATCCTGGTTTCCGTGCTGTTCCTCGGTGGCGTTCAGCTTATTGGCATTGGTGTGTTAGGTGAATATATCGGGCGCATTTACATGGAAACCAAAAACCGGCCTCGCTATATTTTGCGAAAATCCACCGCGGCAAAAACAGAACCGCCTCAGGACTCTGATTGAACAGCCCTTTCAGGAGCTGAGAAGATGGACAGATTACAAAGGATGACAGATGCTCGCCACAAATAATGGCCTGACCCGCCGGAAGGTTTTTTTGCTTTTTGCGATAGTTTTTTTGATTGCCTACAGCCCCGCGTATTTAACGCATTATGCCTATACCGATGACTGGACGAACCTCTACTGGGCCAACGTTGATAAGCTCAGTATTTTAAACTGGGACACGTTATCCGGCAGACCGGTATATGGCATTATTCAGTACAGCGCCTCTTTCCTGGTGGAGAGCGTAGCACGCCTGGCGCTGCTGCGTTCTGTCGCAATTGTTCTGCTCATCTTTACCGGATACTACATTTATGCGCTATGTCAGAAAGAAGCGCTGATGGAGAACCAGGCTCAGCGAATCACCTTTGCGTTATTGCTTTGTCTGCTGCCTTCATTTCAGGTTTATGTTGCATGGGCATCCTGTTTTCCCTATATCGCTGCAATTCTACTGGCGGGTGCCAGCTACCGCTTCTCGATAAAACCGGGCATCACAGGTCGCATTATCGCGTTTTGCCTGCTGACCATTGCCTTCTGTCTTTATCAACCTGCCGCGATGAGCTTTACCTTCTTTGCCGCACTGGATTTGTGCCTTTCAGAGCGGAAAATCGATAAGAAGCGCGCGGTAATCTCTCTGATGGTGCTGGGCGCAGGAATGTTCGCAGCGCTCGTTGCCTCGAAAGTACTGCCCGTCCAGCTTTATGGCCATTCGCTGCCGCGTTCCGCGTTCAGCTACGACGTCCCGGTTAAACTGAAATGGTTTTTCAGCGAATACCTTAAGAACGTTATCTGCAACTTTGACCTCGGCGCAAAAACAGTGTCGGTGATCATCTCATCGATCATTATTGGCTTTGGGCTTAAGAAAATTAAAGCGGCTGGCAACGACAAATTTTATCTGATGTTTGTCTTACTGTTGATCGCCGCACTGCCTAATCTGATTGTCAGTGAGAGCATGGCGGCTTACCGTACGCTAATTGCCGGTGCGCTGATCACCACCAGCGCGTTCATCCTCGGCCTGTTTGAAATCAGCAAAAAATTAAAATGGAAAAATCAATTTTATGCGCTGCTGGTGATCGCGGCCGCCTCGCTGGCGATAACGCATCTGATCAACGGCTACTCAGTTCCGGCTCGCATGGAATTTGCCCTGCTCGACCAGGCGATTACCCAGCAGGTACCGAAAAATTTCAATGGCGCGCTCTATTATCGCCTGACGGGTGAGTACTTACCGAAGGTCGCAACATTACGAAAATATGATGATTTCGGTGGGCTGGGCTTGAGCATGTCCTGGACGTTTGCCGGGATGGCGCATTTTGTCAGGGAGAAAAATGGCATGGCCTATACGCTGCCAGAGAATCCTGTCATCACTGATGAAGCGGCGTGTCCGGGTGAATGTCTGACTATCGATTCGCGGCAGGTGCTGCGCCCGTCACAGTAATCAGGATAAAGGCGGCAATACCGCCTTTATCCTGTCACGAGGGGGTCAGGCTGACTTATTACCGCCCTTCTGCAGTGCCTCTTTCATCTGCCCCAGCAGTTCGCGGCGGAAATCGCCGAGCCGGGGCTTATCCTGCTCCATCCATGGCAGTGGACGACACAGCTCCATCGCTTTGATGCCCAGTCTTGCGGTCAGCAAACCTGCGCCTATACCCTGCGCGGCACGCGTTGAAAGGCGCGCGGCGATATCCTGTGACATCCAGTCCATACCGACTTCCCGCACCAGTTCCGATGCACCGGCAAAGGCCATATTGAGCAACACCAGGCGGAACAGCCGGATGCGGCTGAAGTAACCCAACTCAATGCCATATATCGCCGCGATGCGATTGACCAGCCGCAGATTACGCCAGGCGATAAACCCCATATCCACCAGCGCCAGCGGGCTGACCGCAATCATCAGCGTGGCTTCCGCAGCATGACGGCTGATTTCGCGCCGCGCCTGCCGATCCAGCACCGGCTGCACCAGCTGCGCATATAAGCGTACGATTTCGCTGTCATTGTGGGTTTCGTGCAGTGAGGCATGCCAGCGCTGCAGGGCAGGATGCGCCTGATCCAGTTCCGCCTGCTGCGCCAGCTTTTCGCAGAACGTCCGGCCTCTGCCGATGCCATGACTGTGCAATAGCTCACGGCCCACATCCCGCTCTTCAGCGCGCTGACGCAGCTGATAGAGACGACGCCACTCGGTAGTCAGGGCGCCCAAGCCCGCCAGTACGATCAGGCCGCCTGCCACTCCGCTTCCCAGTGAAAACCAGTCGCGGGCCAGCCAGGCGTCATGTGTCCACTGGATACCCTGCGCAATCACGCTGACGCCAAACAGCAGCGCACCTGCGGTGACCAGTTTGCGCCACAGACTGCGCTTGGGTTTCAGCGCAGCTTCCACCGCCCGCTCACCTGCGCCCTCCTCTTCGACAGCGACGTCTTCATCCTGCACCGCCAGAAAGGCAGCCTGCGCTTGCGCTTCAAAGGTCTGCGCCGGGCGTAGCGGCGTGGCGCTGCTCTCATCCAGCGGATGGGCAAAATCGATACGCGGCTTCAGCGAATCACTCATCGCAATTTATCTCCCAATAAAAATTCCAGCGCGGCATCCATGCGGATATGCGGTAGCGGGCGATCGACATCGAGCGGCTGCGGCCGGAACTGTTCAAACTGAAAACCCTGCTGCTGCCAGAAGGCATGACCAGGCAGGCGCGGCGGAACCTCGCCAGGATAGACAGTGAGTGGCTCGCCGTCCGCCAGTCGATGGCCGCGCAGGGCCGGGATCTTCTCGCCACGATGATCGACCAGCCCGCTCTGCGTCGCCTGTACCGAAGCCAGCCCGATACAATCCATGCTAATCCCCTCAAACGCCGCGTTCTGCCAGGCATCCTGAACCAGCTGCTGCAACAGTGACACCATATTGCCGTGCTGATCGCTGGTGATGTGATCCGCCTTAGTGGCAGCAAACAGCAATTTGTCGATCACCGGTGAAAAGAGCCGACGAAACAGGGTTCGCTGACCGTAATGAAAACTCTGCATCAGCTGCGTCAGTGCCAGCCGCATATCATTAAACGCCTGGGGTCCGCTGTTAAGCGGTTGCAGGCAGTCAACCAGCACAATCTGGCGATCAAAACGCAGGAAGTGATTTTTATAGAAGCCTTTCACTACATGCTGGCAGTAATAGTTAAACCGCTGCTGCAGCATACTGAAGTTACTGCCCTTATCCGCCTGCGCCAGCTTAGTCAGTTGCGCTTCATCAGAGGTCGGCCAGGGAAAGAACTGCAGCGCGGGCGCGCCTGCCATATCGCCAGGCAGGACGAAGCGGCCAGGCTGAATAAAGTGTAAACCTTCCGATTTACAGCGATGCAGATAGTCGGTCCAGGCGGCGGCAATCTCAGCCAACTGGGTTTCATCGGCGGGTGCAAGCGGGTCGAGTTTTTCACAGAGGTTACACCAGGGCTTAGCCCACTCAGCACGATCGCCCTGCAGCAGTCCGTTCATCTGCCGGGACCAGGCGAGGTAATCCTGCGCCAGCATCGGTAAATCCAGCAGCCATTCGCCGGGATAGTCGACAATCTCCAGATAGAGTGTCGCTGTCTCTTTCAGGTGGCGCAGTAGCGAATCATTGGGACGGTAACGCAGCGCCAGACGCATTTCGCTGACGCCACGAGTGGGTGTGGGCCAGCAAGGGGGCGTGCTGTAGAGCTGTGCCAGGCCTTCATCATAGGTAAAACGGGCCGAGCCCATGTCGCGCTGTGGCACTCGCTTTACGCCTAAAAGGCGCTCATCCCGTACCACGGAAAACAGCGGCAAACGCGCGCCGCTGTGAACGGTTAAAAGCTGATTAACCAGTGAGGTGATGAAGGCGGTTTTACCGCTGCGGCTGAGTCCGGTTACAGCTAAACGCAGGTGGCGATCAACGCCACGGTTCATTAATGCCATCAATTCAGTTTGCAGTCTTTTCATCGTTCTCCCTGATGAAGCGCGATGCCACGCGGTTCATCACGCGTTTCAGCAATGGCTCAAGCGCCACAGCCAGCAGCAGACGTATCGGGCGTCGCGCTACCGATTTCACCGCCCAGCCAGTGACACCGGCGGGACCGTAGGTAACAGCATTGATAATGATAAATTTAGCCGCCGACTTCAATGCAGGTGCCGCGCGGTGACGAAAAGCAGTGGATCGCGAAAAAGACATTAACACCTCCATTGAGTGAGAGAACGGGCCTGACACAGGCCCGGCAGTCGCCTAATCAAATCTGGCGGAAGCGGCTGCGCACGCTGAAGGTTTCAGACGTCACATAGCGTTCCAGGTCACGCACGCTGCGCTCATCCCGTTGCAGTGTGCTCTCCAGCTGGTCCAGCAGTTCACTGGCGCTGGGCTGCCGCTCAGTCTGGGAGGCAGAGGCAGGTTTCACATCCAGAACGAAACCCAGCACAAAGTAGGCGACCACCGTAAAGAGAAACAGTCCAAAGAACATCGATAGCACGACGATAACCCGCAACAGACGAACCGGAATGTCGAAATACTCCGCCAGACCAGCGCAAACCCCCATAAATTTCCCTTCGTCAGGCTTGCGCCACAATTTGCCTTTAATCATGGCTGTCTCCAGTTTGGATGTTCGGCGTCCAGAATCGCTTCCAGCGCGTCAATACGTTCGCGCATCCGCTGCGCGTCCTGAGTCACGCGCTGCAGGCGCTGGATTTCGCTTTGCGACAGTTCCGAACCGCCGTTGCGTTTGTTGTTGTAATGCAGCCATAACCAGATCGGTGCGACAAACAGCACGAAGATTGTTAATGGTATGGCGAAGAAAAGTGCGCTCATTGACTCTCCTTAATCACTTATCGCAACATCATTGATTACTCACTGCGGTTCATTTTGGCTTTCAGCGCATTAAGCTGCTGGCTGATTTCATCGTCCGCTTTCAGGTCGGTAAATTGCTGGTCCAGGGTTTTTGGTTTACCAAAACCGTGGCTTTCCGCTTCCGCTTCCATGTGGTCGATACGACGTTCAAAAGACTCAAACCGTGCCATCGCTTCGTCGATTTTACCGCTATCAAGCTGACGACGAACATCGCGTGATGAAGAGGCCGCCTGATGGCGCAGGGTTAATGCCTGCTGACGGGCACGTGTCTCGCTCAGTTTTTTCTCCAGCTCGCTGATTTCGCCTTTCATGCGCTCCAGCGTATCCTCAACCTGACCCACTTCCTGTTTCAGAGAGGCGATGAGATCGGTGAGTTTCTGTTTTTCAATCAGCGCGGAACGCGCCAGATCATCTTTATCCTTGCGCAGCGCCAGCTCCGCTTTTTCCTGCCATTCCGCCTGCTGGATCTCCGCCTGCTCAATACGACGTGACAGCTGTTTCTTTTCTGCCAGCGCCCGCGCAGAGGTGGAACGCACTTCAACTAAGGTGTCTTCCATTTCCTGAATCATCAGCCGGACTAATTTCTGCGGATCTTCCGCACGCTCAAGCAGGGAATTGATGTTGGCATTAACGATGTCGGCGAAACGAGAAAAAATACCCATAATGATGTTCCTCTTCTAATGTTTTAAAACGTGATGCCCTGCCTCACTAATACAAAATGCATGCCAGCTTTATATCTATTTGATTTTTATATAATTAGAAATTTTACAGCACTTCGTACTTGTTTTAAGATAGTCAAAATGATTAAGGGGTGGTGAAATTCATCATGGCAGGCACAAACGATAATCTTCTGGGTGAGTCGAACAATTTTCTTGAGGTACTGGAGCAGGTCTCCAAACTGGCACCGCTGGAAAAACCGGTACTGGTAATTGGTGAACGCGGAACGGGTAAAGAGCTAATCGCCAGCCGACTGCACTATCTCTCTGACCGCTGGCAGGGGCCATTTATTTCGCTGAACTGCGCCGCGCTGAATGAAAATTTGCTCGATTCTGAACTGTTTGGTCATGAGGCGGGCGCCTTTACCGGCGCGCAGAAGCGCCATCTGGGGCGTTTTGAGCGTGCTGACGGCGGCACGCTGTTCCTGGATGAACTGGCGACAGCACCGATGCTGGTGCAGGAAAAACTGCTCAGGGTGATTGAATATGGACAGCTGGAGCGGGTCGGCGGCAATCATTCCCTGCAGGTGGATGTGCGACTGGTCTGCGCCACCAATGAAGATTTGCCCGCACTCGCGGCAGCGGGGAAATTCCGCGCCGATCTGCTGGACCGTCTGGCTTTTGATGTAGTGCAGTTACCGCCACTGCGTGAACGACGCAGCGATATTCTGGTGATGGCTGACCATTTCGCTATCCAGATGTGCCGCGAGCTTGGCCTTTTACTGTTTCCCGGCTTTACGCCCCGGGCGCAGGAGGCTCTGCTCGATTATCACTGGCCCGGCAACGTTCGTGAGCTTAAAAACGTGGTGGAGCGCTCGGTATATCGTCATAACAGCAGCGAACAGCCGCTGGATAACGTCATTATTAACCCATTCGCTTCCCGCCCTGGACCGGTTTCGGTTAGCCGGGCCAGTCAGGAGGCGGATAGCAGCGTGCTGCCTGCTTTGCCGCTGGACCTGCGTCAGTGGCAGAATCAGCAGGAACGGGATCTGGTGGAAGCCAGCCTGCAACAGGCACGTTATAACCAGCGCCGTGCGGCTGGCTTATTAGGCGTCACCTATCATCAGTTGCGCGCAATGATGAAAAAGCACGATATCAAAGCAGAGAGTTAATTAACGCCACCACGACCCATGATTCTTTTTCTCTGCCTTGTGAATAACAACCCGGTATAAACCGGGCTGTTATTCACGTTAAGCCGCCTATCCATTATGTGTTGTGCGTCTTAGCCCCCATTTTTTAGGTTGCCTGATGGCAGGCACCAGACTGACGCCAGCCGTAACTATCACCACGGCCAGCGCTGCCATCAGCAAAACATGGCTCATGCCATATTGTGATGCCAGCCGCCCCGCGACCAGTTGTCCAAAGGGGATGGCAATAAAGGAACCCATTGCATCGTAAGCGTACACGCGAGCCAGTTTATCCGGTGGGATGTAAGTCTGTAGTGAGTGGGCCCATATTACGCCGAACAGGCCCAATGTAACGCCTGCAATAAAGAACCCCATGATGAGCCATGCTGCTGAAGCATTCTGGCTCAGCATAAACAGCGGTAGTGCGTAAAAACCTGCCAGCAGAGCGCCAATAAAGAGGTCACGACGTGGATGCCATTTCATGGCCAGAAATGAACCTGCAATCAAACCTGCGCTATGGGCAGCTACAATCATCCCCCATTGCGCACGCCCGAATGAGGCATCCGCCATCATCGGACCCCGTACCACCACGATGCCGTTGAAGGCGACGTTGATCATGGCGAACTGAAGGACTATCGACCAAATTCAGCTTTGTCCGGCAAATTCTGCCCAGCCTTCTTTGATATCGCGCAGGATAGTGCCTTGCGAAGCCGCGGCTTTATTCGATTTCACACGAATCAGGAAATAAAGCGGCGCAGAAACGGTAAAACCCAGGGCATCAATTGCCAGTCCCCAGCCCGGCACGACAGCGCCGATGATCATTCCCCCCAGCGACGCCCTCATCACCGTACCGCCATAAATCCCCAGCTGAATGAAAGCATTCGCCTGCCGCAGGTGCGTTGCAGGAACGACCTGCGGAACCACTCTCCCTAAATCAGAGGCAGAACCGTCAATATCCAGTACCGCAAAGGCCAGCGCAATGGGGGCAATTCCGTTGCCCAGCACGGTGAACAGACGCCTCAAAAACAGATAACGAAAGGATACATGCTGAAAAGCCTGAGCGCTTTTTTGAAATTTTTTCATTGCCAGGAATTGGGTGAGCAGAAGTTGGGCTTATAGTCACTGCGTTTCTGTAAACCTTAAGTCCGGATTTATTCAGGTCCTGCTTAAATAGATGGGAGGTCAGCAAAGATAACATCGGGTTTGCTCTCTTTTCCGTCCCGGTTTTTTCACGCTGCACTGTTTTAGAAGCGCCTGCGCTTTCAGAGGTGATCCATCCTCTTCAGATGTAGTGCTGCAGTCAAAAATAAAAAAAAGCCCGCCAACAGGCGGGCAACGATACTGGAAGCAATGTGAGCAATGTCGTGCTCTTCTTCGGTAGAGCCACCGTCGAAGTGCAAATAAATAATAATCATTCTTATTATCATCTGTAAAGTCCCAAGTGAGAATTTTTCTCATTACCCCACCTTCTGTGCGTTTTTTTACCGTCGCTATGATGGAAATCAGGCTGGCAGCGGTTGCAGGTTTTGGGACAATGCCCGCTTTGCGATACACTCTGTTTAATGCCTCAAAATCGTTGAGTTCTATGTCAAAACTACTATGTTCGCTATTGTTCAGCCTCAGCGTGTTGAGTCTCCCTGCGTGGTCAGCGCCTGCCGGTGATATACGCCAGACCGGCTTTGTCTATTGCGTCAGTGGCACGCTGAATACGTTTAATCCGCAGATGGCCAGCAGCGGGCTGACTGTCGATACGCTGGCGGCACAACTTTATGACCGCCTGTTGGATGTCGATCCTTACACCTATCGTCTCAAGCCCGATCTGGCGTCCAGCTGGGAAGTGCGCGATAACGGCGCAACGTATCGCTTTCATCTGCGCAGCGGCGTGCAGTTTCAGCAGACTAACCAGTTCCGCCCGACCCGCACGCTGAACGCCGACGATGTCGTGTTTAGTTTCGCGCGGATGTTTGACCGTAATCACCCCTGGCATAAGGTCAACGGTGGCGCCTATCCCTACTTTGATAGCCTGCAATTTGCCGATTCGGTGCAGAGCGTGAAGAAAATCGACAACAGTACGGTCGAGTTCAGGCTTAACAGCCCGGATGCGTCGTTCCTGTGGCACATGGCGACCCACTATGCACCCGTGCTGTCGAAAGAGTATGCCGACCAGCTGACCGCTCAGGGCCGCCAGGAAGAGATGGATCGGCAGCCGGTCGGCACCGGTCCTTATCAACTTAGCGAATACCGCACCGGTCAGTACATCCGTCTGGCGCGTAATCCTCATTACTGGAAAGGGGTGCCGCGTCTGCAACAGGCGGTGATCGATCTCGGGTCCGGCGGCACCGGGCGGCTCTCCAAGCTTTTGACCGGTGAATGCGACGTGCTAGCCTACCCCGCTGCCAGCCAGCTCAGCATCCTGCGCGATGACCCGCGCCTGCGGATGACGCTGCGTCCCGGCATGAATATCGCCTACCTGGCTTTTAATACTCGCAAGCCGCCGCTCGACCGTCCTGAGGTGCGTCACGCGCTGGCGCTGGCAATCAACAATGAGCGGTTGATGGAGTCGATCTATTACGGCACCGCCGAAACGGCCGCCTCAATATTACCACGCGCCTCCTGGGCTTATGATAATGATGCACACATTACCGGCTACGATCCGGAGAAGTCACGGAGCGCGCTGGCGGCTCTGGGCATCAGCGATCTGCATCTGCGGCTGGTGGTGCCGGCCGCGTCGCAGTCCTGGAATCCCAGCCCGCTGAAAACCGCCGAACTGTTGCAGGCGGATTTGGCTCAGGTTGGCGTCCGGCTGACGATTGTGCCGGTAGAGGGCCGTTTTCAGGAAGCGCAGCTGATGGCAATGAATCATGATCTGACACTGTCTGGCTGGGCCACGGACAGTAACGATCCAGACAGTTTCTTCCGGCCGCTGCTCAGCTGCGCGGCGATTCGCTCGCAGACCAATTACGCGCACTGGTGCTCTCCGGCCTTTGACGAAACGCTGCAAAATGCCCTGTTATCACAGCAACTTTCTGGCCGCATCGACAGTTATGATAAAGCGCAGCAGGTTCTGGCGCAGGCGTTGCCGGTGCTGCCGCTGGCATCCTCTTTGCGGCTGCAGGCGTTTCGTCATGATATTAAAGGACTGGTGCTGAGTCCGTTTGGCAACGCCTCATTTGCCGGGGTTTATCGTGAAAGCGATAAGGAAAAGTAAGTGATTATCTATATTTTGCGGCGTCTGCTGCTGCTGGTCATTACCTTGTTTCTGCTGTCGCTGGTCAGCTTCAGCCTAAGTTACTTTACCCCTAACGCCCCGCTGGAAGGTGCTGCGCTCTCCGACGCCTGGTGGTTCTGGTTCAAAGGGATGCTGCAGTTTGATTTTGGTGTCTCCAGCACCAACGGTCAGGAGATTGGCCTGCAACTGCGCGAGGTTTTCCCGGCTACCATGGAGCTGTGCATTATGGCATTTATGTTCGCGCTGATAGTGGGGATCCCGCTGGGGATCTGTGCCGGTGTGATGCGCAACAAATGGCAGGATAAAACGATCAGTGCGCTGGCGCTGATCGGCTTCTCTGCGCCAATTTTCTGGCTGGCGCTGCTGCTAACGCTGTTCTTCTCACTCACCCTGGGCTGGCTGCCGGTGTCAGGGCGTCACGACCTGCTCTATCCGGTACAGAACATCTCAGGATTTGCGCTCATTGACGCCTGGCTGAGTCCTTCACCGTGGCGTCATGAGATGATAATCAGCGCCCTGACCCACCTGATTTTACCGGTGCTGGTGCTGGCGATGGCTCCGACAACGGAAGTGATTCGCCTACTGCGTAACAGCACCAGCGACGTGATGGACAAAAATTATGTCAAAGCGGCCGCTACGCGCGGTCTGTCGCGTTTTACGGTGATCCGCCGTCACGTGCTGCATAACGCGCTGCCACCGGTCATCCCGCGTCTGGGCCTGCAATTTTCCACCATGCTTACGCTGGCGATGATTACCGAGATGGTCTTTAACTGGCCTGGTCTGGGGCGCTGGCTGATCAATGCGATTCGGCAGCAGGATTATGCTGCGATCTCCGCCGGTGTGATGGTGATTGGCGGGCTGGTGATTCTGGTTAATGTCATTTCTGACGTGATTGGTGCGACAATGAATCCGCTGAAACATAAGGAATGGTATGCCCTCCGATAATATCTACGCCGAAAAACGCCTGCCCAGCGCGTTTCGTCAGAGCTGGCATCATTTCTATGGCAACCCGATTTCAATGGTCGGGCTGTATGGCTTTGGCGCGCTGCTGCTACTCTGTCTGTTTGGCGGTCTGATAGCGCCTTACGGTATCGACCAGCAGTTCCTGGGCTATCAGCTGCTGCCGCCATCCTGGTCGCGTTACGGCGATGTCTCATTTTTTCTGGGTACCGACGACCTGGGCCGGGATGTGCTGAGCCGCCTGCTGAGCGGTGCAGGCCCGACGGTGGGTTCAGCGATTCTGGTGACATTGTTCGCCACGCTGGGCGCGCTGGTGCTGGGCGTAATGGCGGGCATGACGCACGGCATACGTTCGGCGGTGATGAACCACGTGCTGGATACCCTGCTCTCTCTTCCGTCGTTGTTACTGGCGATTATCGTGGTGGCGTTTCTCGGGCCGCGACTGGAGCACGCGCTGCTGGCGGTCTGGCTGGCACTGATGCCACGTCTGGTACGCGAAATATACAGTGGCGTGCATGATGAGCTGGAAAAAGAGTATGTGGTGGCGGCACGTCTGGACGGTGCCAGAGGACGGAATATCCTGCTCTACGCCATTTTGCCTAACATTTTACCGTTGTTGATCACCGAAATTACCCGTGCACTGTCAATGGCGATTCTGGATATTGCCGCACTCGGCTTTCTCGACCTAGGCGCGCAGCTGCCTTCACCGGAATGGGGAGCGATGCTGGGCGATTCGCTGGAACTGATCTACGTCGCTCCCTGGACCGTTATGCTGCCCGGTGTGGCGCTGATGGTCAGCGTATTGATTGTGAACCTGCTCGGTGACGGCATCCGTCGCGCCGTCGAAGCGGGAGTGGAATAAATGCCGTTACTCGATATCCGTAATTTGACCATTGAATTTATGACCGCTGACGGACCGGTCAAGGCGGTCGATCGCGTCAATCTGACGCTGGGCGAAGGCGAAATCCGTGGCCTTGTCGGTGAGTCCGGCTCCGGTAAGAGTCTGGTTGCAAAGGCTATCTGCGGCGTGACTAACGATAACTGGCGAGTCACCGCCGATCGCATGGTGTTTGATGATGTGGACCTGTTGCGCCTGTCGCCGCGCGAACGCCGCCGCATTATCGGACATAATGTCTCAATGATTTTTCAGGAGCCACAGTCCTGTCTGGATCCCTCTGAAAGCATCGGTCGTCAACTGATGCAGGTGATCCCGCGCTGGACCTACAAAGGTCCGTGGATAAAACGCTTCTGGTTCTGGCGCAAAACCCGCGCCATCGAACTGCTTCATCGCGTCGGCATCAAAGATCACAAAGACATCATGCGCAGCTTCCCCTATGAGCTAACTGAGGGCGAATGCCAGAAAGTGATGATCGCCATTGCCCTGGCGAACCAGCCACGACTGCTGATTGCCGATGAGCCGACTAACGCTATGGAGCCGACCACGCAGGCGCAGATTTTTCGCCTGCTAAGCCGTCTAAACCAGAATAACAACACCACCATTCTGCTGATCAGTCATGACCTACGCACCATGAGCCAGTGGGCGGACCGTATCAACGTGATGTACTGCGGTCAGACCGTGGAAACCGCCCAGAGCGAAGATTTAATGAGTACGCCGCATCATCCTTATACGCAGGCGCTAATTAGGGCAATGCCCGATTTTGGTCGCGCCCTGCCGCACAAAAGCCGTCTCAATACCCTGTCAGGGGCGATCCCGTCGCTGGAGAGTCTGCCAATTGGCTGTCGTCTGGGGCCACGCTGCCCCTATGCACAGCGCAAATGTATTGAAACACCACGACTCACCGGCAGTAAAAGCCATCTCTACGCCTGTCATTTCCCGTTAAATATGGAGGGCCAGTAGCGTGGAGACCCTGCTGGAAGTGCGCAATCTGAGTAAAACCTTTCGCTATCGCACGGGCCTGTTCCGCCGTCAGCACGTTGAGGCGGTTAAGTCGGTGAGCTTTACCCTGCGTGAGAAACAGACGCTGGCGATTATCGGCGAAAATGGCTCCGGCAAGTCAACGCTGGCGAAGATGCTGAGCGGTATGGTCGCGCCCACTGAAGGTGAGATTCTGATTGACGATCATCCGCTGACCTTCGGGGATTATGGCTATCGCAGTCAGCGCATCCGCATGATTTTCCAGGATCCCTCAACCTCACTAAACCCCCGTCAGCGCATCAGTCAGATCCTGGAGTTCCCGCTGCGGCTCAATACCGATCTCAACGCGGAGGATCGCGAAAAACGCATTATCGCCACCCTGCGTCAGGTGGGATTACTGCGCGATCACGCCGGCTACTATCCGCACATGCTGGCACCCGGTCAGAAGCAGCGTCTGGGTCTGGCCCGCGCGTTGATCCTGCAACCCAAAGTGATTGTGGCCGATGAAGCGCTGGCCTCGCTGGATATGACGATGCGGTCCCAGCTGGTAAATCTGATGCTGGAGCTGCAGGAGAAACACGGGATCGCTTACATTTATGTTACCCAGCATTTAGGAATGATGAAGCACATCAGCGATAAAGTGCTGGTGATGCATCAGGGTGAAGTGGTCGAGCGTGGCGGTACCGCGGATGTGCTGGCCTCCCCGCTGCACGATCTGACCCGGCGGCTGATCAGCAGCCACTTTGGCGAAGCGTTGAGTGCCGAAGCCTGGCGGCGCGAGCGCTGATTTTTGCTGCATATCGCGGAAATTGCGGGCCGATTTACCTGATTTATGAGAGACGTGCTAGAATCCGCACGTCGATTAACGTCGGTCGCTTACTATTTAACCCTGCGGCCGCCAACTACCATGACCATAAGGATTACAGCTATGGGTTTTCTTTCCGGTAAGCGCATTCTGATTACTGGCGTTGCCAGTAAACTTTCCATCGCCTACGGTATTGCACAGGCGATGCACAAACAGGGCGCCGAACTGGCTTTCACCTACCAGAACGACAAGTTAAAAGGTCGTGTGGAAGAGTTTGCCAAAGATTTGGGTTCAGACATCGTGCTGCCATGTGACGTAGCCGAAGATGAGAGCATCAAATCTCTGTTCACTGAACTGGCAAAAACCTGGCCGAAATTTGACGGTTTTGTTCACTCTATCGGTTTCGCTCCCGGCGAGCAGCTGGTTGGCGACTACGTAAACGCGGTTACGCGTGAAGGCTTTAAAATCGCGCATGACATCAGCGCTTACAGCTTCGTCGCGATGGCCAAAGAGTGCCGCGAAATGCTGAATCCCCACTCTGCACTGCTGACCCTCTCTTACCTGGGTGCTGAGCGCGCAATCCCGAACTACAACGTGATGGGTCTGGCAAAAGCGTCGCTGGAAGCAAACGTACGTTACATGGCAAATGCCATGGGCCCGGAAGGCGTGCGTGTTAACGCCGTTTCTGCCGGTCCAATCCGTACCCTGGCCGCATCAGGCATCAAAGATTTCCGTAAGATGCTGGCTCATTGCGAAGCGGTTACCCCGATTCGCCGCACCGTAACCATCGAAGATGTCGGTAACTCCGCCGCATTCCTCTGCTCTGACCTGGCTGGCGGCATCACCGGTGAAGTGGTACACGTTGATGGTGGCTTCAGCATCGCCGCAATGAACGAACTGGAACTGAAATAAGTTCTGCAAGGGCGAGCCTGCCTCGCCCTTCTCTTTCCCCCGCCTGGCTCTTCCTGCCTGATTTTGTTGCCGTTATACCGTAACGCTATTAATTATCACCGATCAATCTTTTGCCCCGGACTGGCCATCAGCGACGATAAGCCTGCCCTTCGGTTTATGCACATTTTAAGATTCTGTCGCCTGCATGCCGAACCCGATTTTGCAAAAGGATTGATCATGGAACAACGCCGCTTTCCGGGCCATAACCACTGGTTTTACGAGAGCCAGACCAGTCCACGAACTTCTCAGGCCGCGCCGCTCGTGCCAGAGGCCGCCCTTATTGATGACCGTTTTTTACTGGGATGCCACACCGATAACGCCAGGATGCAGTCACTGCTGCGTACCCATCAGCCCGCCCTGCTGGCAGCACGCGATCTGGCACAGCGGCTGTTTCCCGATCGCGTGGTGACGTCGCTCACCCACACCTTAACGCTTTACGATCGCCTCAGCACCGCGCTGACCGTGGCCCAGGTGACGGGTGTGCAGCGGTTGTGTAATCACTACTCTGCCCGCCTTAATCCGTTGCCCGGACCTGACTCCTCGCGTGAGAGTAATAATCGCCTGACCCAGATTACGCAGTATGCACGCCAGCTGGCGATGCAGCCTGAGCTGATCAACGCCAGTGCGATCACCGCCCTGGATGCAGTTGGCCTGACCGAACCCGATATTGTGACGCTGAATCAGCTGATCGGCTTTGTCAGTTATCAGGCGCGGGTCGTCGCCGGATTGCAGGCGCTGCAGGCGCAGCCGGTACGCTGGCTGCCCGGCAGCACCGCACCACCCGATGCTGAGGCCACGGGTTTTGACCAGCCAGCCTGCTGGCAGCCGGTGCTGAAGCCGCTGGAGTTGCGTTATGCCAGTGCTGAGCAACTCGCTGCAATTACCCGCTGTCAGTCTCTGCCAGGGATGCAGGAAGCGGTATGGCTGCTGGCACACGATCCTTCGGCACTTTATGGTTGGGCGCAACTGCGTCAGCATCTCATTCAGGACAACACACTGGCCGAGGCGACCGCCAGCCGACTCCTGGGCAGCCGCTGGGCATTCAGGCTGCTGGCCGGGAATAAAATCTTAATTGATAGTGTGGATGACGCAGGATCTGAAGGTGAAGAGCAGCAGATTATTGCACTGGCGGCGCAGCTGACCCGTTCGCCTGAACGTTTCAGCGCGGCCCATCTGCAACCGCTGATGGAGACGGGATGGGAGGCTGATGCGCTGTTCGCACTGATTCAGAGTGTCGCAATAGGTAACTGGAACAGCCGCCTGTTTTACGCACTGGGCGAGGCGCAGTAGCCGGTCTATACCGGCAGCAAACCGCGAGCTTCATCAAAAAAGTGTTGTGCCAGCGGTGTGGCTCGGACAGGTTCCGCTATCACCAGCGCCGCCTGGCGTGCCATCGGCGGCAGCGTAATGGCACGCTGCTGCAGCCCCTGTAATGACGCGGGCAGCAGATGGCCAACCGGCGACACCAGCAGACCCAGTCCGACCTGTGCGCACTGCATCAGCTGCATAACAGAGGCGCTCTCCACGATCACCCGAGGCAACAGCGCCGCCTCGCGAAAAGCCATATCGAGGTAGCGCCGGAAATAGCGCGTTGGTTCTGCCAGGCAGAGCGGCTGTTGTGCCACTTCATCAAGGGTCAGCGGGGTGTCGCCCACCAGCTCAGGGAAATGGCCGGGATGGAATACGGCTTCCACGCCCCGGTCTGCCAGTATTTCGGTCTGAAAATGGAGTTCCCTCAGGCTCGCTATCTCGAAGAAACCGATCCCGACATCGACGGTGTGGCTGTTGAGCGCTTCCAGCAACTGGTCAGCACTGAGTACCGCAATCCGATAGTCGAGCTGGGGATAACGCGCCTGCACCGCTTTCAGCAGTAGCGGCAGTGCCATGCTGCATTGCGGCACCACGCCCACCCGTAGCGTGCCGTTTACCCCATGTTTCAGCGATTCGACTTCCAGCTTTAGCCCCTGATAGACCGATACGATTTCACGCGCCCACGCCAGCACGCGATCGCCCTCTGGCGTAAATCCGGCAAAGTTATTGCTGCGGTTAATCAGCGACAGACCGAGTTCGCGCTCCAGATTTTTCAGGCGCATGGAGAGTGTCGGCTGTGTAACAAAACTGGCTTCCGCGGCTCGCCCGAAATGGCGTTCACGTTCCAGGTTACACAAATAAATGAGTTGTTTAATGTCGATTTTAATTATCCATCAGCAGGTTGAAGGCTGTTCGCGTCACTGTCTCACTGACAGTGATCAACCAGAGTATAAAGCTGAATGTTACCCTGCGCTGGCTTTGATGTTTTAACAGCAGGGTTCATTTTCGCAGGCGGAATGCTTAAATCAGGGCTACGCATAGCCCTGATTTAAGCAGGAGAAGGTAGGGCGACATTAATTCATTGCATCCTCTGGTTTTATGGGCTTAGCGAATATAGCATTCAGCGCCAGGCAGATTAACGCGAACCCAACTGGCAACAGGAAATCGTAGCTAAGTAACCTGTAAAGCCCGATTCCGGCAATCCCCCCTGCCAGGAAAGATAACAACGTCAGACAGTGCAGTCGCAGCCGGCTTAGATAGAGCGGAGCTTCTTTCGGTGACATTTTGCGCCGCACTATTTCAAACAGCATCGCCAGTTCAATACCGATATCTGTCGCCGTACCGGAGATATGGGTGGTGCGAACGCGGGCATTGGAGATTCGCGTCACCACCGCATTTTGCAGCCCCATCAAAAAGCTCAGACTCATGATTAGCACCACGCCGGGCGACAGCGGCGGAAAATGATTCTCAATCACCCCCAGTCCAATTAGCGCTGCGCCCTCAGTCAGGATGACAAATGCATAAATGGTACGGATATTCCTGCGGTGCCCGGCATTAATGGTCAGCGTTGAAAAAATCGAGCCCGCGATAAAAAGAATGACAATCGACAGAAAAAACAGTCCAGGCGCCAGATTCGCTTTTGCCAGATGATCTGACAACAGCGAGACATTTCCGGTCATGTTGGCTGAAAAAAAACCGACGATCTCAAATGCTGCGGTATTCAGCGCCCCTGCGGCAGCGGCAAGCGTGCAGGCCAGTCGGGTATCAGCGCTGTTGCTGCGGGCACTTTCCGTGCTGATTAGCATGACCACCCCATCTTCATTGCAAAACCTTATAATCCGCTGATTAACCCTAAGCCACAAGGCGCTTAAAACGCACCCTTCTCTGACGCGCTATGCTCGGCACCGCCCCCCCCAGGACTCTGTGCTGCATAGAATCAGCATCAGGGGGAAGGTGAAGATAATCAGGTTGGATTTTTTTAACAACATCGCGGTGTTCCAAAAACAAGGGTAGTAGTCGCTTTATCGGCAGAAACGTGCGGCCCATTAGGCGCTGAACTTTTCAGTTACAATAAGCGGTAGAGCAGCAGGCTGAATCCTACAGGAAACTGCCGTTAATCGCCCAGAGGTATCGGACGGTTAACGGTAGTGAGGGAACCTGAACCACACTGCTGCTAGGCGACCCCCAGCGCCCTTTTCACCTCGTTGGCGATCTTCTCAACCTGCGGGCCGTAGATTACCTGAATGTCGTGCTCGCTGACGCGATTAATCCCGTTGGCACCGGTGCTCATCAGCGTCTGATCGACCACCTGATTCATCGCTTTGACGCGCACCCGCAACCGGGTAAAGCAGCAATCGACATCTTCGATGTTGGGCTGCCCACCCAGCCCGCTAATAATGACCTGGGTCCGCTCATCCGCAGCGACCTGTTGCGGTTTCTCATCCTCCGATTCCCGACCCGGCGTTTCTACATTCATCCGGGTGATCACCAGCCGGAAAGCGTAGTAGTAGATCGGTGCATAGATCACGCCCAGTGCCAGCGTCCACCACCAGTGAGTTTTGGCCCCGCCCAGCATGCCAAATACCACCAGGTCGATAACACCGCCCTGCACGTTGCCAATCATCAGATGCAGCATTGACATCAACATAAACGACAGGCCGGTGAGAAAAGCGTGCAGCAGATAGAGTACGGGCGAGACGAAGATAAAACAGAACTCCAGCGGTTCGGTAATGCCGGTGGTAAAGGAGGTCAGCGCACCCGCCATGACCAGCGCTTTGACCCGCTGTTTATGTTCGGGTCGGGCGGTGTGATAAATCGCCAGCGCCGCGGCGGGCAGACCGAACATCATGACCGGAATCTTGCCCTGCGCCAGAAACTGCGTGGCGGTGCGCAGCGTCTCATCCGGGATGGTTCCCGGATGGGTCAGCGACGCGTTGAAGATGTTCAGCGCGCCGACAACAGTCTGACCATCGACCACCGCTATGCCGCCAATGGGCGTAAAGCGTACCGTTTCGTTGAGGATGTGATGCAGGCCAGTGGGGATCAGGATGCGCTCAAAAGCCCCCAGCAGGAAAGCCCCATACTGGCCGCTTTTACCAATCATCTGTCCAATCCAGGCGATACCGTCGCCAATGGTCGGCCAGACCAGCGCCAGCAACACCCCAATCAGCGGCAGACAGACTACGGTCACGATCGGCACAAAACGCCGTCCGCCAAAGAAGCTGATCGCCATGGGGAGTTGCTGCGTATAAAAGCGATTGTGCAGCGCCACCGTTACCAGCCCGGCAATCACCCCGCCCAGCACGCTCATGTTGTAGGTAAAGACACCCAGCATATTGATATATTCAGCCGAGGTCATCATAGCAGTGGTCTGATCCATTCCCGCCTGCTGCAGAGCTACCGGTGTGGTCGTGGTGGCCGTGATCCCTTTGGCCGCCAGGATAGCGCTGATGCCGACGTTCATTACGATGTAGCCAATTACCGCGGCAAAGGCAGCAGTGGGTTTTTCCGCTTTGGCCAATCCGATGGCAGTCGCCACGGCAAATAAGACCGGCAGATTAGCAAACAGCGCCCCTGCGACCTTGCGAATAAAACCAATGATTAATTGCGGCACCTGCATTTGCGCAAAGGCATCGCCGGTTACCGCCGGGTTCTGCATCGCCGCCGCCAGCCCAAGAAAAATACCTGCAGCAGCAATGACCGAGATTGGCATCATCAACGCTTTGCCAAATGCATGGATCTGGCTGGTCAGCTGTTTCATAGAATCGTGCCCTCTCTGGACGTGAACAGCAAGTATTAGCCTGTTGTGAGGAGAACTCCCGTTATCAGCTGGTTAAAAGCGAGTAAAATCTGACCAGCATCACATTTCTGGCTGAGGCGCGATAAACGCCAGCTATTGCACTATTAAGTCAATCAATTAGACAAGGTGTGAGGATAACTGCAAACTTCCTTTCACCATCAGGTTAAAACCTGATAACAAACGCCAAACAATAACGCCTACTATAAAAAGCCTGCACTCAATATGAAATTTAAACGCCAAATCAAACCCTATCGCGCGGCTGCGGGCGGCTGGGGTTCACTGGAAGCCACCACGCGTTTCGTTCTTGACAGCAAAGCGGCCCTGAAAAATATGCGCAACCTGATGCGCATGAACAAAGCACGCGGTTTTGACTGTCCGGGCTGCGCCTGGGGTGATGACAATAAAAGTACGTTTAGTTTCTGCGAAAACGGCGCCAAAGCGGTGACCTGGGAAGCGACGCGCCGGATGGTCGACACTGACTTTTTCGCCCGCCACAGCGTGACCACGCTCTATACCCAGAGTGACTATTTCCTGGAGTATCAGGGGCGTCTGACTCACCCGCTGCGCTACAACGCGGAAACTGACCACTATGAGCCTATCAGCTGGGATGAGGCGTTTGCGCTAATCGCGCAGCATATCAAGGCGATGGACCATCCGAACCAGATGGAGCTCTACACCTCTGGTCGCGCCAGCAATGAAGCCTCCTGGCTCTATCAGCTGTTTGGCCGTCTGATGGGCACTAATAACTTCCCAGACTGCTCCAATATGTGCCATGAAGCCAGCGGCACCGGTCTGAAGCGCAGCATTGGCGTTGGTAAAGGCACCATTCGTCTGGATGATTTCGACCACGCAGATGCGATCTTTGTTTTCGGTCAGAATCCTGGCACTAACCATCCGCGTATGCTGCACAGCCTGCGTCATGCCGCTGACCACGGTGCGAAAATCGTCACCTTTAACACCCTGCGCGAGCGCGGTCTGGAACGATTTGCCGATCCGCAAAAACCACTGGAAGTGGTGACGTCCAAAGCGGGCAACATCAGTTCCTCCTACTACCAGCCAAACCTGGGCGGTGATATGGCGGCGGTGCGCGGCATGGTGAAATCTCTGCTGGAAACCCACCGTGCGCGGCTGGCGGCTGGTGAAAGTGGCCTGTTTGATCAGACGTTTATCAATGCCAAAACCCAGGGCATTGAGGTCTACCTCGATGCCGTGGATAACACCAGCTGGTTGCAGATTGTGGCGCAGTCGGGCTTGACTCAGGCACAGATCCGCGAAGCCGCGGCCATCTACCAGAGCGCTGACCGGGTGATCTGCACCTGGGCAATGGGCATCACTCAGCACAAGCACTCGGTGGATACGGTGCGTGAGATCACCAACCTGCAACTGCTATTTGGTCAGTTGGGCAAGAAAGGCGCAGGCCTCTGCCCGGTTCGCGGTCACAGCAACGTGCAGGGCAACCGCACCATGGGCATTGATGAGAAACCGGCTAAAGCATTCCTGGATGCGCTGGGTGATCATTTCAATTTCGAGCCACCGCGTGCGCCGGGTCACAACACGGTTGAAGCGCTTAACGCCATGCTGCGTGATGAAGTCAAAGTGCTGATTGCACTGGGTGGCAACCTTGCGGCGGCCGCGCCCGATTCACCGCGCACCGAAGAGGCGTTATCACGCTGTGGTCTGACCGTGCATATCAGCACCAAACTGAACCGCAGCCATCTGGTGCCGGGTCACGAAGGGCTGATTCTACCGACGCTGGGTCGCACCGAGCGCGATCTGCAGGCAACCGGCAACCAGTTTATTACCGTGGAAGACTCTTTCAGCATGGTTCACGCCTCTGAAGGGATCGGTATTCCGCTGGCGGAGACGCAGCGTTCTGAAACCGCGATTGTCGCCGGTATCGCCCAGGCGGTGCTGGGTGATGAAAAAGTGAAATGGCGCGAGCTGGCAGGCGATTACAACCTGATCCGTGAGCACATCGCCGCGACGATTCCGGGCTTTGCCGACTTCAACGCGAAATGCGATATCCCTGGCGGTTTCTATCTGGGCAATGCGGCAGCGGAATTGCGCTTTACTACTCCGAGCCAGAAAGCGGAGTTTAATGCGTCAGCGCTGCCGACGTCACTGTTCCCTCATCTTGATCAGGACGTGCCATTTACCCTGCAGACGCTGCGTTCACACGACCAGTACAACACCACGATTTATGGCCTCGATGACCGTTACCGTGGCGTGTTTGGTCAGCGTGAAGTGGTGTTCATCAACCCGGATGATATGGCAGACCTCGGCTTCACCGAAGGTCAGAATGTCGATATCGAAACGCTGTGGAATGATGGCATTACCCGTCGCGTCAGCGGATTTAAACTGGTTCCCTATAATATTCCGCGCGGTAATCTGGCGGCCTATTACCCGGAAACCAACCCGCTGGTACCGCTGAACAGCTTTGGTGATGACAGTGGTACACCGACCTCTAAATCAGTGCCGGTGAAGCTGGAACTCTCTGAGGCGCTGGCCGATAAGCGCATCGCCTGACCGCCCTTCCGCTCCCCTTAAAAAGCCGGTTCGCCCGGCTTTTTGCCTTGCCGCGCGGCGGCGATTCGCGTAAAACTGTCAGCCGCAATCAGGCCACGAAGCGTAAAAATTATGTTCCAGGATAACCCGCTGCTCGCGCAGCTTAAAGAGAAACTCCATTCACAAACACCACGTGCTGAAGGCGTTGTTAAAGGCACCGAAAAAGGCTTCGGCTTTCTGGAAGTCGATGCGCAAAAAAGTTACTTTATCCCGCCACCGCAGATGAAGAAAGTGATGCATGGCGATCGTATCGTTGCCGTGATCCACAGCGATAAAGATCGCGAAAGCGCTGAGCCGGAAACCCTGGTTGAGCCGTTCCTGAGCCGCTTTGTAGGCCGGGTGCAGAAGAAAGACGATCGTCTGTCGATTGTGCCGGATCATCCCCTGCTTAAAGAGGCCATCCCGTGTCGCCCTGCGCGCGATGTCAGCCATAAATTTGAGAATGGCGACTGGGCAGTGGCGGAAATGCGTCGCCATCCGTTGAAAGGCGATCGCGGCTTTTATGCCGAACTCACCGATTTTATTGTCAAAGCTGATGACCATCTGGCGCCGTGGTGGGTGACGCTGTCGCGTCATAACCTGGAGCGTGAAGCGCCCGATGTCAGCTTTGGCGAGATGCAGGATGAAAATCTGACGCGTGAAGATCTGACCGCACTGGATTTCGTCACTATCGACAGCGCCAGCACCCAGGATATGGATGATGCGCTGTTTGCGGAAGCGCAGAACGATGGCGCCGTGCGTTTGACCATCGCTATCGCCGATCCTACCGCCTATGTTCCGGAAGGCAGTCAGCTCGATAAAGTGGCGGCGCAGCGTGCGTTTACTAACTACCTGCCGGGCTTTAACATCCCGATGCTGCCGCGCGAACTCTCTGATGATGTCTGCTCACTGCGTCCGAATGTGCGCCGTCCGGCGCTGGTCTGCCGCGTGACCGTAGCCGCCGATGGCAGCTTAGGTGATGATGTCGAGTTCTTTGCTGCCTGGATCGAATCCAAAGCCAAGCTGGCTTATGACGACGTCTCTGACTGGCTGGAAAACACCGGCGCATGGCAGCCAGAAAGCGAGGCGATTGCTGAACAGATTCGCCTGCTGCATCGCCTCTGCCTGGCGCGCGGCGAGTGGCGTCAGACCCACGCGCTGGTGTTTAAAGATCGTCCTGATTACCGCTTCCTGCTGGGTGAGAAAGGTGAAGTGCTGGAGATTGTGGCTGAACCCCGCCGCATCGCTAACCGCATCGTCGAAGAATCAATGATTCTGGCGAACGTCTGCGCCGCAAAAGTGCTGCGTGACCGCCTCGGCTTTGGTATCTACAACGTCCATGCCGGTTTCGATACCACCAATGCTGAACAGGCTGCCGCTGTGCTGGCCAACCACGGTATTACGGTAGATGCGCAGGCGATCACTACGCTGGAAGGTTTCCGCGTGCTGCGCCGTGAGCTGGATGCCCAGCCGACCCAGTTCCTCGACAGCCGGATCCGTCGTTTCCAGACCTTTGCGGAGATCACTACCGAGCCTGGCCCGCACTTTGGCCTGGGCCTGGAAGCCTACGCCACCTGGACTTCACCGATTCGTAAGTTTGGCGACATGATCAACCATCGTCTGCTGAAAGCGATTATTCGTGGTGAACCGATCGCCCGTCCGGATGATGCGCTGACGGTGACGATGAGTGAGCGCCGCCGCCTGAACCGGATGGCAGAACGGGATGTTGGCGACTGGCTCTACGCCCGTTATCTGACGCCGTTTGCGGCCACCGACCGTCGCTTCAGTGCCGAAATTATCGACGTATCGCGCGGTGGCATGCGTGTCCGCTTGCTGGAGTTTGGCGCGGTCGCCTTTATCCCGGCTCCCTTCATTCACGCGGTGCGTGATGAGCTGGTCTGCAGCCAGGAAAATGGCAGCGTACAGATCAAAGGCGAAGTGGTTTACCGGGTGACCGATGTGATTGATGTCACCATCGCCGAAGTCCGCATGGAAACCCGCAGCGTCGTGGCGCGTCCCGCCGTCTGAGCACAGGTTTTCTGAGCAGTCAATTTGGCGGGATAACATCAGTTATCCCGCCCGTACCCGCCTCGCGCGCGTTGCAAAAAAGTTAAATTTGTACCCCGCTTCACACTTCTCCACTGATTAACTTTCACTTACATTCCATTACATTAAGTTTAACTCGTTGTTTTCGATCGCCTTCCCTCGGTCTCTACAAGGAGTTAGTCATGAAAAACGTCAAAACCAGTGCGATCTGGTTAGTGGTGGCGTTAATCGGCGCAGGCGCTTTCGCCATGCTGGCCCTCAGCCGCGGCGAACACGTCAACGCAGTCTGGCTGGTAATAGCCGCTGTCGCCTGTTACAGCATCGCTTATCGCTTCTACAGCCTGTTTATCGCCCGCAATATTTTCGAACTGGACGATCGCCGGATGACGCCAGCCGAACGACTGGGCGACGGGCTTGATTATGTCCCGACCAACAAATGGGTGCTGTTTGGCCACCACTTCGCGGCCATTGCGGGTGCCGGCCCGTTGGTCGGACCGATTCTGGCGGCGCAGATGGGCTTTCTGCCGGGCACCCTCTGGATTCTGGTCGGGGTGATGCTGGCGGGTGCGGTACAGGATTTCCTGATCCTGTTTATCTCCACCCGCCGTGATGGTCGCTCGTTGGGCGAGATGGCGCGGCAGGAGCTGGGCGCGTTTGCCGGTGTGGTGACCATGCTCGGTGCCCTGGGCGTGATGATCATTATCTTGTCGGCACTGGCGCTGGTGGTGGTGAAAGCGCTGGCGAACAGTCCCTGGGGTCTGTTTACCCTCGCGGCCACCATTCCTATTGCGCTGTTTATGGGCGTCTACATGCGCTTTATCCGGCCAGGCAAAATCGCGGAAGTTTCACTGATTGGCTTTGTGCTGATGATGGCAGCGATTATCTATGGCGGTGACGTAGCCCTTCATCCTTACTGGGGCCCCTTCTTTACCCTGAAAGGCACTTCATTGACCTGGGTGCTGGTGATCTATGGTTTTATTGCCTCAGTCCTGCCGGTCTGGTTGCTGCTGGCTCCGCGTGACTACCTGTCAACCTTTCTGAAAATCGGCGTGATTGTCGGTCTGGCAGTCGGCATCGTTTTCGCCATGCCGGAGATGAAAATGCCGGCAGTGACTAAATTCATCGACGGCACCGGACCGGTCTTTTCCGGCGCGATGTTTCCGTTCTTGTTTATTACCATTGCCTGCGGTGCTATCTCCGGCTTCCATGCGCTGGTCTCCAGCGGCACGACGCCAAAACTGATTGAGCGGGAAAGTCATATCCGCTTTATTGGCTATGGCGCGATGCTGATGGAGTCATTTGTGGCGATCATGGCGCTGATTTGCGCCTCGGTGCTGGATCCGGGCGTCTACTTTGCCATGAATTCACCCGCGGCGCTGATTGGCACTACCGTTGAAAGTGCCTCTCAGGTGATCAACAGTTGGGGCTTTGTCGTCACGCCAGAAATGCTGAGCGGCATCGCCCGTGATGTGGGTGAAGGCTCGATTCTGTCGCGTGCAGGCGGCGCGCCAACCTTCGCAGTAGGGATGGCCCACATCATTACTGAAATCTTTAGCAGCCGGGCGATGATGGCGTTCTGGTACCACTTCGCCATTCTGTTTGAAGCGCTGTTCATCCTGACGGCGGTCGATGCCGGTACCCGCGCCTGCCGTTTTATGGTGCAGGATCTGGTGGGAACCGTAGTGCCCTCTATGGCGAATAACCGCTCGTGGCTGGGCAATATGGCGGGCACCACCGTCGCGGTCGCGGGTTGGGGCTTTTTTGTCTATCAGGGCGTGGTCGATCCGCTGGGTGGGATTAACACCCTGTGGCCCCTGTTTGGTATCGGTAACCAGATGCTGGCGTCAATGGCGCTGATCCTCGGCACCGTGGTGCTGTTCAAAATGAAAAAACAGCGTTACGCCTGGGTGACAATCCTGCCCACCGTCTGGCTGTTTATCACCTCGATGACCGCAGGCTGGCAGAAAATCTTCCATGAAAAACCGTCAATCGGTTTCCTGGCGCAGGCCAGTAAGTTCCGCAAAGGGCTGGATGAAGGCATGATCATCGCCCCGGCAAAAAGCGTGGCAGATATGCAGACTATCGTCTTTAGTAATCAGATAAACGCAGCGCTGTGCGCCTTCTTTATGCTGGTCGCGATAACGATGCTGATCTCCGCGTTCTTTGTCATTCGACGGGCGCTGCGCAGTGATCTTCCTACCACGCATGAGTCGGCTGTGGCGCTGCGCAACAAGGAGGTACGTCATGTTTAATGCTGTTCATCAGGCCCACCGTCCGCAGGGAGAATGGCAGATTATCCGCTGTGACCTGGCACCCTCCTCGCAGCCCCGGCCATTTAGCTGGCGGGGATTCTGGCGCGGCTTGCAACAGTGCTTTCGTTTAATGGTCGGAGTGCAGGATTATCAACGCTATCTGCAGCATATGCGACTGCATCATCCCGATCAGCTGCCGATGAATGAGCGTGATTTCCACCGTTACTGCCTGGACGCCCGCTTCCCCAGCCAGCCAGGTAAACTGGGTAAATGTCCCTGCTGACCGTGCCTGATAGCCCCGCAGAACCGGGGCTTTTTTGTGCCATTCTTATCTGGATGGGAAAATATATTTGGTTTGCATCTTGTACTGGCGTCAGATGATGAATACTGTTGCTAAAATAATGAGATAACGCCTGCAGAGCACTTCCCGGAGGAAGTTTCCATGACCGATGAACAAGGGCAAACGTTGTTGTACACCCTTTTTGGTACAACCAGCCCTCATTGGCGTCTGACCGCGGACAGCGATGCGTTGCATTTTGCCGAAGATGAGTCGTCACAAACCAATATCGCCCTGCCGTTGACCCCCGGCCAAGCCGCAATGATACGCGCGATGCCGGTCATCACCTCGAGCATCAATCTGACCATGACCCTGCAGGGCATTGATGTTCCGATGCATTTTGTCGGACGCAAAGTGAACCAGGCCACCTGGGCAGGAACTGCCTCTGCCTGGGGCGATACCTCAGCGGTCGCCCGCGACTTAACCCTGGGTCTTTCATTCGCCGAACAGGTGGTTTCTGAAGCCAACTCGGTGATTGTGATCCTTGATCAGCGCGGCAATATTCAGCGTTTTAACCGCCTCAGTGAAGAATATACCGGCCTGAATGAGCATGAGGTTATTGGCCGTAACGTATTTCAGCTCTTTATGAACAAACAGGAAGCCTCACAGTCACGACGTAACATTGCGGGCTTCTTCCGGGATGGCAACTCTTATGAGGTCGAGCGCTGGATTAAAACTAAAAAAGGTCAGCGACTGTTTCTGTTCCGTAATAAGTTTGTTCACAGCGGCAGTGGAAAAAATGAAATTTTCCTCATCTGTTCAGGGACAGACATAACCGAAGAGCGACGTGCTCAGGAACGTCTCCGGGTGCTGGCAAACACCGATACGGTGACCGGTTTGCCTAATCGCAACGCCATTCATCAACAGATTAGCCTGGCGCTGGAGCGCTCTGAGGGCGATGAGACCGGCGTGGTCTATCTCGATCTCGATAATTTCAAAAAAGTGAACGATGCCTACGGCCATATGTTTGGCGATCAATTACTGCAAGCGGTATCACTGGCGATCCTTAGCTGCCTGGGTAAAGATCAGACTTTGGGCCGACTGGGCGGGGATGAGTTTGTGGTACTGGCCGAGCACACTAGCCAGGCCGCGCTGGAGGCAATGTCCTCCCGTATTCTTGAGCGCCTTCGTCAGCCCTTTCGTATCGGACTAATCGAAGTTTACAGCGGTTGCTCTATCGGCATCGCGTTTGCGCCACTGCATGGCGAAGACCGCGAGAGCCTGATTCGTAACGCGGATACCGCGATGTATCACGCCAAAGAGAATGGGCGCGGCAAGTTCTGCGTCTTTGCTGCCGAGATGAACCAGCGGGTCTTTGAATACCTGTGGCTGGACACCAATCTTCGCAAGGCGCTGGAGTTGGATCATCTGCTGGTCTATTACCAGCCGAAAATCGACAGCGATGGTCAGGTCCGAAGCGCCGAAGCCCTGGTGCGCTGGAACTCACCGGAACGGGGCCTGGTCTCTCCCGCTGATTTCATTCCCTATGCCGAAGAGTCGGGGCTGATCGTGCCGCTGGGACGCTGGGTAATGCTCAACGTGCTGAAGCAGATTATCGCCTGGCGTCAGCAGGGAATATTTTTGCGCGTCGCCGTCAACGTTTCAGCACGACAGTTGATTGATCAAAGCATTTATACCGATCTGAAACAGGCATTGCATGAGGCGAATATCACTGACTGCCCTATCGATATTGAACTCACCGAAAGCTGCCTGATTGAGAATGAAAACGAAGCGCTGAAGCTGATGAAGCAGTTTCAGCAGCTTGGCGCACAGGTTCATCTGGATGATTTTGGCACCGGTTACTCCTCGCTTTCTCAGCTGGCACGCGTGCCGATCAATGCCATCAAGCTCGATCAAAGTTTTATCCGGGATATTAACAAGCAGCCGGTTTCACAATCGCTGGTGCGTGCGATTGTCGCCGTTGCCAAGGCGCTTGATTTGCAGGTGATTGCAGAGGGTATTGAGACCCCGGACGAAGAAAAATTTGTCCTTAAAAGTGGTGTCGATGGGCGTCAGGGCTATTACTACGCAAAACCAATGCCCGCGGAACAATTTGGACATTGGCTGGCTAAGCATCCTGCCCACGTTTAACGCTGGTTAAAATTAACCCGCTTTACGCAATGATGCGCTGTGACGGTTTTGTAACTGGACCAGTCGTTCCATGTAAGCAATATCTTTGGGTTCGATAGTAAAGGCGTAATCAACCCAATCTTCAGTGATATCCATCAGCTCAGCGCGTGACAATTGCAGCACGCGCTGACGCGCTTTGAGCATAGCCCGCACGCCATTGAGTTTAGGACGTAACGTGTCGATAAAGGTGCGTGTAGCGCGGTAGCTGTCGCCTGGCTGGAAGACTTTATCCACCAGTCCGCGTGTCTCATACCATTCTGCACTGTGGGACTCCCCTTCACAGATCAACTCCTCTGCCAGTTTCATGCCGGAACGACGCGCCACCAGCGAGTAGCCACCCATGCCGGGGAAGAGATTAAAGGCAATTTCCGGGAAGCCCATCCGCGCATTGTTCTGCGCCAGAATGAAGTGATGCGCCAGCGCAGCTTCGAATCCGCCGCCTAACGCACTGCCCTCAATCATTGCCAGCGTCACCGCGCCGGTATCAAAACCCCGTGCTGCTGAATGGATGCAATCCACGCAGGCTCGGGCATAGGCTCGCAGCGCCTCACGACGGTTGTTGCGAATGCACTCAACGAAGAAGCGCAGATCGCCGCCAGCGTTAAACATCTGCGGCACCAGTGATCCGGTGACCCAGAAGTCGATCGGCAAACCGGAACGCTGAGCGGCGTAGCTCAGATTCATGATCTCCTCAATCAGTTCATGGTTGAAACTCGGACGGGGCTGCGCACGCAACATCATCCACAGGGTACGGCGCCCTTCTTCGTAATAGGCGACTAACTGTGTGGTGTTGCCGACTTCGGTAAATAATCTGCACGTTGCTTGGTTAATCACTGTCATTGTCTCATCCTCTGTTTATATTTGATGCGTTTAATACGCCACATCAGCGTAATCCAGAGTGAGGCCAGACCAAATGAGAGATTGATTTACAACACAAAATCCAGAGAGATCCCCGACTCACGCGTCCGGGATTGATTAGACGGGTTACTTAATAGCAACACGCTGTCCAACGGCAACATGAAGACGCTTAACGCGTTTTGAATTAATGGCTGTGATGATCGGCACCAGCACGGAGGTCACAATAACGGCAGTCGCAACCAGCGCGGTGGCCGCAGGGACAACCGATTTAAACTGTGGCAGCATCCCGGCAATCAGCACCGGTGTTGCCCCCGCTGCGCCTGCCGTACTGGATGCGGCCACGCCAGCCGTCCCGTCCCCGCCGCCCATCAGCCGATCGGCCAGAATCAGTGGGATACCGGTTATGAGGATTACCGACACACCCAGCATAATGCCCAGCAGTCCGCTTTCCGCAATGACTCCCAGATTAAGGGGGTTATCAAGAGCAAAGGCGAAGAAAGGAATCAGCGTGTGTACGGCTTTACCGAAGAACTCACGCAGCTGTGGATCAAGATTCCCTATTGCAAATCCCACAATGAACGGCAGGACCGCGCCGACAAACACATGCGGCTCAAATGAAGCGATACCGGCCGTGCCCAGGATAACCATGGTCATTAATGGCCCGGACTCCAGCGACATCAGCACAAACGCGCCCGCTTCCTTTTTGGAACCATATTGCTGCATGATCGAGGCATAAAGACCGCCATTGGTCATATCCATGGCTGCCACCAGCGCCAGGGTAGATAACCCGGCGAACATCCCCACCTCTACACCATTCTCCGGCATCACCCTTGAGGCGATAGCGGCCACAACCCAGGCCACTGCAATGTTCCTGAGTACCAGCGTGCCCGATTTACGCAGTACCGTACCGGTGGCGCTGAGCTTCATCGACGCGCCCATATAGAAAAAACCAGACGACCAGAATCGGCACCGTGCCGGTCATCAGGCCGTTGGTGAAAGAACCGAAATATTTCCCCGCCCCGAGAGAGAACGTATGGCAAAGTGCGCCGGTAAACAGCGGAATGAGCATCATGCCGCCTGGTATTTTGTCTATTACACGTTTGATATGCATAGGGATGTCACCTTTGCTATGCCAGAGTACGGAGCAGGAATGCCCGAAGGCGATGCAAGCAAGATAGGGACTCAGGGAGAGCAAAACAGTGATCACCTCAATATAATGAAACGCTGTTTTATTTTATGGCAGGTTGTGTTGATAACTATGATGGCGCTCGCCATACCAGTCTCAGATGAGACTAATAAAAAGGGACGCCGTGGCGTCCCGCTCGCTATTTTTGTCCGTACCAGGCATTCTCGCCATGCTTTCGCAGATAGTGCAGGTCAAGCAGTGTCTGGTTAATCGGCGGCAGGTTTGCGTTAAGCTGCTGACTGAACAGACCCATATAAGCCACCTCCTCCAGGACAACGGCGCTGTGCACGGCAGCAGGGGCATCTTTCCCCCAGGCAAACGGGCCATGGGCGTTAACCAGCACTGCCGGGATGGCCAAGGGTGACAACCCACGTTGCGCAAATGTCTCGATAATCACCTCACCGGTGTTCCACTCGTAGTTGTGCTGAATCTCTTCATTGCGCATCGCCCGTGTACAGGGGATCTCACCGTAAAAATCATCGGCGTGGGTGGTTCCCCAGGCCGGAATCGGTCGTCCTGCCTGCGCCCAGATGGCCGCATGCCGCGAATGGGTATGGACAATGCCACCCACGTCTGGCCAGGCAAGATAGAGCGCGCGGTGCGTCGCCGTGTCTGATGAGGGGCGTTTATCCCCTTCCACCACGTCGCCGCTTACCAGATCGACGACGACCATATCGTCGCGCTTCATCACTTCATAGCGCACGCCGGACGGTTTAATCACCAGCAAACCCTGTTCGCGGTCAACAGCGCTGACATTGCCCCAGGTGAAGGTCACCAGGTTGTATTTGGGTAGATCCAGATTCGCTTCCAGAACCTGTTGTTTAAGCTGTTCCAGCATGCCTTTTCTCCAGCTGACAATTGTTCCTGAATTTTGCGGAGTCGGACGCCAAAAAGTTATGGAGCAAATGGCTATAAACGCAGAAGGAATGGCTATGAATGCGGAAATGTGTCGTGATTTCAGAATTTTCTATCTTCGGAATTAACGCAGAATGCTTAGAATTCTCTCAGGCAATGCGTGGACCTGTTGGGTTTGCATTGTGACTCACCTGCTACAAACGGTTTGTCCATGGTGACCCCATTTCGATGCCATCACGGAAGCGGCAATGATGTGGCACAAGCGGGCTGAGGAAATATCGGAGCTATACTAAAAGTGTTGCCTCTGTGAGCACATCAAAGGAGAAGTGTATGACAACAACAATGAAACGAATCACTGCCGTTGTACTGGCGACCACGCTAGCTGTTGCACTGAGCGGCTGTTCTAACTGGTCTAAGCGTGACCGCAATACCGCTATTGGCGCGGGCGCGGGTGCGATTGGAGGTTCAGTATTGACCAATGGCAGCGCACTCGGCACAGTCGGTGGCGCCGCTGTCGGGGGTATTATCGGTCATCAGGTCCACTAAGACCTTATTAAAACAATAATCGGCTACGCTAAGCATATGCGTTACAATCGGGCTATCTGGATAGCCCGATTTTTTTCACCCGCCCGCCAGTTTGACCTTCATACCTTTGGCTTCCAGCAAGCTTTTCAGTAAATCGCGTTTATCCCCCTGAATTTCGATGACGCCCTCTTTCACCGCCCCCCCGCAGCCACACTTTTTTTTCAGTTCAGCCGCCAGCAGCGTCAATGCCGCGTCATCCAGGTCGATGCCGCTGATCAGGCAGACCCCTTTTCCCTTGCGTCCGCTGGTCTGGCGCTGAATACGCACAATACCATCCCCTTTTGGCCGCGCCGTTTTGTGCTCCGGCTGCGTAATGCGCCCGCTTTCGGTTGAATAAACCAGTGGATTATCATTCGCCATTATTGTGTCTCCAGACTGTGCAGGATCGCCTGAAGGGTGGCGGCCGGATCGGCGGATTGGGTGATCGGACGCCCAATAACCATGTAGTCCACGCCTGCCTGCTTCGCCTCCTGGGGTGTCATGATGCGCCGCTGATCGCCTGCATCACTGCCCGCCGGGCGAATCCCCGGCGTAACCAGCGCGAAGTCCTGACCCATAACCTGTTTGAAGCGGACAGCCTCATGCGCGGAACAGACCACACCATCCAGTCCGCACGACTGGGTCAGCTTCGCCAGTCGCTCTGCCTGTTCAGCAGGTGAAAGCGTAATGCCTAGCTCTTTAAGGTCATCTGCATCCATGCTGGTCAGTACGGTCACTGCAATCAGCAGAGGCGCATCTTTACCAAAGGATAGCAGCGCCTCACGCGCCGCGTTCATCATCCGCGCCCCGCCGCTGGCATGGACGTTAACCATCCAGACACCCAGATCGGCTGCAGCAGCCACTGCATGGGCGGTGGTGTTCGGAATATCGTGGAATTTAAGATCGAGGAAGAGCTGAAAGCCGCGCTGCTGCAGGGTTTTTACCAGCGAAGGTCCAAACAGCGTAAACATCTCTTTGCCCACTTTAAGGCGGCAACTGCGGGGATCGATCTGGTCAACGAAACGCAAAGCGCTGTCGAGATCATGATAATCCAGCGCTACCAGAATCGGCGAAGCGGTCACGTTGTGGGGTGAAGGCATGGCATTTCCTCTGCAGTAGGCACCCGCAGGCGCAATAGACAAACGGCAAGCATTCTACCTGCGGTGTCTGGCCATCACAATCGCCATTGTCCCTCTGCCTGGCAGTTTATGCACAGTTGTTGAGTGACGGAATCTTGATGTTTAATTAGCATGTTGTAACTATAATAAACTATACTTTATGTTTCTTTGATGGCCCGGTTACTGACCGTCGAGACCCCGGATGGGTTTAACAGAAGACCAGGTGCGGCAGGATGGGCAGTGCCAGTATAGTGCGTGGGCGGTAAAGCCACATTTCTGGCAGCGATAGCGCGGCTTGGTGCGGATCTGTTCGCCGACCATGTCGCGCAGTACCATCAGGCTCTCTTTGGCCCGGCCATCTTCCGCTTCATGCAGATTTAAATCCATCAGGCGATGGAACACCCGCATCGTGGGATGGCGCTCCAGCTGACGACTGATGTAGTTCTGCGCCGCTTCTGCTCCCTGCTGCTGTTCCAGGATGTCAGCGAGATAGAGTTCCGCTGCCGCACCGGTGTTCTCTTCCACACAACGCTGCAAAAACGCTGACCAGGCATCAAGCTGATGAAGCCGCTGAAAACAGGTCTCCAGCATGCCCAGCGTTTCACTCACCAGCTCTTTATCCTGATCCAGTACCCGCTGCAGATGACCCACCGCTTTGGCGAAGTCCTCTTTTTCCATCAGAATACGGCCCATCATGATAGAGATACGTGCGCTGTTACGATCGGCCGCCTCCCCTTTCTTCAGCAGGCTCATTGCACGATCCAGATCGTCGCTGCTCATCGCCTGCAGTGCCAGTTCGCAGTAGAAGTGGGCAATTTCGCCTTTCTGCTTCTCTTTGCCGAGCTTAACCAGCCGTTCTGCTACCTCTATCGCCTGCTGCCAGTCGCTGGTTGCCTGGTGGATCAGCAGCAGTTGCTGCAGCGCACCCACCCGAAAGTCAGTTTCATCGGTAAGCTGCTTAAACATATCTTCAGCGCGGTCATATAAGCCCGCCGCCATATAGTCGCGGCCCAACTGCTGTACGGCGAGCAGGCGCTGATCGTAGCTCAGGGAAGCGCTTTCCATTAAAGCCTGATGGATACGAATGGCGCGGTCGACCTCCCCGCGCGATCGAAACAGATTACCTAACGTCAGGTGCGCTTCAACGGTGCCACTGTCCTCTTTCAGCATATCAAGGAAAAGGTCGACTGCTTTGTCCTGCTGGTTCGAGAGCAGAAAGTTTACACCAGCGACATATTCACGTGACAATCGGTTGGCTTCCTGTTGCTTATCCTGATGCGCGCTGCGGCGGCCCATATACCAGCCATACGCAGCCGCTACCGGCAGTAACAGAAACAGCAATTCATGCATCGGGGGTTATTCCCGGCCAGCCGGAGAAGATGGCGTGGTTGCCAGGGCAGTACTCTGCTCGATTTGGGTCTGCATACGTTTAATTTTCCGGTTGGCATTCGCCAGAGATACGCGGGTGCGCAACCAGAACAGACCGCAGATAATCCAGCCAAGCACGAAACCTGCACCAAACAGTGATGCCAGTAAGGTCGAGATGCTGAACTCACCCTGCGCCAGCAGATAGTTAAAAGTAATGACCTGATCGTTATGTGCGCCTAATGTGACGGAAATAATGAAAATGACCAGTACCACTAAAAAAATCAGCAAATATTTCACAGTGCATCCTGTTGTGAGGTTGTCGGGTAGAATTATGCCAAAACTCCTGCAAAAATGCTGCTCCCAGCAGCATCGGGCGAGTCGCTTTTGCGCAGGCCCGACTAATAATATGGGGTCTTAAGGGTGAATTACAATCAGGGTTCCCGCTGCGCCACCTCTTTTTGCTCTTCCGGTGGCAGCGTCAGCGGGCCACAAAAACGCTGCGCCAGCCAGGTGGCAACGGTGACCAGTAACCAGGAGAGTACGGTTGCCATCGCCAGATCGCGTGGCCAGTGCATACCCAACAGCAGACGGCTCGCCATCACGCCGGTGGCCCACAGGAAGATCACCGCCACGGTTTTATAATGACGACGCGGCCAGAGCAGACCCAATGCCAGCAGCGCCCAGCTGGCGGCAAACATGGTATGCCCCGACGGAAAGGCAAAACCGGTTTCAAACGCCCAGTGCCGTTTAAGCCAGCCTGGGATCTGCGCCTCATCCGCGATTAGTGAGGTCACCATCTCGCCACGCTGTTTGCGCTTGAGCTCGTAGAAGGTCTTTTCATCCAGGCCGTGATGCTGCTCCAGCCAGATGACATAGGGACGTGGCTCCTGTATCTGCTCTTTAATAAAGGATTTGGTGTATTGCCCGGCCAGAATGGTGGCGTTCATGATCAGCAGCAGCAAAATAGCCGGCTTCAGGCGAAACCGCAGGCACCAGAGCATCCAGGCACTCAACAACACGCTGGTGATAATGCCCCACGGGTTAGTGACGGTTTCGGTCATCCAGAAGAGACCTTTCAGCACTGCATTGCTTTCGCCCGGCTGCCAGCGCCAGCCAGTCAGCCAGACCGCAACCGGCATGATAAGCAGCAGCAACATTCCAAAGGTGGTACGACGCGAAATCTTAAACATCCTCTTCCCTTATCCAGGTGTCAAATGACAACATTTGCATAACTTTAGCTTAAAAAAGAATAACATAACCGTTGCCGATTGGATAATTGTGCTTTATCACTGCAATTGGTATCAGGGATTACCAGCCCGCTTGCGGGTTGTGGCACAATATTGCACGTTTGTCGGGCCACACTGGCCTGTGCACTATCATGATGATAGTGCATCCTCTGAAGGTTCTGGAGAGTCACATGCAGCTTAAACGGGTGGCAGAAGCCAAACTGCCCACGCCATGGGGAGATTTCCTGATGGTTGGTTTTGAAGAATTGGCAACCGGACATGACCATGTTGCGTTAGTCTTTGGCGATGTAAATGATAACGAGCCGGTACTGGCGCGCGTTCACTCCGAATGCCTGACCGGCGATGCACTCTTCAGCCTGCGTTGCGACTGTGGTTTTCAGCTGGAAGCCGCTCTTAACGCCATTGCAGAAGAGGGCCGTGGTGCGCTGCTTTATCACCGTCAGGAAGGCCGTAATATTGGTTTGCTGAATAAGATCCGCGCCTATGCCTTACAGGATAAAGGTTATGACACAGTAGAAGCCAACCATCAGCTTGGGTTTGCCGCCGATGAGCGCGACTTCACCCTGTGCGCGGATATGTTTAAACTGCTGGGTGTTAATGAAGTGCGCCTTCTGACCAATAACCCGCGTAAAGTTGAGATTCTCAGTGAAGCCGGGATCAACATTGTTGAACGTGTGCCATTGGTCGTGGGACGTAATCCGAAAAATGCGCACTATCTGGATACGAAAGCGGAAAAGATGGGTCATCTACTGCCGAAGTCATAGCCGTCGTAAATGAAAAAGCCGGTTACTCCGGCTTTAAATCGCTGCTGAACCCAAACCCGGGTGAAGCTTACCGCAACGGATAAATTCACTGCGCAGGGAACCCGGCTAAAAGAGGAAAGTGTCCCGCGCCAGGGAAACGTCCTAGCCACTTTCCAAACTGACCGGGTTCCCTGTGCAACCATGATCTCAGAGTGAATCGGACCAGACTTCATCCGTCATCTTGAGCCGGGTTTCCCCGGCTTTTTTGTTAGTCCAGCATATTGCGGATAACGTAGTGCAGGATGCCGTCATTGCGGTAATAGGTCAGCTCATTACCGGTATCGATGCGGCAGCGGGTGTCCAGCTCTTCCTTACTGCCGTCAGCATGGGTCAGCGTCACTTTGACACTGCAACCTGGCGTCAATGCCTGAAGATTCTCCACATCAATGTGCTCTTCACCGGTCAGCCCCAGGCTTTTGCGCGTCACGCCCTGCGGGAACTCCAGAGGCAGAATACCCATACCAATCAGGTTTGAGCGGTGAATACGCTCGAAGGATTCGGCAATCACGACCCTGACGCCCTGCAGACGTGGTCCTTTTGCTGCCCAGTCGCGGCTTGAGCCGGAGCCATACTCTTTGCCGGCAATGACCGCCAGCGGAACACCTTCCGCCTGATATTTCATAGCCGCATCATAGATAGCAAGCTGTTCGCCACTTGGATAGTGCCGGGTATAACCGCCCTCTACGCCCGGAACCATTTCGTTGCGGATACGGATGTTGGCGAAGGTGCCGCGCATCATCACTTCATGATTGCCGCGACGCGAACCATAGGAGTTAAAGTCGGTGCGCTCAACGCCGTGTGACAGCAGATAACGTCCGGCCGGGCTTTCTGCTTTAATGCTGCCCGCTGGCGAGATATGGTCAGTGGTGACCGAGTCGCCCAGTAAGGCCAGGACCCGCGCCCCGCGAATATCCTGCACCGGCTTAGGCGCTTTCTCCATATCATCAAAGAAGGGTGACAGACGAATGTAAGTCGAGCCTTCATCCCAGTCGTAAGTCGCCGCTTCACTGACCTTAATCTCCTGCCACTCTGGCGTGCCATCGAAGACTTCGGCGTACTCCTTATGGAACATGTCGCTGGTGACTTGCTGCACTGCCGTGGCGATCTCTTCCGGCGAGGGCCAGATATCTTTTAGATAAACCGGCTGGCCCTGCCGATCGTGTCCCAGCGGCTCGGTCTGCAGGTTAATTTTCATGTTACCCGCCAGCGCGTAGGCCACCACCAGTGGTGGCGAAGCCAGCCAGTTGGTTTTAATCAGCGGATGAATACGGCCTTCGAAGTTGCGGTTGCCCGATAGCACCGCACCCACCGTGAGATCGCCCGCTTTAATCGCAGACTCTATCTCATCTTTCAGTGGGCCAGAGTTACCGATACAGGTGGTGCAGCCATAGCCTACCAGGTTAAAGCCCAGCTCGTCGAGATAAGAGGTCAGTTGCGCGACGGCCAGGTAGTCTGAGACCACTTTAGAACCTGGCGCCAGCGAGGCCTTGACCCATGGTTGACGTTTCAGACCGCGTTCGACCGCTTTCTTAGCCAGTAAACCGGCCGCCATCAGCACGCTGGGATTAGACGTGTTGGTGCAAGAGGTTATCGCACTGATCACCACCGCACCATCGGTAAGTGTATGAGTCAGCCCGGTATCGCTGTCGGTATACGTTACGTTTTTATGGGGTTTCTGCGCCTGATTCACTTCCAACTGGTTGCTGGCATCAAACGCAGCGGGCACATCGCCCAACGAAACCCGATCCTGCGGACGTTTTGGTCCGGCAAGGCTTGATTCCACCTCGTTCATATCCAGCGCCAGCGTACTGGTAAAGCGCGGCTCATCGCCGGGATTCCGCCATAGACCCTGTGCTTTGGCATAGGCTTCCACTAAAGCCACCTGGTCGGCATCGCGTCCCGTCAGTGTCATATAGCTCAGCGTGACGTCATCGACCGGGAAGAATCCACAGGTCGCGCCATACTCAGGAGCCATATTAGCAATGGTGGCACGGTCTGCCAGCGGCAGATCGGCCAGCCCATCACCATAGAACTCAACGAATTTGCCGACAACGCCATGCTTACGCAGCATCTGGGTGACGGTCAGAACCAGGTCGGTTGCCGTAATGCCAGGACGCAGTTTACCCGTGAGTTTAAAACCCACTACATCCGGGATAAGCATTGAGACAGGCTGACCGAGCATGGCGGCTTCAGCCTCAATACCCCCTACGCCCCATCCCAGAACGCCAAGCGCGTTAATCATGGTGGTGTGAGAGTCAGTACCGACCAGGGTATCGGGCCAGGCGTACTCTTCCCCCTTCAACGTTTCATGCCAGATCGCCTTGCCGAGATATTCCAGGTTCACCTGATGGCAAATACCGGTTCCCGGCGGTACCACGCGGAATTTATCAAACGCTTTCTGGCCCCAGCGGAGAAAGACGTAGCGCTCATGGTTTCGCTCCATCTCCAGCCGGACGTTTTCTTCAAAGGCGTCATCATCACCAAAATGGTCAACAGTGACCGAGTGGTCGATAACCAGATCCACGGGTGACAACGGGTTAACTTTTGCTACCTCGCCGCCCAGTCGATTCACTGCTTCGCGCATTGCAGCCAGGTCAACAACAGCAGGAACGCCGGTAAAATCCTGCATTAACACGCGTGCTGGCCGGTAAGCGATTTCCCGATTGGCGTGAGCGTCTTTTTGCCAGTCAACCAGCGCCTGAATGTCCTCCGCTGTAACGGACTCACCATCCTGCCAGCGCAGTAAATTTTCCAGCAGAACTTTAAGAGATTTGGGCAGGCTATCGATATTGCCAAGATGTTGAGCAGCGCGAGGTAGACTGAAGATGTGATATTTTTTGGTGTCGACCTGCAGTATTTCCTGACTCTGCTCACGTAGGGTAGACGACATAGCTCCTCCTTTCATTCATGGTCTTAAACCTTAGAGAGATAAAGGTTTATGTTAAAGATAGACCACAAATTCGTTAACGTTTTGATTACAACACAAATTGCTACAATCGCTCGCAAACGAAAATGCCCCGTGAAGTCACGAGGCATCAGAAAAAGGTGATTTAATTCAAATTACAGCGTTATCCACACCGCCGCAGACCAGAACGCAAAGGAGAAAGCATACGCGCTGAGCCAGGACATTTTAATGATATTCATTTGGTTCACTCCTTCGCCGGAATCGGGCGTAAAAGTTTTTGCGGTCACCTTATAGAGGCGACACCCTTTGGTCGTACAGTATGTGGAAAGGGGCATTTAAAAGCCCGCCGGAAACTCAGGAATAAAAGAGCAGAGACTAATAAAAGGTCTGACAGCGTTATTTGCTTTTAGGCTCCAGAAACGACTCAATAAAAAGTCTCTGGTTATCACTCAAATCCCACGAGTCGGGGATAGACACTTTCTCGTCGTTTGCAAGTGGTTCTTTTCCTTTGCAGGCAACCGGCTTGTGCTGACGCGAGGTCAGGGAACGCTTATGGCTGAGTGTGTTTGCCCACATGGCTTTAGCCCCAGATACGCCAAATCATTAACGCTACAACCACCCAAAACAGCGCAGAGGCAGCGAATACGGTTAACCAGGCGTTGCGACGGGTGTTGCCGGTACGCTCAACCTTGGTGCTTTTTACCGGGAAACCCGGTTGTACAGTCAGTCGTGTATTCATAGTTTTTGATAATCACTCTCAACAAAATGATTGATAACATCGATCAAGATTTAGGAGGAATCCTAAACGCGTTAAGGCCAAAAATCCAGTTATTTTTATTGAGCAAAACGATTAACGGTATTAATCAATAGCCTTCAATAACGTAAGAAATCATTAACGCCCGAACCAATATTTAAATAAACAATCAGCCAATAAATTTGAGTTAATTTAAAAACAGATCCATTCAGGACAATAGAGACTTCATAAGAACCCTATGCTGACAGGCTTCCCACATCAGCTCTTAACTAGAGTATGGGAATAATCCTGGCGAGCTGCAAAGTGACGTAGTTAAAAATGTGTTGTAATTCGCATTTAACAAAACCCAATGGGAAAACATGTGATCAATGTTTCATTTACAAAAAAATAATAAAAAATTTTGATTCTCATTTGGCGCTAAAGCCTGGAGACAAAAAAGGCTGCACCAGGCAGCCTTATTTTAGAAGGTGTGCGTAAACACTATTTAAACGGCAGTCGGATATCCTTAAACATCGCCTCAATGTCTTCGTTAGAGCGCAGCGCAACCGCAGTATCTACCACGTCGCGTGTCAGGTGTGGCGCAAAACGTTGGATAAAATCATACATATAACTGCGCAGGAATGTGCTGCGACGAAAGCCAATCTTGGTCGTACTGTTGGTAAAGATGTCGGCTGCTTCAATGCGAATGAGGTCAGGATCGGCCACTGGGTCAACCGCCATACTGGCGATAACGCCAACGCCCAGACCTAACCGGACATACGTTTTGATCACATCAGCGTCGGTGGCGGTGAACACGATGCGTGGCGTCAGGCCTGCACGATTGAACGCGGTATCGAGCTCCGAACGCCCCGTAAAGCCAAAGGTGTAGGTCACCAGTGGATATTCAGCCAGCTCCTCAATGGTTACCTGCCCTTTTCCAGCCAACGGATGGTCGGCTGTCACCACAATCGCCCGATTCCAGTGGTAGCACGGCAGCATAATTAAATCGTCATAGAGATGCAGGGCTTCGGTGGCAATCGCAAAATCCGCATTACCCTTGGAGACCGCTTCGGCGATCTGGGTCGGAGAGCCCTGATGCATGTGCAAAGAGACACGAGGATAACGCTCAATAAATCCTTTGATCACACCCGGCAGCGCGTAGCGTGCCTGGGTATGCGTGGTTGCTACATAGAGCGAGCCTTTATCTGGCCAGGTGTGCTCACCAGCCACCGATTTGATTGCATCCACTTTAGAGAGAACTTCACGCGCTATACGGATAATCTCTTCCCCTGCAGGCGTCACCTGGGTGAGATGTTTACCGCTGCGAGCAAAGATTTGCACGCCCAGCTCATCTTCCAGCATACGCACCTGTTTACTGATGCCGGGTTGAGAAGTGTAGAGACCTTCCGCTGTTGAAGAGACATTAAGATTATGGTTCACCACTTCGACGATATAGCGCAACTGCTGTAATTTCATATCTATTCCATCCGGTAAGTTACAGAGTCGCATCCCCGGTTGACGTATAGTCGCAAGGGTAAAGAAATGCTATGCATCAGGAAAGGTCGGAAATGCTATAACAACTATATCAGTTTAAGTGAGAGAATAGAACGGATTGATATAAGGCTCAGAAAAAGGCCAGCGAGCGCTGGCCTGAGTGGATTACTTTTTCGCTTCCTGCCAGTTGCCATCTATATAGAAGGCAGACCAGCCGGTTGCTTTGCCCTCTTTTTCTGAGGAAACATACTGCTGTTTGGTCTTGCGGCTGAACCGCACCTGCGTTTTATTGCCTTCCGGATCGACGGCTGGTGCGTCGGCCAGATATTTCAGCTTCTCAGGCAGACGATCTTTGAAGCGCTGAAGCTCTTCCACCAGCGGCGCACGCGTTTCGCGTGATTTCGGGAAGGTGTTGGCCGCGAGGAAAACGCCCGCTGCGCCATCACGCAACACGAAGTAAGCATCTGACTTCTCACACGCCAGCTCTGGCAGCGGAACCGGATCCTCTTTCGGCGGAGCGACTTCCCCACTCCGCAGAATCTTGCGGGTATTTTTGCACTCTTCGTTGGTACACGCCATGTACTTGCCAAAACGCCCCATCTTCAGGTGCATCTCGGAGCCACACTTCTCGCACTCCACCACCGGGCCATCATAGCCTTTGATGCGAAACTCGCCCTTCTCGATTTCATAACCATCACACTCCGGGTTATTACCACAGACATGCAGTTTACGTTCGTTGTCGATTAAGTAGCTGTCCATTGCCGTGCCACACTTCTGGCAGCGACGACGGGCACGCAGGGCATTGGTTTCAGCATCATCCCCTTCCAGAATATTGAGGACTTCATTTTCCGGAATCAGATTGATGGTCTGTTTGCAGCGCTCTTTAGGCGGCAGCGCATAGCCGGAACAGCCCAGGAAGACGCCGGTACTGGCCGTACGAATCCCCATCTGACGGCTACAGGTCGGACAGTTAATCGAGGTCAATACCATCTGGTTCGGCTGCATGCCGCCCTCTTCAGGATCTTTCTCAGCCAATTCAAGCTGCTGAGTAAAGTCGGTGAAGAAGTGGTCGAGCACGGCTTTCCATTGGGCCTGGTTGTTGGCAACCTGGTCGAGGTTGCTCTCCATGCGGGCGGTAAAATCATAATTCATCAGTTCGCGGAAGTTCTCTTCCAGACGGTCGGTGACGATTTCACCCATTTTTTCCGCATAAAAACGACGGTTTTCTACCCGCACGTAGCCACGATCCTGAATGGTCGAGGTAATGGCCGCGTAAGTTGATGGACGGCCAATTCCGCGCTTCTCCAGCTCACGTACCAGTGACGCTTCGCTGAAGCGCGCCGGTGGCTTGGTAAAGTGCTGACCGGGCAACAGCTGTTGCAGATCCAGAACATCACCCACGCTGACTGCGGGCAGGGTGCGATCTTCATCATTCTTGCGCAACGCTGGCATCACTTTGGTCCAGCCATCAAAGCGCAGAATGCGGCCTTTCGCTTTGAGTCTGAACTCACCGGCGGCAGCTGTGATGGTGCTGGAGTCATATTTTGCCGGTGTCATCTGACAGGCAACAAACTGACGCCAGATCAGCTGATAGAGTTTCTGCGCATCCGCTTCCATATCTTTCAGCTTTTCCGCCAACACCTCCACATCAGAAGGACGAATCGCTTCGTGCGCTTCCTGGGAATTCTCTTTGCTGGCATAGGTAATGGCGTTTTCAGGCAGATATTTTTTACCGAAATTGCTTTCGATGTAGCCTCGCGCCATAGCGACCGCATCCTGACTCAGGTTGGTCGAATCGGTACGCATGTAGGTAATGTGACCCGCTTCGTACAACCGCTGCGCCATCATCATGGTTTTCTTCACGCCAAAGCCAAGACGGGTGCTGGCAGCCTGCTGTAACGTCGAGGTGATATAAGGCGCGCCCGGCTTGCTGCTGGTCGGCTTATCTTCACGATCCACGATCTCATAACGCGCTTTTTCCAGCAGCGCCACAGCGGCATAAGTTTCGTCGCGATTGACCGGACGGAAGGCGTTATCGCCTTTGTGCGTCACGTCCATCGACAGCTCATCGCCTTTGGGTGTGGTCAATGCGGCATTAACTTCCCAGTATTCTTCGGGAACAAAGGCTTTGATTTCACGTTCACGTTCTACCACAAGGCGAACGGCGACAGATTGTACACGCCCTGCCGAGAGACCACGGGCGATCTTTTTCCACAGCAGTGGCGAGACCATGTAGCCCACTACGCGGTCCATAAAACGACGCGCCTGCTGAGCATTAACCCGATCAATATTCAGTTCGCCTGGCTTTTCAAACGCCTGACGAATCGCATTCTTGGTGATTTCGTTGAAGACCACGCGGCTGAAGCGCGAGTCATCACCACCAATCACTTCCCGCAGGTGCCAGGCGATGGCTTCCCCTTCGCGGTCAAGGTCGGTTGCGAGATAGATGTGGTCAGCATTGGCAGCTAACGCTTTTAGTTCGGCGACCACTTTCTCTTTGCCGGGCAGGATCTGATAATCCGCTTCCCAGCCGTGGTAGGGGTTAACGCCCATGCGGCTGACAAGTGCGGCCTTCTCATCTTTTTTAACTTTTTTTACTTTCTTATCTGTCGAGGCGTCAGCACTTTTCTTCGCGGTTGAACCACTGGTCGGCAGATCCCGGATATGACCAACGCTGGATTTAACCACGTAGTCACTGCCCAGGTATTTATTGATTGTTTTAGCCTTTGCCGGGGACTCAACAATAACGAGTGCTTTACCCATATTTACCTTTACCTAATGAAAACATCCTGCTTAACGGGAGAGGATTGGATGCCCAAAAACCCAGTGGGTTCAATATTGCTGCGCCTGTTTAACATTTCAAGGCGGAGGGGTCAATCTCAGATCAGATGATGTGGCGGTATGCAACTGCATGATAAAGAGTGCTTTTTCTATCTGAACTCATCGCACATCCTGGTGCAAAATCCCTGAAATCGGAATCGCCCACACTCTACCTGATAAAATCTGTTACGCAACTTAATTAGCACTCAGTAGGGACTTCCGCCAGATTTTCATCGGTCACACCGATTTGTCACACCGCGTGACTCGTCAGTAATATAGAAAGGATTAGGGTTCTGTCAAAAAGGAGCAAATAAATGCAGAGAACAACTCAGGCTATTTCCCGCCAGGCATTGCTGGAAAAGGCCAATGCGTTGATCAAAGAACATGATGATTATTTAGCGGGAATGCAGGCGGATGAGGTGATTCAACAGGGGAATGTGCTGGTATTTCGCGGACCGTTTTTTCTCGACGCGGAGGGACTGCCGACCGCGAAAACCACGGCGGTGTTTAACGTCTTTAAACACCTTGCTGTGGTGCTGTCGCCGCTCTACAGCCTGGAATAAAAAACCCGGCACAGGCCGGGTTCCGCATCAGAGCAGTGGCTTTTCGCCGCGCTGCCAGAGTTTCAGCAATAGTCGTTCTGCCACCGAGCCGGCGCTCTGCGTAAAGCGATCAATCACTTTACGGCGGCGGGCATAATGCACGCCGAGCACATTGAACTGATCCATGTGACGGATGATCAGATCATCGCTGGTCCCGATTTCGTCAATCAGGCCGAGATCCAGCGCCTGGCGGCCATACCAGTGTTCACCGGTTGCAACCTGGTCGATATTAAGTGATGGGCGCATCTGGTGGACAAATTGCTTGAACAACAGGTGCGTTTCGTCGAGATCTTCCTGGAATTTCTCACGCCCCTCTTCTGTGTTTTCACCAAACAACGTCAGCGTGCGCTTATACTGCCCGGCGGTGTGAAGCTCAACATCAATATCGTTACGTTTCAGCAGGCGGTTGAAGTTCGGGATCTGCGCAACTACGCCGATGGAGCCAATGATCGAGAACGGTGCCGCCACAATCCGATCGGCTACGCAGGCCATCATGTAGCCGCCGCTGGCCGCCACTTTATCTACGGCAGCCGTGATGCGCAGACCCTGATCACGCAGACGCTGCAGTTGCGAGGCCGCCAGGCCATAGCCATGAACCACTCCGCCTGGGCTTTCAAGACGCAGCAGCACTTCATCGCCAGGCTGCTTCACGGCGAGCACGGCTGAAACTTCTTCACGCAGGGAGGTCACCTCACTGGCGTCCATGCTGCCTTTGAAATCGAGCACATAAAGCGTGGGCTTAGCACTGTCAGTCTGCCCCTGCTTCGCCGCCTGCTTTTCCGCTTTGGCTTTCAGCTTCTCACTTTTTTTATGATTTTTCAGCCAGACTTTCTGCGCCTGCGGCTTCATTTTTGCCAGCTGTAAATCCTCTTTCATCTGTTGATAGTCGTCACCCAGATGGGTCAGACGAAGCTGACCACTTTGTGCCCGTTTGCGTAATGCGGCATTCATCACAATCATAACAATTACAGCGACGGCAACCACCAGTGTCACCACTTTCGCTAAAAACAGTCCATACGTAGAAATAAAATCCATCAGGTCGCCTTAGTAAACAGAGAATCAAAAACAGTTCGCCAGTTTAGCCGTTTTGCCCTGTTTCGTCGCCTGAAATGCCAGCAGCTGGCACAGAATGCGTGGGTTGGCGATTGCACCCATTCGTAAATTCAGGCATAAAGCGGAATCATGCTGTTTTCGCTGGAGGATCCCACTGTGCATTATCAACCGAAAAGCGACCTGCTCAATCACCGTATTATCCTGGTTACTGGCGCTTCAGATGGCATTGGCCGGGAGGCGGCGCTAACTTATGCCCGTTATGGGGCGGAAGTGATCCTGATGGGCCGTAACCCTGAAAAGCTTAAGCAGGTTGAACAGTCAATCAATCAACTCAATAAATGCCCGGCTCACACAGTGGTGTTCGATCTGGCAGAGGCGACACCGGAACGTTGCCAGCAGGTGGCAGACCAACTGTCACAACAGTTTCCGCGTCTTGACGGCGTGCTGCATAACGCCGGTATCCTCGGCGAAATTGTGCCGCTGGCTGAACTCGCCCAACAGGTCTGGCAGCAGGTGATGAGCATCAACCTGGACGCTACCTTTTTCCTGACTCAAGCGCTGTTGCCGCTGCTGTTAAAATCGGATGCCGGTTCACTGGTATTCACCACTTCCAGCGTTGGCCGAACCGGGCGTGCAGGCTGGGGAGCTTACGCCGTTTCTAAATTTGCTACTGAAGGCATGATGCAAGTGCTGGCTGATGAGTATAAAACGCAGGCATTGCGGGTGAACTGTATCAATCCGGGCGGGACACGAACCAAAATGCGCGCCAGCGCGTTCCCATTGGAAGATGCCAGCAAGCTGAAATCCCCTGCCGATCTGATGCCGCTCTACCTTTATCTGATGGGTGATGACAGCCGACGCAAAACTGGTATCAGCTTTGATGCACAGCCGGGCAGAAAACCGGGAGCCGCTGAATAATGGCTGAGGATCGTCATCAACAGCGTCAGCAGCGGTTAAAGGAGCAGGTCGACGCGCGCATTGCCGCAGCCACAGAGGTCCGCGGCATCCTGATGGTGTTTACCGGCAATGGCAAAGGTAAAACGACCGCGGCCTTTGGTACGGCACTCCGCGCCACCGGTCATGGCAAACGTGCGGCGGCTATCCAGTTTATTAAAGGTGACTGGCCGAATGGTGAGCGTAACCTATTGGAACAACATGGGGTTGAGTTTCAGGTGATGGCAACCGGGTTTACCTGGGATACGCAGAACCGCGAAACGGATACCGTCGCCTGTCTGGCCGTGTGGCAGCATGCAAAGCGGATGCTGGCCGATGAGCAGCTTGATCTGGTGGTGCTCGATGAAATCACCTATATGGTCAGCATGGATTATCTTCCGCTGGGCGATCTGATCATTGCCCTGCAACAGCGTCCGGCTCATCAGAGTGTGATCATTACCGGACGCGGCTGTCATCGCAGCCTGATTGAGATGGCGGATACGGTCACCGAGATGCGCACTGTTAAGCACGCCTTTGATGCCGGTATTCAGGCTCAGCAGGGAATTGACTGGTAACAGAAACGAAAACGCAGCCCTGGGGCTGCGTTTTCGACGATCTGGCAACGTGATTAACCGGAGTTACGTTTGCTGCCCGGATTGCGGCGTGGTGCCCGTGGCGTGCTGCTCACTTTACTGTGACGTTTCACGGCACGACGAATCTGGTTTGCTTTAGTGCGACGACGGTCTTTCTCAACCACCAGCTTGGTAACCGTTTCATCATCCATTTCCACCAGGTTACGCAGGTAGTTAACCGCGGGCAGATCCAGTTCGGTCCAGCCACCGCGTGGCAGGCCTTTTGGTAAGGTGATATCGCCGTAGCGAACACGCATCAGACGACTGACCTGAACGCCGACCGCCTCCCACAAACGACGCACTTCGCGGTTACGCCCTTCGGTCAGGGTCACGTTATACCATTGGTTGATCCCTTCTCCGCCGCCGAAGCGCAAAGTTTTAAAGGCAGCGGGGCCATCTTCCAGTTGAACGCCTTTACTGAGCTGACGAATTTTATCATCGTCGACCTGACCAAAGACGCGCACCGCATATTCACGTTCAACTTCACGGCTCGGATGCATCAGGCGGTTCGCCAGTTCACCGTCAGTGGTGAAGAGCATAAGGCCACAGGTGTTCACATCCAGGCGGCCAACGGCAATCCAGCGTGAGCCGCGCAAACGAGGCAGACGGTCAAATACCGTTGGGCGGCCTTCAGGATCGCTACGGGTGCAGAGTTCACCTTCCGGTTTGTAGTAAGCCAGCACGCGGCAGATTTCAGTTGCTGATTCAGCAATGGAAACCAGATGGCCATCAATACGGATTTTCAGAGATTTGCTGCTTTCGACGCGGTCGCCCAGGGTGGCGATTTTACCGTCGACGCTGACACGGCCAGCGGCAATCATTGATTCGATTTCACGACGCGAGCCATGACCGGCACGCGCTAAGACTTTCTGTAACTTTTCGCTCATTGAGCTTCCTCTTTGTCGCCTTCCCAGGCGTCACGGCAGGGTGATAATTCTTTTTTAATCAATAGGTTAACCTATTAATCCAGCCCCATTATACAGAGATTCCCCCCTGAAGTAACGCGCTTTGTGAGTGATTAAATAGCAAATAAAGAAGGGTCAGCTTCAAACTGTTTTAGCTCTAATAATTCCTACTGCTGAACGACTGATTTAAATAGTGTCCGGCCATATGATAAGGAAATATGTTCAATAAAACGCAGGTATCGAAAACTTTATAGCTGATGGCAAATAAATTTTTTACACACTCCTGTACCATCGAAGTCATGTCCTGATGATGAAAACCTTAACATTATCTTACGCTTTCACGGATTTATTCTTACCTTTAATTATCTGCAAAAAATATTAAAGTTAGCATAAAAAACTGCTTGTTTGATTTTAGTGATGATAGTTGAACGGTGAATATGAAAACTTCAGATTATTCTTAAGGAAGATTTATTTAAAACCTTATTTATCGCGACATTTTATTCTCAGTAGCTTTAATAAATTGTACGACACTATTAAGCTGATACACTTCATCTGAGTCGCACAATAAAAAAGCAGAGATCACTATGAAGTGGTTTTGCGACATTTCAGTCTGACTTTGTCATTCTTAATAAAAATAGTGTTTTACATTAATCCAATAACCGGCGCATCCGGAGTTGTTGCGTTAATACGGTTCAGTGATGAACCTTGCTTGCATGTCAAAAATCTTCACCAGGGATTTCCAGACATGCCTGAATAAAGAAACCCATCATGCGAAACCTGTTGCTGTGCCCGGTGCTTGCTGCACTGGTGCTAAGTGGGTGTTCCGTGGGCCACACTGAGTACAGTCGTACGGCGATGCAGCACGTAGATATGAGCGTGACAGGCATTCCGACGATCCTCGGTCTCGGCACGCTGGGCACCAGCATTCCTCTGACGCCAGAATATAGCCTGACGGCTGCGCACGTCGCCAAAACTGCCGTGCAACGCGTAAAGTCTTATCATCCTTATTGCGACCTTGCGATTATCTATCACAAGAATGATGCCACCACGCTGACTAAGTTCCGCAGTAGCGACATCGGCGATCCGGTTAAAATGTATGGCTACAGTTTTATTTCAGCGATGCCAGTTGAATCGACCGGGATTAATTTAGCCCGCACCGCTATTCGGAATAACTGGAATAAAAGTCCCTGTATAGCAATGGCCTCTAACGCAGGCGTTGTTCAGGGAATGTCTGGCGGCGGCGTTTATAACCGTGATGATACGCTTGGCGGCGTGATTGTAGGCTATTCAGACGCCATCAGGAATGGCCGCAATAATAAAGTGATCCTGAAAGATGTGTCGCTTTATATTCCTTACGGCCAGTTTAAAAGCTGGTTAGAGTCGAATCTGGCCCCGGCACCGACCCGCGGTGTCTGAGCCCGCTGAATTAAAGGAACGGGCGGGTATCGCCCACCCCTTCACGCACAATTTCCGGCGCATCGGTGGTCAGATCGACCACCGTAGTGGGCTGCTGACCCAGCGTGCCGCCATCGATAATCAGATCGACCAGCTTGCCGATGCTGTGCTGGATCTCTTCCGGATCGGACTCAGTGAAATCGTTGCCCGGCAGGATTAATGAGGTCGACATCATCGGCTGATTCAGTGCTTCCAGCAGCGCCAGCGCCACGGGATTCGAGGGTACGCGCAGACCAATGGTCTTACGTTTTTCATTCATCAGGCGGCGCGGCACCTCTTTGGTCGCCTTGAGAATGAAGGTGTAGTTGCCTGGCGTGTTGTTTTTCAGCAGGCGAAACGCTGAATTGCCCACCTGCGAATAGACCGACAGCTCAGAAAGATCCCGGCACATCAGGGTGAAGTTGTGATGCCCGTCGAGTTGACGGATGCGGCAGATTCGCTCCATCGCGCCCTTCTCCTCCAGCCGACAGCCCAGCGCATAGCCGGAATCGGTTGGATAAACAATGACGCTGCCTTTGTTCAGGTAGTCGACCGCCTGATTAATCAGGCGAGGCTGCGGGTTGTCCGGATGAATATGAAACAATTGACTCATAGAAACCTCGTGTCACCTTTCCGTGATTGCCAGGCTGGGAGCCAGATCCGGGAAGCGTTCCCAGACCGGCTCAACCGCCGCGGGCAGCCAGAGTTTGCGGCCCAACTCAATCCACGGACAGGGTTGATGAAAATCAGAACCTTGTGATGCAGCCAGTTCGTTGTCTCTGGCGTAGTGCGCCAGCGTCGTGCGCTCATTGGGTGGCTGCTGGCACTGCGCGACCTCCATCGCATCGCCGCCCGCTTCCCGGAAATGAGCGACCAGCCGTTTGAGCCACTTTGCTGATAACCCGTAACGGCCAGGGTGCGCCAGCACGGCACAGCCACCAGAATGATGAATCGCATCAATAGCTTGTTTAATTGTACACCATTGTGGCGGCACATAACCGGTTTTGCCACGCGCCAGATAATTTTTGAATACCTGCGCGATATTCTCCGCTTTGCCCTGCTCAATCAGGAAGCGGGCAAAGTGACCGCGGGTAATGATGCCGCCATCTGCCAGTCGCGTGGCGCCCGCCAGTGCATCCGGGATGTGCGCCTTCGTTAGTCGCTCACCAATCTCTTCTGCACGTGCTTGCCGACAGGCATGTTGTCCGGCCAGAAACGCCACCATCGCGGGATGGCGGATATCAATGTTGAGTCCTACGATGTGAATCTCATGATTCTCCCACAGGGTGGAAATCTCTGCGCCTGCCAGCACTTTTATCGGTAAATCGTTGTCGATTACCGTTTGTTGCGCTTCTTTTACTCCTGCAACACTGTCGTGATCGGTGATCGCCAGTACGCCGACGCGCATCTCAACCGCTCGCTGCACCAAAGCTGCTGGCGTCAGTAAGCCATCGGAGGCACGCGTGTGGCTGTGTAAATCATAAACCGGGAAACGGGCGATATCGCTCAAGAGAACTCCTGCAAAAACTAAACCGGCCAGCATGATAACGATTTTCGCGGTCAGTGAAAAAGTGTATTGACATTTCCGCCATGAACCCGTTAACTAGTACACAAGTTCACACGTTACGGGTATTCAATCATGGCTGTTGTAATCACGCATTTAAACGGTTGGCGCGATGTTCCCGAAAACGGGCGACAGGGTCGTGCACACTTTGCGTAAACGCTGTGCTAATACCTGAGCCCGCCACCGAGCGGGTTTTTTTTTGAGCGAAATTCAGAGAAATCATCATGCCAAATGCGAAACCTACAGTGAAGTTGATTACCGGCACCGCACCCTACCGCGAAGATCCGGCCGCAGTGTTTCACCAGCTATGCGGCGCACGTCCGGCAACCCTGCTGCTTGAATCCGCTGACATCGACAGCAAGCGCAATTTAAAAAGCCTGCTGATTGTCGACAGCGCGCTGCGCGTTAGCGCCATGGGCAATCAGGTCACTGTTCAGGCGTTGTCAGAAAATGGCCGCGCCCTGCTGCCGCTGTTGGATGAGGCCCTGCCTGAGTCGGTCAGCAATCAGGTTCGTCCCGATGGACGTGAGCTGACTTTCCCGCAGAGCACCGACCATCAGCAAGATGAAGATTCCCGCCTCAAGGCACTGTCGGTGTTTGATGCACTGCGTCTGATTCCACAACTGGTCAACTCCCCTGCCGACGAGCGCGAAGCCGTGCTGCTGGGTGGCCTGTTTGCTTATGATCTGGTTGCCGGTTTTGAAACCCTGCCGGAGCTGGATAATCAGCAACGCTGCCCCGACTACTGTTTTTACCTGGCAGAGACATTACTGGTGATCGATCACCAGACCCACAGTGCGCGTCTGCAGGCCAGCCTGTTCTGCCCGTCCACCAGCGAGTTCCAGCGCCTCCAGCGTCGCATTGAGCAGTTGCACGGCCAGATGCTGCAGCCGGCTCCGGCTCTGCCGGTGCAGCCGGTAGAACAGATGACACTGACCACCAGCCAGAGTGATGAAGTGTATTGCGACGTGGTACGTACGCTGCAGCAGGCGGTTCGGATCGGTGAAATTTTCCAGGTCGTGCCGTCACGCCGCTTCTCGCTGCCTTGCCCGTCGCCGCTGGCTGCTTATGAGACACTGAAAAACAGCAATCCCAGCCCCTACATGTTTTTTATGCAGGATCAGGATTTCTCACTGTTTGGCGCGTCGCCGGAAAGTTCGCTGAAGTATGACGCCACTTCGCGTCAGATTGAGATCTACCCGATCGCCGGTACCCGCCCACGCGGCCGCCATGCCGATGGCTCACTCGACCGCGATCTCGACAGTCGCATCGAACTGGAGATGCGCACCGATCATAAAGAGCTGGCTGAACATCTGATGCTGGTGGATCTGGCGCGTAACGATCTGGCGCGTATCTGCGTACCAGGCAGCCGGTACGTGGCTGACCTGACCAAAGTTGACCGCTACTCATTTGTGATGCATCTGGTCTCCCGCGTGGTGGGTACGCTGCGCGCGGACCTTGACGTGCTGCACGCGTATCGTGCCTGTATGAACATGGGCACGCTGAGCGGTGCGCCTAAAGTTCGCGCCATGCAGTTGATTGCCGGGGCTGAACGCACCCGTCGCGGCAGCTACGGCGGCGCGGTGGGCTACTTCACCGCCCAGGGCGATCTCGATACCTGCATCGTTATCCGCTCTGCCTATGTAGAAGACGGCGTCGCCACCGTTCAGGCGGGCGCTGGTGTGGTGCTGGATTCTAATCCGCAGGCTGAAGCTGATGAAAGCCGTAACAAAGCGCGCGCCGTACTGCGCGCTATCGCGACTGCCCATCACTGCAAGGAGATCTTCTGATGGCCGATATTCTGCTGCTCGATAACATCGACTCTTTTACCTACAACCTGGTTGATCAGCTGCGCACCTTTGGTCACGACGTGGTGATCTACCGCAACAACCTGCCCGCCGAACGGTTAATTGAACAGCTACAGCGGATGGAGAACCCGGTGCTGATGCTCTCTCCCGGTCCCGGCGCGCCAAAAGATGCTGGCTGTATGCCGGCGTTGCTAAACGCGTTGCGTGGTCGTCTGCCGATTATTGGTATCTGTCTGGGTCACCAGGCAATTGTCGAAGCCTATGGCGGCCATGTGGGTCAGGCAGGCGAGATCCTGCACGGCAAAGCCTCTTCAATCGACCATGATGGCGAGGCGATGTTTGCCGGTCTGAGCAATCCGCTGCCGGTGGCGCGCTATCACTCGCTGGTGGGCAGTAACACGCCAGATAAGCTGACGGTTAACGCCAGTTTCAACGGGATGGTGATGGCGGTTCGCCATGACACCGATCGCGTTTGCGGGTTTCAGTTCCATCCTGAATCGATTTTGACTTCTCAGGGCGCGCGCCTGCTTGAGCAGACGCTGGCCTGGGCGCTGGCGAAGTAACAGGGAGAATAACTATGCAACAGACACTGGAAAAACTTTACCAGGCGCAGACGCTGAATCAGGCTGAGAGTCATCAGCTGTTCAGCGCCATCATTACCGGACAACTGGAGCCCACGCAGCTCGCCGCCGCGCTGATCGCCATGAAAGTGCGCGGTGAAACGCCGCAAGAGATCGCCGGAGCCGCCACCGCACTGCTGGAAGATGCCAAACCTTTTCCCCGCCCTGATTACGCGTTTGCCGACATTGTGGGCACCGGCGGCGATGGCAGTAACAGCATTAATATCTCAACCGCCAGCGCCTTTGTTGCCGCGACCTGCGGTCTGAAAGTGGCAAAGCACGGCAACCGCAGCGTCTCCAGCAAGTCGGGGTCCTCCGATCTGCTGGCGGCCTTTGGCATCAATCTCGATATGCCTGCTAACCGGGCGCGTCAGGCGCTGGACGATCTTAACGTCTGCTTCCTGTTCGCGCCGCAGTATCACACCGGATTTCGCCACGCGATGCCGGTTCGCCAGCAGCTTAAGACCCGCACGCTGTTTAATGTGTTAGGTCCGCTGATCAACCCGGCACGCCCGCCACTGGCAGTGATTGGCGTGTACAGTCCGGAACTGGTGATGCCGATTGCCCAGACCCTGAAAGTGCTGGGTTATCAGCGCGCGGCGGTGGTTCACGGTGGCGGAATGGATGAAGTGGCGCTGCACGACGTGACGCATGTGGCGGAACTGCGTGAAGGTGAAATTACGCGCTACCAGCTCTCGCCTGAAGACTTTGGTTTTGGCTTCCATCCCAAAGAGGCGCTGGCGGGCGGCACGCCGGAAGAAAATCGTGACATTCTGACGGCTTTACTTCAGGGTAATGGCCAGCAGGCCCATGAGGAGGCGGTCGCCGTTAACGTAGCGATGTTGCTTAAAGTATTTGGTCAGGAAGATCTGCGTGAAAACGCACAGCAGGCGCTTAACGCCATCCGCAGCGGACAGGCTTATGAGCGTGTCGTCGCACTGGCAGCAAGAGGATAATCATGAAAGGCACCGTGTTAGAAAAAATTGTTCAGGACAAAGCGATTTGGGTTGAAGCCCGTCAGCAGCAACAGCCTCTCTCCACCTTTCAGAACAGTCTTGAACCTGCCAGCCGTCATTTCTACGACGCACTGCAGGGTGCAAGAACCGCGTTTATCCTGGAGTGTAAAAAGGCGTCGCCCTCGAAAGGCGTTATTCGCGAGGATTTCGATCCGGCCGCGATTGCCGGAGTCTACCGCCACTATGCTTCCGCGGTGTCGGTGCTGACCGATGAGAAATATTTTCAGGGCGACTTCGCCTTTCTGCCGATAGTCAGCGCGGCCATCACCCAGCCGGTGCTGTGCAAAGATTTTATCATCGATCCCTATCAGATCTATCTGGCACGTTACTACCAGGCGGATGCGATTCTGCTGATGCTGTCGGTGCTGGATGATGAGCAGTATCGTCAGCTCGCCGCTGTGGCGCACAGCCTGAAGATGGGCGTTCTGACTGAAGTGAGTAATGAAGAGGAACTGGAGCGGGCTATCGCGCTGCAGGCCAAAGTCGTGGGTATCAACAACCGCGATCTGCGTGATCTCTCTATCGATCTCAACCGCACCCGTCAGCTGGCACCGCGACTGTCGCACGGCGTCACGGTGATCAGCGAATCAGGCATCAACAGCTACGCCGATATTCGCGAGCTGAGCCACTTTGCCAACGGCTTCCTGATTGGTTCTGCCCTGATGGAAGAAGCCGACCTGACCGCAGCGGTGCGTCGGGTCACGCTGGGCAGCAATAAAGTGTGCGGCCTGACCCGTGCCGACGATGCGCGTGCCGCCTATGAAGCCGGGGCACTCTATGGCGGGCTGATCTTCGCTGAAGGGTCACCGCGCCAGATTGACACCGCCACGGCACAAAACGTGATCTCTGCCGCCCCGTTGCGCTACGTCGGCGTGTTCCGCAATGCCGCAGTAAGTGACGTTGTCACGAAAGCCAGTGCGCTTTCATTGTCAGCGGTGCAGCTGCACGGTAATGAAACGCCGGCGTTTGTAGCCGAACTACGCGTGGCTCTGCCAGCAGAGATTCAAATCTGGAAGGCGCTACGCATTGAAGGCTCTTTGCCTGCGCGCGACTGGCCACATGTTGACCGTTATGTGTTTGATAATGGCGATGGCGGAACCGGACAGCGTTTCGACTGGTCATTGTTACAGGGGCAGACACTGAACAATGTGTTGCTGGCAGGTGGCCTGAGCGCGGATAACTGTGTTGAAGCCGCGCAGCTGGGCTGTGCCGGACTGGATTTTAACTCTGGCGTGGAAAGCGCACCAGGTATCAAAGATGCCCGTAAAATTGCCGCTGTGTTTCAGACACTGCGCGCCTACTGATTTGCCTGGCCTGCTCAACGGCGGGCCCGAGAAAGGAAGATAAAAATGACGTTACTGAATCCCTATTTTGGCGAATTTGGCGGAATGTATGTTCCGCAAATCCTGATGCCAGCCCTGCGCCAGCTGGAACAGGCGTTTGTCGACGCCCAGAAAGATCCGGAGTTTCAGGCCGAGTTTACCGACCTGCTGAAGAACTATGCGGGTCGTCCTACCGCCCTGACGCTGTGCAAAAACCTGACCAAAGGCACCAAAACGCGCCTCTATCTCAAGCGTGAAGATCTGCTGCACGGTGGTGCGCACAAAACCAACCAGGTGCTGGGCCAGGCATTATTAGCAAAACGCATGGGCAAAAACGAAATTATTGCCGAGACCGGTGCGGGTCAGCACGGCGTGGCCTCAGCGCTGGCCTGTGCGCTGCTGGGCATGAAATGCCGCATCTATATGGGCGCGAAAGATGTGGAGCGTCAGTCACCCAATGTGTTCCGTATGCGTCTGATGGGCGCAGAAGTGATCCCGGTACACAGCGGCTCTGCCACGCTGAAAGACGCTTGTAACGAAGCGCTGCGCGACTGGTCTGGTAGTTATGAAACTGCGCACTACATGCTCGGCACTGCGGCCGGTCCGCATCCCTTCCCGACGATTGTGCGTGAGTTTCAGCGCATGATTGGCGAAGAGACCAAAAAGCAGATTCTGGAAAGAGAGGGCCGCCTGCCCGATGCCATTCTCGCCTGTGTGGGTGGGGGTTCCAACGCCATCGGGATGTTTGCCGACTTTATCGATGAGACCAGCGTGAAGCTGATCGGCGTAGAGCCTGCGGGCCACGGCATTGAGACCGGCGAGCATGGTGCCCCGCTCAAGCATGGTCGCGTCGGCATCTATTTCGGTATGAAAGCGCCAATGATGCAGACCGCTGATGGCCAGATTGAGGAGTCTTACTCGATCTCTGCCGGCCTCGACTTCCCGTCAGTCGGCCCGCAGCATGCGCATCTGAACAGCATTGGTCGTGCGGAATATGTCTCCATTACCGATAACGAAGCGCTAGACGCCTTTAAACAGCTGTGTCGCGCTGAAGGTATCATTCCGGCGCTGGAATCATCCCACGCCCTGGCCCACGCGATAAAGATGATCCAGGCTGAACCGGAAAAAGAGCAGTTGATTGTGGTCAACCTCTCTGGCCGCGGCGACAAAGATATTTTCACCGTTCATGACATTCTGACAGCACAGGGAGAGATCTGATGGAACGTTACAATCAGCTGTTTACGCGTCTGTCAGCGAATAACGAAGGCGCTTTCGTTCCTTTTGTTACGCTTGGCGATCCGTCACCAGAGCTTTCACTGCGCGTAATTGACGCCCTGGTTGAAGGTGGCGCGGATGCGCTGGAGCTGGGTATTCCCTTCTCCGATCCTCTGGCGGATGGCCCGACCATCCAGAACGCGACGTTGCGCGCCTTTGCGGCAGGCACCAGCATCAGCCAGTGTTTTGAAATGCTGGCGACTATCCGCCGTAAATATCCTGATCTGCCGATTGGATTGCTGATGTACGCCAATCTGGTCTTCACCAACGGCGTGGATGCGTTCTATGCCCGATGTGCTGAAGCGGGTGTGGATTCGGTGCTGGTGGCGGATGTGCCGGTGGAAGAGTCTGCGCCCTTCCGTCAGGCAGCCCTGCGTTATGGCGTAGCGCCTATCTTTATATGCCCGCCTAATGCCAGCGATGAGCTGCTGCGTGAGATCGCTTCGCATGGTCGGGGTTACACCTATCTGCTGTCGCGCGCTGGTGTCACCGGCGCTGAAAACCGTGCCAGCCTGCCGTTGCAGCATCTGATCGACAAGCTGCGTGAAAACCACGCGGCCCCGCCGCTGCAGGGCTTTGGTATCTCGGAGCCTGAACAGGTTAAGGAAGCAATTTCTGCGGGTGCAGCGGGCGCAATTTCAGGATCGGCGATTGTCCGAATCATTGAAAAACATCACGCAGAACCTGAGGTGATGCTGAGTGAACTGAAGAATTTTGTCAGCCGTCTCAAAGCTGCCAGCCGTTAATGCTGCCAACATGCCTTATCGCGCGATAAGGCATGATTTGTTTCCTTTTTTTTGATTCCGCTATTTGCCCTTTTTGCAATATCTGCACCACAATGACAATGCGCCGTTACGGTAACGCCGCATAAATTTTGTGACAGGGAGAGAATGCAATGAAATTCGTTAAACTGCTGACAGGTGCTGTACTGGCGGGCGTGGTTGCGCTGACACTGAGCGCCTGTGCGCCAACCTCAACCAAAGAGGGAACCGGTGGCTACATTGATGACACCGTGGTGACCACAAAAGTTAAAGGTGAACTGCTGAAAGATGACTCGCTGAAATCAACTGAAATCAACGTAGAAACCTTTAAAGGTAAAGTTCAGCTGAGCGGTTTTGTTTCATCACCACAGATGGCTAATCATGCCGTTCAGGTTACGCGCAGCGTGCCGGGCGTGAAGTCCGTGGTAAACAATATGCAGATCAAATAATGTCTTAACAGACAAAAAAAGGCCGCTGATTTAGCGGCCTTTTTCTCATCAGAAACGGTAACCCGCGCCAAAGAAGAACACCCAGGGGTCGATACGCATATTGATGTTCTGCTGTTCGCCACCCGCTTTAAACTTCACTTCGGTATCAATATCCATGTACCACACCGAGGCATTCAGCATCCAGTCGCGGTTAATCTGGTAATCCAGACCGACCTGACCCGCTACACCCCAGGAATCCTTGACGCTGAGATCGGTCAGGCCCGCATCGCGGCCCGTTTGATTGAAATCGGCATCGTAAAAGGTGGTGTAGTTGATACCCACGCCTACGTAAGGACGCGCCTTGCTTTTGCTGTCAAAGAAGTAGTACTGCGCCATCAGCGTCGGCGGTAACTGGCGCACTGTGGCCAGTGTGCCGGTCGGGCCCAGGCCCACTTTGTGACGGAAAGGTGTGGCGGCCAGTAATTCGACACCAATGTTGTCCGTTGCCATATACGTAAAGGTGAGGCCCAACTGCGTGTCGTTGGATGCGCTGAACTCGCCCATCCCTAACACATTATCGGAACCCTCGGTGGGCCGGACGGTGGCACTGCCCGCACGCATAAAGAAGTCGCCCGCTTCGTGGGCCATCGACAGCTGGGGGAAAGCCAGAGCCAGCAGCATCGCGCATTTTGCCAGTTTCATCATCACTCCTTTGCTTAATGTTAATGTCGCAAACGTCATCGCTTTTTTGCTGGCAAATATTTAACGTGATTTACAGAAAATTGCACTCTGTACCCTTTAGATAAATTACTTAAAAAACAATGAATTGATTTAGATCAATTTCGACGCATGCTGGCGCCGCAAAATTCCCCTTGCTGAATAATTTCGCCGGGCCTATTTTGCTTATCTTCTCTGGTGATTTTGGTTCGATGCCCTGGGAGGGGCGGGTGATCAAATGAGTGAAATATCTAACCCTTGTGTCAGCTGTGGCGCCTGCTGCGCCCATTTCCGCGTCTCATTTTACTGGGCTGAAGCCGATGATGCAGGCGGCCCTGTGCCGACCGCATTAACCGAACCGCTCAGCCTGTTAATGCGCAATATGCGGGGTACGAACGATCGCGCGCCCCGCTGCGTGGCTCTCGAGGGCAATATTGGGGGCTGTGTCTCCTGCGGAATTTATGAACAACGTCCGACGCCCTGTCGGGAATTTTCGATGTCGGGCGAAGGGGGTATCCACAATGAAGCCTGCGATCGCGCCCGCGCCCGGTATGGTCTTCCCGCCCTTTTTTCTCCCTCTTTACCTGTCATGACAGAAAGTTATGCCACAGCGGGTGCCCGCGAGCAGCCAGAACATGTACAATCGCCGGGTTGATTAACCCGGTTCTTCCAAGGAGTGTACATGTCTATCACGGCAAGCTCGTTATACCGTGACACAGGAAATTTTGCGCGACATCAACTGGCTACATTGCTGTTGATGTCGCTGCTGACCGCTTTTATCACCGTCATGCTGGTGCATGTGCTGACGCCGGGTGCCGATCAGATGGCCCTCCTGCAGCAAGGTGACGATAGCGCCAGTTCGTTGTTTGAGATAGTGCAGAATATGTCTCCGGAACAGCAGCAGGTATTGCTGCGTGCCTCTGCGGCCAGCACTTTTGCTGCGCTGATGGGTAATACGCTGCTGCTTGGCGGAATGCTCTATCTGATCCCGATGGTCTCTTCCGGCCAGCGTGTGAGTGCGTTGCGTGCCATTGGTGCGTCCGCGCCGCTGTTGCCAAAGCTGTTACTGCTCACCTTCCTGATGACGCTGGTGGCGCAACTGGGCTTTATGGTGCTGGTGGTGCCAGGCATTATACTGACGATTCTGCTGTCACTGGCACCGGTGATGGTGGCCAGTGAAAAAATGGGTGTCTTTGCTGCCATGCGGGCCAGCATGCGGATGGCGTGGAAGAATGTGAAGCTGATTGCACCTGCCATTCTACTCTGGCTGCTGGCCAAAGTGGTGGTGATGCTGTTCTTCTCTTCGCTGACGGTATTACCGCTCAATGTCTCGTCGGTGATTTTCACCGCGGCAGGGAATGTGGTTTCGGCAATGTTGATCATCTATCTTTATCGGCTCTATATGCTGTTACGTTGATTGTCGGTGTGCCTTCGGGCACATTCGCAGCCAACTCTGAATGGAAAAACTATGAAGCAGCTACTCGACTTTCTCCCCCTGGTGGTCTTTTTCATCTTCTACAAGCTGTATGACATTTTTGTTGCCTCTGGCGCATTGATTGTCGCCACTGGCCTGGCCCTGGTCGTCAGCTGGGTGCTCTATCGAAAGCTGGAAAAAATGACGATTTTCACCTTTGTACTGGTGGCCGTCTTTGGCACCCTGACGCTGGTGTTCCACAACGATGAGTTCATTAAGTGGAAAGTCACGGTCATCTACAGCCTGTTTGCCGCAGCCCTGCTCTACAGCCAGTGGTTTATGCAGCAAACGCTGATTCAGCGCATGCTCGGCAAAGAGCTTCAGCTGCCTGACGCGGTCTGGCGTCGGCTAAACATCGCCTGGGCGCTGTTTTTTCTGATTTGCGGCCTGGTGAATATCTATGTCGCCTTTTGGTTATCTCAGGCGTTTTGGGTTAACTTTAAAGTGTTCGGTCTCTCCGGTCTGACCTTACTGTTTACCCTGCTTAGCGGGCTTTACATCTGGCGACAGATGCCGCAGCAGGAACAAAAATAATTACTCTGCCCGGTACGCCGGGCATTTTTTTAGCATTTACCTGCATAAAAAGTGGACGCGATGGGCGAAAAACATAAATTGCCGCAAGGCGAAATGGTGCTGCGTACGCTCGCCATGCCAGCAGACACCAACGCCAACGGCGATATTTTTGGTGGCTGGCTGATGTCACAGATGGACATGGGCGGCGCTATCCTGGCGAAAGAGATCGCTGAAGGGCGCGTTGTGACGGTGCGTGTTGACGGCATGTCATTTCTGAAGCCGGTGGCGGTGGGCGATGTAGTGAGCTGCCATGCGAGCTGTATCCGTACCGGCAACAGTTCCATGACGATTAACGTTGAAGTGTGGATTAAAAAAGTGTCGTCTGAGCCGATTGGACAGACCTACTGTGCCACAGAGGCAGTCTTTATTTATGTGGCGGTCGATAGTGAAGGCCATTCACGTCCTTTGCCACCCGGACGCGCCAATCAGCAGCCAGGCAATTAAGTCACGGGTCAGGCGGCTTTAGCCTGACCCGGCGTCTTATTCAATGCTGGCACCACCCTTGATCTTAAACACAATATTCATGGTCAGCCCCTGGCCTGGCTGTCCACTCTGGTAGCGCCACTTTTTCATCGCCTGCTTAACCTCCCGCTCAAACATATTGCGCGGTTCAGCAGACACAATCTGGATGTTATCCACTCTTCCCTCACTGTCCACATCAAACTTCACCCGTACCCGGCCTTCCACCCGCAATGCAAAAGCGCGCTGAGGATAACCGGGCTTACTCACGCTCAGGGCTTTAGGGCCGTTTGACGCCGACGAGGTGGGTGATGGCGTGGCTTTTGGCGCTGCGGCGGGTTTGCTCTGGGTCGCCGTTGTCGCCTGATTAAACGGGCTAGCCTGAGGTTTGCTCTCCTGACGGGGCTTCACGTCGCGTTTGGGCTGCTCCCGCTTGTGCTCAGGTTTCGGCTTTGGCTTTGGCTTAGGTTCAGGTTTTGGAATGGGCACCGGCTCCGCTTTCGGCGGTTCTGGCACCGGTTGAGGTTCCGGTTGAGGTTCCGGTTGAGGTTCCGGCGCAGGGGGCTTTGCAATAGCCGGTGCAGGTTCGGGCTGGACTTCAGGGGCGACCATGGTCACGCTGATGGGTTGCGACGCTTTGGGCACATCAATCACCTGCTGGAATGAAGCATAGAGAATTCCGGCAATCACGGCCCCATGCAGAGCAACAGACAATAACATGGAGACAGGCGTGCGTTTAGGTAATGGCATAGTCAGCGTGGTCATAACGGTCGCAGTGATTGAATGAAGCCGCGATTTTAAATGCAAATAGCAATCAGTTTCAATAACTCCCGCTCTACAGCATGAAGAAAAGCGCTTTTCAGCCCATTATGCTGAGCCATCAACCGCCCGGAGGTTTCGTTTGCACTCTTAACGGCGATCCCTTAACGTGTTGCAAAATTCTGATTAGTGGGAGTTCCCTGGTGCTTTACGTCATTTATGCAGAAGATACTGCAGATTCGCTGGAAAAACGTAACGCTGTGCGTCCTGCCCACCTGGCGCGGCTCAAACTGCTGCAGGAAGAGGGACGCCTGATCATTGCAGGCCCGATGCCTGCAGTCGACAGCAACGATCCGGGCGTGGCAGGCTTCACCGGCTCAACCGTGATTGCTGAGTTTCCGTCGCTGGAAACCGCGCAGTCATGGGCGCAGGATGACCCTTATTTTGCGGCAGGTGTTTACAAGCAGGTCTCGGTTAAGCCGTTTAAACGCGTCTTCTGATAAAGAACTAGCAGTCAAAATGGCTTCTGTGCCTGGGTACAGAAGCCATTTGTATTTTGATCGTTTAGAGAGGAAAGATGCAGATAATCATTCCGGGACTATTGGCAATTATCGTTTTACTGATCGGGAGCGCAGTTTATCTGTGGCGAACGCAGGGCTGGCGTAACAAAAAGGAGTGGATTGTGATGCTAATCGTGCTGGCGGCAGCACTGCAGTTGGTAAACGTGACGCTGGTAATGACGGCACAACGCCCCGCTGGTTAATGCAATTTAATAACGCACCCCGGTATCACAGAACCGCTAATTGATCGCTGTGACCACGACTATTCTGCCTGAACTTCATACCGCATCCATACGCATTAACGCGGCGATAACGTCTTCATCTTAATTTGAATAAGGTATTGTTCTTATCTAAACGGGCATGGTGGATCAATTACCCCGCTTCTGGTTTCCCACAATGTTGACATTACTGGCTGGGATATATTCAGTGCAGTATTAACCCCGATCCAGAATCAGACCAATCAGTGCATGATAGTGCTGCTCTTCTTCCGGGCTGGTGACATGCTGTAAGCGGCTGATAAGTTTTGAGCAGAGAGCTTTACGATTCAGGCTACGGCCAGAACTGATAATTTCCGTCACGACAGCGCCAAGAATGGCCTGTTGGGTAGGCTGCGCAGCACTGTGTAAATAAGCGGAAATGTCAGATATTGAAGCGGGAATACGAACGTTAGTCTGCATGATTGCTCCTCATAGGATTCATTTAAGGTCACTTACCGATGGGGTAAAGTTATACAACAAATATGTAATTGTACACATATTTAGCTTATAAAATCTTAGCAGCATAACAGAACTAAAAAATATATATAAATTACAACAACATATAAAAAACAAAATTGTACAAGTTTACTACCTGCTAGCGTACAACTCGCCTGGTACGCGCCTGAATAACCTTTTTTACTGTTAAAAATGATCTATCCGTTATTTTTTTAATAGCGAAGAGGAATTATTCTGCAGGGCTGTCTACATTTATGACTGGTTAGTTACACCTCTGAATGGATACGCAGTAACGTCGCAGGCTTATTATGAACAAAATCAACACTATTCAGGCCTTTACACTGCTTAACCCTCTGGTATCCCGGGTTCTGGCTATTGCCGATCCTAAAATCGAAGTGCTCAGTGGCTATCCGGCAAATTGCTCAGCGTGGCTAACTGTTTATTACCAGCGTAAGTCAGATAGGTGGTCTTATGAATGGTATGACCGTGCAGGCTACCGACGACCAATGTCGCTGGGTAGTACGATAGTTTGTCTGATGCGTGAAGTCAGCGATCGGGGTGCGTCACGACAGGAGCATTTAAAAGCGCGACAGGTGCTGGCGAAATTAGGATTTTTTGAAGCCTGAAGGAGCGTTACCTCAGGCAGGCTGAAACCCATAATGAGTTTTTACGCAAATCCGTCGCTGCCTGAAAGACAGGTCACTCCTTTCAGGCTCGTTTAAAACAACCTGATTATATTATTTGCGTAATAAACAGAATCGAACGACGCTGCTGCTGGGCCAGTTGATGGCGAATACAGTGAATACGCTTATAACGCCGTGACTGCCCTTCCAGCCAGCGTGAGCGACGGCGATGTACCTGACGTAACATTCTCCAGCGCGCGACTTCATTTCTGCTTCGTTTCATCACTTCCTCTCTGACTTCGTCTTCGCGAGGGCATTATAGAGCTCTCTGCGATAATGCCAAATCAGATCTCTCATCGTGGTCCGGGATAAAAGGTTCCGTTAGCCGTCATCTGCACGTAAACTTGCCTGACGGAAGCGCGAACGGGATGTCCACTTTATGACCACTTTTTATACGCTGATCAGCTGGTTGCTGCTGTTTGGATACTGGCTGTTGATTGCCGGTGTCACATTGCGCATCCTGATGAAGCGTCGGGCCGTTACATCAGCGATGGCCTGGCTACTGGTTATCTATATTCTGCCGCTGGTGGGCATTATCGCTTATCTCTCCTTCGGCGAACTGCATCTGGGTAAACGTCGCGCGGAACGCGCCCGCACCATGTGGCCGTCCACCGCCCGCTGGCTTAATGATCTGAAGCAGTGTCGTGAAATTTTTGCCACCGAGCACAGCGACGTTTCACGTTCGCTGTTTGAGCTTTGCTACCATCGCCAGGGCATCGCCGGGGTCAAGGGTAACCAGCTCCAGCTGCTCACCAGTTCCGACGACGTCATGCAGGCGCTGATTCGTGATATCCAGCTGGCCCGCCACAACATTGAGATGGTGTTCTATATCTGGCATCCCGGCGGTCTGGCAGATGAAGTGGCTGAATCGCTGATGGCTGCATCACGCCGTGGTGTTCATTGTCGACTGCTACTCGACTCAGCGGGCAGCGTGACCTTTTTCCGCAGTCCCTGGGTCGGCATGATGCGTAATGCCGGGATCGATGTGGTGGAAGCATTGCAGGTCAGCCTGCTGCGCGTCTTCCTGCGACGAATGGATCTGCGTCAGCATCGCAAAATCGTGCTGATTGATAATTACATTGCTTATACCGGCAGCATGAACCTGGTGGATCCCCGCTTCTTTAAGCAGGGCGCGGGTGTCGGCCAGTGGATTGACCTGATGGCGCGAATGGAAGGCCCGGTTGCGGTTGCGATGGGCATTGTTTTCAGCTGTGACTGGGAGATTGAGACCGGCAAACGCATTTTACCGCCGCCGCCCGATCGCAACATCATGCCGTTTGAACAAGAGAGCGGCCACACCGTGCAGGTGATCGCCTCCGGTCCCGGTTTCCCGGAAGATATGATCCATCAGGCGCTGCTGACCGCGGTCTATTCAGCACGTGAACAGTTGATCATGACCACGCCCTACTTAGTGCCCAGCGACGATCTGCTGCATGCTATCTGTACGGCGGCTCAGCGTGGCGTCAATGTCAGCGTGATTGTGCCACGTCACAATGATTCGCTGCTGGTCGGGTGGGCCAGCCGCTCCTTCTTCAGTGAGTTACTGGAAGCTGGCGTGAAAATCTACCAGTTTGAAGATGGGCTGCTGCACACCAAAAGCGTGCTGGTCGACGGACAGCTAAGCCTGGTGGGAACCGTGAACCTTGATATGCGCAGTTTATGGCTGAATTTTGAAGTGACGCTGGTGGTTGATGATGCGGGATTTGGCAGCGATCTGGCCTGTGTACAGGATGACTATATCGCCCGTTCGCGCCTGCTGGATGGCAAGCGCTGGGCAAAACGTGCCTGGTGGCAGCGCATCGTCGAACGACTGTTTTACTTCTTTAGCCCTTTACTGTAAAACGAGCCAGATTGTGTTAATGGCCTGAGGCCGACAGGACAGACTATGGATTTAAATAATCGCCTTACCGAAGATGAAACGCTGGAACAAGCCTACGATATTTTTCTCGAACTGGCAGGCGACAATCTTGATCCGGCAGATATTATTCTCTTTAACCTGCAGTTCGAAGAGCGCGGTGGCGCAGAACTGTTTGATCCGTCTGAGGACTGGAAAGATCATGTCGATTTTGATCTGAATCCGGACTTCTTCGCCGAGGTGGTGATTGGGCTGGGTGAAGCGGACGGTGAACCGATCACCGACGTCTTTGCTCGCGTGCTGCTGTGCCGCGAAAAAGATCACAAACTCTGTCATATCCTGTGGCGTGAGTAAGCGTCAGATTTGATAAGAAAACGCCGGGCGATTACCCGGCGTTTTGCATTATAGCGGATCGACTTTCAGACAGGAGACAGCGTGGTTGAAGCTGCCTTCCAGCAGCGGCCGGGTTTTCGCACACTCCGGACCGGCAATCGGACAGCGGGTGCGGAACACGCAGCCTGATGGCGGATTGATCGGCGACGGCAGCTCCCCTTCCAGCAGCTGGATCTGCTTGTTCTTCTCCTTGTCCGGATCGGGAATCGGCACGGCGGACATCAGCGCACGGGTGTAAGGATGCTGAGGATTGCTGTAGACCTCTTTATAGGTACCCAGCTCCACCGCATGCCCCAGATACATGACCAGCACCCGGTCAGAGATATGTTTCACCACCGCCAGATCATGGGCAATGAAGATCAGAGATAGCCCCATTTCGCGCTGTAGCTGCTGCAACAGGTTAACCACCTGCGCCTGAATCGATACATCCAGCGCCGATACCGGCTCATCACAGATAATCAGCTTAGGCTCAAGAATCAGCGCGCGGGCGATACCAATACGCTGACACTGACCGCCCGAGAACTCGTGCGGATAACGGTTAATCAGGTTAGGCAGCAGCCCCACTTTCATCATCATATTTTTGACGCGGTCTTTCACTTCCTGACGCGCCATTTTCGGATGATAAGTACGCAGAGGCTCCGCGATGATATCGCCAATGGTCATACGCGGGTTCAGCGATGCCAGCGGATCCTGGAATATCATCTGAATATCGCTGCGTGCCTTGCGCCACTCCTCTTCACTTTGCCCCAGCAGATCACGGCCTAACCAGGCGACCCGGCCTTCAGTCGCCTTCACCAGCCCGATAATGGCGCGCGCCAGGGTCGATTTACCGCAGCCCGACTCGCCTACCACGCCTAGGGTTTCCCCCTCATACAGGCGAAGGCTGACACCATCGACTGCTTTCAGGGTTTTTGATGGCTGCCAGAACCACTGCCTGCCATCTTTGATGTCGAAATGCACCTTGAGGTCGGCGATTTCCAATAACACTCTTTTTTCAGCGACGGTGCTCATACTAACTCCTCCACCGGCTTAAAGCAGGCGCGCAGACGGCCTTCGCCAAAGGGTTCCAGCGGTGGTGCCTGGGTGCAGATGTCCATAGCGTGCGGACAACGCGGCTGGAACGGGCAGCCCTGCGGCAGACGCAGCAGGTTAGGTGGATTACCCGGAATCGTCGTCAGACTTTCCCCTTCCGCATCCAGACGCGGGACCGCATTAAGCAGGCCAATCGAGTAAGGATGTGACGGCTGATAAAAGACATCGCGGGCACGGCCATACTCCATGGTGCGTCCGGCATACATCACCAGCACTTTGTCACAAATCCCCGCCACCACACCCAGATCGTGGGTGATCATGATAATGGCGGTATTGAACTCGCGCTTCAGGTCGTTGAGCAGCGTCATAATCTGCGCCTGGACAGTGACATCCAGCGCGGTGGTCGGCTCGTCGGCAATCAGCAGTTTGGGACGGCACAGCAGCGCCATGGCGATCATTACGCGCTGACGCATCCCGCCGGAGAACTCATGCGGGTACATCTTCATCCGTTTGCGCGCTTCCGGCATTTTTACCGCATCCAGCATTCTCACTGACTCTTCAAACGCCTGCGCGCTGTTCATCCCTTTGTGCAGCTTCAGCACTTCCATCAGCTGCTCGCCTACCCGCATGTAGGGATTCAGCGAGGTCATCGGGTCCTGGAAGATCATCGCGATCTGTTCGGCGCGCAGTTTATTGAGCTTGTTCTCAGGCAGATTCAGGATCTCTTTTCCGTTGAACAGCGCAGAACCGCCAATGCGGCCGTTTTTTGCCAGCAGCCCCATCAGGGCAAAAGCGGTTTGTGACTTTCCAGAGCCGGACTCCCCGACAATGCCCAGCGTCTCACCGGCGTGCAGTGAGAAGTTCAGGTCATTAACGGCGGTGACATCACCATCATGCGTGCCAAAGGTCACGCGTAAATCTTTGACCGTAAGTAGCTGTTCGCTTCCCGCGCGGGCCGCCATCGCTGGCTGAAATTCATGAATAGTCATCGGGAAACTCCTTAACGATCTTTCGGGTCGAGGGCATCACGCAGGCCATCGCCGATAAAGTTGAAACAGAACAGCGTGACCACCAGGAAACCTGCCGGATAAAGCAACAGCCACGGCGACACTTCCATCGAGTTAGCGCCGTCGCTGAGCAGTGCGCCCCAGCTACTTAACGGCTCCTGCGTGCCCAAACCCAGGAAGCTCAGGAAGGATTCAAACAGGATCATGCTTGGCACCAGCAGCGAGGCGTAAACCACGACCACACCCAGTACGTTCGGCACGATGTGGCGCACCACGATTTTCCAGGTTGAAACCCCGCCGACATGGGCCGCTTCGATAAACTCTTTACGCTTCAGGCTCAGTGTCTGGCCGCGCACAATACGCGCCATATCCAGCCACGAGACCATGCCGATAGCAGCAAAAATCAGCAGGATGTTGCGGCCAAAGAAGGTCACCAGCAGGATCACAAAGAACATAAACGGGAAGGAATTAAGGATTTCCAGAATACGCATCATCACTGAGTCAGTTTTGCCGCCAAGATAACCGGCAATCGAGCCATATAGCGTCCCCACGATCACGGCAATCAGAGCTGAAGCCACGCCCACCATCAGTGAGATTCGTCCACCGATTGCCACACGTACCAGCAGGTCACGTCCCGATGAATCGGTACCGAACCAGTGACCAGAGGTGGTATCAGGCGGTGAGGACATCATCGCCCAGTCGGTATCGTCGTAGGTGAATTGCGCCAGCATGGGGGCAAAGATCACGAACAGCGTAATCAATAGCAGCACCAGCAGGCTGATTGAGGCGGCCCGGTTATGGATAAAACGTCGACGCGCGTCCTGCCAGAGACTACGCCCTTCTACTTCCAGCTTCTCACTGAACGCATCAAGAGCTTCGCTGTTTTTCTTACTTAATATCATGGCGAACTCCGCTATCAGTAACGAATTTTAGGATCAATAACGGCATAGAGCACGTCAACAATCGCGTTAAATACAATAGTCAGCAAACCGACCAGAATGGTCAGGCTCATCACCAGTGAGTAGTCCCGGTTCAGCGCGCCGTTCACAAACAGCTGGCCGATGCCTGGCAGACCGTAGATCGACTCAATCACCATCGAACCGGTGATGATGCCAACAAATGCCGGCCCCATATAGGAGATCACCGGCAGCAGCGCCGGTTTCAGCGCATGACGCAGCACAATGCGGCGCAGCGGTAACCCCTTGGCGCGTGCCGTGCGGATGAAGTTGGAGTGCATCACTTCTATCATCGATCCGCGGGTAATACGCGCGATACTGGCAATATAAGCCAGCGACAGCGCCACCATCGGCAGCAGCATGTAGTTCCATTGCCCGCCATTCCAGCCGCCGCCCGGCAGCCACTTCAGGGTGATGGCGAACAACAGTACCAGCAGCGGCGCGACCACAAAACTGGGTATCACCACGCCGGTCATTGCCACCCCCATCACCGCGAAATCCCACAAACTGTTCTGTTTGAGCGCGGCGATCACCCCAGCGGTGACGCCAAGCACCACCGCCAGCAGGAAGGCGGCCAGGCCGAGTTTGGCCGAGACCGGGAACGCATGCGCGACCAGGTAATTGACCGAATAATCTTTGTATTTAAAGGATGGGCCGAAATCGCCGTGCGCCAGCTGCACCAGGTAATCGACATACTGCTTACCGATAGGATCGTTGAGGTGATATTTCGCCTCAATGTTGGCCATCACTTCCGGTGCCAGGGTGCGCTCGCCGGTAAAGGGGCTGCCGGGTGCCAGCCGCATCATAAAGAAGGAGATGGTAATCAGGACGAACAGCGTCGGGAGCGCTTCAAGCAAGCGACGCAGGATGAATTTTAACATTGCCGTACCTACCAGGCTGTTGCTTCACAACATATAAAAAATTAAAAAAGGCGGCGCCAGACGCGCCGCCACTGCTGATAGCCTGAATGCTATTAGTGTTTAATGATGTAGAAGTTTTTATCGAGCGTTTTGTCCAGTGGATCTTTACCGGTATAACCGCCGAGATACGGTTTCACCAGACGCGAGTTTACGTAGTAGTAAACCGGTACGATGGTGCTGTCTTTATCCAGGATCTGCTCAGCTTTCTGATAGTCCGCTGCGCGCGCTTTAGCATCCGGAGCCTTGATAGCGTCACGCACCACTTTGTCAAACTCATCGCTCTTATAGTGCGATGTGTTACTGCTGCTGTTGGACAGCATGGTGTTCAGGAATGACGTCGGTTCGTTGTAGTCCGCACACCACGCCGCACGCGACACATCGAAGTTACCCTGATGACGGGTGTCCAGGAAGGTTTTCCACTCCTGGTTTTCCAGCTTGATGTTCACGCCGATGTTTTTCTTCCAGATCGACGAGGCGGCAATCGCCAGCTTCTTGTGCAGATCGGAAGTGTTATACAGCAGGTTAAAGGTCAGCGGTTTGTCGGCGGTGTAGCCCGCTTCAGCCAGCAGCTTCTTTGCTTCGGCATTACGTTTGTCCTGTGACCATTTGAACCAGTCTGGCGGCAGAATGTCCATGCCGTCAGTGGATGGCGGTGTGTAGCTGTAAGCTGGTTTCTGGCCCTGCGCCAGCACTTTATTCACCATGATGTCACGATCCAGACCCAGCTTCAGGGCGGCGCGCACGCGGGGATCGGTGAATGGCGCTTTCTGGTTATTAATTTCGTAGTAGTAGGTGCAGAGGTAAGGATCGACGTGCAGCTCTTTACCGTTGTCACGCTGGAGCTTTTTAAACAGCTCAATCGGCATGTTGTTGTAGGTCATGTCGCTGCCGTTCTCGGAGAAGTAACGGTTAACGTCACTGACTTCAGAACTGATGGGCAGGAAGGTGACTTTGTTCAGCACCGTGTGTTCGTTGTCCCAGTAGTTCGGGTTACGCACCAGAGTGATGCGCTCGTTAATCACGTGCGCGTCCAGCTTAAAAGCACCGTTGCCGACCCAGTTCTGGGGCTGAGTCCACTGCTCGCCAAACTTCTCAATTGCCGGTTTGTAAACCGGTGACATGACGGAGTTGATCAGCAGCTTATCAAAATAGGGAACCGGCTCACTCAGGGTGACTTCCAGCGTGTGGTCATCAATGGCTTTGACGCCCAGATCAGTAACCGGTTTTTTGCCGGCAATGATCTCATCAACGTTCAGGATATGCCCATATTGCGGATAGCTGGCGTAAGGTGAGGCCGTTTTAGGATCGACCAGACGCTGCCAGCTATAGACGAAGTCCTGCGCGGTGACTGGCTCGCCATTGGACCATTTGGCATTTTTACGTAAGTGGAACGTCCACACTTTGAAATCTTTGTTTTCGTAACTTTCCGCTACGCCCGGGATCGGTTTACCGTTGCTGTCATTGACCAGCAGACCTTCGTAAAGATCGCGCGCCACGTTATCTTCTGGCACGCCTTCGATTTTGTGCGGATCCAGCGACTGGACTTCATCGCCATTGCCGCGAACCAGCTCCTGTTTTGCGGCCAGCTCAACGCCCGCAGGCACCGTTGCCGCTAAAACCGTATTCCCTGCCAGCGCACTCACTGCGGCGAAAACGCCCGCTGCAATCAGGCTTTTTTTCGTGATGTTGTTCATTATTACACTCCAGTTTTATTATCGTCACCGTGGCGATGCTCTGCCCCGGCGTCCCCCGTCTACGGGCTCCCTGGCCTGTTACCAGGGAGATTGACCCCAAAAAATGGTCTGTTTGCTGATGCGTTTTCCGACTGTCTCGCCGAACGGGCGATCAGCTCAGTGTTGTTTGATGAAATAGTACTTCAGGTCTGTTATGTCCTGCGGGTCTTTGCCCGTGAAGCCGCCAACCCAGGGCTTCACCAGGCGCACACTTACGCGGTAGTAAACTGGCACAATTGGTGAGTCTTTGTCGAGTTGTGTTTCAGCCTGCTGATACAGGTCGGCGCGCTGCGCGTCGCTGCCCGCCGTCAGCGTTTCTGCCATCAGACGATCAAAGGTCGCGCTGCTGTAAAACGCGGTGTTAATCGAGGCGTTACTGATCAGCATGTTCAGGAAGGTTGAGGGTTCGTTGTAGTCGGCACACCAGGTGGCGCGCACCACGTCGTACTGCGCCTGATGACGGGTCTCCAGCAGGGTTTTCCACTCCTGATTCTGCAGCGTCACCTTAGCACCCAGGTTTTTCTGCCACATCGACGCGGCCGCAATCGCCTGTCGTTTGTTCTGATCGGAAGTGTTATAGAGCAGCGTAAAGGTCAGTGGATGGGCAGCATCAAAGCCAGCCTCTGCCAGCAGCTTCTTAGCGGCTTCATTACGCTGCGCCTGCGTCCAGGCGAACCAGGCAGGTGGAGTGAGTTTGATACCGGCGGTGAAAGGCGGCGTCAGGCTGTAAGCCGGAATCTGCCCCTGGGCCATGATCTTATTGGCAATCACCTCGCGATCGAGGGTCATTTTCAGTGCGGCACGCACCCGTGCATCGGTGAACGGCGGCTTTTTGTTATTAATTTCGTAGTAGAAAGTGCAGAGCAGCGGGCTGACCTTCACTTCATCACCCAGTTCTTTACGAAGCTTGCCAAACATCTCTGGTGGCACCGCACTGTTAGTAATATCCGTGCCGCCGCTGCGGTAGCGATTGATATCGCTGTTTTCAGAGGCGATCGGCAGGAATGTCCCCTGTTCAATCACTGTGTGGGCATTGTCCCAGTAGTGAGGATTGCGCTTCACGACAATTTTTTCATTCACCACCCAGTCGCTCAGTGTATAGGCACCGTTACCGATGTAGTGACCCGGGCGGGTCCAGGCTTCGCCCCACTGCTTAATGACCTGTGCATAAACGGGTTTCAGCGCCGTATGCGCTAGCATCGCCACCAGATACGGAACTGGTTCACTCAGGGTAATTTGCAGCCGATGGGCATCCAGCGCTTTTACACCCAACTGATCGGGTGACGCTTTACCGGCAAGAATGGCATCAATATTGGCAAAATGGGCTGCCTGCAGATAGCTGGAGTAAGGCGATGCGGTATCCGGGTCCACCAGACGGCGCCAGCTATAGACGAAATCAGCGGCGGTAACCGGCTCACCGTTGCTCCACTTCGCATCCTCCCGCAGATTAAAAATCCAGACGGTGGGTTGCGGGTTTTCCCAGCTTTTTGCGACGCCCGGAACGACCTGCCCGCGGTTATCGGTATTGACCAGGCCGTCCAGCAGGTTCTGAATAATATTGGATTCCGGCACGCCTTCAGTTTTATGCGGATCCAGTGAGGAGACTTCGCTTCCGTTATTGATCACTATCTGCTGTTGCGCTTCCAGCGCCGTACCCGGCGGAACCGTAGCGGCATAAGCCGGAGCAAAGGCCATTAACAGCACACCGGCGAGTGTCGAGCGCTGCTGCTGCAAATTTTCTATCCCAATCATGCGAAACGCCAACCCTTAATTAAGTATCCCGATAGGCTTAAGCAAAAAGCGTTCTCACTTTGGGCTTTCGGAGAAAAAAAATCACGATGGGCCAAAAATTATCAGAAGCCGCGAAGGGGCGCCAAAGCAAAATAGCTAAAATGTTAACTATTTCTCTTTTCTCATGAGTAATCATGCAGCGCAAGTGTTAATTTACGCTCTAAAAATACTATATCGATATGAAAAATAGAGGATTTATCTGGAACCCCCTCTCCGAAACAGAAGGCAGTGCTTAAAATCGTCAGTTTTGGCAATTATCTGGAAAAAGTTGGCTTCAGCATGATGAAAACGAGGCTGCTGGCTCTCATGTGGCGGTTTATGGGGCTGATTAGAAAATAGAAAGCAGATTGTCATGTGAAAATAGTGACATATTTTTGCAAAAATAAGTCTGTGAACTAACGCGCAGTAATGAAATTTATAATCGACTGTCTCTGTTAAGAATCGCGAATAATTGCAATGTAATGGTGCAATAAAAGAGCTTTTTGCACCATTATGAGTCACCCATCCACTTCACTGATTGAAATAAGTAGGCTTTAATTAAGCAGGCCGGGAAAAATGGACTTCATACCTGTGACAACAAATTCTATACCCAACGCCATAAGTAACAGACCCATGATGCGGGTAATGACATTGATACCCGTCTGCCCCAGAATACGCACCATCAATGGCGCGGCCCGGAACAGTAACCAGCAACAGAATGCAAAGATGGCGATCGCCAGCGTAAAACCCAGCAGGTTTAGCCAACTGTGGTAGCGGGTACTCCAGACTATCGTCGAGCTAATTGCACCCGGCCCCGCCATCAAAGGTAACGCCAGCGGCACAACACCCACGCTTTCTCGGATCGCCGTTTCTGACTTCTCCTGCTTGTTCTGCTTATCCTCCCCCAGCTTGCCGCTGATCATCGACATCGCAATAGTGACAACCAGAATCCCACCCGCTATGCGAAAAGAATCAATCGAGATGCCAAACACACGCAAAATCGCATCGCCGAGGAAAAGTGATGTCCAGAGGATAATGGCGACTGCCAGATTGGCAGTGAGGTTGGTTTTATTCCGCTCAGCCACCCCCTGGTAACGCGTCATGCTGATGAACACCGGAATAATGCCCACCGGATTGACCAGCGCAAACAGCCCGACAAAAAATTTTATATAGCCTGATAAATCTAACAGCGCAGGGTTCACGACTTACTCCGTACCACAGGGGGGGGAAAACGCGCCTAATGTATGTGAAAACAGACGCAGACGCCAGATGCTTACCCAGCTATTTATACTGATAGCGTGCCGATTATTTAGCGCTTTACGCCAGAGATTAAAAAGTGACTGGGTTTAGCCGCTGCCAGACTAACGCTCTGTAGGTTTAAACAGATTTGATGTGAGAAGCGATTATGGGGATGCTGAAAGGTGTCAGCTTGCGGTTAAATTGATCGTCATCAAAATTGGCCTATCCCAAACCAGGTACTCTTTTCTCAACGGAAGTATTAGCAGCCACGAACGACCCTTCGCGGATGGCAGCAGAAGACTAGTTTAGTAAACAGTTGAAAATCCTGGCGTTCCCTCCCAGCCAGACGCGTTATTGTAACGTGACTATACTCAGGATGCAGGAGTGTTTACTAAAAAAGTTTAACTTCCTTCAGGAGAACACCATGGCCGTAACTAATATCGCTGAACTCAATGCACTGGTTGAACGTGTAAAAAAAGCACAGCGTGAATATGCCAACTTTTCTCAACAACAGGTCGACGCCATCTTCCGTGCCGCCGCCCTCGCCGCCGCAGATGCCCGCATTCCGCTTGCCAAGATGGCCGTTGCCGAATCCGGCATGGGCATCGTCGAAGACAAAGTGATAAAAAATCATTTTGCTTCAGAATATATTTATAACGCTTATAAAGATGAAAAAACGTGTGGTGTGTTAGCCACTGACGATACTTTCGGCACCATTACCATCGCCGAACCCATTGGTTTGATTTGCGGCATCGTCCCGACCACCAACCCGACTTCAACTGCCATTTTCAAAGCATTGATCAGCCTCAAAACCCGTAACGGAATCATCTTCTCGCCACATCCGCGCGCGAAGGACGCGACAAACAAAGCGGCAGATATCGTATTGCAGGCCGCGATTGCCGCGGGTGCGCCAAAAGACATTATCGGCTGGATCGATGCCCCTTCCGTTGAGCTTTCAAACCAGCTTATGCATCACCCGGACATCAACCTGATTCTCGCCACCGGCGGTCCAGGCATGGTGAAAGCGGCTTACAGCTCCGGTAAACCAGCGATTGGTGTGGGTGCCGGTAATACGCCGGTCGTGATTGATGAAACCGCCGATCTGAAACGTGCCGTTGCTTCAATTCTGATGTCGAAAACCTTTGATAACGGGGTGATCTGCGCCTCTGAACAATCAGTGATTGTGGTTGATTCGGTCTATGACTCAGTGCGTGAACGTTTCGCCAGCCATGGCGGTTACATGTTGCAGGGTGCCGAACTGAGTGCGGTGCAGAATATCATCCTGAAGAATGGCGGTCTGAACGCAGCCATCGTCGGTCAGCCGGCATTCAAAATCGCGGAGATGGCCGGTATCAGCGTGCCACCGAGCACGAAAATTCTGATTGGCGAAGTTAAACTGGTGGATGATTCTGAACCGTTCGCCCATGAAAAACTCTCACCAACGTTAGCGATGTATCGTGCGAAAGATTTCCAGGATGCGGTAGATAAAGCCGAAAAACTGGTCGCCATGGGCGGTATCGGCCATACCTCGTGTCTCTATACCGACCAGGATAACCAGACTGAGCGCGTTCACTACTTCGGCGACAAAATGAAAACCGCACGTATTCTGATCAATACACCAGCCTCGCAGGGTGGGATTGGTGACCTCTACAACTTTAAACTGGCACCCTCTCTGACGCTGGGTTGTGGTTCATGGGGCGGTAACTCTATTTCTGAGAACGTCGGTCCAAAACACCTGATTAATACCAAAACTGTCGCCAAGCGAGCTGAGAATATGTTGTGGCATAAACTTCCTAAATCCATCTACTTCCGTCGGGGTTCACTGCCAATTGCGCTGGAAGAAGTGGCAACGGACGGTGCAAAACGTGCTTTTATCGTTACTGACCGCTTCCTGTTCAATAACGGCTACGCTGACCAGGTTACCCGGGTACTGAAATCACACGGTATTGAGACTGAAGTTTTCTTTGAAGTTGAAGCTGACCCGACGCTAAGCATCGTGCGTAAAGGGACAGAGCAGATGAACAGCTTTAAACCGGATGTCATCATCGCTCTGGGCGGCGGTTCCCCAATGGATGCCGCAAAAATCATGTGGGTGATGTACGAACATCCGGAGACCCACTTTGAAGAACTGGCGTTACGTTTTATGGATATCCGTAAACGTATCCACAAGTTCCCGAAAATGGGCGTCAAAGCACGCATGGTTGCCATCACCACCACGTCCGGTACCGGTTCAGAAGTGACGCCATTTGCCGTCGTTACCGATGATGCGACAGGTCAGAAATATCCACTCGCTGACTATGCGTTAACACCTGATATGGCGATTGTTGATGCCAACCTGGTGATGGATATGCCGCGTTCACTTTGCGCCTTCGGCGGTCTGGACGCGGTGACCCACGCGCTGGAAGCCTATGTTTCAGTACTGGCAAATGAATACTCTGATGGACAGGCACTGCAGGCACTGAAACTGCTGAAAGAGAACCTGCCAGCCAGCTATGCCGAAGGCGCTAAAAATCCAGTGGCACGTGAGCGCGTACACAATGCCGCGACTATCGCCGGTATTGCGTTTGCCAACGCCTTCCTCGGGGTCTGTCACTCAATGGCGCATAAACTGGGTTCAGAGTTCCATATCCCACATGGTCTGGCCAACGCCCTGTTAATCTCGAACGTTATTCGCTACAACGCGAATGACAACCCGACTAAACAGACCGCTTTCAGCCAGTATGATCGTCCACAGGCTCGTCGTCGTTACGCCGAGATTGCTGACCATCTGGGTTTGAGCGCCCCGGGCGACCGCACCGCGCAGAAAATTGAAAAGTTGCTGGCCTGGCTGGATGAGATTAAAACTGAACTGGGTATTCCAGCCTCTATCCGTGAAGCCGGTGTTCAGGAAGCGGACTTCCTGGCGAAAGTCGACAAACTGGCTGACGATGCGTTTGATGACCAGTGTACCGGCGCTAACCCACGTTATCCGCTGATTGCAGAGCTGAAACAGATTATGCTCGATACTTTCTACGGTCGTGAATTTGTCGAACCGTTCTCGAGCATAGCCGAAGCGGTAGCTGAGCAGCCAGTAAAAGGTATCAAAATTGATAAGAAAGCGAAGAAAGTCTGATAGTACCATTTTGACTGTCTGATAAAAAAACCCGCCACGGCGGGTTTTTTGTTACCTGAACAATAGCCCTGTTAATTCAGGTGAGTCTTTGCGCCATGAATCGCCTGCAACGATCCCTGCTCGATAGCCTGTTTATAATGCTTACGGCAGACTGAAATATAGCTTTCGTTACCGCCAATCACCACCTGCTCACCCTCACTGAAGGGCTTTCCCTCGCTATCCAGTCGCAACACCATGCTGGCCTTGCGGCCACAGTGACAGATGGTTTTGAGTTCAACCAGCTTATCTGCCCATGCCAGCAGATACTGGCTGCCAACAAACAATTCACCGCGAAAATCGGTTCGTAGTCCATAGCAGAGTACCGGAATCTCAAGATCGTCTACGACATCAGAGAGCGATTTAACCTGCTCGCGGGTCAGGAACTGACTTTCATCAACCAGCACGCAGTGAATAGGCTGCGCTGCATGTTGAGCAGCAATGTCGCTGTAAAGTGAGGTGTGCGCATTATACAGCAAAGCCGGTGACGAGAGGCCGATGCGGGAACTCACTTGCCCGGCACCAAAGCGGTTATCGATTTCAGCAGTGTAGACCAACGAACGCATACCGCGCTCATGATAGTTATATGAGGATTGCAGCAGTGCGGTCGATTTTCCTGCATTCATAGCAGAGTAATAAAAATAGAGTTGTGCCATAAGCGCGTATCTTCATCAGGACTTAACGGAATGGCGCGCATATTAACACAAAGTGCCAGCAGTACGTTGCGGTTGATGGATGAATAGAGCGCAACGGCTGCCGATTTATACCTTCACAGGCAGTTTCCAGCGCCTGTTATCTGCACTGCCAGCGTGGATAAGCTTTGCTTATTTAATCGTCAAAAAAAGGAATGACACTTTTGTTACTTAAGAAATACATTAAATTTATTTGATATGAAGCCAAAGGAAAATATTTTTTATTCGGCATAATCGTGAATTTTTCACACGGAATTATTTTTGGTCATCACTATAATTGGCAGTCAGAATATATTTATGATTGAAGTTATTTAGTGTCACCACTACTATTAGCGGGCAACACAACTTTTCCCCTTATTCAGAGACCAGGACAATGAGCGAAGCACTAAAAGTTCTTAATAATATCCGTACGCTGCGCGCCCAGGCCAGAGAGTATTCCGTTGAAACACTGGAAGAGATGCTGGAAAAACTGGACGTGGTGGTCAAAGAACGCCGCGAAGAAGAGTCGCATTTTCAGGCAGAAAATGAAGAACGCACCCGTAAGCTTAATCAGTATCGTGAAATGCTGCTGGCCGATGGAATCGACCCGAATGAACTGATTAACACGCTGACCGCTGCCACCCGAGCTGCGGCAAAAGGCAAACGCTCAGTGCGCCCGGCAAAATATGGTTATACTGATGAAAAAGGTGAGTCCAGAACCTGGACCGGTCAGGGACGTACGCCAGCCGTGATTAAAAAAGCGCTGGAAGAACAGGGTAAAAAGCTGGACGATTTTTTATTGTAAGAGCATGCCTCTTCGCTGTCTCAGCGAAAGCGCGCCTGATACGCAACAAAAAAAGGAAGCCGGAGCTTCCTTTTTTTAATCAGACTTGGTAATAATCCTGATACCAGTCAACGAATTTTTTAATGCCCTCTTCAACCCCGGTCTGCGGTTTAAAACCTATTGCCTTAAACAGGGCTTCGGTATCGGCACTGGTTTCCAGTACATCACCAGGCTGCATTGGCATCAGATTTTTCCTCGCGGTAATACCCAGTGCTTTTTCAAGTGCTTCGATATAATTCATCAACGTAACAGGCTGACTGTTACCGATATTATAAACACGATAAGGCGCTGAACTGGTTGCTGGGGTACCGGTTTCAACTGTCCAGTTGTCGTCTTGCTGCGGAATAACATCCTGCAGGCGGACAATGGCTTCTGCAATATCGTCAATATAGGTAAAGTCGCGTTTCATCTGGCCCTGGTTATAAACATCAATCGCTTCACCGGCAATCATTGCACGGGTGAATTTGAATAATGCCATATCCGGACGGCCCCACGGGCCATAGACGGTAAAGAAGCGCAATCCTGTCGTCGGCAAATGATAGAGATGCGAGTAAGTATGCGACATCAACTCGTTGGCTTTTTTCGTCGCCGCATATAAAGAAACCGGATGATCGACGCTATCTTCGGTTGAGAACGGCATCTTGCGATTCAGACCATAAACTGAACTGGAGGAGGCGTAGAGCAAATGTTCAATTTTATGATGGCGGCACCCTTCAAGGATATTGAGGTGACCAATCAGATTGGAGTCTGCGTAGGCATGCGGATTTTCAATCGAATACCGGACGCCAGCCTGGGCGCCCAGGTGAATAACGCGTTGGAATCGTTGCTGGTCGAACAGTGATGCAATTGCGTCACGGTCCGCCAGATCCATCTCAATAAAAGTAAAATCAGGGTCACCGTTAATTAGACTGAGACGGGCATGCTTGAGATTTACGTCGTAATAATCATTCAGGTTGTCGATACCGACAACCTGGTGACCGGCGGCCAGCAGACGCTGGCTGACATGAAAACCAATAAAACCTGCGGCGCCGGTAACCAGAAAGTTCATAAATCCCTCGTTAAATTATGCAGTTTGAATAGACGCTCCGCGGCCGATTGCATAATAAACGAAACCGCGTTTGTTGGTACGCTCTGGATCATACAGGTTGCGACCATCAAAAATCACGGGTTCTTTCAGTGCATTTTTGATGACATCGAAGTCAGGCGCACGGAAGTTTTGCCATTCCGTACAGATGACCAGACCGTCAGCGCCCTGCAGTGCTGCTTCTTTAGTACCCATCAGCTTAAGATCGCTACGATGGCCATAGATGCGCTGCGCTTCATCCATCGCTTCCGGGTCAAATGCCTGAACAGATGCGCCAGCTTCCCACAGCGTTTCCATCAGCACACGGCTGGAGGCTTCACGCATGTCGTCAGTATTCGGCTTAAATGACAGGCCCCAGAGTGCAAACGTTTTGCCACTCAGATCGTCACCAAAATGTCGTTTGATAAAGGTTGGTAGCTTGTGTTTCTGGTTGTCATTCACATCTTCCACAGCCTGCAACAGACGCGGTTGATAGCCAATTGACTCTGCGGTTCGGATCAACGCTTGAACATCTTTCGGGAAGCAGGAGCCGCCGTAGCCGCAGCCAGGATAGATAAAATGGTAGCCAATGCGGGGATCAGAACCGATGCCCTGGCGTACTTTTTCAATATCCGCGCCTAAACGTTCAGCAAGGTTTGACATCTCATTCATGAAGCTGATTTTGGTGGCCAGCATGCAGTTTGCCGCATATTTGGTCAGCTCTGCGCTGCGGATATCCATCATAATCATGCGATCGTGGTTACGGTTAAACGGCTCGTAGAGCTCGCGTAACAGTTCAATCACGTTGTCGTTATCGGTGCCGACAACGATACGTTCAGGACGCATACAGTCATTAACTGCAGCACCCTCTTTCAGGAATTCCGGGTTTGAGACCACATCAAAAGTGATGTTGGCATCACGCGCTTGCAGCGCCTCCGCCATTACTGCACGAACTTTGTCTGCTGTGCCAACCGGAACGGTTGATTTGTCGATAACCACTTTGTGATCGTTCATGTGCTGCGCAATGGTGCGCGCTACGGCGGTCACATATTTCAGATCGGCTGAGCCGTCTTCATCCGGTGGAGTACCGACTGCAATAAACTGCATAACACCATGGTTAACGCCTAGCGCAGCATCAGTGCTGAACTTCAGACGACCCGCTTCGTAATTTGACATTACCAGCGGCGTTAATCCTGGTTCGAAAATAGGAATGATGCCTTTTTTCAGATTTTCGACTTTGTTTTCGTCGACATCAATGCAGAGAACGTCATGTCCGACTTCGGCTAACACCGCAGCCTGAACCAGACCGACATAGCCGATACCAAATACAGTGACTTTCATCGAGTTATCCTGTGTTTATGAATTACTTTTTGTTGCCAACTGCGCCATCGAGCCATTCAGAAAAATCTTTGCCCAATACCGGATGACGAACACCGTACTCAACGAAAGCCTGCATGTAGCCCAGTTTGTTACCACAGTCATGGCTCACGCCTTTCAGGTGATAAGCTTCAACGGTCTCTTTTTCCATCAGCATGGCAATCGAGTCAGTCAGCTGAACTTCGCCGCCTGCACCTGGAGGCGTTTTCGCCAGCAGTGGCCAGATATCAGAAGAGAGGACATAACGTCCAACCACGGCCAGGTTTGATGGTGATTCTGACGCTTTAGGCTTCTCAACCACACCGACCATGGGTGCGCTGTCACCTGGGTTCAGTTCTGCGCCCTGGCAATCGACGACACCGTATGCGGTGACATCGGCAACCGGCTCTACCATGATCTGGCTACGGCCAGACTCTTCATAACGGCTCAGCATCTCTGCCAGGTTATCCTGGGTTGGGTTTGATTCGTATTCGTCGATGATGACGTCTGGCAGGATGACAGCAAATGGCTCATCACCGATCAGTGGGTGTGCGCACATAACAGCATGACCCAGACCTTTAGCGATGCCCTGACGAACCTGCATGATGGTAACGTGTGGCGGGCAGATTGACTGGATTTCATCCAGCAGCTGACGCTTAACGCGTTTTTCCAGCATTGATTCCAGTTCGAAACTGGTATCAAAATGGTTTTCGATGGCATTTTTTGATGAATGCGTTACCAGCACAATTTCATTGATGCCAGCAGCGATACACTCGTTAACGACATACTGAATTAACGGCTTATCAACCAGCGGTAACATCTCTTTAGGAATCGCTTTGGTAGCCGGGAGCATACGCGTGCCCAAACCCGCTACCGGGATTACCGCTTTTTTTACTTTGGTATTATTGGCAGACATTAAGATACCTCTCTTATAGGCCGTTCAAGTTAATACTTGATATGTCGGTTTAAAATCGGAAATGAGTATATCAGTTAGTATCGAACGGATTTATCCTGGAAGGCATGAAACCGTCGAAATTAAGACTATTACCCAACTGTAAAGCTAAACTCTGGCACTGCATCCAGCGCCAGAATCTCTCTGCTATTGACACTTATTCTTCTGTCGACAGCATCAGCCTAATGCGCCCACCCGCGCCCCATACGTGGCATTGCCAGTTATCTGCGCGCTGACTGATTTGGTTAAGATGGGTGCTGCCCATAGTGCCAAGGGGGACACCATTGCTGAGCTGAATCTGATGGGCATGAACATGGAGTGTGGCGTTTAATCCAGCCGAAACCAGAATTAAGTTTTTTAAACCGCGATGATAGTACCCAACCAGCAATGGAAACTGGCCGCTCAGATTCGCCTGCCGCAGCAGCAGATTGACCTGTCTGAGAAGCCCATTAAGCTCTGGCAGACGCTGTTTTTGCCCGGTCAGTTGCTCCTGCAGAAGGCCATTAAACAGAGCCCGCAGTAGCAAAGCTGCTAGCACGCCATTGTCACCGGCGCGCGTCACATCAAGACAATAAAATGCCAGATCTTTATCAGAGAGCGCTGCAATATCAAGCACCAGTCCGGGCTGCTCAGCCATCGTCAGCTGACGGTAGTTAACCCGACAGTTAGCGATAGTCTGTTGCACCGGAGGCTGGAGTTGCTTGAGCAGCTTGGCGGCCGCTTTTGGATCACGAACCAGCGCATCCCAGTCCTGGAACAACTGCTCATCCTCTTCCACTTTTGAGGTGAACATAGAAGGATAGAGACACTCATAGACGGCTTCACGAAAGCGTTCAAAGTTTTTCAGTGGCTTAAGCAGCACATCCTGCACCCCGAGTCGCAGCACATGCGCGATATCAGACATATTTTCGGTGGCCGAGATAATTAATATCGGCACGACGTTGCCACGGGTACGAATGTGCTCTACAAACTGAATGCCGCTCATACGGGGCATTTCCAGATCGCAGATAATCAGGTCGACAGTATGCTCTTGTAGTTGTGCAATTGCTTCCAGACCGTCTTCCGCTTGTAACGTTACAGCACCCATCGATAACAAAAATTGGTCCAGCAACGAACGGAAAACAGCCTCATCTTCGACAATGAGTATCTTTTTGCCGAGTAGTGGTTTTTCCATTCTTTCCCCCTGCGTACCAGATATTTCAATAGTGGTTCATAAAACGCAGTTGCGCCTTTCAGAATTGCCCGAAGTCACCGCTTAGAATGAACAACCTAATTATCTGCCACGGACCAGTGGTAATAGTTCATCCATTTTCTTCTCTACGGCGGCCTTGCCTGCCTCAATGGCCTCTTCAGCACGATGAAAGTCCAGCGTCGAAATTTGCGGACAGACCGGCTGTATCAATACATCGGGCGGATCGCCTGCCATACGGTTTCTCTTAAGGCGATTCTCCAGCACCTGGATAGAGGTGGACATAATCTCCATCGCACCAGGTGACTGAGACGCACGGCGCTGGGTGAAATTGACCAGGCGCTGTCGCAGCTTCCCACCCCAACTTAATGCCGCTGCGGCGGCTTCTTCTTCACTATTCTGAGGTGTAACGGAAAAGAGATCCTGCTGCATTAAATGCGCGTCATGCTGTAAATCAACAGCGATAACAATGTCTGCCCCCAGGGCGCGGGTAAGTGAAATCGGCACCGGGTTGACCACGGCACCATCCACCAGCCAATATCCATTGTAGCCCACCGGCGGTAATAAACCTGGCATACTGCAGGATGCGCGTACTGCCTGATGCAAATCGCCCTCGGTCAGCCAGAGTTCACGGCCAGTACTGAGGTTGGTCGCCACCACGCCAAAGGGTTTATTACAGTGCTCTATCGCGTCATTGGGGATGAGCTGACGAACATGGCTAAATACCCGCTCACCACGTAAGAGCCCGCCACGCTGCCAAGAGACATCCATCAGGCGAATAACATCCCAGTAGCGGAATGCACTGACCCATTTTTCCATCAGCGGCAAACGATTATTCACATAGGCAGATCCAACCAGTGCCCCAACTGAGCAGCCTGCAACGACGTCGATCTCAATACCTGCACGCTCCAGCGCGTTAATCACGCCGATGTGCGCCCACCCCTTGGCTGCTCCAGACCCCAGAGCCAATCCAATTTTTACCTTTCTCATTTGTATCTGGTCCTGCCGTCAATACGTAGCGTCACAACGTGGGGTCAGCTAACATAGCGCGCTTGTTAAATCGACCCATCATTCACAGGAGAAAATGTGTCAGAAACCTGCCCATGTTGTAGCGGAGAGCAGTATAGCGTATGTTGCGAACCCTTTCTGCAGGGCAACCAGATTCCTGTTACAGCTGAACAACTTATGCGATCCCGTTATTGCGCCTATGTTCAGCATAATGCGGAGTATCTGGTTGCGACCTGGCATCCCGGTAAACGCCATCCGGAACTGTCGGGGCTTTTATCTGAAAGTTTTCCGGGTACCGTTTGGCTTAGCCTGAATGTAACCCGTTGTAATCATGGAAGCCATGAGAACGAAGCTTTCGTCACCTTTTTTGCGCGGTACCGCGAGAAAAACAACATTCATGCCATTCATGAGTGTTCACGCTTTCTTCACGAGGATCAACGCTGGTACTATGTTGATGGCACAGCACCGCCCGTGGGGCGTAACGATCCCTGCCCCTGCGGCAGTGCCAAAAAATACAAAAAATGTTGTGGTTAAGCTGACGGCTACCCCAGCGGATTACCCCAAATGCTTTGACAGGACTCTGATTGAGATGCAAGCGCAAACCATGCAAAGAAAAGTTTTACGAACCATTTGTCCCGATGCAAAAGGTCTGATCGCCAAAATCACCAATATTTGTTACAAGCACGAACTTAATATCGTGCAAAACAATGAGTTTGTTGATCATCGCACCGGGCGTTTTTTCATGCGCACCGAGCTGGAAGGGATTTTCAACGACAATACCCTGCTCGCTGACCTCGACAGCGCCCTGCCTCAAGGTTCAGTGCGGGAACTTCACAGTGCCGGTCGTCGTCGCGTGGTAATCCTGGTCACTAAAGAGGCACACTGCCTGGGTGACCTCTTAATGAAGAGCGCGTTTGGCGGGCTGGATATGGAAATTGCGGCGGTCGTGGGTAACCATGACACCCTGCGTTCACTGGTTGAGCGTTTCGACATTCCCTTTGTACTGGTGAGTCACGAGGGGCTGACGCGGGAAGAGCACGATAACCGCATGGTGGAAGAGATTGACCGCTATCAGCCCGATTACGTGGTGCTGGCAAAATATATGCGTGTCCTGACGCCCGCTTTCGTGCAGCGTTATCCGAACCAGATTATCAATATTCACCACTCCTTCCTGCCCGCCTTTATCGGTGCCCGTCCTTACCATCAGGCTTATGAGCGTGGGGTGAAGATCATTGGCGCCACCGCGCACTATGTGAATGATAATCTCGATGAAGGCCCAATCATCATGCAGGATGTGATTAACGTCGATCACAGCTACACCGCCGATGAGATGATGCGCGCCGGTCGCGACGTAGAAAAGAATGTCCTGAGTAATGCGTTGTATAAAGTACTGGGCCAGCGCGTGTTCGTTTACGGCAACCGTACGATTATTCTTTAATCATCCAGGGCGCTGAATTGTCTGCAGATTCAGCGCTACGCGTAAAAAGTGGGCAAACAGTTGTGGTTTTGCCAGTGGGCGCTTTACACCTTTATCGCATTTGGTATGATGCGCCCCGCTTTAAGAGAGAAAGATTCAGGCCATGGTGGGATTCCCGAGCGGCCAAAGGGAGCAGACTGTAAATCTGCCGTCACAGACTTCGAAGGTTCGAATCCTTCTCCCACCACCATCTGAATCATCTTAAGGCACTTCATTATCCCAGGTGGGATTCCCGAGCGGCCAAAGGGAGCAGACTGTAAATCTGCCGTCACAGACTTCGAAGGTTCGAATCCTTCTCCCACCACCATCTTGCATATTGCAGACAATCCCTGAAGTTATACAAAACCTTCCTGTTTTATCCTTCTGTTCAGCCTGCTACACACTCACATTCTTACCCGTTCACCTAAAATCTTAGCCCGTTCCGTCATGACTTTTTCAGAGAAAATCGCTACCATCTCCGGCTGGCACTTCTGAACTATGGTCTATCTCATGAAATTTGTTTCATTTAACATCAATGGGTTGCGTGCCCGCCCGCATCAGCTTCAGGCGCTAGTCGAACAACATCAGCCCGACGTTATCGGTCTGCAGGAAACCAAGGTCCATGACGACATGTTCCCACTGGAAGAGGTGTCAAAGCTCGGCTACCACGTCTTCTATCATGGACAGAAAGGCCATTACGGCGTGGCGCTGTTAACGAAAGCTCAGCCTGTGTCGGTGAGCCGGGGCTTTCCCGGTGATGACGAAGAGGCACAGCGCCGCCTTATTATCGCTGAACTTCCCAGCCCGATTGGCGACATCACGATAATCAATGGCTATTTTCCACAAGGCGAAAATCGCGACCATCCCACCAAATTTCCGGCTAAAGAAAAATTCTATCACGATCTGCAACGTCTGCTGACCGGGGATCTGCCTGCCGATAAACCGATTTTGATCATGGGCGACATGAATATCAGCAGTACCGATCGGGATATTGGTATTGGTGAGGATAACCGCAAGCGCTGGCTGCGCACCGGTAAATGCTCTTTCCTGCCGGAAGAACGTGAGTGGATGGACCGCCTGCTGGGCTGGGGACTGGTCGATACCTGGCGTGAGCATAATCCCGACGTGGCGGATCGCTTTTCCTGGTTTGATTACCGTTCGAAGGGGTTTGATGATAATCGCGGGTTACGTATCGATTTAGTGCTGGCCAGCAAAACGCTGGCCTCACACTGCGTTGAGACCGGCATTGATTATGAGATTCGGGGCATGGAAAAACCGTCTGACCACGCGCCCATCTGGTCAACCTTCCGCTTTTAAGTGACAGTCGCGTGGCAGAGCACCACGCGACGGCTATTTCACTATTTTCCAGATCAGGTTGTTGGTGCCAATGGCATGTTCATCACGAGTGCATTGCAGCAGCACGCCCTCTGACTTCACCACCGCGCCTTCCGTGTAGTTTCGGTTCTCGAAGATACAGCAGCGGAGACAGTCTGGCTGACGTCTCTCGGCCTGCGTCCAGGCTTCCGGCGGCATATCCACCACCACATCGGTATTCATACCGTTGTTACCCTGCTGTGGCATCGACTGATAACGACTGTTGGCCTGTGCCGCGCTGGTCGCCAGCGTCAGGGCCACGACCAGTACTACTGAATAACACCTCATTCCGTCTCCTTCACTTTACGCCTGGTTTTGCGCACCGGACGTTTCTGTCCGGTGGACGGTAATCCCCGAAATGCATGCGCTGCAGGTTGCTGTCGCGCCTGCTGGATGAGGCCGGTTAAGGTCTGCACCAGCGGTTGCATAAACTCATCATAGCGGCAGGCCTTTTCGCTGATACGTGTCAGTGTCGATTCCCACTGCGCCGTCATATCCGGGCGTGCTGCCAGATCGGGTAGAGAGTGAATCAGGGCGCGTCCGGCATCAGTAGAATTGATATAGCGGCCCTTTTTCACCAGGAAGCCACGACGAAACAGTAATTCGATAATACCGGCACGCGTGGCTTCCGTTCCTAAACCATCGGTCGCGCGCAGGACTTTCTTTAATTCTTTATCCTGAACAAAACGGGCAATGCCGGTCATAGCTGAAAGAATGGTGGCATCGGTAAACGGGCGTGGCGGCTGGGTCTGCTTCGCCAGCACCTCTCCACGCTCACACAGCAGCTCATCCCCTTTCGCCACCACCGGCAGCGGCATGCCGTCGTTCTCTTCATCCCGCTCTTTGTTGCCCAGCAGCGCGCGCCAACCCGCCTCGGCCAAAAAGCGCGCTTTAGCCACGAATTTTCCACCCGCAATATCGAGATCGATGACACATTTACGGAATACCGCATCCGGGCAGAACTGCATCAGATACTGGCGCGCTACCAGTTCATAGATATGCTGCTCGTTTTCACTGAGCTTCACCGCGCTGGCACGGGCCGTGGGGATAATGGCGTGGTGCGCATCGACTTTTTTATCATCCCAACAGCGATTCCTGCGATTGGCATCGAAATCTGCCGGTGGGGTTAGCAATGACTGATGAGCCTGTATCGCCTTTAATACCGCATGACGACCGGTAAAATGCTCTTCGGGCAGATAGCGACTATCCGAACGGGGATACGTAATCAGTTTGTGGGTTTCATAGAGGCGCTGACAGGTATCCAGTACCGTCTGCGCACTCAGTCCGTAGCGTTTAGCTGCCTCAATCTGTAGGCTTGACAAGGAGAATGGCAGCGGAGCCACCTCATGTTCGCGCTTGTCACTGTAGGCGGTGACGATCGCTGGCTGGCCGGTGATACGCGCCACCACATGATCGGCCAGCGCGCGTTTGAGCAGACGCCCCTCTTCATCCTGCCACGGCTCACAGGCTTCGCTGGGGACCCAGCTGGCGATAAATCTGGCGCCATCAGGCGTAAGGATATGTGCTTTCACTTCGAAGTAATCTTTCGGCAGAAAGTTCTCAATCTCTTCATCGCGCCGGACCACCAGTCCCAGCACTGGCGTCTGCACCCGACCCACCGAGAGTACGCCATCGTAACCTGCATTGCGTCCCAACAGGGTCCAGGCGCGGGTCATGTTAATCCCGTAGAGCCAGTCTGCACGGGCGCGGGCCAGCGCAGAGACGCATAACGGTATAAACTCGCGATTCTCACGCAGGCGGTTCACTGCCCGGTCTACCGCCTGGGGGTTGAGATCGTTGATCAGACAACGCTGCACTTTGCTGCGTTTTTCAGCCGGCAGGTTCAGGTAATCAAGCACTTCATCCACCAGCAACTGCCCTTCGCGATCCGGGTCACCGGCATGCACTACCTCACTCGCCTTCGCCAGTAAATCCTCAACCACTTTCAGCTGCTTAGCGACCGAAGGTCGGGGTTTAAGTTGCCATTTTTCCGGAATGATCGGCAGATCAGCCAGCGACCAGCGCGCGTAGCGGCTGTCATAACTGTCGGGTTGCGCCTGCTCCAGAAGATGTCCTACGCACCAGGTGACAATTTGATCGTTGCCGCAGGCAATGAATCCATCACCGCGTCGATGCGGTTTCGGCAGCACATCTGCGATAGCACGCCCAAGGCTCGGTTTTTCCGCAATAAACAAACGCATTGAATCAGGTAATCCTTAACATCAGGGGAACGCAGTGATAACTGGTGGTTCGCTGTCGGTATGAATCCTGGAGCTATGTTAGCCTGGCAAGGCTTCGGGCGTAAGCGTAACGCGCGACGTTAGCGATCGTTCGCACAGGAACCGTGCAGAGGCAGGGCTGAAATGCACTCTGCCGGAACCTAAAATGCATCGTGATCAGAAGTAACGGACGAAAGGCGCCGTGTCAGGCGGGAGCACCGTAGTGCTGGATTTCAGTTGCGGGGTGCCCAGATAGAGAAAGCCGACGATGGCATCCTGCTCGCGGCAGCCAAACCCCTGACGTACCCGCTCGTCATCGGTCCAGGGGCCGCTGCGCCAGATACCATTGTAACCCTGAGCCATGGCCGCCATCTGCATCGCCATCACCGCGCAACTGGCCGAGGCGATCTGTTCCCAACGCGGCACTTTGTGGTGCTCTTCACAATGTGCCACCACCGTAATGATCATCGGTGCGCGAAACGGTGACTGACTCGCTTTGTTTATCGCCTTTTCGTCCAGCTGTTTATCGCGTGCTGACTGCTCCAGCAGCTGGCTCAGCCGGTCACGTCCTTCATTTTCCACAATGATAAAGCGCCAGGGCTGCAGCGTGCCGTGATCCGGGGCGCGCATGCCAGCCCGCAGGATATTTTCCAGTGCGTCACCTGCTGGTGCCGGCTCAGTCAGGCGTGAGGCCGAACGTCGGTTGACCAGTAACTCCAGTGCGTCCATGTTTCTCTCCCGATCTCTGTAATGTGCCGTTATCCTGGCACAGGCAGATTTTTTGTAACAGTGCGCAGTGATTTCCTGCTGACTTTTAACACGCCGCTCTTTAGGATGAGCTCGTCGGGGAAGTCTGGTCCGCGCGGCGGCCACTTCCTGCTACATAATATGGAGAGTCTGATGCGCACATTGTGGCGAATAATTGCCGGTCTGTTCCGCTGGATCTGGCGGGTATTGAATTTTATCAGGGAATTTATTCTGAATATCTTCCTGATTTTGTTGATTGTGGTGGGTGTAGGGATTTGGCTGCAGGTCAGCGGATCGGGCGGCAGTTCAGCGCCGCTCCAGCAAGGCGCATTGAAAGTCGATCTCAGCGGCGTACTGGTGGATAAACCGTCAGTGAGCAATCGTCTGAATAAAATTGGCCGCCAGCTGCTGGGTGCAAGCAGTGACCGCTTACAGGAAAATTCGCTGTTTGATGTGGTCGACGCGATTCGCCAGGCAAAAGGCGATAGCAACATCAAAGGCATAGTGCTTGATTTACGCGAATTTGCCGGTGGCGATCAGCCTTCTCTGCAATATGTGGGTAAAGCGCTGCGCGAATTCCGTGACAGCGGCAAGCCGATTTATGCACTCGGCGACAGCTACAGCCAGGCGCAATATTACCTTGCCAGCTACGCCACTAAAATCTATCTGTCGCCGCAGGGCACGGTGGATCTGCATGGTTTCGCCACCAACGGGCTTTATTACAAAACCCTGCTGGAGAAGTTGAAAGTCACTTCACACGTGTTCCGTGTCGGAACCTATAAATCGGCGGTCGAGCCGTTCCTGCGTGACGACATGTCACCTGCCGCACGGGATGCTGACAGCCGCTGGGTCGGTCAGCTGTGGCAGAACTACCTGAACACCGTGGCGGCGAATCGCCAGATTACACCAGAGCAACTTTTCCCGGGCGCGGCTGCGATTATTGCCGGATTAAATGCCGTTAAAGGCGATACCGCGCAATATGCACTGGATAACAAGCTGGTCGATGCCCTGGGTTCGCGAGCGGCAGCCGATCAGGAGCTGGTCAAAACCTTTGGTCTGGATAAGCAGAGCAACGATTACCGTAGCGTCAGCATCTATGACTACAGCGTGAAAACCACCTCCACGCAGCAGGATGGCAACATCGCGGTAGTTATGGCCAGCGGTGCCATCATGGATGGTGAAGAGACGCCGGGCAACGTTGGTGGCGACACTACGGCTGCACAGATCCGCGATGCGCGTCTCGACCCGAAAATCAAAGCGATTATTCTGCGGGTGAACAGCCCGGGCGGCAGTGTCACCGCCTCTGAAGCGATTCGTGAAGAACTGGCTGCTGCCCAGACGGCCGGTAAACCGATTGTGGTCTCAATGGGCGGCATGGCGGCTTCCGGCGGTTACTGGATCTCAACACCTGCCAGTTACATTGTTGCTAACCCCAGCACGCTGACCGGCTCCATTGGTATTTTCGGCGTGATTAATACGCTGGAAAATAGCCTGGACAGCATTGGCGTACATACCGACGGTGTCGCGACCTCCCCGCTGGCGGATATCTCAACCACCAAAGCGCTGCCAACAGAAGTTCAGCAGCTGATGCAGCTGACCATCGAAAATGGCTACCGCAACTTTGTCGGCCTGGTGGCGAAGTCGCGTCACAAAACGCCCGAGCAGATTGATGCCATTGCGCAGGGCCATGTATGGACCGGCAGCGATGCCAAAGCCAATGGCCTGGTTGATGCTCTCGGAGACTTCGATGATGCCGTGAAGAAGGCAGGCGAGCTAGCGAAAGTCAGTAAACCACAGCTAAGCTGGTATCAGGATGACCCGAGTTTCCTGGATATGATGCTAAGTCAGATGAATGCATCTGTGCAGGCGATACTGCCGGATACACTGAAAGCCTGGCTGCCGGCACCGATGCTGGATGTGATGAGTGCTATGAAAGCCCAGCCGGGTCTGATCGACCGGCTGAACGATCCTCAAAACCGTTACGCCTTCTGCCTGAACTGCGGCGAAGTGCGATAAACCTCGCAGCCTGGCCGCAGGTCGGGCTGCTTTTCCCCGCTATTCCCCTTATACTGCGCGTTTTATGGCGAGTCTGAGTTCTCTAATGCAAAAGAAAAACATCTACGTAGCCTATACTGGCGGGACAATCGGTATGCAGCGCTCGGCGCAGGGTTATATTCCGGTTTCCGGACACCTGCAGCAGCAACTGGCAAACATGCCGGAGTTCCATCGCCCCGAGATGCCTGATTTCACCATTCATGAATATCAGCCGCTGATCGACTCTTCCGACATGACCCCGGAAGACTGGCAGTCTATTGCCGAAGATATCCGCCAAAACTACGATCGCTACGATGGTTTTGTGATTCTTCATGGCACTGACACCATGGCGTTTACCGCCTCAGCGCTCTCTTTTATGCTGGAAAACCTGGCCAAACCGGTCATCGTCACTGGCTCGCAGATACCGTTAGCGGAGCTGCGCTCAGACGGTCAGCAAAACCTGTTAAATTCACTTTATGTGGCGGCCAACTACCCGATCAGCGAAGTGTCGCTGTTTTTCAATAACACGCTCTATCGCGGTAACCGCACCACCAAAGCCCATGCAGATGGCTTTAACGCCTTTGCTTCGCCTAACCTCTCTGCACTGCTGGAAGCGGGCATTCATATTCGCCGCCTCAATACGCCGCCTGCCCCGTCCGGTCAGGGCGAACTGAAGGTCCACACTATTACGCCTCAGCCAATTGGTGTGGTCACCATCTATCCGGGGATTTCAGCCGACGTGGTGCGTAACTTCCTGAGACAGCCAGTGAAGGCACTGATCCTGCGTTCTTATGGTGTGGGTAATGCCCCGCAGAACAAAGAATTTTTGGCAGAGCTCCAGCAGGCCAGTGAACGTGGCATCGTGGTGGTGAACCTTACCCAGTGTATTTCAGGCAAGGTTAATATGGGTGGATACGCTACCGGCAATGCGCTGGAACATGCTGGCGTAATCAGCGGATTTGACCTGACTGTAGAAGCTGCGCTGACCAAGCTACACTTTTTACTCAGCCAGGATCTGTCGGCCGATCAAATCCGCGCCAGAATGCAGCAGAATTTACGCGGCGAACTGACTGAAGACTGAAACGGAGCGACATGTAATGAAGCGGGCACTCATCATTATTGATATTCAGAACGATTTTTGTCCCGGCGGCCCGATGGCAGTCCATGAGGGCGACCACACAGTCGAGGTGGCAAATCGTTATGCGCGTATGTTCCATGAAAACGGAGAATGCGTCCTGGCCTTGCAGGACTGGCATCCTGCTAATCACGGCAGCTTTGCCTCGGTTTCCGGCGAGCCAGTCTACACGCCTGGCGAGTTAAATGGTCTGGCCCAGATCTGGTGGCCCGATCACGGCATTCAGGGCTCGGCTGGCGCTGACTTCCATCCAGGTCTGGATCGCTCACTGTTTGATGCGACTTTCCATAAAGGTCAGGATCAGGATGTCGACAGCTACAGCGCCTTTTTTGATAATGGCCACCGCCGTAAAACCGAGCTGGACAGCTGGCTGCGTGAGCGGGGGATCACCCATCTGGTGATGCTCGGGCTGGCCACGGATTACTGCGTAAAATATAGCGTGCTGGATGCACTCGAACTGGGGTATCACGTTGAGGTGGTTAAAGAGGGCTGCCGCGGCGTCAATCTGAATCCTGAGGACAGTGACATCGCCTTTGCTCAGATGACCGCCCAGGGCGCAATTCTGATTTAAAAAATGGAGCTGGCATTACGCCAGCTTTTTAATGCAGATGGATGCGCGTCACATCAGGGTCGATGCCGAACTCTTCTTTCAGCTCTTTTTTCGACTTCATCACCATCTCACCACCTTTGCCGATAGTCATATGCTGGGGGTCATCGTTGTGTCTCGCCTGCCACATCATCACCAGTTGCAGGCAGTTCTCACGCTGTTCCTGGGTCAATGCCACGCCATCCGGCCATTTACCAATCTCAACGGCTGTTGCCAGACGCTGGTAGACTTCAGGCGTCATTGACGCAAGCATTGCTTCAAGTTGTTCCTTCATCGCCCTTACCCTTTGGTCTGTTCACCCTGCTCGTCGGTAAAATTCAGTGAGGCGGAGTTAACACAATAGCGTTCGCCGGTGGGTTGCGGGCCATCCGGGAAAACATGCCCCAGATGCGCATCGCAGCTGCCACAGCGGATCTCAACACGCTGCATACCGTGTGAATCGTCCTCGATGTAGCGAATCGCATCATCACTCACCGGCTGGTAGAAACTGGGCCAGCCACAGCCTGAATCATATTTGGTCTCTGAGAGAAAAAGTGGCGCCTCACAGACCAGGCAGTGGTAGATCCCTTCCTGCTTGTTATGCAGCAACGCGCCGCTGTAAGGCGGTTCCGTTCCGCGATGCTGAGTGACGTAGCGCTGCATTTCAGTCAGCTGCGCAATTTTTGCTTCGGTTGCGGTGTCTTTAGCCATTTTAGGATTCCGGGAAGTGCCATTCTGAAAAATTCGACTATTATTCTAACAAATGATCAACATAACCCGGGTCTTTTTTTGTGCTCACCTGTTCAGCCCGCCCGCCGCTAAGCGGATTTGTGACTTCGATCACCTTTTGTCCTGTGCATCCCTATATATTCGGCGATTGATTCAACGAAGCGCGATATCATTGGCGGCGCGCAAGCGGTTGCGCACTGAATAATTCCTCTCAGGCGAATTGATTTGTCGCAACAATTGACACGATTCCGCTTGACGCCTGGTAAGGTTTTTGTAATTTTACAGGCAACCTTTTATTCACTAACCAATAGCTGGTGGAATATATGACTATCAAAGTAGGTATCAATGGTTTCGGCCGTATCGGTCGCATCGTTTTCCGTGCTGCTCAAAAGCGTTCTGACATCGAAATCGTTGCTATCAACGACCTGCTGGACGCGGATTACATGGCGTACATGCTGAAGTATGACTCTACTCACGGTCGTTTCGACGGCACCGTAGAAGTTCAGGATGGCGCACTGGTGGTTAACGGTAAAAAAATCCGTGTTACCGCTGAACGTGATCCGGCGAACCTGAAGTGGGATGAAGTGGGCGTTGACGTTGTTGCTGAAGCAACCGGTATCTTCCTGACCGACGAAACCGCGCGTAAACACATCACCGCAGGTGCTAAGAAAGTCGTTCTGACCGGTCCATCTAAAGATGACACCCCAATGTTTGTTCGTGGTGCAAACTTCGACAAATATGATGGCCAGGATATCGTTTCTAACGCTTCCTGTACCACCAACTGCCTGGCACCGCTGGCAAAAGTAATCAACGACAAGTTCGGTATCGTTGAAGGTCTGATGACCACTGTTCACGCTACTACTGCAACCCAGAAAACCGTTGATGGCCCGTCTCACAAAGACTGGCGTGGCGGCCGCGGTGCATCGCAGAACATCATTCCTTCATCAACTGGCGCAGCTAAAGCCGTTGGTAAAGTTCTGCCAGAACTGAACGGCAAACTGACTGGTATGGCATTCCGCGTACCTACTCCTAACGTTTCCGTTGTTGACCTGACCGTGCGTCTGGAAAAAGCGGCTTCTTACAAAGAAATCTGTGCTGCAATCAAAGCGGCTGCAGAAGGTGAGATGAAAGACGTGCTGGGCTATGTTGAAGATGACGTGGTTTCTACCGACTTCAACGGCGAAATCCTGACTTCAGTGTTTGACGCTAAAGCCGGTATCGCGCTGAACGACAACTTTGTGAAACTGGTTTCCTGGTACGACAACGAAACTGGCTACTCAAACAAAGTTCTCGACCTGATTGCACTGGTTTCTGCTAAATAAGGCAGCCAGACATCATTAAGAATAAGGGCGACTTCGGTCGCCCTTTTTTGATCCGCACAGGAAGGAATAGAACATGCAAGATAAACTGTTTTCTCTGCCGGTGGTGACCCAGATCTCCCCTTACCTTTCTCAGCGGCAGGTGGGTGAGCTCCCGACGATTGTCGTCAGTCACCCAAAAGTACGGGCCGCAGTCACGCTGCAGGGCGCGCATCTGATCGCCTGGCAACCCAGCGGCGAAAAGCCAGTGCTCTGGCTGAGTGATAAAAGTCTCTTCTCATCAGGCAAGGCGATTCGTGGCGGCGTCCCAATCTGCTGGCCGTGGTTTGGCCCGGCTGGCGAACCGGCACACGGTTTTGCCCGGGTTCAGCCATGGACGCTGACTGCGCATGATGAGAATGAAGATGGCGTGATGCTGACGCTGGTCCTTAAGAGCAACGTACAGACACTGAAACTGTGGCCCCACGAGTTCACCCTTATCGCCCGCTTCCGTCTGAGTCAGCATTGTGAGATTGAGCTGGAAGCCTATGGTGACTTTGAAGCCACTTCAGCCCTGCACAGCTACTTCACCATCAGCGATATCAATGGTGTCGAGGTCTCAGGTCTGGGTAACAGCTATATCGATAAAGTGAATAACGGCGAGGTCGGCAGCAGCGACGGTAAACAGCGTTACCCTGGAAGAATCGACCGTGTCTTTACCGCGGCGGAAGATTGTTCGGTGATTAATGATACAGCGGGTGAGCGGCAGATCGAGGTTTACCACCACCATCACAGTGACGTTGTCACGTGGAATCCTGGCGTGGAACTCTCCTGCAGTATGTCGGATATGGCGAATGAAGGTTATAAGACGATGGTCTGCGTAGAGACGGCACGCATCAACAAACCGTTACGCAGCGCGGGTGAAAAGCCATCACGCCTGGCCACGACCTTCCGCCTTAAAAAGAAAGCCGCAGCCAGCGACAAAGTGAACGGCTAAACGATATCCAGCGGCAACTTATGCTGTGGTGCTGGCCAGGCCCGATCGATGAGCTTAAGTTCTTCATCGGTTAATACCACTTCCAGCGCAGCAGCATTTTCCTGTACGTGCACCACAGAACTGGCTTTAGGAATGGCAATCACACCTGACTGACGAATCACCCATGCCAGCAGTAATTGTGCCACGCTGATGCCCTTCTGCTGTGCAATCTGAGTTAGCCGCGAATCGGTGAAGAGCGAGTCACGTAATCGTCCAGCCTGTGCTAGCGGACAGTAGGCCATAACCGGCACCCCACGCTGCTGACACGTTGGCAGCAGATCGAATTCAATGCCGCGTGACGCCAGATGGTAGAGCACCTGATTAGTCGCGCACTGATTTCCTTCCGGCTCATCCCACAGTTCAGCCATATCGTCTGTGTCAAAATTTGAGACGCCCCAGTAACGAATTTTGCCCTGCTGCTGCAGGCGTTCCATTGCACGGAGTGTCTCTTCCAGCGGAACATCGCCGCGCCAGTGTAACAGGTAGAGATCGAGATAATCGGTTTGCAGACGGCGCAGGCTGTGCTCACAGGCTGCAATGGCATCCCGTTCACCCGCATTCCATGGATAGACTTTGGAGACCAACAGCGCCCGATCGCGACGGCCCAGCAGTGCCTGCCCGACAACCTCTTCTGCTCCGCCATCCGCATACATTTCGGCGGTATCGATAAGCTGCAATCCACACTCAAGACCCGCCTGTAATGCAGCGACTTCCTCAGCACGCTGCGCCGGGTTTTCGCCCATATACCAGGTGCCCTGACCGATGACAGGTAGATCGCTGTATCCAGCAAAGTTAATCGTGTTATGCATTCTGCTCTCCCGCCCCATTCCGAGGCCCTGAAAAAGAACAGAGGGCACTAAACGCCCTCTTTTGGTGCGCCATCAGAAGGTATAGCTGACACCCGTCCAGATTAACGCTTGCCCGCTTTTATCAATCATCGGGCTGTCTTTTATTTCGCTGTCGAAGCGGGTGTAACGTCCCATGACGCTGGCATTCCACTGCGGCGAAATCTGATAGCTGGCACTCAGTTCAACATAAGGTGACCAAGTGTCATCCGGATTATAACGGCTGATACCGGTTCGGGCGCTTTCATGCCCGGACACACCGTAGTAATAACGGTTTTGATTGGCACTGTTCCACGTAGCTCCGATGCCCGGTGTCAGACTCAAGTCACCCATCTGGAAGCGATAGAGGTAAGTCAGGTCCCAGATCATCCCGTTACTTTTATTGAGCACATCTCCCAGTAATGAGGTACGGACAATCCCCCAATCAGCGGTGTGACGATAGGTTGCGCCCCCCATCAGCGTCATGCGCCGTTTATCCAGCCCTTTCATGTCGCCCAGATCGTTGTCGCTGGGTTTATATTCCTGCGGTGAACCCAGCAGCGTCAGCGACAGCTGATTCTGGGGATCTTTCCACAGGTAGTAGCCGCCCTGCAGGCTGCGGAACCAGAAGTTTTCACCCTCATAATTGATAACCGGAACCGGAAGATAACGGTCCTGACCGCCTCGATAAGGTGACTCTGCGTAGATGACCGACGCGCCAATGGAAAGCGGTGCGGCATTCGCGTGTGTAGCCAGTAAATAACAGGGCAGAAGTACAGCAAGCGTCTTAAATTTGAATTGGTTCACAATTTATTCATTCCATAAATATAACAATCAAACAGGAAGTTTAACGTTTTTTTACAGCTGAATTAACTTATATCGAAATCCTTTAAGTGACTCACCGAAGAAGGTGGCATCAAAGGTTAAAAACACGTTAAGTTAAAGCATCATCCATACGAACTCATCTCTCAACAAACCGAAATCGCTACTGGTCTTCCCCTCATTCACCCAAACCCGTGGAGGAAATTTCCTAGAAGCCATCTACAGTTAGATGTAACAGCAGATAAATTGTACGAGCAGAGTAACCACAAAAGTTGTGTATCCCGATAAAAAAGATCAGGTTGGCATAAGGGTTGCTGTACTCAACAGAGAATATCTTCCGGGAGCTGCTATAAACCTCTAATTACGCTCCTTACCTGTGCTAAAAACGAAAGGACGGGCATCGCTATGAATATATTCGATCACTATCGTCAGCGTTATGAAGCTGCCAAGGACGAAGAGTTCACATTGCAGGAATTTCTTGCCATCTGTAAGCAGGATCGCAGTGCATACGCCAACGCTGCAGAGCGACTGTTAATGGCTATCGGAGAGCCGGTAATGGTTGACACTGCTCAGGAGCCACGCCTTTCCAGAATATTCTCCAACCGTGTGATGGGACGCTATCCGGCGTTCGAGGAGTTTTACGGCATGGAGGAAGCGATTGAACAGATCGTATCCTACCTCAAACATGCCGCTCAGGGACTGGAAGAGAAGAAACAGATCCTCTATTTGCTGGGCCCGGTGGGTGGCGGTAAATCATCACTGGCGGAACGCCTTAAGTCGCTGATGCAGCGAGTGCCGATCTATGTGCTGAGCGCAGACGGTGAACGCAGCCCGGTTAACGATCACCCTCTTTGCCTGTTTAATCCGCAGGAGGATGCTCACATTCTTGAAAAAGAGTATGGCGTACCGCGCCGTTATCTTGGCACGATTATGTCGCCGTGGGCCGCTAAAAGACTGCATGACTTTGGTGGCGATATTTCACGTTTCAAAGTCGTGAAGGTCTGGCCGTCCATTCTGGAGCAACTGGCGATTGCCAAAACAGAACCGGGTGATGAAAACAATCAGGATATCTCTGCGCTAGTCGGTAAAGTCGATATCCGAAAATTGGAAAATCACGCCCAGAATGATCCTGATGCTTACGGGTATTCCGGCGCACTCTGCCGGGCGAATCAGGGCATCATGGAATTCGTTGAGATGTTTAAAGCGCCGATCAAGGTTCTGCACCCGTTACTGACGGCGACTCAGGAAGGGAACTATAACGGCACTGAGGGGATTTCGGCGCTGCCGTTTAACGGCATTATTCTGGCGCACTCCAATGAATCAGAGTGGGTGACATTCCGCAACAACAAGAATAATGAGGCGTTCCTTGACCGCGTTTACATCGTCAAGGTGCCTTACTGCCTGCGGGTGTCTGAAGAGATTAAGATCTACGACAAATTGCTTAATCACAGTGAGCTGGCGACTTCGCCCTGCGCACCTGGCACGCTGGAAACGCTGGCTCGTTTCTCTATCCTGTCACGACTAAAAGCGCCCGAGAATTCCAGCATCTATTCCAAAATGCGGGTCTATGACGGTGAAAGTCTGAAAGACACCGATCCTAAAGCCAAATCGTGGCAGGAATATCACGACTACGCCGGTGTAGATGAAGGGATGAACGGCCTGTCGACCCGCTTTGCATTTAAGATTCTGTCGCGGGTGTTTAACTTTGATCACGCCGAAGTGGCGGCGAACCCGGTACACCTCTTCTATGTGCTGGAGCAGCAGATTGAACGCGAACAGTTCCCACAGGATCAGGCAGAAAGATACCTTGAGCATCTTAAAGGCTATCTGATTCCTAAATATGCTGAATTTATCGGCAAAGAGATTCAGACCGCCTATCTGGAATCTTATTCTGAATATGGTCAGAACATCTTTGACCGCTATGTGACCTATGCCGACTTCTGGATTCAGGATCAGGAGTATCGCGATCCCGACACCGGACAGCTATTTGATCGTGAATCGCTCAACGCGGAACTGGAGAAAATTGAGAAGCCCGCTGGCATCAGCAACCCGAAAGATTTCCGTAACGAGATCGTCAACTTCGTGCTGCGTGCCAGGGCACACAATAACGGTCGCAATCCGAACTGGACCAGTTATGAGAAATTACGCACCGTGATCGAGAAGAAAATGTTCTCGAACACGGAAGAATTACTGCCGGTAATCTCGTTTAACACCAAGACCTCTACCGATGAGCAGAAGAAACATGATGATTTTGTCGATCGCATGATGGAAAAAGGCTATACCCGCAAACAGGTTCGCCTGCTATGCGAATGGTATCTGCGTGTGCGCAAATCGTCCTGATAAGAGTCTGTAAGCTTGCCGGTAAGTGATACCGGTCTGACAAGGTCGGGTTCGCCCGGCCTGCTTACAATGTAGTTTGGGGGAATACCATGGCCTATTTCATCGATCGCCGACTCAACGGCAAAAACAAGAGCGCGGTAAACCGCCAGCGCTTCTTGCGCCGTTATAAGTCGCAAATTAAGCAGTCGATCTCCGAGGCCATCAATAAACGCTCGGTGACCGACGTAAGCAGCGGTGAGTCTGTCTCTATACCGATTGACGACATCAATGAGCCGATTTTCCATCAGGGACGCGGCGGAAATCGCCATCGGGTTCATCCGGGTAATGACCATTTTGTTCAGAATGATCGAGTCGAGCGCCCGCAGGCCGGTGGTGGTGGCGGCAGTGGTCAGGGCGAAGCCAGCCAGGATGGTGAAGGTCAGGATGAATTTGTCTTTCAGATATCGAAAGATGAGTATCTTGACCTGCTGTTTGAAGATCTCGCCCTGCCTAACCTGCGCCGGAACCAGCATCGTCAGCTGAATGAGTATAAAACTCATCGTGCGGGTTTCACGTCCAATGGCGTGCCTGCCAATATCAGCGTGGTGCGTTCGCTGCAGAACTCGCTGGCGCGTCGCACAGCGATGACGGCGGGAAAACGCAGGATGCTGCACGAACTGGAAGCGACACTGCTACAGGTACAAAACGCTGAACCGGCTCAGCTGCTGGAGGAGGAAAAGCTGCGTAAAGAGATCGCCGAGTTGCGAGCACGCATCGAACGGGTGCCTTTTATCGATACCTTCGACCTGCGCTACAAAAACTTTGAGAAACGCCCTGAGCCTTCCAGCCAGGCGGTGATGTTCTGTCTGATGGATGTTTCTGGCTCAATGGATCAGGCCACCAAGGATATGGCGAAACGCTTCTATATCCTGCTCTACCTGTTTCTGAGTCGCACTTACAAAAATGTCGATGTCGTCTACATCCGGCATCATACTCAGGCCAAAGAGGTGGATGAGCAGGAGTTCTTCTACTCCCAGGAGACCGGCGGCACCATTGTCTCCAGTGCATTGAAACTCATGGATGAGGTGGTGAAAGAGCGCTATGACCCGGCGCAGTGGAATATCTATGCAGCACAGGCGTCAGATGGCGATAACTGGGCCGACGATTCACCGCTCTGTCATGAAATTCTGGCGAAGCATATTCTGCCAGTGGTGCGTTATTACAGTTATATCGAGATCACCCGCCGTGCGCATCAGACGCTGTGGCGCGAATATGAGCATCTGCAGGCGATGTTCGATAACTTTGCCATTGAACATATTCGCGAACCGGAAGATATCTACCCGGTATTCCGATCGCTGTTCCATAAACAGGCAACGGAAGCCTGACCTACCCAGCCGGTTCAACACCGGCTGATGTTGCTTTAAAGGGTGAGCGAAGGGAACGTCCACCCGGTTCAATGCCGCAAAAACGCCCCTTCAGTCGTCTTATTGCGGGCCATTAGTGGCCCGCAACGCATTGCTACAGGCGTTCGCTTTTATCGCTTTCAGATTCTCAGCAGTTTCTGCCGGCTAATCACCGTTTTTTTATCTGCCGAATAACCTCGTAAAACAGTCTGTTTTCTACCGCTTGCCTGCCAACACCCTCATTCTTCACATTAATCTGATACCATATGCGGTTAAGCAATTCGTATAATGATTATTTTCACAATGACAACTCCTTGATAAAACATTATCTTTCAGAGATAGCATGGATATTTATCACCAGTTGCTGCATCGCACTGTCATATCTCAGGAGACCGGGTTTGAACCACACTATCGTCTACAGTCTGTTTATCATCGGTTCCGTGCTGGTAGCATCGAGTATTCTGCTCAGTTCTTTCTCATCCAGGCTGGGCATCCCTATTTTGGTTATCTTCCTTGCACTGGGCATGCTGGCCGGTGTTGATGGTATCGGCGGCATCGCTTTCGATAACTATCCGGCTGCGTATCTGATCTCGAACCTGGCGCTGGCGATTATCCTGCTGGATGGCGGCATGCGGACCAAAGCCAGCTCGTTTAAAGTCGCGCTGGGGCCCGCGCTGTCATTGGCTACCGTCGGGGTGATGATCACTGCAGGTTTAACCGGTGTCGTGGCGGCATGGTTATTTAATCTGGATATGATGCAGGGATTCCTGATTGGCGCGATTATCGGCTCCACTGATGCCGCCGCGGTCTTTTCACTGCTGGGTGACAAAGGCCTGAATGAGCGCGTCAGCTCTACGCTCGAGATTGAGTCGGGCAGCAACGACCCGATGGCGGTGTTTCTGACCATTACCCTGATTGAGATGATCGAACAGGGCCGCACCGGTCTTGACTGGATGTTCCTGGTGCATCTGGTGCAGCAGTTCGGTCTGGGTATTGTGTTAGGCCTGGGCGGCGGTTGGGCGCTGCAGCAACTGATTAACCGCATCAGCCTGGCCGGAGGGCTTTATCCGCTGCTGGCGTTAAGTGGCGGCATTCTGGTGTTCGCCCTGACCACGGTATTAGAAGGCAGTGGTATTCTGGCTGTCTATCTGTGTGGGTTTTTACTGGGTAACCGCCCGATTCGTAACCGCCATGGCATTCTGCAGACCTTTGACGGTATGGCGTGGCTGAGTCAGATTGGCATGTTTATTGTGCTTGGGCTACTGGTGACACCTTCCGATTTATGGCATATCGCGGTTCCGGCGATGATCCTCTCGCTGTGGCTGATTCTGGTGGCGCGCCCGCTGTCGGTGTTTATTGGCCTGCTGCCGTTCCGCAGCTTCACTACCCGCGAACGGGTCTTTATCAGCTGGGTCGGCTTGCGCGGTGCGGTTCCGATTATCCTTGCGGTCTTCCCGATGATGGCCGGACTGGAGAACGCCTCGCTCTATTTTAATATCGCTTTCTTTGTCGTGCTGGTCTCCCTCATGTTGCAGGGCACCTCGCTGGGCTTTGCCGCAAAAAAAGCCAAAGTGGTGGTGCCACCTACCGCTTCGCCAATCAGCCGTATCGGTCTGGATATTCATCCGGAAAATCCGTGGGAGCATTTTGTTTACCAGCTCAGCGCTGACAAATGGTGCGTCGGTGCTGCACTGCGTGATCTGCAAATGCCGCGCGAGACGCGTATCGCCGCCCTGTTCCGTGACAATGTCCTGATGCACCCCAATGGCGGGACGCGGCTTAAAGAGAACGACGTAATCTGCGTGATTGGCCGTGAGCGCGATCTTCCGGCACTCGGCAAAATGTTCAGCCAGTCGCCGCCGGTGTCGCTCGACCAGCGCTTCTTCGGTGACTTTATTCTGGATGCAGAAGCTCGCCTGAGCGACGTTGCTCAGATTTACGGACTCGAACTGGACGAGAGCACCAATGATCAGCAATCGCTGGGACAGCTGGTGCTGGGTATGCTGGGCGGCGCGCCGGTGGTGGGCGATCAGGTTGAGTGGAATCAGCTGACCTGGACTGTGGCAGAGAAAGAAGACAATCGTATCGTGAAGATTGGTGTCCGCCCGGCTGAAGAGAAGGAATAATCCTAATCATTCAGCCACGTTATTTTCTGTCGATACACTAAGCTTAAATGTCTATGTCAGTAAAAACGGGAGAAATGAATGGGACACGTGGTTAAAATTGGTCGTTATGAGATTGTTGATGCCGATCTTGACAGTGAGAGCCCCGACACAGTCAGTATTCCCTGTCACACCAATCCCGGCTTAATAACTCAACTTGATGGCTGGGATCGCGATACCAGCGTTCCTGCATGGATTGACGGGGAACCGGTGGATCTGCAAATAGGTCATTACGATAAACAGCAGGACCGCTGGATTTTAAAAAAACCGGCCTGAGCCTCTATCACTGCCGCCAGTCGTAAGATTTGGCGGTAATTCCTAAAAAGCGTCTTAAACATTTTGATTATAACCAACGCCCTCCTTATTTTATTCATAAAAATCATTAAGTTAGACATCTGAAACGTTAATCACTTTTGATGTTTTCAGATTTTTTCCGTATTAACTCTGTCAAATAACTCCTGCATACTCATTCTCAATGCTGCAACATTTCGTGAGTACCATCACGCTTTAATCTTTATCTTTTTTGCAGCTGCACTGGCTTTACTGACTGCAACAGACTGAAAATTAATTTTTAAATTTTCAGAAGCCCACTCCTGAGCGCGTACCTGATTCTGGTCAGGCCATCTTTTACTTAAGAAAGAGAGCAGGTTTTATGGCAAGTACATTGATAATGAATAGCCCGAGCCGCTCGTGGAGCGGCACGCGTAAAAATATCATCGTGAAATTCGCCCTGAGCTTTTCCGATCTGATTGCACTTAACCTGGCATTATTTTTATCCGCCGCGACGATACAGGGTATTTGGGGCGAACTGGATACCTTTATTCCACCGCATCAAATTGAATATCGTTTTGTGGCACAGTTTATTATGTCAGTGATGTGTACCGGCTGGTTCTGGGTACGGCTGCGTCACTACACCTATCGCAAACCTTTCTGGTTTGAGCTGAAGGAGATCATTAAAACATTATTTGTTTTCTCGCTGCTCGACCTCGCGCTGATCGCCTTTTCTAAATGGGATTTCTCCCGCATGGTGTGGGTCTTCAGCTGGACGTATGCCCTGCTGCTGCTGCCGCTGATGCGTGCTCTGGTCAAACGCGCCATTAATAAGGCGGGTCAGTGGCAGAAAGAGACCATCATTATTGGTTCTGGCAGAAACGCCACGGAAGCCTATGCTGCACTGCAGAGTGAAGAAATTCTGGGCTATAACGTGCAGGCCTTTATCTCGGTCGATGATGTTCCGTCCCAGCAGAGCGTGAATGGTGTGCCGGTGATCACCTGGAAAGATATTAACTGGCAGACCATTGACCGTGACAATGTGCAGTTTATTGTTGCCATGGAGTATGAACAGCAACCGATGCGCGATCGCTGGCTGAAATTCCTGTCGAAGATGAACTGCCGTTCCGTCTCAGTGATCCCGACACTGCGCGGGGTGCCGCTTTACGGCACGGACATGTCTTTTATCTTCAGTCACGAAGTGATGATTCTGCGCGTCAGCAATAACCTGGCGAAACACTCTTCCCGTTTCATGAAGCGTGCCTTTGATATCGTGGTGGCATCGATGCTGCTGCTGTTCCTCGGTCCGATCTTCGCCCTGCTCTGCTACATGGTGAAACGTGATGGCGGCAATGCGATTTATGGTCATGAACGTGTGGGCCAGAATGGCAAAAAATTCAAATGTCTGAAATTCCGTTCCATGGTGACCAATTCCAAAGAGGTGCTGGAGAAGTTACTGGCAACCAGCGAAGCAGCCCGGAATGAGTGGGACAAAGATTTTAAACTGAAGAATGACCCTCGCGTGACCCGTATTGGCAGCTTCCTGCGTAAAACCAGCCTCGACGAGTTACCGCAGTTATGGAATGTGATTCGTGGTGAGATGAGTCTGGTCGGCCCGCGTCCGGTCATCGAAGCGGAGCTGGAGCGTTATGCCGGTGATGTCGACTACTATCTGATGGCCAAACCTGGCATGACCGGCCTGTGGCAGGTCAGCGGACGTAACGATATTGACTATGACACACGCGTCTACTTTGACTCCTGGTATGTCAAAAACTGGGCGCTCTGGACCGATATCGCGATCCTGTTCAAAACCGCAGGCGTCGTGTTACGTCGCGACGGCGCTTACTAGTTCAGACTTTTGCGATGCCTGTTTACAACAGGCATCGCACTTTCCGCACGGCTTACTCTATCTTTTTTGTCCCTGAATCATTACCCTCTGCGATCGTTTTTAAACAGAACGTTTACCCTCTGGTTGTTATGCAAAAATTTACTCTGCTGTTATTAAGCCTGGTGCTGCTGGCACCTCTAGGCATTGATCTCTATTTGCCCACGCTGCCGCAAATCGCAGAAGGGCTGAATACACCGGTCAATCTGGTGCAAACCACGATTCCCCTGTTTCTGCTGGTCATGGGGCTGGGGCAACTGGTGACCGGTCCGCTGGTGGACAATTATGGCCGTAAGCCGATTGCCCTGCTGGGCCTGGCGCTTTACATCACGGGCAGTGCCCTCGCCGCCACCGCCACCTCCTTTCCACTGTTTGTCCTTGCCCGTCTGGTACAAGGCTGTGGTGTCTGCTGTAGCGCGGTCGTGGCTTTTAGCGGAGTACGCGACCGTCTGAGCGGTGATGATGCCGCCCGCGCGTATGGGTTCCTGAACGGCGCATTAAATATCGTCCCGGCCCTGGCCCCGCTGCTAGGCGGTTTACTGGCCAGCGCCTTCGACTGGCGTGCGCCCTTCTGGTTTCTCTGCGCCTACGGCGTGCTGATTACGTTACTGGTGATTATCTGGCTGCCGGAGACACGCCCGACGGATACCCTGCGGGTGAAAGGATTACCGATTAAGCAGTACGTTGCGATCCTCCGTCAGCCGCGCTTTCTGGCGTTCGCATTTGCCAATGCCGGTGCGCTGGGCATGGTGCTGACCTATGTGTCACTGGCACCGCAGGTATTAATGACCGAAGGCGGGTTGACGCCGATCCAGTTCTCATTTGCTTTTGGGGCCAACGGTTTCTGGATCATGTTTGTCAGCATGTTCGTTAATAAAGCGATTCGCAAAGCGGGTCGCCCTTTCTGCCTGGCGATGGGATTTTTCACTATGCTGCTGGGCGCGGCGCTGCTGGTTGCAGGGATGCAGCTCTTCCCAGCGGAGATGCAGACGCACTGGGCGCTCTACATGTTCCCGGTGGCGGTGTCGGTTGCCGGTCTGGCCTTTACGGTGGGACCGGCCACCAGCTATGCGCTGGAGCCTTATCAGCAGCAGGCGGGCGTGGCCTCAGCCTTACAGGGATTCATTCAGATGGCCGGTGGTGCGGCAGGCAGCCTGGCGATCGTGGCGCTGCCGGTGGCGGAGAAGCTGTCCTTGAGTCTGATGATGCTGCTGGGCGCAGCGCTGGCATTTATCGCCTGGCGCTGCAGCAGAAGGATGCGCGGCAGCCTGACCGCGCTTAAATAACCGTGACCGGAACGCGGGGTGCCAGCGCACACATCAGCTCATACCCTACCGTTCCGGCCGCTTTAGCCACCTGATCGATTTTCACCTGCTCACCCCACAGTTCAACGACTGAGCCAATGCCGGCCTGGGGACAGGGAGTTAAATCCACGGTGATCATATCCATGGAAACTGCGCCAACCACCTGCGTCATCACACCCTCAACACAGACCGGCGTGCCGGTCGGGGCATGACGTGGATAGCCATCGGCGTAACCACAGGCCACCACGCCGATTCGTTGCGCTGCGCTGGCGTGATAGCGATAGCCGTACCCTACACCCTCCCCCGTCTGTAATTGCTGAACAGCGATAATCTCACTGCTTAAGGTCATCACCGGTTTCAGGCCACTGCCCGCAATGTCCTGCCAGTCACCACTGGGGGACGCGCCATACAGCACGATACCGGGACGAACCCAGTCAAAATGCGCTTCAGGGTGCCATAACGTACAGGCGGAGTTGGAGAATGATCGCGGACAGTTCAGCCCCTCTGCCGCCTGCTCAATGCGCTGTAGCGGCGCAACCAACCCTTGCGGATTTTCCGCATCGGCAAAATGCGCCATCAGCGTCATCTCACCCACGGTGCCCAGCGCCTGCAGCTTTTGCCACGCGCCATTAACCTGTTCCGGGCGAAATCCCAGACGGTTCATGCCGCTGTTCATTTTGAGATAAATATCAACTGGCGCAGAGAGCCTGGCACTGGCAAGCGCTTTGATTTGCCAGTTACTGTGTACGCTGGTGGTCAGGCGATAGCGGTCGATCAGCTGCAGGTCCTCTGGCTGGAAAAATCCCTCCAGCAGCAGAATCGGTTTTTTCCAGCCCTGCTCGCGCAGTAGGATCGCCTCTTCCATATTAAGTAACGCAAAGCCATCGGTGGCCGATAACGCCTCGCGCACGCGATCAATGCCATGGCCGTAAGCATTAGCTTTCACCACAGACCAGACGCGGGATGCGGGCGCCGCCTGGCGAACGATAGTCAGGTTATGACGTAACGCCTGATGGTTGATGGTAGCGACAATGGGACGTGACATCCTCTCTCTCCCTGAATACTTAACGAGTTGCGTTGGCGTTACGCAGTGGCGATGAGATCGCCGCGAAACCAGGTAAGTAGCGGAACACCGCTAAGTCATCCGCCGCAATGGCTGGCTTTTTACCGGAGATAAGATCGGCCAGCAACTGACCAGAACCACACGCCATTGTCCAGCCCAGCGTACCGTGACCGGTATTGAGATAGAGATTAGACACGGGCGTGGCACCCACAATCGGCGTTCCGTCTGGCGTCATCGGACGCAAACCGGTCCAGAAACTCGCCTGCGCGAGATGACCGCCTTCAGGATAGAGATCACTGACCACCATCTCCAGCGTTTCCCGCCGGGCTTCGGTGAGTTTGGTGTTAAAACCAACAATCTCCGCCATCCCGCCAACGCGAATACGATCGTCAAACCGGGTCACTGCCACTTTGTAAGTCTCGTCCAGAATAGTCGATACCGGTGCGGCGTCAGGATTTTTAATCGGAATGGTGAGTGAGTAGCCTTTCAGTGGATAGACCGGAATATCAATCACGTTTTTTAATAACGCGGTGGAGTAGGAACCAAATGCCACCACGTAGCTGTCCGCCTTAATAATCTCCTCGCCGCACTTTACGCCATAAATGCGATTTCCATCGCGCAACAGGTGATCCACCGGGGTGTTAAAGCGGAATACCACGCCCGCCTCTTCGGCCATTTTTGCCAGCCGCTGAGTAAAGAGTTGACAGTCGCCGGTTTCATCGTTGGGCAGTCGTAGTCCGCCGGTGAGCTTATGCTGGGTTGCCTCAAGCGCTGGTTCAACGCGTGACAGCTCATGCGCCTGCAACAGCTCATAGGGCACGCCCGCGTCGCGCAGCACCGCAATATCTTTGCTGGCGCTGTCAAACTGCTGCTGAGTGCGGAACAGCTGCAATGTCCCGCCCTGACGTCCTTCATAGGCGATGCCGGTTTCACTGCGCAACGCTTTCAGGCAGTCACGGCTGTATTCGGCAATTCGCACCATGCGGCTTTTGTTCTGCTGATAGTGGTTGATGTCGCAGTTGCGCAGCATGTGCCACATCCATTCCAGCTGAAAACCGCTGCCATCCAGCCGGATAGCCAGCGGTGCGTGGCGCTGGAACATCCACTTCACCGCTTTTAATGGCACGCCGGGTGCCGCCCAGGGTGCGGCATAGCCCGGTGAGATCTGACCGGCATTACCTGCGCTGGTCTCCATCGCTGCGGCGGGCTGACGATCAATAACGGTCACCTGATGTCCGGCACGCGCAAGATACCAGGCGCTTGCCACCCCAACCACCCCACTTCCCAGAATGACAACGTGCATAGGTCCCCCACCCGACTTATAAAAGCATAATTCACTATTCAACGGATGATAGTCAGCGAATTTACATAGCGGACACCACCTCAGAATCTCACCATTCATTTCACATCTTTTTTACTTTTCAGGTAACTAAAATCTTGCCGCGCGACCAATTTTAGCGCTTTATGCGCCTTTATCCCTAAACACAGAAATAAATGATAATGGAGGCAGTTAAATCTGCGCATTGCAGGAGAATCCTTCAACCCCATACATTCCACTTATAAACAGGATTATCTTCCGCGTTTTAAGTTAACATTCGAATTAAAGGCTATTAAATTCCCTGTTACTCTGCTCTGAATGATTTTGTGCCAAAGAATTCGTTTGAGTTCGCATTTCGGATAAGCGACAGTGGACTATCATTGTTGTGTTCGCTCAGTTTTTTTCGGGTTCCCTTTTTCAGGACGAAGCCTTAAATAACCAGAACGGGTTGTCTTTCGGGTCAGCCGGTTTGCAAAAAAGAGGTGCGCTATGACGACAATCTTTGACGAAGCCATCAGAGACAGCAAACGACTCAATGACGGACCAGACTGGACATTCGAACTGCTTGATGTCTATTTAGCTGAGATCGACCGGGTCGCAAAACTCTACCGGCTTGATACCTACCCGCACCAAATTGAAGTGATTACCTCTGAACAGATGATGGATGCTTATTCCAGCATCGGCATGCCCATCAACTATTCTCACTGGTCATTCGGCAAAAAGTTTATCGAGACCGAGCAGCGCTATAAGCATGGCCATCAAGGTCTGGCCTATGAAATTGTCATTAACTCTAATCCCTGCATCGCCTATCTGATGGAAGAGAACACCATGACCATGCAGGCGCTGGTGATGGCGCATGCCTGCTATGGACATAACTCTTTCTTCAAAAATAACTATCTGTTCCGCAGCTGGACCGATGCCGGATCGATTGTCGATTACCTGCTGTTTGCCAAAAACTATATCAGTGACTGCGAAGAGCGCTATGGCGTTGAAGAGGTTGAGCGGCTGCTCGACTCCTGCCATGCCTTAATGAATTATGGCGTCGATCGCTATAAACGTCCGCAGAAGATCTCCCTGCAGGAAGAGAAGGCAAGGCAGAAAAGCCGTGAAGAGTATCTGCAAAGTCAGGTGAACACACTGTGGCGGACGCTGCCCCGGCGTGAGAAGGAGGCGGTGCCGTTTGAAGCAGCGCGCTACCCTTCTGAGCCGCAGGAAAATCTGCTCTATTTTATGGAAAAAAACGCCCCGCTGCTGGAGTCATGGCAGCGTGAGATCCTGCGCATCGTGCGCAAGGTGAGTCAGTATTTTTATCCGCAAAAACAGACGCAGGTGATGAATGAAGGGTGGGCGACCTTCTGGCACTACACCATCCTTAATCATCTGTATGACGAAGGCAAAGTGTCCGAACGCTTTATGATGGAGTTCCTGCACAGTCACACTAACGTAGTGTTTCAGCCGCCCTATAACAGCCAGTGGTACAACGGCATCAATCCCTACGCCTTAGGGTTCGCGATGATGCAGGATATCAAGCGTATCTGTCAGTCACCGACCGAAGAGGATCGCTACTGGTTCCCGGATATCGCTGGCTCGGACTGGCTGGAAACGCTGCATTTCGCGATGCGTGAGTTCAAGGATGAGAGTTTTATCAGCCAATTCCTGTCGCCAAAAGTCATGCGTGATTTCCGTCTGTTTACCGTGCTGGATGATGACCGCAACAACTATCTCGAAATCGCCGCGATTCACGATGAGGCGGGCTACCGGGCGATTCGCCAGCAGCTCTCTGCGCAATACAATCTGAGCAACCTCGAACCCAACATTCAGGTCTATAACGTGGATCTGCGTGGCGACCGTTCGCTGACCCTGCGCTATGTCCCGCAGAGCCGCACGCCGCTGGATAAGAGCCGTCGCGAGGTACTGAAGCATGTGCATCGTCTGTGGGGATTTGATGTCATTCTGGAACAGCAGAATGAGGATGGCAGTGTAGAACTGCTGGATCGTAATCCACCACGCGGTTCATCACTCTGACTGAATAAAAACAAAAAACCGGACGCGATGTCCGGTTTTTTTAACGTTTACTGCCGAGATCGTCCGGTAGATTCTTCTGCATACTGTGCCAGATTTCACCGCTGCGGCGGCCATAGTTGCGCACCACCTCGACTATCTCATCCTGTCCGGGTTCTTTGTCGCATAGCGCCAGAAGTTTGAGATAGAAGTCACGCGCTACCTGACGGGCTTCCGGATTAGAGAAGTAATGGCGGCCAACGCGGGTATAGAGACCTTTGAGGCCATTCAGGATCAGCCCGTAAATCGGGTTACCTGACGCAAAGGCCAGACCGCGGAATACGCGATAGTCGAGTTCAGTATAGGCATCAGCCTGATCGGCGGCGGCACTCACCGTCATCAGCACTTCCCGCGCTTTTTCTGGGTGATGGCGCAGCGCACGGCTGATAAAAATCGATGAAATGTTGCTGCGTACTGACAGCAAGTTGTCAATCAGCACCGGAACGCTATCGTGATCGAGACGGGCCAGCGTTTCCAGAATATTCAGGCCGGATGTTTCCCAGAAATCGTTCACCCGCGTCGGTTTGCCGTGCTGAATAGTGAGCCAGCCATCGCGCGCCAGGCGCTGCAGCACTTCACGCAAGGTGGTGCGCGTCACCCCAATCAATTCAGAAAGCTCACGCTCAGCAGGAAGAATCGACCCTGGCGGAAAGCGGCTGTTCCAGATGCTTTCAATAATATACTCTTCAGCAAATCCCGCTGGACTCTGAGCCTTTATAACCATAGCAATGTGTTCTCGTTGCTTTTCTAATCATGATGGGCACTCATCATACCAGACGCCCTATAGCGGATATAGCCTGTGTAACCATTAAAACCGGGTGCAGGCGCATATTTCAATATGGCTGACAGAGATATCCGCTGCAATGAGATTGCTGGCGGGATGAACAATTTTTTGTGTTGAAATTGCTCGTACTACAGAACAGCAAAATGTCGGCGTTCAGTAAGCCTGAAAGCGCAGGACGCTCGTACCGGATAATCTACGCAAACCGTTTCGCCTCTCCAAATCGCATCCGGTTCTCTCGTCGCTGCCGATCCCCATTTTTCGCTAACCGGACATCGACAGGTATGACCTCCGCTTATCCTCATTTAACCTGCTCTGGATCAGAATCAGGTCATGTTTACACACGATTTTTCCCTGAACCTGGCTGGTTTGCCCGCGCTTTTGGTTTACACTGCGTGGCATTAACGTTTACAGGGAATGCAATATGTTGCGATATCTGAATCAATGTTCACGGGGTCGCGGAGCCTGGTTATTACTGGCACTGACTGCTCTGGCACTGGAATTGACCGCACTCTTTTTTCAGCACGTTATGGGCCTGAACCCCTGCGTGATGTGTATCTATGAGCGCAATGCGTTATTTGGTGTACTGGGCGCGGGGCTGGTGGGTGCCATTGCGCCGAAATCGCCTTTACGTCTGGCGGCGCTGGCGTTGTGGATCTACAGTGCCTGGGAAGGCCTGCGTCTCTCTTATGAACATACAATGATTCAGTTGCATCCTAACCCATTCACTACCTGTGATTTTGCTGCGCGCTTTCCCAGTGGATTACCGCTGGATAAGTGGCTGCCATCGGTGTTTCTTGCCAGCGGTGACTGCGCAGAACGCAGCTGGACTTTCCTGACGCTCAGCATGCCGCAGTGGATGATTGTGGTGTTTGCCGGTTATCTGCTGGTCGCGGCGCTGGTGCTGATTGCGCAGCCACTGAAACCTAAACGCCGCGATCTGTTTGGTCGCTGAGATCATAAAAGGCTGCCACTGGCAGCCTTTTATGCATCAGGGTTGATACCGAGACACTTAGCCGTTGCGATCGGGTCGATCAATGATGTGTTCTTCCCAGTCCCGCACTTCACTCTCTCGTACCGCGATATAACGCACCGAAATACGCTGAGCATGCATCGCTATTTTCGAACCAGCCCGCAGCGGATGCCAGGCAGGTAGCGCTTTGCCCTCACCCAGTAGTCGATATGCACAGGTACGCGGCAGCCAGTTAAAGGTGGTCAGATTTTCGCGCGTTAGCTTGATGCAATCCTCTTCATACTCGAAGCGGCGCTCATAGTTACGGCACTGGCAGGTTTTAATATTGAGCTGATTACAGGCGACATTAGTAAAGTAAATCTCATCGGTGTCGGCGTCCTGCAACTTGTTCAGGCAACATTGCCCACAACCATCACACAATGATTCCCATTCCTCATCGCTCATTTGTGCCAGGCGTTTATGTTGCCAGAAAGGGGTGTCAGTCATGATGATTGTCCGGATTATGCCTAAACCGCACCTTATAAAGCCTATCGTGCGGTGATGCAAGTTTTTAGAGGACGCGCGTGCTGATGCCGTGACCCGCCAGAGAGACTTCCAGCTGATCACCCGAGCGCATCGGGCCAACCCCTTCAGGCGTACCGGTCAGAATCACATCCCCTGCACGCAGGGTAAAGTAATGGCTCATATGTGCGATCAAAGGCAGAATTTTATGAATCATATCAGCGGTGTTGCCCTGCTGACGAACTTCACCATTCACCAGCAATTTAAGCTCGACATTCTGCGGGTCGCTACTGAATTCCGTCGCCGGGATAAAACCGGAGACGGGACAGGCGTTGTCAAAGCCTTTAGATTTTTCCCAAGGCTGGCCCGCTTTTTTTAGTCCGGCCTGCAGGTCACGCAGCGTCAGATCCAGCGCCACACCATAGCCTGCAATTGCCTTCGCCACATGCGCATCGGTGGCTTGCTTCAGGGTTGCGCCAATCAGCACCGCCAGTTCAACTTCATGATGGACTTCCCCGAAAGCGTCGGGAATAGAAAGCGGCTGACGCAAATCACACAGCGCTGTCTCCGGCTTGATAAAGATCACGGGTTCGGTGGGAGTTGCGCTGCCCATCTCTTTAATGTGGTTTGCATAATTACTGCCGACACAAACCACTTTGCTGACCGGAAAATCTAACAGAGCGCCTTGCCAGTTACGATGCTGATACATGCTCTTCCCCTGTTCAGGTTAGGTGTGATGCCAGCGCTGCTGGCGGATTGATGTTTGCTGATGCGTTGGTCGAAATGCCAACCTCATGGCGTGATAATAAGATCCTTTTAACGATCCGGGGGGCGGAATTTGTCAAAAAGCGTAAATGGATGCATTGAAGTGCTGAATAATCGTACAAATCAGGAGAAAAAAATGCGCAGTGAATTTAAAAAGGGGTCAAACAGATAAGCCGCGCCGTTAATTTTGCGCAGCGTCAGAGCAATATTATCCTGACAGAATCGCACCGACAGGATTTATATTTACAGAAGAATCCGAGTTAAACTTTTTTATCGGCCTCTAAATGAATTTTTAGCAGACTTTCTATCGGCGGAGGAAGCTGTAAATAATAGCCCTGCTCACACAATCCCTGCTTAACTTTATTGATATCTGCATTTGCCAGCCTGTCACGGCCCGTGAGCTTTAGCACCATCGCCAGCTGCGGTTGGCCAAATCCTTTCAGCAATTCTTCCGGAACGCGCGAAAAATCGTCCTTTTTTTCAACGTAGAGATAAGTCTGGTCACGTAACGGGCTTCTGTAGATCACACAAAACATATTTTTTACTCGAATTAACCGGCGTTGAGGCTTGTCTGAATATAGCTGTAACTATAACATGCTTGCAGAACTTCGAATATTCACCGTTAGCGCTTCAATGATGATTTTATCATCGCCAGGCTGACGGTAGTGAAAACAGGACTGAGTCGGGACAGATGTCGCAAACGCCAATCGAATTCAAAGGTAGCAGTTTCACCCTGTCTGTCGTCCATTTGCATCACCCTGACCCTGCGGTGATTCGCAAGGCACTCCAGGACAAGATTGACCAGGCTCCAGATTTCCTGAAAAACGCCCCAGTGGTTCTTAACGTCGCCACGCTGAGTGCCAATGTTAATTGGAAACAGCTACAGCAGGCGATTCTTGCCACCGGTTTACGCATCGTTGGCGTAAGCGGCTGCAAGGATGAAGCACTGAAACGCATGATCACCCGGGCTGGCCTGCCGGTGCTGGCAGAAGGTAAAGAGGCCAGATCGCGTGCCGAACCGCCGCAGCCGGTGCCAATACCTGAACCTCTGCCGGTTGCTGCCGAAACGGTGACAACGAAAACCCGCATCGTGAACACCCCGGTGCGCTCAGGCCAGCAGATTTATGCGCGTGACGCTGATTTGATTATCACCAGCAGCGTCAGTGCCGGTGCCGAACTGGTCGCCGATGGCAACATTCATATTTACGGCATGATGCGGGGTCGCGCCCTGGCGGGTGCCAGCGGTGACCGCAACTGCCAGATTTTTTGTACCAGCCTGGCTGCCGAGCTGGTCTCGATTGCCGGAGAGTACTGGATCATGGATCAGATCCCGCAAGAATTCTTTGGTAAAGCCGCGCGCCTGTGCCTGCAGGATGGCGCGCTGACTATCCAGACACTTAATTAGGCCCCTTTTCTTTTGTTAAGGAAATCAACATTTATGGCACGCATTATTGTAGTTACATCCGGTAAAGGGGGCGTTGGTAAGACCACGTCAAGCGCGGCCATCGCCACCGGTTTAGCGCAGAAAGGCAAAAAAACGGTTGTGATAGACTTTGATATCGGTCTGCGTAACCTGGATTTGATCATGGGCTGTGAGCGCCGTGTGGTTTACGACTTCGTCAATGTAATCCAGGGCGATGCCACGCTGAACCAGGCGCTGATTCGCGACAAACGCACTGAGCAGCTCTACATTCTGCCTGCCTCGCAAACCCGTGATAAAGATGCGCTGACCCGTGAAGGTGTTGAAAAAGTCCTGAACGATTTAGCGGCAATGGAGTTTGATTTCATTGTCTGCGACTCACCGGCAGGGATCGAAACCGGTGCATTGATGGCGCTCTACTTTGCCGATGAAGCGATTATCACCACCAACCCGGAAGTCTCTTCTGTACGCGACTCCGATCGCATCCTCGGCATCATCTCGTCTAAATCCCGCCGCGCTGAAAACAGTCAGGACCCGGTGAAAGAGCATCTGCTGCTGACACGTTATAACCCTGGCCGGGTGAACCGTGGTGATATGCTGAGCATGGAAGATGTGCTTGAAATCCTGCGCATTCCTCTGGTCGGCGTGATCCCGGAAGATCAATCGGTGTTGCGTGCCTCTAACCAGGGCGAACCGGTGATTCTTGACGGCGAATCTGATGCTGGCAAAGCCTATGCCGATACCGTTGAACGGTTGCTCGGTGAAGTACGCCCCTTCCGCTTTATCGAAGAAGAGAAGAAGGGTTTCCTGAAACGCCTGTTCGGGGGATAAACCATGGCATTACTTGATTTCTTTTTATCCCGGAAGAAGAACACTGCCAACATAGCCAAGGAAAGGCTGCAGATTATCGTGGCAGAACGGAGAAGGGGCGACAGTGAGCCCCACTATCTTCCGCAACTTAAGCGCGACATTCTGGAAGTGATTTGCAGATATGTGAAGATCGATCCAGAAATGGTGACAGTGCAGCTCGATCAGAAAGGTGATGATATCTCGATTCTGGAGCTGAACGTGACGCTGCCGGAAACGGATGAAGTGACTAAATGACGCTGACCGTTTGCTGAATTTCCCCTGCGCTCTGGCAGGGGAAATTTACCCGGTTAATAGCCCGCCAGAATTTCATCAATGCCGGGTTTCAGCAGTTCGCCCCGCCATCCGGTCAGTAATTCCGGCTGACGTCCCTGTGGCTTAAGGTCCCAGTGTTGGCTCAATACCTGATTAATTTGACGTCGTGACGCCAGTAACTCCTGACTGAATCCACTCTGTTCACTTACCTGCTGCACCAGCGCCTTCATCGCTTTAAATACCTGCTTGTAGTGCGGATAGTCGATCAGATTGCCCAGCGGAGCGGGTAGTTCGCTCTCCTCCAGCGCCTCAGCTTCTGCCACCCGTGCCACCAGCGTTTTACCGTGAAAACGGATTTCGTGGCCTGACAGCCCCAGATGATCCAGTTCACCGAGTGAACCTGGCATAAAGCGCGCCACTTTCCACAGGTGCTCTTCACGTACCACAAAGTTAACCGCCATATCCTTTTCACGCGCCAGCTTCAGACGCCAGGCCGCCAGTCGCTGCAACGCCGCCAGCTGACGCGGACGCAACTGCCAGGCATTGGTGATATCGCGCCAGGCTTCATCCGGCGACAGGCTATCCAGACGTCGCTGACAAAGGTTATCGCACTCACTGAGTGCCGCCGCCGTATTGCCAGCCTCTTCAGTATTGATCATCAGCTGACGGGCAATCGGCAGCAGATAGTGAACGTCCGCCGCCGCATACTCGCACTGACGCTGGGTCAGAGGACGTGCCAGCCAGTCCGTGCGTGACTCACTTTTATCGAGTTCAACCTGAGTGAAATGCGCCACCATCGAAGCAAAACCCCATGAGAGCGGCTGGCCGGAAAATGCCGCCAGAATCTGGGTATCGATCATCGGCGTCGGCAGCACGCCAAAGCGATGCAGGAAGACTTCCAGATCTTCACCACCAGCATGCAGGAATTTGGTCACGCGGGTGTCGGTCAGCAGAGCGATAAAGGGAGACCAGTCACGGATACTCAGCGGGTCAATCAGCACCAGTTGCTGATCGTCAAACAGTTGGATCAGGCCGAGCTGAGGGTAATAAGTGCGGGTGCGGACAAATTCGGTATCCAGTGCCACCGCTGCATGCTGGCGCGCTTTCTGACATACGTCTGCCAGTTGATCATCCTGGTCGATAAGGGAATAGTTCACGTCTGATTTTCACCGCAGCCAACAACGCGCGGCGCTCCATGTTAAAAACAATAAAAACGCCGGACATGCCGGCGTTCAACCTCAATTCCTGTCCGGATTTAGCTCGTGCTGGGTTTCGCCTCGTCGCGCAATTCACGCCGCAGGATCTTGCCAACGTTGCTTTTTGGTAACTCATCACGAAACTCAATGATTTTCGGCACCTTGTAACCGGTCAGCTGACGGCGACAATGATCGAGCACTTCTTCTTTGGACAGCGACGCATCTTTTTTCACGATGCAGACTTTAACCGCTTCACCAGAAAGATCGCTGGGCACACCAATCGCCGCGGCCTCACGCACTTTAGGGTGCTGCATCAGCACATCTTCGATTTCATTCGGATAGACATTAAAACCTGATACCAGAATCATATCTTTTTTGCGGTCAACGATGCGAATAAAGCCTTCATGATCAACGGTAACAATATCACCGCTGTGGAGCCAGCCATTTTTCAGCACTTCCGCTGTCGCTTCCGGATGCTGCCAGTAGCCCAGCATTACCTGCGGACCGCTGATACAGAGCTCCCCCGGTTCACCCGCAGGCACTTCGTTTCCGGCGTCATCCAGAATCAGCACATCTGTCGAGGGAACCGGCAAGCCGATACTGCCGGTATGACAACTGATGTCATAAGGATTAACTGACACCAGCGGCGAACACTCGGTCAGGCCATAGCCTTCCAGAAGGTAGTGTCCGGTCAGCTTTTCCCAGCGCTCGGCCACCACTTTCTGCACCGCCATCCCGCCACCTGCGGAAAGACGTAGCGTTGAAAAATCAAGTTTAATGAACTGCTCATCGTTGAGTAGCGCGTTAAACAGCGTATTCACACCGGTAATCGCGGTAAACGGGAATTTCCCCAGCTCTTTAACAAAACCAGGAATATCGCGCGGATTAGTGATCAACAGATTCTGACCGCCCAGCGCGAGAAAAAGCAGGCCGTTCACCGTTAAAGCGAAGATGTGGTAAAGCGGTAGCGCGGTGACGACTAACTCTTTACCGTCGCGCAGCACTTTGCCGTAGGTTGCCCGGGTCTGCTCAAGATTCGCCTGCATGTTGCGATGGGTCAGCATAGCCCCTTTAGCCACGCCGGTGGTGCCACCGGTATATTGCAGGAAGGCGAGATCGTCATTCGAAACCGTCGGGCGGTGATAATCGAGCGTAGCGCCAACGTCCAATACCTGGCGAAATGAGATTGCACCCGGCAAATGGTATTTTGGTACCAGTTTCTTAACATACTTGACGACAAAATTAACCAGCGTTGCTTTTATCGGCGCCAGCTGATCGCCCATCCGTGTCAGGATAACGTGCCGAACAGCGGTTTCCGCCACCACTTTCTCCAGCGTGTGAGCAAAATTCGAGACAATCACAATTGCGCTGGCACCACTGTCATTAAGCTGATGCTTTAGCTCACGCGGCGTGTAGAGCGGGTTTACATTAACCACCACCATACCCGCGCGTAGCACCCCAAAGAGAGCCACTGGATACTGGAGTAAGTTAGGCATCATCAGTGCCACCCTGTCGCCCGCTTTCAGGCCCAGTTGCTGCTGAAGATAAGCGGCAAACGCGCGGCTCTTCTCTTCCAGCTGACGATAACTCATCTTCTGACCCATGTTCAGAAACGCGGGTTGATCGGCGTAGCGATTTGCGGCCTGCTCGAACAGATCCACCAGTGAGGTGTAACGATCTGCATTTATTTCAGCAGGTACATCTGCCGGGTAGCGTTTCAGCCAAACCTTATTCAAGGATCCACCCCGATAATTATATTGTATTTCCATCGCTGCCTCAGCTAACCGGGTTTTTTAACAATATTTTAACTGATTGTACCAGTTTGCCTGTTTCGGCATGTTGAGGTTGCGAAGTGCATCACTAAATTTCGTGCTGATAAACAGGCAAATAAAAAGCCCGGCAGCGTGAACCGCGACCGGGCTGAATAATATGAATTTCACACTTACTCGGTCAGAATGGTCTGCACCTCTGTCGGGCCACTGTTGACCATTCCCCAGTAGGGATTAGGCCCCCAGTATCCGCCTCGGTGGCGGGTTGGACCATACCAGATCCAGGGATCCATAGGCTGTGGCGGTGACATCACCTGCTGGGCCAGGCGCCAGCGCTGATAACCCCGCACATCGATGACCGCAAATTTATAGTCCGCCTCGCCAATTTTTCCCTGCTCCGTACCTTTAAGGATACCCAACACCGTAACATACTGGTTTCTGACATCTACCGGATCAACAAAGCCGTGGATATCGGCATAAATCCGACCAACCGAGGCCGCCCCCAGACGCGGTCTGGCGCTCTCGTCCAGCGGTTGTGCGGCAATTTCAAGCCGGGTTTTGCCGTTCAGGTTAGTCACATTCACCACCTTACCGCCAAAACGCGATTCCTGCCCAACGTAAATGGCCGGATCGTTCATGACCCGCAACAAATCCTGCTGTGGCTGAGGTGAACTCCCCTGCAGGGTGTCAGGAATTGAAACACAACCGGTTAACACCAGCATACAGGTCAGCAGCAGACCTGAAAGCCCTTTACCACACATTGACGACATAGACGTTCTCCCGTTAGGTAAAGACTTAGACTGGACGCATAACAATAAGTTGCGTGCATTTTACCGGCCAGGTAATTTTTTCCAGGCGACTTCATTACGTAGATAAGTAGGCTCAGCCGTTTCCGGCAGCAGCGTATTACCCTGCGCCAGCGAAATGGTCGCCAGTGGCAGCATATCCTCTGCGGCAGGCAGTGTGACATCACTGGCATTCAGGATCAGATCGTGTCCCTCTAGCAGAGCAGGATAAGCCTGCCAGCCTGTGCCTGCGGTCATCCACTCACCAGAGAGCGCCTGCATCCTTTCCAGTGCCGCCTCGGGCGACAGCACACTTTCGCTGGCCTCACCCTGCCAGGCACCCTGTGCATCACGCTGATATTCGGCCCAGTAGACCTCACCCATCCGCGCATCGATAGCGGTTAATACCCGGGTTGCCCCGTGCAGACGCCATGCACCTTCCGCCAGCGTCGCCAGCGTGGAAATCGCGATCATCGGCAGTGATGCGCCCAAAGCCAGTCCCTGAGCAATACCAATGCCAATCCGCACGCCGGTAAAACTGCCGGGACCGCGACCAAAGGCAAGCGCGTCCAGATCCGTCAGTTCCAGCTGCTTCGCCAGAAGTAACTCCTCGACCAGCGGTAAAATACGCTGGGTATGATCGCGTGGGGCAATTTCGAATCGGGCATCAATCTGTTGCTGATTCAGCAAGGCGGCTGAACAGGCTTCTGTCGCCGTATCCAGCGCTAAAATTCGGGCTGACATGACTACCTCAGAAGAAAGAAAACGGCGCGCATCTTAGCATAGAATTACGCGTCTGGTTCGGGTTGCTGGCGGATAAAGGCGATGGCACGGGCCATATCACGGGTTCGCGGCGTCGGCGGCAGGCTGTTTATAAACAGTGCGCCATAAGGACGTGACACCAGCCGCTGATCGCAAATAACCAGGACGCCACGATCGTCAGTATCACGAATCAAACGCCCCACGCCCTGTTTAAGAGTAATCACCGCATCCGGCAACTGCACATCCGCAAAAGGATCGCCGCCACGAATACGGCAATCTTCCATTCTGGCTTTTAACAGCGGATCTTCCGGTGAGGTGAACGGCAGTTTGTCGATAATGACCAGCGACAGCGCGTCACCCCGCACATCCACGCCCTCCCAGAAACTGCTGGTCGCCACCAGCAGGGCATTGCCCTTCTCAATGAATTGTTGCAGTAACTGGCCTTTGCTGGTTTCACCCTGCACCAGCACCGGCAGTGTCATTGAGGCGCGAAATTCTGCTGCCAGTTCACGCATCATCAGATGAGAGGTGCAGAGAAAGAAACAGCGGCCTTTATTGGCATCAATCAGCGGCTTCATCATCGCGGCCAGCTGACGTGCACCACCCGGACGGTTAGGCTCCGGCAGATTGCGCGGGACGCAGAGCAGTGCCTGCTTCGCAAAGTCGAACGGGCTGTTCAGAATCAAACTTTTTGCCGCATTGACACCCAGCCGTTCGGCGAAGTGGGCCATTTTTCCATCCACCGCCAGGGTGGCGGAGGTGAAGATCCAGGCAGCCTTACGATTATCCATCACTTCACGAAAGCGTTCCGCCACCGAGAGCGGCGTCAGCGCCAGGGTAAAGTGACGCGAGGTGCATTCATACCAGTAGCTGTAGCCCGGCTCGTTAATCGCCCGCAGCCGTTTTAATCGGCCACGATAGAGCGCGGCCCGCTCAAAGGCGGCATCCAGTAAGGCTGAACGGCCCAGTGAGAGTTTAATAACGTCGTAACAAAGCTCAAGTGCATCATCCAGCAGAGTGAACATTCGCAGTATCGCGTTATCGCTCAGCAGCTCGCGCAGATTACCGCGATAGCCAGGATCGCCTAACGACAGACGGAAATCCTGCGCGCATTGCGCCAGGCGGTCTGCCGATTTCTGCAGTTGCTGAGCATCCCGAACTTCAGTGCGATAAGCGGTGATAATGTCTTTGGCGAGATCGAGTAACTGGCGGCTGGAGAGCTGCTGTCCAAAATATTGACTGGCGATATCAGGCAACTGATGGGCTTCGTCGAAGATCATGACATCAGCTTCAGGAATAAGTTCGCCAAAGCCGCCCTCTTTCACCACCAGATCGGCGAGGAACAAATGGTGATTCACTACCACCACATCGGCGTCCATTGCGCGTTTTCGCGCTCTGACCACGAAACACTCTTTATAGCGTGGGCAATCCGTGCCGAGGCAGTTATCGTTGGTGCTGGTGACCAGCGGCCAGACCGGGCTGTCTTCGGTCACGCCAGCACAGCTGCTGATGTCACCCTCTTCTGTCTGGGATGACCAGCTGCGCAGCGTCACCAAATCGGTCAGCGCCTGCACGGTGAGATCGCCGCCCGCCATTGATTGCTGTTCCATGCGTTCCAGACAGAGATAGTTGGAGCGCCCTTTAAGCAAAGCAGTTTTACCTTTGTATTTCAGTGCCTTGATCATAGTAGGCAGATCGCGGGCATAGAGCTGATCCTGCAGCGCTTTGGATCCAGTGGAGATAATCACTTTTTTACCGGCCCGCAAGGCGGGGGCCAGGTAAGCATAGGTTTTACCGGTGCCAGTACCGGCCTCGACAACCAGTTCACCCTGCTCTTTTACGGCTTCGGATACCGCCTGCGCCATCTCACGTTGTGCTTCACGCGGCTTAAAGCCTGCGATTGCCAGCGCCAGTGCGCCATCCACTGCAAAATCGTCTGCCACATACCCTCACTAAGAACGGCAAAAACACTGTAATTATGTCAGTATTGGATCAACAAATCAAAATGGATAATTAACAATAACTTAGCTATTTTAAGCGGGTAGCGAAGTGCTCGCGACTGAGCCAGGTTCATGTCTGCGAGTTATGAAAATGGCGGCACAAGGCCGCCTGAAGAGCAGTCCTCCCTGAGCCAATAGGCCTGATGCCGAATGGGCACTGGGAAAGCGAGCAGAAAACGTCGTGATTACTCTACAATCATGCGTCCGTTGAGATGCTGCAACGGACGATTATTGGTGGTTTTCAGCGCCTGTCTAAACGCGTCAAGCTGCGCCTGAGAGAGCGTAACCGGCTGTTTCAGCACCAGCCAGCGAATACCTTCGCTGCAGGGGGGTGTCGTCAGAGAACCGCTGAAACGATAGTAGTGCAGGTCTTCCGGGAAGAGATCGCGTAAATTTACCAGGCGATTAATGCTTACCTGCTGGTTTTCCTTTTGAGGCATAGCGTCAATCAACGGCACCAGTGCCGAATTCTCTTTCCCGACCTTAAACATCACCGCCACCACGGCCGAATCGCCATCCTCTTTGCTGTGTACAAAGTGGGCTTCGAGGGGAAAAGTGTGCCCATTGATCTGGTTTTCACTTGGCGTATGGAAGTGATACTGCCGCAGAGTGAACTTTTCACTGTCCAGAACAAAGTCATCTTCTTCATTAACAGTCACCTGAATGGTGTGTCCATTGTTAATCACCTTTTCGGCCGAAGTGTGGTATGCCAGATCGAGTGCCTGCAAATGTCCCTCGATCGGATCTTTAATATTGATTGGCGACTGAAACTTGCCTTCGTGACAGATGTGGAAATCGCGGGTCAGTTCACTCCAGTGCTCCGGGCCAGCTTTGCCCTCGTAAGTCCAGTGCGGTGCCGCCGCACCGACTGCGCTGATGGTCGAGAGCGCCAAAACCAGACTTAACATTTTAGGTCGTTTCATTTTATCCCTGCTTTATAAGCTAATTTGCGGCAGGGATAATATTTCGCTCACCTTTGAGTCAGCAAGGTGACAAAATGCGGTAAATCAAAATCTGAACGAATAAAGGGCTTATAATTTTCATCGATGTTAATTAAATTAACATCGATGATGAAAGGACTTTATTTAAGCGAATTATCTGTGACGTTTATCTGATTAACACGATCTGACTGCTGAAATTTATTAAGCAGCGAGGTGAACGAGGGATTCATCAGCAGGCTTAACCCCACAAGCGCGGAGAGAGGCGAATCAGGGGCGCATAACGTGAGAAACCGCAAAACTGCACGACCGGCAGTTTTGCGGTGCAGGATTAACTCAGAAGACAGGAACCTCGTCCTACATCCTTTTCAGACGGCTAAACATCCTTTTCTAAAGGATCGTCTTCCTCATCCTCTTCTTCATCTTCCGGATAGATCTCAGCATCATCTGGCAGCGGTTCATCGTAATCAGGACGTTCAGACATAATTACCTCCGGTGATAAATAGCAGTGCTGCTATTTCAACTGAGCATAGTTAACCGGCACTGCAGGCCCCACATTTTCCGCCTGAAGTGTGAGCCAGGCGTGAAATTGCTGAAATAGACTGAAAACAATCTCACCGTGCAGCGCTAATGGTGTATGTAAAGCGCTCCCGCCAGCATGATGATGAAAAGCACAGCAAAAGTAATGAAACCCTGCTTATTGCCTTTTGACAAACCTACAAACGCCGCGATCACAATAAGCAGCAGCGTCAGTGCGCCAGCCATAACCCAAAACAGATACTGCGTATTCGCCATTCTCTAATCCTCTTACTGTGGCGCTATCTTTCGGCTGATTTATAACATCTTTAAGCAGGTAGTGTCCTCAATTCCGTCCCTCTGCCAGTGCATTAACCCCCAATGCGGGCGCGAAATTCATGACGTCAGCCCCCAGACCTGCGGCCCGACAGTGTGATGCAGTTATCAAATGCAAAGGATCGCAGAAAGGAAACAAATGCCCGGCTTATAATGATTAAATCAGCTTAACGTTGGGATGTGGCATCCGTGGGCTGACGTGCTGAGACTGGCTTAACATTGCCGTTCAGACGGTGTTAACCAGATGGCCTTAACCCGACTGCCTGACTCAGGCGGAGGAACGTTATGAACTATTTCCGCATCGGCTCCCTGGCTGGCGTGCTGCTGATCTGTGGCTGCCAGGCACCCACTCCCGATCAGGCTCGTCAGCAGCAGCCCGTTTTTCAGGGTCAGAGCGCCCGAACTGTCCCTCAGCTCAGCGATTGTATTTATCGCGGCTGGTCAACCACCAACGTCATTGCCAAAGATAACACCACCCATACCCAGCCCAATGGCAGCGAAATTAGCGTCTTTACCTGGGAGGATTCGATTTTCGCGGATGTTTCGTCCCACAGAAAAGGGGCGAATGTGAAATATTTCACGACTTTCCAGATGGCTCCTCAGGTGATCGCTGACAGACAGGCGATTGTTGAACACTGCCTGTGAGGCGTAAGAGGTGACAGCGATGTCAGGAATATGCCAGGCTAATGCGCAATTAACCAGGGAGAAACCGATGAGTATTACCCGCATTGACCCGGAACACCGCATGTCCGAAGCCGTGATCCATAATGACACCATCTATTACACCAGTGTGCCTGAAAACCTGGATGCCGACGCAGAAGCGCAGACAGCCGATGCGCTGGCGGTAATTGATGCGATACTGACCCGGCTCGGCAGCGATAAAAGCAAAATCCTTGATGCAACGCTATTTCTGGTGGATAAGGCTGATTTCCCAGCCATGAATCGAGCCTGGGATGCCTGGGTCTCCCCGGGCAACGCACCAGTCCGTTGCACGGTCCAGGCCGGTCTGTTGAATCCAAAGTACAAAATCGAAATTAAAATCATCGCCGCACGTTAATCATGCCGGGCGTTATTCTTCTTCGTTTTCTTCATCTTCGTCGTCGAATAGCGCCCGAATCCGTTCGCCCTTATGATTTTGTCGGATTTCCTGCGCCACCTGGGCGATCGCTTCACCGCTCGATAAACCGCCCGCCATCAATTCCTGAATACGTTCGACGGCTTGCTGTTGCTGCTCATGTGAGAGAGCCGGTAATCCAATAAACATGTTTCACTCCTGCGTTGGGGCAGACAGTATCCCACGCTGAACTAACAGGTGCCAGTCAGGAAAAAATATGTCAGTCTGACCGCCTCTTTGCTTGCTGATTTCTCTGCCCGATGATTGTTAAAACCCTCACTCTTGATTATACCCCGGATGCGCTGACTCAGCGTTTTGCCACAATTTCCCATCTACCCTGGGCGATGCTGCTCTCTTCCGGCCAGGCCAGCCACAGCAACAATCGCTTTGATATTCTGACAGCCGATCCCCGTGCCACCCTGGTGACCCGCGGTGCGATTACGACCCTCACCGATCCCACTGGCACGACCGAATCGACCACCGATCCACTGCTGCTGGTTCAGCAGCAGTGCGATGCGCTGGGCGTGACGCCTGCTGTCAGCGAGACTCTGCCCTTTCAGGGCGGTGCGCTGGGGCTGTTTGGTTATGATCTGGGCCGCCGGTTCGAGTTGCTGCCCCAGCAGGCTGCAGCCGATCTCACTACGCCTGACATGGCGGTGGGGATCTATGACTGGGCATTGATTGCCGACCATCATCGGCAAACGCTGACGCTGCTGGCATTAAATAACGCTGAAAACCGCGCCGCCTGGCTGGCGCAGTGGCCCGTGCGCGAGTCCATGCCCTTTTCACTGACCAGTCACTGGCGCTCCAACCTGAGCTATGCAGATTACGCTACGCGCTTTCACGCGGTTCAGGCCTATATTCAGGCAGGTGACTGTTACCAGGTTAACCTGGCGCAGCGTTTTCAGGCCGGTTATCAGGGTGATGAGTGGCAGGCGTTCACCCTGCTCAATGCGGCTAACCGTGCGCCATTCAGCGCTTTTCTGCGTCTGTCTGAGAGTGCGATCCTCAGCCTGTCGCCTGAGCGCTTTCTGTCGCTGAATAAGAAACAGATCGAAACCCGACCAATCAAAGGTACCCGGCCACGCTGTGCCGATCCGGTGGCGGATGCGCAACAGGCCGAGGCGCTGCGCCATGCAGAAAAAGACCGGGCCGAAAACCTGATGATTGTCGATTTAATGCGTAACGATATTGGCCGCGTGGCACTGCCCGGTTCAGTTACGGTGCCGGAGCTGTTTGTGGTTGAACCCTTCCCCGCCGTGCATCACCTGGTGAGCACGGTGCGGGCGGAGCTACCTGATACTCTACAGGCCACTGATCTGCTGCGCGCCTGTTTTCCGGGCGGCTCGATTACCGGTGCGCCCAAGATCCGGGCGATGGAGATTATTGATGAACTGGAACCGCAGCGCCGTAATGCCTGGTGCGGCAGTATTGGCTATCTCAGCCTGTGTGGCCGGATGGATACCAGTATCACTATCCGCACACTGATCGCCGAAGGCCAGCAGCTCTACTGTGCTGCCGGCGGCGGGCTGGTGGCAGACAGCGATCCTGAAGCGGAGTACCAGGAAACGCTCGATAAAGTCAGCCGGATCTTACCGGCACTGGAACAGACAGGAGATTCAGTTGGCGCTGACACTTGATGCTTTCCGCAGCCGTTTTCTGTTGCAGCAGCCTGCCCGCAGCACGCAGCGTCTCTGCGGTCGCCATGCGGCGGTACTGGTGCCGATTGTGTCGCGCCCTGAACCGGGTCTGCTGCTGACGCAGCGCTCACACGCCCTGCGCAAACATGCCGGACAGGTCGCTTTTCCGGGGGGCATGCAGGACGATATCGACACCTCACTGATTGCTACTGCACTCCGTGAGGCGCAGGAAGAGATCGGTATCGATCCGCAGCAGGTCGAAGTATTAGGCGCCCTGCCTGCCGTGACCAGCAGCACCGGCTTTCAGGTAACGCCGGTGCTGGGGATCATTCCGGCTGATCTGCGCTTAGCAATTAATCCGGACGAGGTGCGCAGCGCTTTTGAGATGCCGCTGGCCGAGGCATTGCAGCTCAGCCGCTACAGCGCGCTTGAAGTGCAGCGGGCGGGCGTAAGACACCCGGTCTGGCTATCGCGTTATCAGGATTATCTGGTGTGGGGCATGACCGCCGGGATTATACGTTCACTGAGTACTCAGATCGCATTCTGAGGCCATTTCTTCTTGTTTCCAGGCTTCAGGCCCGTCAGTGCCCTGCCGGGCTGCGCTATAATTTTTTCTATCGGCTTTAATAAGTTTATTTCATGCGAAAAGCTGCTCTTTTCCGGTGCATGACTATTACTATGGGCGCCATAAACTGCCCCGGCAGACTGAGAATAATTGTGAGGAGTGTCACCCGTGATTAGTGTTTTCGACATGTTCAAAGTGGGCATCGGCCCCTCGAGTTCACATACTGTCGGCCCGATGAAAGCGGGTAAACAGTTTGTGGATTTGCTGTGCGAACAGGAAAAGCTGCAGGAGGTCACCCGGATCGCCGTGGATGTTTACGGTTCTCTGTCACTGACCGGCAAAGGCCATCACACCGATATCGCCATTATTATGGGTCTGGCGGGTGAATCGCCAGATACGGTAGATATCGATGCAATCCCCGCTTTCATTAAAGATGTTGAGCAGCGTGAGCGCCTGCTGCTGGCAAAAGGCGCGCATGAAGTCGATTTCCCGCGTGAAGGCGGCATGGTGTTTCGCAGTGAGAATCTTTCACTGCATGAGAATGGACTCCGCCTGCTCGCGTTCGCAGACGACCTGCTGATCCTGTCGAAAACCTACTATTCCGTGGGCGGCGGCTTCATCGTCGATGAAGAGCATTTCGGGCAGTCTGCACTGGACGAAGTTTCTGTGCCCTGGCCGTTCCACTCAGCCAAAGATCTGCTGGCTCACTGTCGTGAAACCGGCCTGTCACTGTCGGGTCTGGTGATGAAAAATGAGCTGGCGCTGCACAGCCGCGACGAAATACATGCCTATTTCACTACGATCTGGCAGACGATGCAGGCCTGTATTGATCGCGGCCTGAATACTGAAGGTGTGTTGCCAGGTCCGTTACGGGTGCCGCGCCGCGCTGCCTCCCTGCGTCGCCTGCTGACCTCCTCCACTAAACACTCCAGTGATCCGATGATTGTAATCGACTGGATCAATATGTACGCGCTGGCTGTCAACGAAGAGAACGCCGCGGGTGGCCGTGTGGTGACCGCGCCCACTAACGGTGCCTGCGGTATCGTGCCTGCGGTACTGGCCTACTACGATCACTTTATCGAGCCGGTAACACCGGATATTTTCCTGCGCTATTTTCTTGCCTCAGGTGCGATCGGCGTGCTGTACAAAATGAACGCCTCCATTTCCGGCGCAGAAGTGGGTTGCCAGGGTGAAGTGGGAGTTGCCTGTTCCATGGCGGCGGCCGGTCTGGCAGAACTACTGGGCGGCAGCCCGGAGCAGGTGTGCGTAGCCGCTGAAATCGGCATGGAGCATAATCTTGGACTAACCTGTGACCCGGTAGCTGGTCAGGTTCAGGTACCCTGCATTGAACGTAATGCGATTGCTTCGGTTAAAGCGATTAACGCGGCGCGCATGGCGCTGCGTCGCACCAGTGAACCCCGCGTCTCGCTGGATAAGGTCATCGAGACGATGTATGAAACCGGCAAAGATATGAACGCGAAATACCGTGAAACCTCACGTGGCGGTCTGGCGATTAAAGTTCAGTGTGATTAAATGAAACGTTTAATTTGTTTAAATGACGTGCAAATGTAAGAAAATCCGCCCCCTGCGCTATCTCAGCGCAGGTTTAAACGGTAGAGTGTTTCCCGCGCAGCCGTCCGGTTTGCGCAGCTTTCCAGACCCGCTTTTCTGCATTCCGGCCTCAATATTGACCTGGCCGTGCCGATATTAACCCCGTTATTTTTTGCTTTTTTCTGGCTTTTTGGGAAGGTGGATACTGATGTTTATGGCCCAGCAATATGTTGGACAATTCAGACGCAAGCGTTTGCTAATCACACTGTCAATTGCCACCGTGGCGCTGATATTAACCCTGGCCTTTCGCTATATTGAAGAGAAGTCACGCATTGAACAGCTAGCGATGGATTTCGCCGACAAAGCGATTATGCGGTTTGATCGGATGTTTTCACCGCTGGAGGTTTCAGCGAACAATACGCTGGGCCTGGTCGGTGTGCCCTGTCAGGATGTTCGCTTTCCACTCATCGAAAAAATCGCTTCTTTGCAGACGGTTCGCGCGATCCTGCTGGTAGATAATGACAAACTTTACTGCTCCAGTATTTATGGCCCGCGCGCTATCCCTTTCAGCCAGACCTACCCCGACTTAGCCTTCAACAGCCAGCGTATGGTGCTGTCAACCGATCAGTATCTGCTGAAAGGCTCCCCGGTTTTACTGCTGTGGACGCCAAAGAGCCTGGATAACCGTTCCGGCATTTTGCAGGTGATTAACATCGAAATGATGAGCAACTATCTGCTGGAACCGCAGTTGCCCTGGGTGGAACGTGCTGTATTTAACGTCAACGGAGAGAGTCTGGAGTATGGCAATCCGCTGATTGAGCCAACCGTACCGGCAGATGATGAAGTGAGCTATGAGCAGGGATCGCTGCGCTATCCCTTTACGCTCACCCTGTATGGCCCTTCACCGACCCGGCTGGCGCTGGCGAAGCTTCCATCACAGTTGCCGCTGGCGCTACTGCTGAGTCTGCTGATGGGCTACATTGTCTGGCTGGCAACAGCAAATCGTATGAGCCTGAGCTGGCAAATCAGTAATGGCATCACGGCCCGAGAATTTATGGTTTATTGCCAGCCGCTGATCAATACACGACGTGGTGTGTGCGACGGCATTGAGTTATTGCTGCGCTGGCATAATGCCCGTCAGGGCTGGATTGCACCGGATGTTTTTATTCCGCTGGCCGAACGCCAGAATCTGATCAAGCCGCTAACGCGCTTTGTGCTGAATGAAGTGGTAAGGCAGTTACCTCAATTGCCCGATGATCCCGCTTTCCATATCGCTATCAATGTTGCTGCCAGCCATTTCCGCGACCGTGCCATTCTTGAGGATCTGCAAAACCTGTGGTGGCCTGCCAACCCGGTGCCGAAACTGGTGGTGGAACTTACCGAGCGGGATGCCCTGCCGGTGGTGGACCAGTCAGTGATTACGCAACTGCACGATATAGGTGTCCGGCTGGCGATTGATGACTTCGGCACCGGACACAGCTCGCTCTCTTACCTGAAAGATCTGCAGCCAGACGTGCTGAAAATCGACAAAACTTTTACGGCAGCCATTGGGACTGACGCGATTAACGCTACCGTGACGGATATGGTGATTTCGCTGGCCCAGCGCCTGAATATCAGTCTGGTGGCTGAGGGGGTGGAAACCGCTGAGCAGGCAGCGTATCTGTGTGAGCGTGGTGTGGATCACCTGCAGGGCTACTATTATGCCCGCCCGATGCCGCTTCAGGACTTTCCGGCGTGGCTGGCGAAACATCAGGCTGATGCACGAAAATAACAGACGAACTTGCGCCATGTCTCCCTGCCTGATTACGTTGCACCACAGATAAAAAAACAGCCGCGGCGTTCAGGCAGCGGCTGTCAGGGAAAATCAGCGAAGCCGGTTGAGCCGGTAACGCTTCAGCATTGCATTACCCCTCTTCATCTTCGTCATGCGGTTTATCTTTGGTTACCCGCACCAGATCGATACGGTAGTCGGTTGCTTCGATAATCTGGAAGTGCAGCGGAGTGATATCAATCACATCGCCAGGCAGCGGTAACTGCCCTTTCTGCTCAATCAACAGGCCCGCCAGCGACGCGTGGTCTTCTTCCGGGTCGACCAGTTCATGGAAGTCCAGCAACTGCTGAAGCGAGTGCAGGTCGGTACCCCCTTTCACTAACCAGCCATCACCATCTGCAATGATATCGGGTGTTTCATCTTCATCCGGGAATTCACCCGCAATCGCTTCCAGTACGTCCAGCGGGGTAATCAAACCCTGCACCACGCCAAACTCGTTGGTGACAATCACAAAACTGCCTTTGGCACGACGCAGCACCCCTAGCAGGTTGATCGGATCCAGTGTCTCCGGCACCACGATGGTTGGCGTATTGGCCGCAAAGGTCGCCACATCCACGCCGTGCTCCAGCGCCACCAGCAACTCTTTGGCCCGGACCACGCCGACGATCTCATCCAGTTCACCACGACAGACCGGGAACAGACTGTGTGGCGTGTCCAGCAACTGACCGCGAATCTCATCCACCGGACGGTTCGCATCGACCCAGGAGATTTCACCGCGCGGCGTCATAATGCTGCGAATTGAGCGGGAAGCCAGCGTCAGCACGCCATTAATCATGTAGCGTTCTTCATCTTTAAACGCTTCTTGCGGCATCACTTCCGCCAGCGCGGCCTCTTCGCTGCTGCTGCTGGTGTTGTTATTGCTGGCCGTCTGGGCGCGGTTGCGGCCCCCCATCAGGCGCAAAATCGCTTCTGCGGTGCGTTCACGCATCGGGCGATTTGACTGATGGCGGATAAAGTTACGGCGCGCAATCTGGTTGAAAAGCTCAATCAGAATCGAGAAGCCAATCGCCGCATACAGATACCCTTTAGGAATATGGAAACCAAAGCCTTCTGCCACCAGTGACAGACCGATCATCAGCAGGAAGCTCAGACAGAGCACCACGACGGTCGGATGCGCGTTAACAAAGTTGGTTAACGGTTTAGACGCCAGCAGCATCACACCCATGGCAATCACGACAGCGGTCATCATCACCGGCAGGTGGTTGACCATACCGACAGCGGTGATAACGGCATCCAGCGAGAACACGGCGTCCAGCACCACAATCTGCGTCACTACTGCCCAGAAACTGGCATATCCCCGATTACCGGACCCGTCGAGCTGCCGGTTCTCCAGCCTCTCATGCAGCTCCATGGTCGCCTTAAACAACAGGAACAGACCACCTGCCAGCAAAATTAAATCACGACCGGCAAAGCTGAAACCGCCTACGCTAAAGAGAGGCGTCGTCAGTGTCACCATCCAGGAGATCAGCGACAGCAGGCCCAGACGCATCACCAGCGCCAGCGACAGGCCAATCAAACGTGCTTTATCACGCTGCTTTGGCGGCAGTTTGTCGGCCAGAATGGCAATAAATACCAGGTTATCGATGCCGAGAACGATTTCCAGCACAACAAGCGTCAGTAAGCCCGCCCAAATTGAGGGGTCGAATAAAAATTCCATTATTTATGACTCCTGAACAGGGAACAGAACGAGCCGGTGCGTATCAGCGCGGTAAAGCGTGACATCCGGGTAGTCGGAAAAGCGATGAAAACGCCGAAAGGCGAAGGGTGACGCGCCAGCAGGCGCAAAGAACAAAGTAAGCGACGTCGGTGACGATCCATAAAGGTGGGCTGAAGCCCGTTACTCCTGAAGTAATAAACAGAACGTTAATGTATCAGGTCGGGGAATTGCGTCAAAAAATTTTCTTATTTTTACAATCTGCAGGGCGGATGATCGGGCGCATAAAAAAGGTAACTGGCCACTTGACGGGGTGAATAGCTGACAGACATCACATAATTTATTTTTTCGATCACTAAAATAAATCGCGACTTGACCGCCTTAATGTAGTTAAACAATGATTTTTCGAAGCTATATCGATTATTCGATTTACCCGGTTAAAAAGATAACCAAAGTATGACTCAATACAGTTCATTTATTCAGATGAGCATCTCTAGCGAACGGAGGTAGCACGTGACCATTGCGATTGTAATTGGTACACACGGCTGGGCAGCGGAGCAACTGCTGAAAACAGCAGAAATGCTGTTGGGCGAGCAGGACAATGTCGGCTGGATAGACTTTGTCCCCGGTGAAAATGCAGAAACACTGATTGAAAAATACCAGGCTCGGCTGGCAGAACTTGATACCCGCCAGGGGGTACTGTTTTTAGTCGATACCTGGGGCGGCAGCCCGTTTAATGCGGCCAGCCGCATTGTGGTCGACAAACCACAATATGAAGTCATCGCCGGGGTCAATATCCCAATGCTGGTCGAAACCCTGATGGCACGCGATGACAATCCCGGTTTTGATGAGTTGGTCGCCGTGGCGGTTGAGACCGGTCGTGAAGGGGTCAAAGCTCTGAAAGCTAAAGAAGAAGCGCCAGCACCGGTCGCGGTAAAACCCGTCACTGCGGCGCAACCGGCTAAACCCATGGCGTCCGGTGATCACATGAAAATCGGCCTGGCGCGCATTGATGACCGGCTGATTCATGGACAGGTCGCGACGCGCTGGACAAAAGAGACCAACGTTCAGCGCATTATCGTGGTCAGCGATGAAGTGGCTAATGATCACGTGCGCAAAACGCTGCTGACGCAGGTCGCTCCGCCAGGCGTTACAGCACATGTGGTGGATGTCGATAAGATGGTGCGGGTGTGGAATAACCCGAAGTATGGTCAGGATCGCGTGATGCTCCTGTTTACTAACCCCACAGATGTGCTGCGCGTGGTGGAACAGGGTGTCGATATTAAAACCGTCAACATCGGGGGTATGGCATTTCGACAGGGAAAAACCCAGGTCAATAATGCGGTCTCGGTCGATGAAAAAGATATCGCCGCCTTCCACAAACTCAATGAACGCAATATTGAACTGGAAGTACGCAAAGTTTCCAGTGATCAGAAACTAAAAATGATGGACCTTATTGCGAAAGTTAACGCGTAACAGAAGCACTTATGCGCCTGCGGTTACAGGCTCATTTTCGTTATCCTGCTGAGGACAAGAAGTATGATGGAAATAACCTCGCTACAAATTATTTTGATTTTTATTGTCGCCTGCGTTGCTGGTATGGGGTCGATCCTGGATGAATTCCAGTTTCACCGCCCGCTGGTGGCCTGTACGCTGATTGGTATTGTGCTGGGTGACATGAAAACCGGCATTATTATCGGTGGTACGCTAGAGATGATTGCGCTGGGCTGGATGAACATTGGTGCCGCCGTTGCACCCGATGCCGCCCTCGCCTCCATCATCTCTACCATTCTGGTTATCGCTGGCGGTCAAAGTGTCGGTGCCGGTATCGCGCTGGCGATTCCACTTGCCGCAGCCGGACAGGTACTGACCATCATCGTACGTACGCTGACCGTGGCCTTCCAGCACGCAGCTGATAAAGCAGCCGAGAAAGGTAACCTCACGGCCATCTCCTGGATTCACGTTTCTGCCCTGCTGTTACAGGCAATGCGTATCGCCATTCCGGCACTGATCGTAGCGATTTCGGTCGGCACCAGTGCGGTTCACGCCTTACTCAGTTCGATTCCTGAAGTGGTCACCAACGGCCTGAATATCGCGGGTGGCATGATTGTGGTCGTAGGTTACGCAATGGTCATCAACATGATGCGCGCAGGCTACCTGATGCCCTTCTTCTATCTGGGTTTCGTTACCGCAGCCTTTACCAACTTTAACCTGGTGGCGCTGGGCGTAATTGGCGTGGTTATGGCAGTGCTCTACATTCAGCTCAGCCCGAAATACAACCGTGTGGCGGGAGCACCAACAGGCGCTGCAACTGCAAACGATCTTGATAACGAACTCGATTAAGGAACAGGTGAGCACATGGTTGATATTACGAAAGTCGAAAAGAAACTGACACCCGGTGATGTCCGCGCCGTCTTTATTCGCTCTAACCTGTTCCAGGGTTCATGGAACTTTGAACGTATGCAGGCGCTGGGCTTCTGCTTCTCAATGGTGCCGGTGATACGCCGTCTCTATCCCGAGAACAACGATGAGCGTAAGCAGGCGATCAAACGTCATCTGGAGTTCTTTAATACTCATCCTTATGTAGCCGCGCCGGTACTGGGCGTCACTATGGCGATGGAAGAGCAGCGTGCCAACGGCGCCCCCATCGATGATGGCGCGATTAACGGCCTCAAAGTCGGCCTGATGGGACCGCTGGCCGGTGTAGGCGACCCGATATTCTGGGGTACGGTGCGTCCGGTATTTGCCGCGCTGGGTGCCGGTATCGCGCTGAGCGGCAGTCTGCTGGGCCCCCTGCTGTTCTTTATACTGTTTAACCTGGCACGTCTCCTGACCCGCTACTACGGCGTGGCGTATGGCTATCGCAAAGGGATCGATATCGTCAGCGACATGGGCGGTGGTTTTCTGCAGAAACTCACGGAGGGCGCTTCGATTCTGGGCCTGTTTGTGATGGGGGCGCTGGTCAACAAGTGGACTCACGTCAACATTCCGCTGGTGGTATCACGCATAACCGACTCCACCGGAAAGACTACCGTCACCACGGTACAGTCGATCCTCGACCAGCTTATGCCGGGCGTGGTGCCCCTGCTGCTGACGTTTGGCTGTATGTGGCTGTTACGCCGTAAAGTGAACGCACTGTGGATTATCGTCGGCTTCTTTGCCATCGGTATTTTTGGTTACTGGATCGGCCTGCTGGGCGTGTAATTTCATCCTGCCGGGAGCCTGCGCTCCCGGCTTTTAAGCGTGGTGAGCTGAGCCATAACCGGCTGATCTCACCCTGTTTGAGGTAGATGTGATGTCTTCAACCGACGCGCTGATAGTGTTATGTATTGCCGCCCTGCTGCTGTTTGCCGTCTATGATGAGGCAATTCTGCCCCGTCGTCGCGGCCCGACCCGTTTACAAGTTGCCCTGCGCAGGCGGCATAAAATCGACGGCCTGATTTTTATCGTGCTGCTGCTGATCCTGCTGTGGAACAACATTACTCACCATGGCCCGCAGCTCACCACCTCACTGCTGATGGTGCTGAGTTTTCTGTCGTTCTGGCTTTTCTGGCTGCGAAAGCCAACGCTCCTGATGAAGAGTGAAGGATTCTTTTACGCGGGTGTCTGGATTGATTACCGGCGGATTCAGGGCATGAATCTCTCTGAGGATGGGATTCTGGTGATTCAGCTGGAACAGCGTCGGCTACTGCTCGCGGTTCAGCAACTCGACGATCTGGAGCGGATCTTTAACACCCTGGTAGAAGCGCGTTAATCGCGCTGCCACATTGTCAGGATAAAGTCGGCATCACAGCGGAACTGTTCGCTCTGCTGCAGGGTTTGCCAGACCTCCTCCCGCGCACGCCAGGCGAACGGCGTCATCTGAAGCAGGGTCGTAGCAGCCGCGCCCGTCAGCGCCATGGGGTAACGCAGTGCCTGCTGCGCCACCTGCCGGAACCCGGGATAATCTTTCTGCTCCGGCGCATGCAACTGCACTTCACGATAAATCAGCGCTTTGAACTGCTGCAGATGGTGCGAACCCGGCGTAACCGTCAGCACCGTGCCGCCTGGCTTCAGCACGCGTGCGAGTTCCGCTTCATTGCAGGGTGCGTAGATTCGTACAACCGCATCCAGGGCGTTTTCGGCAAAGGGTAAGCGCTGACTGGAAGCGACGCAAAAGCGCACGGCAGGATAGCGCTTTGCAGCCAGCCGGATTGCCAGTCTTGCGACATCCAGTCCATAAACCTGCCCGGCATCGCCCGCCGCGTCAGCCAGCGCGGCGGTGTAGTAACCTTCGCCGCAGCCGATATCAAGAATTTGGCACCCCGGATGATTCAGCGCCGGGTTAAGCAATCTGACAACCTGATCACGCAGCGGCTGATAGTAGCCTGCCTCAAGAAATTCCCGTCGTGCCTGCATCATCTCAGCACTGTCACCCGGTTCACGCGACCGTTTATGCTGAACGGGCAGCAGATTGACATAGCCCTCTTTCGCCTGATCAAACTGATGACGATTCTCGCAGCACCAGCTGCGCTCAGTGAAGGTAAGAGGAGAGTGGCAAAGAGGGCAAATCAGGGACATAGCGGGCTCCAGCATCAGATAACGCGGCGCAGTGTAACCCTAACGTTTCCGCATCGGAAGCATAAAGAAAGCCCCGGCTGATCAGCCAGGGCTTTAAGATTGCATGTCAGGGTGCGATGCACCGAGTTGGAGCCGAATCAGATAGCAGTAACGTTAACGGCTGCCGGGCCTTTCTGGCCATCCTGAATTTCAAACTCAACGCTCTGGCCTTCAGCCAGGGTTTTGAAACCATTACCCTGAATAGCAGAGAAGTGTACGAATACATCTTTGCTACCGTCAGCAGGGGTGATAAAACCAAAACCTTTAGACTCGTTGAACCACTTAACCTGACCTTTAATCTTTGCCATTTTGCACATTCCTTAAGATGTTTATTTAGCCCGAAAGCTGTCTTACAGAAAAACCAGAGACATTACTGCATGAGGCACTAATTAAGGTTCGGCAAGGAAGCGGTATTCAACGTCAACGTCTTTACTCGTACTTCTTTACTGAAGATGCCATGCATAAACAGAACTGTACCTCGTTTAACCCAGGAATTGTTATCACATATCCTAAAAACAATGGCAAGCCATTTTTAAAGCCTCAGCGAGCCTGTGCACACAATTGCCAGAAGGCTCACATTGCCTGTTCTATGGGGGTTTACAAATGGCCCTGCGAATAAAGCAACAGTGCGGCCTGCGCCCTCTTCCGCCTCTGTTGCCAGGAGTAACCTGATGGATACCATAAGAAATTAATATTTCACAAATATGGCAATAACGGAATGAATAAGCGAAACGGCATTCCTGGAGATTAGCAATAATCTGACGTCAATCCTGTACATAGCCTTTTATTTCGTACAATTAACACTTTTTTGCACCAAAAACAGGAGCCATACATTAGCCCTGCTCCAAATAAAAGCAACCAAGCCGATTTTACTTATTAAGAATTTAACTTTTGATTTGAAAAATTGATGTAGATAAAAAAACCTCCGGTTTTTATTTATCCTGGACGCTTTGGGATAATTCCTAGTCGAAATTATTCAGCATGCGGCATTCGCCTATTCGCCACGGTGCGAAACCGCCATTGTGCTCGTTTGCCCGCAACAGCGCATCCGCCAGTTCTTTTGGTGGCGCATCCAGTGACTCATCGGCCAGTTCGAACACGCCCCAGTGGATAGGCAGCGTCAACGGCCTGCCTGCTGCCTGCCACAGCGCCACAGCCTGATCGGGGTCCATATGCTGTCCCGCCATGAACCACTTAGGTGCATATGCGCCAATTGGCAAAGCGGCCAGGCTGAACGGGCCAAGACGAGCAGCAATCTCATGCAGACTGTCGCTGTAACCGCTATCGCCCGAGAACCAGAAACGGACGGAAGCAGCACGCACCACCCAGCCGCACCAGAGCGAACGATTTCGATCGCGCGGCGTTCTCATACTCCAGTGACGTGCCGGCACGGCATCAAAGTGGAGATCGCCGACCGTCATCTGTTGCCACCAGTCGAGCTGATGCACCCGTTTTACGCCCTGCGTTCTGCACCAGTTGGCCAGACCCAGCGGCACAATAAAGGTGACCTGCGGAAAACGCCGGACAATCGCTTTAACCGTTGGCCGATCAAGATGATCGTAATGGTTATGTGAAATCAGCACGACATCCAGACGCGGCAGATCAGCAATGCTGAGCGGAGCTGGCGTTTTGCGCTGCGGCCCGGCAAAAGGCAGCGGCGAGGCGCGAGAAGAGAGCGCGGGATCGATCAGGATATAGTGCTGGTTCAGCCGCAGCAGCACGGCTGCATGTCCCAGCCACCAGATGCTATCGTCACTGCCGCTGATATCGGCGGGCTGCCACCATCGATCGGTGAAAGCTTCATAGCCTTGCTGTGGTGGATGCGGCAGCCCCTGTGCTTTGCGCTCTCTGCGCCAGCGCTTCAGAGAGCCCGGCTGACGCAGATTCGGTTCAGGATTACAGAATCCCTCTGGAGTGTGATGCGCTTTGCGACTGTCATACCACGGATTTTTCCAGACCATCCCGCCTCGCTACAGTGATTAACGTTCCGGGATCAACCGGATAAAGTCGCGTTTCTCCTGATCGTCATCAGTTTTCTTCATCTCTGTGCCTGGCTGCATCTCGATTAAACGGCGCAGCAGCTGATTCTGCTTCTTCTGCTCTTCCAGCAAAGATTCCAGTAAGCGGATTTGCTCTCCGGCGCGCACGCTGGCCCGGTTAACAAAGAACCAGACGATAAACGCCACAATCAAAATTATGACCAGCAGGCCATAACTGACCAGTGGACCCGAATTTGCGGCTAACTCATTCATAACTGCCTCGTAGAACTCAGTGGAAACGCCAGAACATGACAACCGCTCATTCTACCTGTAGCCATCGTAAAAGATAATGGGGTTAACACCATTGCAGAATTAGCCGTTTCAGTTATCTCTGATCGATCCCACCAGAAAAGCGAGGCATGCTGATATCATTGTAACTGGCAGCACCACATGGAGCGCTGAGTTATCTTTCACAAGGAGACATAATGAAACTATTTATTCGCACGATAGGCTTGCTGGCGGTGATCTGGCTGGCGATGCTGTTCACGGGTTATGGCGTGTTAACCGGCAGTACAAAGAATGCAGCCGGACTTGGCCTGCAGTGCAGCTATCTTACCGCTCGCGGCGTGATTAGCGCGCAATATCTGCATACTGACAGTGGCGTAGTGGGCGTCACAGATTGTCCGTTGCTGAAAAAAAGCGGAGAAGTGATCGATAATTAGCAAAACAGCGGGCCGGCTGGCCCGCTGTTTTCAGAACGGGTAGTCGTGGTAGCCCATCTCTGATGAGAGTTTACGCGCCGCCTGATGCAGCATTGCAACATAATCCTGTTGGGCATCTTCTGAAAAGCGAAGGGTGGGAAAAGAGATACTAAGCCCGGCAATCACCACGCCAAAACGGTCAAACACCGGCACGGCAAGGCAGCGTAATCCCTCTTCCTGCTCTTCATTATCTTCACCATAGCCCTGCGTTCTCACCTGCTCCAGCGCCGTCATCAACGCCTCAGCGCTTAACAGCGTATTGGCCGTGCTGCGTTTGAACTCCACATCCCGCAGAATCTCCTCAACTTCGCTGCGATCGCGCCAGGCGAGCAAAACTTTTCCAATCGCGGTGGTATGCAGTGGATTACGGCGGCCAACACGAGAATACATACGCAGATTATAGAGCGAGTCGATTTTGTGGATATAGACAATGCTGTCCTCTTCCAGCGCGCCCAGGTGAATAGTCTCTTTGGTCAGACGTGATAGCTCACGCATCTGCACATCCGCGCTGCGAATTAAATCAACGTTCTGCAGTGCTTTAGCACCCAATTCAAATAACTTCAGCGTCAGTGAGTACTTTTCGCTCTCACCTTCCTGGGTAACATAGCCCAGCGACTTCATGGTCTGCAGAAAACGGTAAACGGTGCTTTTTGACATCATCACGCGCTGCGCGAGCTCAGTAATACCGTGATCGCGTTCTTCACCCAGCGCCTGCAGAATACCGAAGACTTTAAGTACCGAAGAGACGGAATCAGGCTGTTTATCATTCTCAGCAGAGGACATCGCACACCTTGTTAACCTGTTTCAAAAAAAATGGAACGGACTGCCAGTATAGAGTGAGGCACAGGAAGGCGGCAATGCTTTAACGGTTAAGTCATATTTTAAGACAGTTTTTATCTGCCTGGTCGCTGCATTTCAGCGTTAACTTCATTAGCATGATGATATTCACCCTCTTTAGTAATTAACTTATGACACTCTCCTCTCCTCAGGATGGATTACCGACGGGTCAGCGCTACATGGCTATCCTCACTATTGCGCTGGGCCTGACGATGGCGGTGTTAGATGGTGCGATTGCGAATGTCGCTTTACCCACCATTTCGCGTGAACTGAATGCCAGCCCGGCACAGTCAATCTGGATTGTAAATGCCTATCAGATTGCAATAATAGTCTCGCTATTGTCGCTCTCATTTCTGGGGGACATGCTGGGTTATCGCCGCGTCTACCAGGCGGGCCTGGCGCTATTTATTGCGACCTCGCTGTTCTGCGCCTTCTCGACCACGCTCAGCATGCTGACCTTCGCCCGTGTGCTGCAGGGGTTAGGCGGTGCAGCGTTGATGAGTGTGAATACCGCGCTGATACGCATTATCTATCCGCAGCGTTATCTGGGACGCGGCATGGCGATCAACTCACTGGTGGTGGCGGTTTCAACCGCGGCAGGCCCGACGGTCGCAGCCGCGATCCTCTCGGTGGCGAGCTGGAAATGGCTGTTTCTGATTAACGTCCCGCTGGGTGCCATTGCGCTATGGCTGGCGCTGCGAACGCTGCCCGATAATCCGCAGAAAGCGACGGCACAGAAATTCGATGTTCCCAGTGCAATGATGAATGCCCTGTTCTTTGGACTGATTATCTCTGCCCTGAGCGGTTTTGCTCAGGGACAGAGCCATCTGCTGGTGCTGTCGGAAGTCATTGCTTTGCTGGTCGTGGGTTGGTTCTTTATCCGTCGACAGTTGAACATGGCGGTGCCGCTGTTGCCGGTTGACCTACTGCGTATTCCGGTTTTCAGCCTGTCGATGGGAACGTCGGTCTGTTCGTTCTGTGCGCAAATGCTGGCGATGGTTTCACTGCCCTTCTTTCTGCAGAACGTCCTGCAGCGTGATGAAGTCGCAACGGGCTTACTGCTGACGCCATGGCCGCTGGCAACTATGGTGTTTGCGCCGATTGCCGGTCGGTTAATTGAACGAGTCCATGCCGGGCTGCTAGGGGGGATCGGACTGACCCTGTTCGCCCTGGGGCTGTTTCTGCTCGCCTGGTTACCGGCAAACCCGGGCGATGGCGATATTATCTGGCGTATGATGCTGTGTGGTGCGGGTTTTGGGCTGTTTCAGTCTCCTAACAACCATACCATTGTCACTTCTGCTCCGCGTCATCGCAGCGGTGGCGCCAGTGGCATGCTGGGCACGGCGCGCCTGCTGGGCCAGAGTATGGGCGCCGCACTGGTGGCGCTGATGTTTAATCTGTTTAATGAGCGTGGAACGCACGCTTCGCTGCTGCTGGCGGGAAGCTTTGCCGCACTGGCGGCACTGGTCAGTGTGTCGCGCATGACGCAGACCCGCGCATGACGGAAGAATAAGAAAAGGCGCCCCGTGAGCAGAGTGTGGGCTGATTCGCTGTGAGGCAGAGTCGGCACCAGGAACCCGGTGAGATCGGAAAAACTACCGTCATCCATGACGTTTCGTCCCGCACCTTATCGGCGTCGGGATACTTTCCTCGCCTGCCCGGTTTCCCTGTGCGCTGAGCGAAGATATCGCTGTCTGAATCACTTTGATTTGCGTTTTTAAACAGAAAAGGCGACCCGAGGGTCGCCTTTTTTGCTCTGCTTAATGCTACTTCAGGTACTGACCGCTGCGCAGTGCTTCAATACGTTTGTCTAACGGCGGATGCGACATAAACAGCTCACTGAACGATTTCCCCTTACCGTTGATGCAGAACGCCATCATGCTGCTCGGCTCCTGTGGTTCGTAGCTGGTTTTCAGGCGCTGTAACGCCGCAATCATTTTCTCGCGACCCACCAGCTTCGCTGAACCGGCATCGGCGTGGAACTCACGGTGACGGGAGAACCACATCGTTATAATGCTGGCGAGAATACCGAACACCAGTTCCAGCACCATCGACACCGCAAAGTAGACCAGCGGGTTACCGTTGCTGCTCTCCTCGCCATCACGGTTGCCGGACATAAAGCCCGCCGCGATCTGCGCCAGAATACGTGAAACGAAAATCACAAAGGTGTTCACCACACCCTGGATCAGCGTCATGGTAATCATGTCGCCGTTAGCGATGTGCGACACTTCATGTGCCAGCACCGCTTCCGCTTCATCACGGCTCATGTTCTGCAGCAGACCGGTTGAGACAGCAACCAGTGAGGCGTTACGCCGTGCGCCAGTGGCAAAGGCATTGATGTCAGGTGCGTGATAAATTGCGACCTGTGGCATCGCAATGCCCGCCTGTTGTGCCTGACGGCCGATAGTATCCACCAGCCAGCGCTCGGTTTCGTTGCGTGGCTGTTCAATCACTTCACCACCAACCGATCGCAGCGCCATCCACTTCGACATCAGCAGTGAAACAAACGCACCGCCGAAGCCAAACAGGCCTGCCATGATCATCAGGCCCTGGACACTGCTTGACTGGATCCCTGTCAGGCTGAGAATCAGCCCGAATACCAACATCACAGCCAGGTTGGTCATCAGGAAAAGAGCAATACGCATCATATTTGTTAATCATCCTCAGTAGTTCACGCGCCTATACGCGGATACATATCCTATGAGCATTGAGCGGCTTTTCAAGTGACCTTAACGTTTAAGTGCCTAAAAAGACATAACTTTACATTCTGACACGCATGACGAGGAGCTTAACCCACAGACGGGTATACCACCGCTAATCATTGGTTACTGGAAACATTTACGCGTACAAAAAAAAGCACCGCTAAGCGGTGCTTTTTCTGTCAACAGCGCGTTATTTAGCCGCTGGCGCGTCTGGCTGGGATTTCTCCAGTTGCGCAAGATCGTTAGCGATCTTCACCGTCTCATCAAGATACGGATCCGGCTCTTTATAATCTTTCGGCAACTCATCCAGGTTTTTCAGCGGCTTTTTGCCTTCGGCCTGATAGCGCGCGTTGATTCGTTCCAGACGTGACGCATCCTCTTCGTGGTTTTCTTTCTCTCGCTGGGCGAGATTAAGCGACACAAAGTTGCGCTTATCTTTCAGGGCAGTGAAACGCGCAATGTCCTTCATGATGTACTGGAACTCGCGATCCTGAGCGATACGGTCAGCATGCTGCTTCGTCAGCTGCACAACCAACGGTTTCACATCACCGGTTTTGACATAGGTTGCCGCTTTAATGCTATCCCACGGCAGTGCGTTATCCTCAAATTTCTCGCCGGTTTCAGCCGCTTCAACGCCAGTTGGCATCAGCAGATCCGGCGTGACGCCTTTACGCTGTGTGCTGCCGCCATTAATGCGATAAAACTTCTGAATAGTATAAGAAACAGAGCCTAACGCTGGCCACTCCGGACGCAGCATCTGATCGTAAATGCGGTTCAAAGAGCGATACTGCTGAACAGTGCCTTTACCAAAGGTCGGCTCACCCACAATCACGGCACGACCGTAATCCTGCATCGCGGCAGCAAAGATCTCAGAAGCTGATGCGCTGAATCGATCGACCAGCACCACCAGCGGCCCTTTGTAGTACACCACGCCGTCGTTATCACTGTCTTCACGTACCCGACCATTATTGTCGCGTACCTGTACTACCGGACCACTCGGAATAAACAGGCCGGAAAGCGATACTGCTTCGGTCAACGCGCCACCGCCGTTGGTACGCAGATCGATCACTACGCTGTCGACGTTCTGTTTCTGCATTTTCTGCAGCTGTACTTTCACGTCATCGGTGAGGCCCACATAGAAACCCGGAATATCCAGCACGCCCACTTTCTGCTTGCCGACATTTTTAACACTCATTTTAACCGCGCGATCTTCCAGACGGATTTTCTCACGCGTCAGCGTCACAGTTCGGGTTTTGGTGCCCTTACCGGCGGGCAGAACCTCCAGGCGCACTTTACTGCCTTTCGGTCCTTTGATTTTTGCCACGACATCATCAAGACGCCAGCCGATGACATCTTCCATCGGTTTGCCTGGCTGACCGACACCGACGATGCGATCGCCAACAGTAATGGCTTTGCTTTTCGCTGCCGGACCACCTGCGACCATCGAGTTGATAACGGTATAGTCATCATCCATCTGTAGTACCGCACCAATGCCTTCCAGTGACAGGCTCATCTCGGTGTTGAACTGCTCTGTGTTGCGCGGCGATAGATAGCTGGTGTGCGGATCGATTTCGCGGGCGAAAGCGTTCATCACCAGCTGGAAAACATCTTCACCGTTGCTCTGGGCCAGACGACGGATGGCGAAGTTGTAACGCTTGGTCAGAACGTCGCGAATCTCATTATCATTTTTGCCCGCCAGCTTCAGGCTCAACTGGTCATATTTGACCTTGGCATCCCAGAGCGCATTCAGTTCAGACTGATTTTTCGGCCAGGGTGCTTTGGCGCGATCAATGTCAATCGTGTCATTGCCACTGAAATTCATCGGACGAGTCAGCACCGTCAGCGCATATTGATAGCGCTCAAAACGGCGTTTCTGCGCCAGATTATAAATATCGTAAAAGAGATCCAGCTTGCCACTGCGCAACTCATCTCCGACAGTGTTTTTTTTGCTGGCAAACTGCGCCACATCAGACGCCAGCAGCACATTGTGGCTGTAGTCGAGCATGTTCAGGTAGCGATCAAAAATTTTCGCTGAAAAGTTCTGATCCAGATCGAACTGGCGGTAGTGGGAACGGGTGAAGCGCGAAGTAACACGTTCACTCACCGTCGGATCCTGTGGGTCTTCGTGAAGCTGGGGAATCTGATCGGCACGCGTGATGTTCTCCGCGCCGAAAGTTGGGCCTGCTAACAGCAAGCCCGCAATAAGTCCAACTTTAAAAAGGGTGTTCATGCCGGGGTTAGCCTCCGTTTCAGAACTGCAAATGTTCTGCGCGCACAATCATTGCCATGCCGGAAGCGAGCTGGACCCGAACGCCGTCTTTCGACACTTCAAGAACGGTAGCGTCCATCGCACTCTTGCCTGCTTTAACTTTAATACTCTGGCCGGGTTGCAAAGTTGAAGTATCAGTGATGGGTCGGGCTTCCTGCTCAGGACGTGGGGATGGCTTGCGATGCTGTGAGGCGGTCGCACGCGGCGCAGTGGACTGTGGACGCGATTTACGCGCAGCTTCGCCTTCTGCAGGCTTACGTGTCGCGGGCTTGCGTGGACGACGCGGTGCAGCACCCTCTTCGCTTTCGCCTGCTTCACGGCGTGCGGCACGTTGCTGGTCACGCTGCGCCTGGACACGCGCTTTGGCTTCTTCCAGCTGCTTGCGTGCATGCTCGACGTGTTGCTCATCCAAAACGCCACAGGCGTTACCATCGAGATCAACACGAATAGCACCAGCTTTGATGCCGTACAGATAACGCCAGCTTGACGTATAGAGACGCAGCGCAGAGCGCAGCTGTGTTTTGCTCAGACTCATTTCGCCCTGAACACGCTCCACCAGATCCTGAAAGATACCGATTTTGAGCGGACGCGCTTCACCTTCAGCGCTAAAGCAGTGCGGAAAGCGCTCCGCCAGAAAAGTAATGACTTCTTTACTGCTATTCAACTTAGGTTGATTTTCCATGAAATTTCCTGATTACAACGGGTTTGCCGACCAGCGCAGGCATGAACAGGCGACATTATAATGACAACATCGCTAAATGCCATGTGATCCAGACGATTAGCAGCGCGTCAGCTGCAGATATTTTTCTAAGTCGCTGTTCGCAAGCACTTCACAAAGCCCATCAGTCAGTGTGAGCAGCCCCGATTCGTCATCGCTGTCAAAGCGATTGTACGCCACGCTGTCAATGTCCAGCACCCCAACCACAGTGCCATTCACTTTCAGAGGAATCACAATCTCAGCATTACTGGCAGCATCACAGGCGATGTGGCCAGGGAAGGCATGCACATCGTCTACGCGTTGTACTTTTTCTTCTGCCAGCGCCGTGCCACACACCCCTTTGCCGACCGGAATGCGCACACAGGCAATTTTGCCCTGGAACGGCCCCAGCACCAGCGTATCGGCTTCCGTCAGCAGGTAGAACCCTGCCCAGTTCACGCCATCGAGACGTTCGTACAGCAGCGCACTAAAGTTTCCCATCGCGGCGAGGAACGCCGTTTCTCCCGCCAGCAAGGCGCGCATATCGCGATTCAAATCGGCGTAAAAGGCAGTTTTGTTCATTATTTAACCGTTACCAATGACATCTGAACGGGGTGATACAGACCGTTCGTTAAAAATAAGTTTTAAATAACCAGAGCCACAAGGTGAATCATAGCGTTAGTTGCTATACCCTTAGCATTCTGCGGATCGAAGCGTGATGCCAGAGACAGGCACACAGACAATGTCTTTACGAACAATATCGGTTACTTCTGAAGAGCGAAGATTGCATCACCTTATGAAAATTCACGCTATCAGCCAGACATTGCCTCACGCACGTTATCAGCGTTGCCCGCAATGCGATACCCTTTTTTCCTTACCGGATGTGAAATCGCATCAGTCCGCATATTGCCCGCGCTGTAACGCCGAGATTCTTAGTGGTCGCGACTGGCCAATGACCCGCCTCATGGCCATGGCCGCCACCATGATTGTGTTAATGCCCTTCGCTTTCTCCCTGCCGCTGGTGGATATCCGGCTGCTCGGCATGCGCATTAATGCCAGCGTGCTGGAAGGGGTGATTCAGATGACTCAGCAGGGTGATGTGCTGACAGCATCGATGGTAGCGTTCTGCACCATTGGCGCGCCGGTAACGTTGGTCGCCGGCATCTGTTATCTCGGTATTGGCCATCGGCTGGGCATGAACCTGCGGCCCGTGTTACTGATGCTGGAGAAGCTGAAAGAGTGGGTGATGCTCGATATCTATCTGATCGGCATCGCCGTGGCATCGATCAAAGTACAGGACTATGCTTCGCTGGAGATTGGCTACGGTCTGGCGGCTTACATTGCCCTGACGGTGCTGAGCGTGCTGACGCTGATCCATCTGAATATGGAGCAGTTGTGGGAGCAATTCTATCCGCAAAGCCCTGGCAATATGGCCCGTGACGATATGCAGGTTTGCCTGAACTGTCACAACACCGCCATCCCCGATGAGCAGGGCCGTTGTCCGCGCTGCCACACTCCGCTCGACTTCCGCCGCCGCCATAGCCTGCAAAAATCCTGGGCCGCGCTGATCGCATCGATAGTGCTGTTGATCCCCGCGAATCTTATGCCGATCTCTGTGGTTTACCTCAACGGTTCACGACGTGAGGACACCATTTTCTCCGGCATCCTGTCGCTGGGTGAAGGCAATATTCCGGTGGCAGCGATTGTTTTTATCGCCAGTATTCTGGTGCCCTTTACCAAAGTACTGGTGATGCTGACCCTGTTGCTCAGCATTCATTTTCGCTGTGAACAGGGGCTGAGAACCCGCATCCGCTTGTTGCGGTTTGTGACCTGGGTTGGCCGCTGGTCAATGCTCGATCTGTTTGTCATTTCATTAACCCTGTCGCTGGTCAACCGTGATCAGCTGCTGGCTTTTACCATGGGACCGGCGGCGCTGTTTTTTGGCGCGGCCGTCATCCTGACCATTATGTCTGTTGAGTGGCTGGACAGCCGCCTGCTCTGGGATGCACATGCAACAGGAAACGCCGACTACACCGACTAACGCGACGCTGCGCAATAAGCGTAAAGTTTCGCCCTTCTGGCTGCTGCCGATTATTGCAATGCTGATCGCCTGCTGGCTGCTCTGGACTAATTATCAGGAGCGCGGTACCACCATCACCATCAATTTCCAGACGGCAGATGGTATTGTGCCGGGCCGCACCCCGATCCGTTATCAGGGCGTGGAAGTGGGCACCGTGCAGGGCATTAATCTCAGCGATGATTACCGTAGCATTCAGATTAAAGCCAGCATCAAGAGCGACATGCGTGACGCGCTGCGCGAGGATACGCAGTTCTGGCTGGTGACCCCCAAAGCCTCACTGGCGGGTGTGTCGGGACTGGATGCGCTGGTCGGCGGTAACTACATCGGGATGATGCCGGGTAAAGGAAAACCGAGCGAGGCCTTTACCGCACTGGATACGCAGCCCAAATACCGGGTTAATACTGGCGAATTGTTGATCCACCTGCATGCGCCCGATCTCGGCTCGCTCAACACCGGTTCGCTGGTCTACTATCGCAAAATTCCGGTTGGCCGGGTTTATGACTACAGCATTAATAACAAATCCGATGGCGTAGCAATTGATGTGCTGATTGACCGTCGCTTTATCAATCTGGTGAAAACCAACAGCCGCTTCTGGAATGTATCGGGCGTGAATGCTGACGTCAGCCTCAGCGGGGCCAAAGTGCAGCTGGAGAGTCTGGCGGCACTGGTCAATGGCGCTATAGCGTTTGACTCGCCACAGGGTGCAGAAACGGCCAAAGCGGATCAGAACTACCGCCTCTACCCCGATCTGGCCCACAGCCAGCGCGGGGTGCTGATCACCCTGGATCTGCCCAACGGCAACAATCTCAAGGCGGGCAGTACCCCACTGATTTATCAGGGGCTGGAGGTCGGTACGTTGACCAAACTGAACCTGCAGGAGGGTGGCAAGGTCACCGGCGAGCTGACCCTCGATCCCTCTGTTGTCGGTCTGATGCGCAGCGGCACCCGCATTGAGATGCACAGCCCGAAAATCAGCCTGACCGATACCAGCCTTAGCGCGCTGCTGACCGGCAATACGCTGGAACTGGTCCCGGGTGAAGGCGAGCCGCAGCAGCACTACACCGTGCTGGCCTCCAATGAGACTCTGCTGCAGAAACCCAACGTGCTGACGGTAAAACTCAGCGCGCCAGAGAGCTACGGTATCGATCAGGGCCAGCCGCTGATGCTGCACGGCATGCAGATTGGTCAGGTGATGTCGCGGTCACTGGATGAAAATGGTGTAAATTTCGTGGTAGCGGTCAATCCTGAAAATCGCAATCTGGTGCATGGCGACAGCAAATTTATCGTCAACAGTCGGCTCGATGTGAAGTTCGGCCTTGATGGTATGCAGGTTTTAGGTGCCAGCGCCCGTGAGTGGGTAGATGGCGGTATCCGGCTGGAGCCGGGCAAAAAAGGCGAGCCGAAAACGGCCTATCCGCTGTTTGCTGATGCTGAAAAAGCGGAAGAAGGCATTACCGGCGATGGCCCTTCTACCACGCTGATGCTGACCGCCAACAGCCTGCCTGACGTGCAGGCGGGTTCTATCGTGCTTTACCGCAAATATCAGGTGGGTGAGATTGTCAAAGTCACGCCGCGCGCTGACGCCTTTGACATTGCGATACATATCCAGCCGGAATATCGCAAGCTGCTGACCAGCGAAAGCGTATTCTGGGCTGAGGGTGGCGCGCGTGTCAGCCTCAACGGCAGCGGCCTGACGGTGCAGGCATCGCCACTTAACCGCGCGTTGAAAGGCGCAATCAGCTTCGACAACATGAGTGGTGCGGAGTCGGCTAAGGGGGCAAAACGCGTGCTCTATCCGTCAGAAACGGCTGCCCGCGCGGTGGGTAGTCAGATTACGCTGCACACCTATGACGCCAGCAAACTCTCTGCAGGGATGCCAATTCGTTATCTGGGTATTAATGTCGGCCAGGTGGAGTCCCTGTCGTTAAGCAAGGATAACAATCAGGTCGTGGCGAAAGCGGTGCTCTATCCCGAGTATGTTAATGATTTCGCCCGTCTCGGCAGTCGTTTCTCGGTGGTCTCACCGGAGATTTCCGCCACGGGCGTGAATCATCTGGAAACCCTGTTGCAGCCTTACGTTAACGTTGATCCTGGAAAAGGTGGAGCCGCGCGGACCTTTGAGCTACAGGAAAGTACCATTACCGATTCGCGCTACCTTAATGGCCTGAATATCTATGTTGATGCCACCGAAGCCGGTTCACTGTCGCTGGGTACGCCAGTGCTGTTCCGTGGTGTGGAGGTGGGTACCGTGACCGGCACCTCACTGGGTAACATGGCGGACCGCGTGCAGATCGCCCTGCGCATCAGCAAGAAGTATCAGCATCTGGTGCGTAACAACTCGGTGTTCTGGCTGGCATCCGGCTACAACCTCGACTTCGGTCTGGTGGGTGGCGTGGTTAAAACCGGCACCTTCCAGCAGTTTATTCGCGGTGGCATTCAGTTTGCGACGCCGCCGACGGTGCCGCTGGCGCCGCAGGCGAACCCGGATAAACATTTCCTGCTGCAGGATGAAGCACCAAAAGAGTGGCGTAACTGGGGAACGGCGATTCCGTCTCCGCGCTAATTTAGCCTGAACGGGCAGCCTGGCTGCCCGTTTTCTTTCCTCATGTTACACTGCCGCCTTTGCCTTAACTGGAATGTGCCCGTGTCTGATGCTTCTTCGCTTTTCCCCGCCGATTTTCTCTCGTTAATGCGCCAGAGCCTGCCCGACGAGGCGCGCTTCTCACAGTTCCTTGCTTACAGTCAGCAACCCCTGCGCCGCAGTCTGCGCGTGAATACCCTGAAGATAAGCGTAGCCGACTTCCTGAGCCAGACCGCCAGGTATGGCTGGCTGCTGACGCCGGTGCCGTGGTGCGAAGAGGGATTCTGGATCAGTCGGGAAGATGAGAGCCTGCCGCTGGGCAGCGTGGCCGAACATCTTAGCGGCCAGTTTTACATACAGGAAGCCAGCTCCATGCTGCCAGTGACCGCCCTGTTTGATGCCCAGCCAGAGGTCAGCATCGTGATGGATATGGCGGCCGCACCGGGTTCTAAAACGACGCAGATTGCTGCACGGATGGGCAATCAGGGCGTTATCCTGGCTAACGAATTCTCCTCCAGCCGGGTGAAAGTGTTGCACGCCAACATCAGCCGCTGCGGTGTCAGCAACAGTGCATTAACGCACTTTGACGCGCGAGTATTTGGGCCAGCCCTGCCGGAACAGTTCGATGCCATCCTGCTCGACGCCCCCTGTTCCGGCGAAGGCGTGATTCGCAAAGATGCTGATGCGCTAAAAAACTGGTCGCTGGCCAGTACGCATGACATCGCCACGACTCAGCGCGATCTGCTCGACAGTGCATTTCACGCACTCAAACCCGGCGGCACGCTGGTCTACTCCACCTGCACCCTGAATCAGATTGAGAATCAGGAGGTGATTGCCTGGCTGCTGCAACGCTACCCGGACGCCGTCGAAGTGTTGCCGCTCTCCGGGCTGTTTAAAGGTGCCAACGAGGCCGCTACCCCAGAGGGCTATCTGCATGTCTTCCCGCAAATGTTCGACAGCGAGGGCTTTTTCGTTGCCCGTCTGCGTAAAACTGCATCGGTCGATCCATTGCCGCTGCCGGGCTATAAAGTGGGTAAGCTGCCCTTCTCCCACCTCAGCCGCAAGCTGGAAAGTGAGATAGCTCAGGCCGCCTCTGCCGTCTCCCTCAAATGGGATGCGTCACTGGAGCTGTGGCAGCGTGATAAAGAGATCTGGCTGTTCCCGAAAGCTGTTACCCCGCTGCTGGGTAAAGTGCGCTTCTCACGCATTGGCCTTAAGCTGGCAGAAACCTTTGCTAAAGGCTATCGCTGGCAGCATGAAGCGGTCATCGCGCTGGCGCAGCCTGATGCGGCACAGACCTTCGAGCTTACTGCGGCAGAGGCGGAAGAGTGGTATCGCGGCCGGGATATCTATCCGGACATCGACCCTACCCGCAACGAGATGATTGTCACTTATCAGCAGCAGCCGCTTGGGCTGGCAAAAAAGGTCGGCAGCCGCATCAAGAACAGCTATCCACGTGAGCTGGTGCGCGACGGTCGCCTGTTCCGCTGAGTCATTGAATTTGTCGCATCGTCAGAGGATTGCCAAACACCGCGCCGGTATCGATGTAATGCAGATTGGCAATCGTCAGCGGCTGTTTCAGCGGCGTGTGGCCAAAGTAAAAGGCGTCTGCGCCACGGATGCCCGCTTGTTCGCCTGACTCCATCGCCTCCAGCCGCAGACGGCTCCAGACCACCTGCTGCCAGTCGAGCGGTTTATTCAGCGCGTATTCCTGCGCCGGGTAATCAGCATGAGCAATCACAATAATTTGCTCACCAAGCTGCAGATGAAGAATCAGCGGCAGAGCACGGCAACGCTGCAACGCGTGACGCGCCGCAATTAGCGTTGCGCCTCGCAGCCGAAAGAACCAGTCGCCACCGTTCATCTGCCACAATGCCATTTCGTTACCCTGTAACGCCGACAGCGCCATCTCTTCATGATTCCCCCGCACGCCGCGAAACCATGGCTCCTCCAGCAGCGCCAGACAACCCAGACTATCGGGCCCGCGATCGATGATGTCACCCACCGAAATCAGTAAATCCTGCTGCGGATCAAACTGATGTTGCTGCAACAGCACGTCCAGCTCGCGGCGGCAACCATGCAGATCGCCAACCACCCAGATCCGTCGCCACTCTGCGCCATTCAGGTAGTGGTAATACATCAGTGCACCTGGCCTGTATCTGCTGAAAACATCCTCAGAGTATAGTCAGGGACAATGATGAACCAGCGTGACGATGTGGATAGAGTGCAAATGGGCTGGCCAGTTTAGGCCGAAGAGAGATTATCGGTGGATGAAAGGAGCGTCCCTTCCGGCGCTTATCTCCGGCACTCAGTTAAGGTGGTAGCTCTGTCAGGGACTGAAAGATAATAACGACAGCGCGTGCTTCAGGCTATTCAGCAGGAATAATAACCCGTGTCATTTGGGATTAGCTGCGCGTTTTAGCTGGATATTTCTGCAACTTTTCTGCCGGACGCACCGGACGGCGCACCAGCTCACCGCCGCAGTTGGGACAAAGATGCATGAGATGCTCAGCACAGTTAGCGCAGAACGTGCATTCAAACGAGCAGATGCGTGCCGCCAGAGAAGATGGCGGCAGATCAACATCACACTGTTCACAGTTGGGGCGCAGTTCCAGCATGGTGTTACTCCGTGAAAAGGGTATGCACCAGCTTCGCTGTTGCTGGCCCGAATGTCGAGCCAGCAACCGGACAGGCACGTGTCAGATTCGGACATCATGCTTTAATCGGTTCAGGCTGGGGCGTTGTGATCAACACTTTACCGCGGCTCTTTGTGCCGCTGATCTTCAGGGACGTCATCGAGCCAATCATCTGCATCAGCCGTGTCATCGTGCTCAGTGCTCTCCTCTTCCGGTTCTGGCCCCCCCATTGACGCCTGAATCACCTCCTCTTCCAGCGTTGGAATCAGCGCTGCCCCCAGTGGCGAGGTTGCCAGACTGTCAGGCATCACCACGTGCGGCAACGGCACTTCAGTTGTGGGAAGCGGACCTGGCGCACGCACATAACTCAGCGCGCCAATCACCAGCGCACAGAGCGCAAAGAAGAGATAGAGCATGTTGCTGCCCAGCGGCTGCATCAGTGCGCCAATCACCAGTGGCCCGATACTGGCACCAATACCAAACGCCATCAGCAGACAGGCGGTTAACGACACCCGCCGCTCGGCAGCAACCTGATCGTTGGCCAGCGCCACCTGCAACGGATAGAGCGCAAACTGCATCATGCTGGCGACAAAGGCGATGCCGATCATCCAGTGGAAGGTCAGATGCGGCAGCACCACCAGCGGCACGCAGGCCACGGCAAACAGCATCGCAATAATGAGTAATAGCCGCTGACGATCGTAGCGGTCAGAGAGCCAGCTCAGCGGAAACTGAGACACCAGTCCGGCAAAAATAGTGAGACTCATAAAATAGCCAGTCTGACTGGTAGAGAAACCTTTGCTGCTGCCGTAGACCGGAGCCAGTCCGTAGAACGCGCCAATTGCCATGCCCGTCACCAGGGTGGTGCCGAGCAGCTTAGGGATGGTGCGAATAAAATAGCCCAGCTCCATGGGGGCCGGTGTCATCGGCCGGACGTGGGTACGGGTGGTCAGCGCTATCGGCACCAGACAGAGCGCGAAACAGAGCGCTACAATCAGCAACGTGCTTACCCCAAACCCGGTTTGCAAGCTCAGCACCACCTGCCCGCCGCTGAGTCCAAGGTAGGTGGCGACCATATATAAACCAAAAATCATGCCGCGCTGGGATGATTCCGCCTGATCGTTGAGCCAGCTCTCCAGCACCATGTACTGGCACATCATGCAGAGTCCGATAATCAGACGCAGAAAAACCCACAGCGGAATAAAGTCAGTCAGACCGTGACCAATAACCGAGGCGGTGATAATCCCGGCGCAGGCAACGTAGGCGCGGATATGGCCAACCCGGGCGATTAGGTTGTGCCCGACTTTGCCGCCAATCACCAGCCCGATGTAATTTGCCGCAATAATCGCGCCGATCAGCGCACCATTAACCTGCTCGCTGGCCAATCTTAATGAGACATAGGTGGTCAGCAAACCGGAACCGAGCAGCATCAGCAGCGTGGTGGTATAGAGCGGCAGAAACGTACTGAATATTTTTCTCATATGACTCCCTGTCAACACCCTTCAGGCATCAGGCCAGCAAAGCCCAAAATATAGTCGATTTCAGCAGGCGGCGGAGGAGGACGCACAGCCGATGGCAAAAAAAAGCCCGCCAGCTGTATGCTGACGGGCCCTGATTTACGCGCCTGGGAAGCTGATGTTGCTGCCCGGCGCCTCGCGGTTGAGATGGATGAAGTTCAGGTGTCGCTCATACTGATCCAGAATGTCGATGATCACCTGCTCTTTGCTGTAGTCCATCAAGTCATTGCCCTGACTGCCCTCTAGCAGGAAGGTTTCCAGGCGGTAGTAGGTCGACTTACCGCTGCGGGCGCGATAGGTAAAGCCCGGAATAGAATACTGCTGCGGCCAGACCTGATAGATGAAGTCCTGCTCTTCGCCCAGATGGACGCGCAGATCCAGATAGCCAATCGGGTTGGCCTCATCCGGCGCAACGCTCTCCAGCGTGACGCGGCCATCACGCAATTCCAGCTCTTTCGCGACTTCCTGCATCGCCGGATAAATCGTCTTTTCCATCATCTGCTGAGTGTAGCGCGAGCCAGGATAATTCATCAGGCGTGACAGACGCTTCTTCCAGGTCAGACGATCGGTTGCATGAGCCAGGTAAGGCGCAGTGTCGCGCGTGGCGCTGGCCCGACGGTGATCTTCAATCTTGAGGGATTTAAACAGACCCGCCATCACAAAGAAGATAACAAAGCTGAACGGCAGCCCCATGATCACCGTGGTGTTCTGCAAGGCAGTGATACCGTTGGTCATCAGCATGCTCAGGGTCAGTACCCCAATCGCCACAGACCAGAAGATACGCAGCCAGTTCGGTGCATCACTGTTGATGTCTTTAAGCCGTGAGGTGAAGTTCCCCAACACCAGCGAGCCGGAATCCGCTGAGGTGACGTAGAAGAGCATACCGGTGATGGTGGCGACCGATGCGCTGAGTTTAAACGCCGGGTACTGCGCCAGCAGGCTGTAGAACCCGCGCTCCGCATGGTTCATCACTTCCTGCGCAAAGTCAGTATTGCCGTGAATAATCTGATACAGCGCGGCATTACCAAACACTGACAACCACAGCAGTGTAAAGGTAAAGGGAATAATCAGCGTGCCAAGCACGAACTCACGGATGGTGCGACCGCGTGAGATACGCGCCAGGAACAGGCCGACAAACGGAGACCAGGCCACCCACCACGCCCAGAAGAAGAGCGTCCAGCTGTTCATCCATTGGGTCGGACGATCAAAAGCAAAGGTATTGAGTGTCATGCCCATGAAGCGATTGATGTAATCCCCGACATTCAGCACCAGCGCATTCAGCAGGAACTCGGTGTTGCCGAAGAACAGCACAAACAGAATCAGTCCCAGCGCCATCGCTACATTGAGCTCGGAGAGAATACGGATACCTTTATCGACGCCCGACGTCACAGAAATGGTGGCGATGACCACAGAGAGAATAATCAGCGCCGTCTGCGCGGTCAGGCCTTCCGGGATATCAAACAGCACTTTCAGCCCGTAATTAAGCTGCACTACCCCGATGCCAAGCGTGGTGGCGATACCAAAGATGGTGCCGACCACGGCCGCGATATCCACTGTGTGACCAATCGGACCATAGATGCGTTTACCGAAGATGGGATAGAGCGCCGAACGAATGGTCAGCGGCAGGTTATAGCGGTAGCTGAAGTAGCCCAACGCGATGCCCATCAACGCATACATCGACCAGCCGGTTAGTCCATAGTGGAACAGCGTCCAGACCATCGCCTGACGGGCCGCTTCCATGGTCTGGCCTGTGCCTTCCGGCGGCTGCATGTACTGCGTCACGGGTTCGGCGACAGAGAAGAACATCAGGTCGATGCCGATGCCAGCAGCAAACAGCATGGCGGACCAGCTGAGCACGCTGAACTCAGGTTTAGAATGCTCCGGCCCGAGTTTGATCGAGCCAAAGCGTGAGCAGGCCATATAAAGCACAAAGACAATGTAAAGCGTGGCAGCCAGCATGTAGTACCAGCCGAAGGTAGCGGAAACCCAGTTGACCGCCTTGAGGATCCAGCTCGCGGCCAGTTCACTGTAGAGAATCGTCACAAGTGAAAACGTCAGAATCAATCCGGCAGAGGTATAAAATACAACGGGATTGAGTCTGTCTTTTTCACCGGCAGGTGGATTATTCATCGATTACCTCTGGTTAATATCCTGAAAATACGCAATGGATAAATCTTGCCGCCCACGGTTTTCAGGCCGTGCGGCCTCATTTCGTTCTGTTACTTCCTGTTAATTGCTCCGGCAATCGAGCCAAGTGTAGCACTCAATGCCGTTTCGCTTTCGCTACATTTGAAGAACAGCATCCTAACAAATTTTCTTTTTATATTGAACATGCAATCAAAAAAAGTTTTAATAGTGGTTCGATTTGAGGGTGGAGCTTGAGCTATGCCAAAGGTAGGGATGCAGCCGATACGACGTCGGCAACTGATTGATGCAACCCTGAACACGATTAACGAAGTAGGGATTAATGATGCCACCATCGCCCAGATCGCCCGTCGGGCGGGGGTCTCAACCGGCATTATCAGTCACTATTTCAAAGATAAGAACGGCTTGCTGGAAGCCACGATGCGTGATGTGACGCGTCAGCTGCGTGAAGCGGTGACGGCGCGGCTACAACCGCTGGGCGATGCGCCGGCAGAACAGCGGTTATGTGCCATTGTTGACGGTAATTTTGATGAAACCCAGGTTCAAAGCGCCGTCATGAAAGCCTGGCTCGACTTCTGGTCGAGCAGCATGCATCAGCCTCAGCTTAATCGCCTTGAGCGGGTCAGCAGCCGGCGGCTCTACTCAACGCTGGTGGTCGAGTTCCGGCGAGAACTGCCGCTGGCAACGGCTCGCCTGGCCGCACACGGTCTGGCGGCCCTGATCGATGGTCTATGGCTTCGCGCTGCACTGAGCGGTAAGCCTTTTAACCCGGTCGTCGCCCGCACACTGACCACCCAATTCATCCGTCAGCAACTGGCTGGCGAGCACGAATAACGGAAGGAGAAAACATGTCCCGATTCACTGAGCAGAAACTCTACATCGATGGCGCCTATGTTGCCGCAGCGTCTGGCGAAACGTTCCAGACGATTAACCCGGTCAACGGCGACGTGCTGGCAGACGTTCATGCTGCCGGCCAGGAGGATGTCAATCGCGCCGTTGCTGCCGCCAGAAAAGGCCAGAAAGTCTGGGCCGCAATGACCGCCATGGAGCGCTCACGCATTTTGCGTCGCGCCGTCGAACTTCTGCGCCAGCGTAATGATGAACTGGCAGAGCTGGAGATGCTCGACACCGGTAAACCCTTCAGCGAAACCTCCAGCGTCGATATCGTCACCGGCGCAGACGTGCTGGAGTATTACGCCGGTCTGATTCCGGCACTGGAAGGCCAGCAGATTCCGTTGCGTGAAACCTCCTTTGTCTACACCCGCCGCGAACCGCTGGGCGTGGTCGCCGGTATTGGTGCCTGGAACTACCCGATTCAGATCGCCCTGTGGAAATCCGCGCCAGCACTGGCAGCCGGTAACGCGATGATCTTTAAACCGAGCGAAATGACCCCGCTTACCGCCCTGAAGCTGGCGGAAATTTACACGGAAGCGGGTCTGCCGGATGGTGTGTTCAACGTGCTACCGGGCATTGGTTCGGTCACCGGTCAGTTGCTTACTGAACATACTGGCATCGACAAAGTCTCCTTTACTGGCGGTGTGGTCAGCGGCAAAAAAGTGATGGCTAATGCGGCGGGTTCAACGCTGAAAGAGGTCACGATGGAATTGGGCGGTAAATCACCGCTGATCATCTTTGATGATGCCGATCTCGATCTGGCTGCTGACATCGCCATGATGGCGAACTTCTACAGCTCCGGTCAGGTCTGCACCAACGGCACCCGCGTCTTTATTCCTGCAAAACTGCAGTCGGCTTTTGAAGCGAAAATTTGCGAACGCGTTACCCGCATTCAGGCGGGCGACCTGCTCGACCCGGCCACCAACTTTGGTCCGCTGGTCAGCTTCAGCCATCGCGACAACGTAATGCGCTACATCGAATCCGGCATTGCTGAAGGCGCACGCGTACTGTGCGGCGGCAAACGTCTGACCGGTGGCGATTTCGACCAGGGCGCGTGGGTTGCACCAACCGTCTTCACCGACTGTCATGATGAGATGAAGATTGTCCGTGAAGAGATCTTCGGACCGGTAATGTCGATCCTGAGCTACGAAAGCGAAGAAGAAGTCATCCGCCGCGCTAACGACACCGAATTTGGTCTGGCTGCCGGACTGGTCACGCAGGACCTCAACCGGGCGCATCGTGTTATTCATCAGATTGAGGCGGGTATCTGCTGGATCAATACCTGGGGCGAGTCGGCCGCAGAGATGCCAGTGGGTGGCTACAAGCACTCCGGCATTGGCCGTGAGAATGGGCTGATGACGCTGCAGAGCTACACCCAGGTGAAGTCAGTGCAGGTTGAGCTGACGCGTTTTCAGTCAGTATTTTAATCACTTAACCTGAGGAACGATGAATGGAATTTGACTACATCATTATTGGAGCGGGATCCGCAGGAAACGTTCTGGCCACCCGTCTGACCGAAGACAGCAACGTGAGTGTCCTGTTGCTGGAAGCGGGCGGCCCGGATTACCGTTTTGATTTTCGCACCCAGATGCCAGCGGCTCTCGCCTTCCCATTGCAGGGAAAGCGCTATAACTGGGCCTATGAAACTGAGCCTGAGCCTTACATGAACAATCGCCGTATGGAGTGCGGTCGCGGCAAAGGCCTGGGCGGTTCATCACTGATTAACGGCATGTGTTACATCCGCGGCAACGCGATGGATCTCGATAACTGGGCCAGCGAGTCAGGGCTGGAGAACTGGAGCTATCTGGACTGCCTGCCCTATTACCGTAAAGCGGAAACTCGCGACATCGGCCCGAACGATTTCCACGGCGGCGAAGGTCCGGTGTGCGTAGCGACGCCTAAAGCGGGTAATAACGTGCTGTTTGAAGCGATGATTGAGGCGGGCGTGCAGGCGGGTTATCCGCGCACTGACGACCTTAATGGCTATCAGCAGGAAGGTTTTGGTCCTATGGATCGTACCGTGACACCAAAAGGTCGCCGTTCCAGCACCGCGCGTGGCTACCTTGATATGGCTAAAGGCCGTTCAAACCTGAAGATCATTACGCATGCCACCACCGATCGCATCATCTTCGATGGCAAGCGTGCGGTCGGTGTGGAGTATCTGCAGGGCGACAGTAATACCATCAACAAAGTGACCGCTCGCCGCGAAGTGCTGCTGTGTGCCGGCGCTATCGCCTCGCCGCAGATCCTGCAACGCTCCGGCGTGGGTTCCCCGGAACTGCTGAAGCAGTTCGACATTCCGCTGGTTCACGACCTGCCGGGCGTGGGTGAAAACCTGCAGGATCATCTGGAAATGTATCTTCAGTATGAGTGTAAAGAGCCGGTTTCAATCTATCCGGCGCTGAAGTGGTGGAATCAGCCGAAAATTGGTGCAGAGTGGATGTTTAACGGGACCGGTATTGGCGCCAGCAACCAATTTGAAGCGGGTGGCTTTATCCGCAGCCGTGAAGAGTTCAGCTGGCCGAACATTCAATATCACTTCCTGCCGGTGGCGATTAATTACAACGGTTCCAATGCCGTTGATGCCCACGGTTTCCAGTGTCACGTTGGGTCAATGCGTTCTCCAAGCCGGGGTCATGTGCGCCTGAAATCACGCGATCCACGCCGTCATCCCGCTATTCTGTTTAACTACATGTCCCATGAGCAGGACTGGCATGAGTTTCGTGATGCGATTCGCATAACGCGCCAGATCATCAATCAGCCTGCGCTGGACAAGTACCGTGGCCGTGAAATCAGTCCGGGGCTGGATTGCCAGACTGATGAGCAGCTGGATGAGTTCGTGCGCAACCACGGCGAAACTGCCTATCACCCGTGCGGCACCTGTAAGATGGGCAACGATCCGATGTCGGTGGTTGATGGCGAAGGTCGGGTGCATGGGCTGGAAGGATTGCGCGTGGTGGATGCGTCGATTATGCCGCTGATCATTACCGGTAACCTTAATGCCACCACCATTATGATTGGCGAGAAGATAGCCGATAAGATTCGTGGACGCGATCCGCTGCCACGCAGTACCGCCGCTTACTATGTTGCCGGTGATGCGCCGGTGCGCACGGTCCCGCAGCGCGCTGAATAACCCGTGACAACGTCACCAAAGTAAGGCCGGGCACATTGGGTGGCCGGCCTTTTTTTTGAGTATTACTTTCGACACATCCTTTCCTCTTTCCCCTCTTTACCAAATCATCTAACCTAAACCGACATCAAACAAAGTAGTTTCTGCTGTTGATTTCATAATGTGCCGAATGCTATAAATCCAGCGTGTACGTTACCGGAGGCACTATCCGTCCATTGATGAGAAGCAACAATGTGGATGCGTTGTAAATTTTATGAGCAAAATGTTCATGTCACATTTAATGACTTTCCCCGCTTTCCTTTCTGGCTGGAACGCCGCCGATCAGCACTGGCGTAACGCCCTGTAGTCCCCTCACCACTTCGACACTGTTCTGAGTCTGCCCGCCTTTTGTGCGTTATGGCAGGTCGTTATTTTTCGTTGCTGGAGAACACCCATGCGCGCCTGGGTTTTATTATCACTCGCTATTATCACTGAAATTATTGGTACCCTTTTTATGAAGTGGTCCAGCCTCAACGGCAGTCATTCAGGCTACCTGATGATGCTGGGCATGATTGCCTGTTCATATATTCTGCTGAGTTTCGCTGTCAAACGTATCGCCCTGGGCGTGGCTTATGCCCTGTGGGAGGGGACTGGCATCATGATGATTACCTTGTTCAGCGTGCAGCTGTTTGGTGAAGCGCTGTCAGCATTGAAAATCTGTGGGCTGATGACGCTAATCATCGGGATTGTTCTGATTAAAACCGGCACTCAATCATCAGTGGAGGTTAATCATGGTCATCAGTGATTTCGTGCATGCGGCCTGGCTGGCGCTGGCTATCGTGCTGGAGATTGCCGCCAACATATTCCTTAAATATTCTGATGGGTTTAAGAAACCGCTACACGGTCTACTTTCACTCGGCTGTGTCCTGCTCGCGTTCAGCGCTCTCGCCCAGGCGGTCAAAGGGATCGATCTGTCGATCGCCTATGCGGTCTGGGGCGGTTTTGGGATTATCGCCACGGTCGCGGCCGGATGGGTGTTATTTGGTCAGCGGCTTAACCGCAAAGGCTGGGCTGGTCTGACCCTGCTGCTGGCAGGTATGATCTTGTTAAAACTGGCTTGATCGGCACTCTCAATCAGTAATATTGGTTAAGGGTGTGCCATTGCACGCCCTTAACTTCCTGTGCTTTCCGCCCTTTCCTGGATGATTTTCCCCTTTTATCTGCGTTCGGAATCTTCTTACTTTTGTAAAGGCCCGTTTACATATCTGTTGCCTTGAGGCTTAGTGAGCCCCGATAGTCGGATAAAAGCGAGGAATAGTTATGTCTGCAACACGAGGTTGGTCTACGGAGCTGGAGGGATTACGCGGCATTGCTTCTCTTTGGGTACTTGTTGGCCATATCAGCTTACTGGTTCACTGCCACATCACGCTTATTTCATCGCCTGGCATCGGGGTGGATCTGTTTATTCTGTTATCAGGTTATCTGATGGCGAAAAACTACGTCGAGCGTCAGCAGAAAGAGCCGTGGCGCAGCGCGGAAACCATCAAGACGTTCTGGATCCGCCGCTTCTTCCGCATCGCCCCACTCTACTATTTGCTGTTGATCATCGCCCTGATTTATGGCCCGTGGTTTGGCGAGATGCGTGACACCATCGCTCATTTCTATTCCGGCACCGCCACTGAGTCGTCACGTTACACTGACCAGTCGCTGGCAAACATCCTGACCCACTTTAGTTTTCTGTTCGGCCTGCTGCCCGAGTATGGATTTAATACCGTGCTGCCTGACTGGAGCATCGGGCTGGAGATGCAGTTCTATCTGCTGTTCCCGTTCATTATGCTGGTGACGCTGCGCTTTGGTTATGCGGCCTCATTAATTGGCATCATGGCGCTCTGCTGCGCCGGTCGATATGTGCTGGCGGATTATTATGAGGCGTTTGAGATGCCTTCAATGATCCTGATTAAGCTGAACATGTTCCTGTCGGGCATGCTGCTGGCCGAAGCAATTCGCCGTAAATCCCTGTTGTACGTCGCCTATGCGCTGCTCGGCCCGGTCGCCAGCGTGGCGATGGGCCTTGGCGCGATTAAGCTTCAGGTGATTATGGAAGTGCTGATGATCGTCGGTATGGCGGCCATTCTGTGGCAATATCCGCAGGGTAGCATGCGGGCTCAGTTGATTGCCCTGCCGCGTAAATTACTGAACAACCGTCTCAGCACCTGGCTGGGCGACGTGTCGTTCTCAGTCTACTTACTGCATCTGTTGATTGTGATTCCGCTGATCGCGCTGCTGCTCAATCATACGGACCTTGAGCTTAAGAGCGACCTGATGCGCTTTATGATTGTCTGCGTTTTTGCTATTCCAGTGACCTACGCGCTGGCTTCCTTACTCTATAAGTATGTTGAGAAGCCCGGCATTCAGATTGGTAAGCGCGTGCTGAAACCAAAGCTGGCCGATCAGACCAGCTAAGTTTACGGGTAATCGATTTTTGATTGAAAAGCCCCTCATGGGGCTTTTTTATTGCTTCTGAAGCGGTTTACCAGCCCTGCACTGGCATTGCTGAACTGGCTTTGCCAGCACACCGGCTGAGGTGAACTACACTTTGCCGGTTAGCAATCTGACTCAGAGGAGAGAACAGGAACATTCAGCATCTGCTGTTGTCCAGTGACGGTGGCGCGGTGATCATTGAAGCAGGTCAACTCGAAAATGAGCTGGTTATCCCGCCCCATCGGCAGACCCTGACCGGCGGTGAAGCTGACAGCGATAACGGCCAACGGGTGGCGGTAACAAGGCATTACTGTAAGGGACGCTACTACGCGGTTGCCCTTGATCGCCCCGCGGCCAGCAATGAAATTGATGACGTGATCGACCTGCTACACCCTGCCCCGCTTGATTAGTCTTTGTCGGACAGAAGTCAGGCATGTTCAGCTTGAATTCACGGGGAAAAGCTCTGTATTGCCGGTACACGGCTACTACATTTTCAGAAGAGGATAAAAATCATGCAAAAGAAGAAGTGGTTTGTTTCCTACGTGATTAAGCCAAACGGTGAAAATCATGTCACGACTCACGCTTTCATTGAGGGCGACGATGTTGAGGAGGCGCTGGAAGCCTATCTGTTCGAAACCAAAAAAAGCCTGTCTTTGAAAACTGAAGAGTTGACTCTGCTTTCGGTGAGCCTGGTATAACCTCTGTTCAACCTCGTGATTGCGGGGTTTTTTTATGCTCTGCCGGAAGGGAACGCGTGGACAGGGGAACTGTGCGAATGCGATGCATCTGACGCGTCACTGAATAAAAACGGGCATTTTGCGATTCGGGTTTTGCGGCTTCTGCTGTTCTGCTGTTCTGCTGTTCTGCTGTTCTGCTGTTCTGCTGTTCTGCTGTTCTGCTGTTCTGCTGTTCTGCTGTTCTGCTGTTCTGCTGTTCTGCTGTTCTGCTGGTAAGGTTTGGCCAGGCGCAGCCGTCAATCAAACGTTTACCTATTTATATTATTTATATTATTTATAATTTCCCTGGTGCGGCAGTCAGCTACTTAGTGGGGTAAGGCCAGGCGTGATCCATGCCAGTGGTTGACATCAGGCCGGTCACAACCAGATACGCCAGAATCAGGACAAACAGCACAATCGCTGCAATTTCAATGGATTTAAGTAAATGATGCTTAGCCATAAACAATGCTCCTTCAGATGTGTGTAATCAGACTTCACCTCATAAAGTATAATGTTACCGGTAAAGTGCAAGCGAAATCACATCATGAAACATAAAGAATTTCTTATTGATTCTTTAGCGGAATGTGCTCTTCAGAGTGTAGATGGCGGGAATTGATCTTAAAAAGATAAAAAAGCCCGCACCAGGCGGGCATCTGCGATTATCAGCACATTTTATTTCGCAGGCTGATCGCTAAAATCGATCACCATTCTGCCGCGGATCTTACCGTGAATCATCTCATCAAAGATGGTATTGATCTCACCAATCTTCCTTTTGGTCACCTTCGGCACCACCTTCCCTTCTGCCGCAAACTGGAATGCTTCGGCCAGATCATTACGCGTACCGACCAGCGATCCCACCACTTGAATCCCATCAAGTACCAGACGTGGAATGTTGAGGCTCATCGCTTCCGGCGGCAATCCGACGGCTACGACCCGACCACCGGCTCTGACCGCATCTACCGCGGAGTTGAACGCCGCTTTGGCAACTGCCGTTACTACAGTTGCATGCGCCCCACCGGTTTTCTCCTGAATAAAGCGAGCCGCATCTTCGCTGGCAGAGTTTACGACCAGATCGGCTCCCATCTCTTTCGCCAGTGCCAGTTGCCCATCACTCACATCAACGGCAATCACCTTGGCGTTAAAGACGTTTTTGGCATATTGCAGGGCGAGATTCCCCAGCCCCCCAAGGCCGTAAATCGCCAGCCACTGACCCGGCTTTACCTCTGATACTTTTACCGCTTTATAGGTGGTGACACCGGCGCAGGTGACACTACTGGCGGCGTAAGGATCGAGTCCGTCGGGGACTTTGACCGAGTAGTCGGCAACCACGATACACTCTTCAGCCATGCCGCCATCCACGGTATAACCGGCATTGACCACCTCTCTGCAGAGCGTTTCATTACCGGCGTTACAGTATTCACAGTGCCCGCAGCCCTTGAAAAACCAGGCAATGCTGGCTCGATCGCCAGGCTTGAGTGAGGTGACATCCGGGGCGACTTCCACAACGATACCGATACCTTCATGACCCAGCGTCACGCCGGTTTTATCGCCAAAGTCACCGTTTTTCACATGCAAATCGGTATGACATACGCCACAGCATTCCATCCTGAGCCGTGCTTCACCGGTTTTGAGAGGACGCAATGTCTTCTCAACCACTTCAACCTGGTGTTCACTATTCGCAATTGCTGCTTTCATAAATGTTCCTCCATTTGATTGTAGGTTCAGAATAAGCCAAACCGGGATGATAACAAGATAACAGATAAGCTTTAGGTGCGGGGTGGGCAGGTTATTGCGGCTTTTGCGAGTAGCGTCAATTTTGAGATGAAGACGCGTTTAACCGGTTATCATCAGCAAAAAGCCTACCCCTTACGCCAGCAGCATGACCGTTTCAGAGTGGCGCGAGCAGAAGCGTCGCACCCGTGAATTTCTTAAGGGAATGGAGCGGGAAGACGAGGAAGGCAACCGCATCAGCCTGATTGAGAAATACGACGGCAGTGTGGCCAACCCGGCGATCCGCCGCTGCGAACTGATGACCCGTATTCGCCGTTTCGAAAACATCTGCAATGAAATGGGCTTCATCGGCGAGTTCTACACGCTGACCGCCCCGGCGCGCTATCACGCCACAATCAAAACCGGGCATCGTAACCGTAAATGGAACGGTGCCAGCCCGGCCGACACGCAGCGTTATCTCTGCAGCATCTGGCAGAAAATCCGCGCCAGGCGGCACCGCGAAGAAATTCGCATCTTCGGGATCCGCGTTGCCGAACCTCATCACGATGCAACCCCGCACTGGCACATGCTTATGTTAATGCGCCCGGAGCAGGCTGAGCGCGTGTGCGAGATTATGCGCGACTACGCCTGCCAGGAATACGCGACCGACAAGGCCCGCTTTCATGCCGAAGCTATCGACCCGGAGAAAGGCAGCGCAACGGGTTATGTTGCTAAATACATTTCCAAGAATATCGATGGCTACGCGCTCGACGGCGAGACGGACGACGAAAGCGGCAAAGACCTGAAGGAAACCGCCTCGGCCGTTTCCGCCTGGGCGGCACGCTGGCATATCCGGCAATTCCAGTTTGTGGGCGGCGCGCCGGTCACAGTTTACCGCGAGCTGCGCCGCATGGCAGACAGCGAAACTGCGCATGGCCTTAGCGTCGAGTTTACGGCCGCGCATGACGCAGCCGATGCAGGAGATTGGGCCGGATACGTTAACGCGCAGGGTGTCCCGTTCGTACGCCGTGACGAGCTGGCCGTGCGTGCCTGGTATCAGGCTAGCGAAGACGTGAATGAGTACGGAGAGGAAACCGTGCGTATCAAGGGTGTTTACGCAACTGAAGTGTGTGACGCCCCCCCCATCCTCCCCCGTCTGGCTCAGTGGAAAATTGTTCCGAAACGTGCCGTTGATTTGGGTTTTGAATTTAAGGACGCGTCCGCGTCCACGGCGTTCTGTCAATAACTCTACGGGGCCGCAGCGCCGACGGTTAGAGCTGGAACTGAAAGGCAGGGTTTTTAACAGGAGTGAGTAAGAAATCAGGCTACTGGTCGGTGGCTGTAGCCTGAATGCGGGTTCATAAATGCGGCTTTTTACCTTAGTGGACGATTACAGGAGGATGACCATTGGTGACAGTAATTTTTGCTGCACGGAATATGGCAATTTTTCCAGTTAATGAGTGGCATTGGCACTCGTATAGTTTAGGCAGACCGATTAAATTGGGAGCCGCTTTCACTATAACCTTTTGGTCTTTATGATTTTTAGCGGAAGGGCTTTGTGAGACTAATCTTAATGTGAGGTAAAGAAGCCTTTCACAAATTGTCAGTAAAACCATACTTTGTTTATATACAAATCGTTGGGTTTGCGAGGTATAAATGGCAGACGATGTACAAGAATGGGTGATGATTGAGCGCTTGGGGCTGATCGCGCGGCTAACCACGGAGGGCATTTGTAAAGAGCGTGACAGAGGGATTGCGCTGAATTTAATCGCTGAAATCGCGGCTAATTACACGTTATCTGATAATCAATTTTCGGTCGCTTTTTCGGCCGTATTGTTTGAATGTTAAGCCTTCCGGATATCAGAATGTCATTAATACCATTTATTATACTTAATATATATATAAGAAACGATAATTATCCATAATAAGCTAAGAAGTGCTGCATAGCTCGGGATAAAGCGTACAAATACATATATACCTGCTCCAATAATTGCGACAGGTATCAAATAGAAAAATGACTGGATTAACCATAGAATTGCACGCTTCATTTACGTAAAATCTCATACAAAGCATCTGCGATTTTTTCTTCGTTATTATCTCCAGAATTCACCTGGTGAATTATTTCAGACATTTGAGGCTCAATAAGAAAGTAAAGCATTTCAAGGTTTTCTTTGCATAGAGCCTGATAATATGAACAATCCTGGAATTTAAGCCTGTTTGCGGCTGATGCGGCTACTTGTGCTTTGGCATAAAGTGTTGTCGCGTTCACAAACCATGTTGAGAACGAATTAACTAGTCTTATATGGTTTTTTTTGCAGTCGGCGCTGCTAAGCACTAAGTTGGCAATTGTGAAGGATAGAGCTAGCTTGCTGGCTTTAGCAGATGCATGATCTGCCGCTTTGCCTAACAATTTTTTAATGTGGGACACAAGGTTATTGCTTTTTTCATTGCCAAGCCTTGTTAAGATTTTACGGAAGTAAATTTCAACAATATCCAGAGCTACATCGTTTCTTCTATATATCTCACCTAAAGAAAGAACTAACCTTTTGTCCTCTCTCCAGGTATCAAGACATGAACTACGATAATATTCATTCGGGACAAGACATGAACCATAATTGATAAGCCGTTGCCCACCCAACTTTACCTTTTCAATAGTAGATAAATGATCTGCATGGATGTCATTAAGTGAATTTGTTAATGCAATAGCTAATTGCTTATTGGCCTGCATTTTCAATTGCAAATAGGGTTGTGACATACCTTGTTTCCTTGTTGTATCATTTATACGATTTTTGATCATATTCGCCAACAAGGGCAAGAAAGAAGATGGGAAAAACAAAAAAAACGCTAATTTATGTTCCGGTTGTTATTGTTTTTTTTCTAATTATACCGGAGATAATTCTTCGTGTATTGACGCCTGAACAGCTTGCAAGGGTGAGTGATTTCACAAGCTTAGGGGGGCTCTTAAACCCTTTACTCTCCCTAATAATTTTTTTAGGCCTTTTCTCCGTCATTTTGGCTGTTCTCACTGTCTCTACAGTGAGCAAAATTTATCGATTAAGATCACGCTCTAAGAGCAAGTGAATCCTGGTATTACCGATAATCAGCTTTGGCAAAACTATGCATGCATTGGGTGCATTATTCTGCATGCATTTCCTACTCTCATTTCCGCTGTTTCCGGCCTGTTCCGGAGCGGTTTCGATGGCTCGATGTAGCTGCATCATAAACGATGCATAATGCGGGCAGGCGTGGCCGGAATAGCTTGCGCGCGCGGGGGCAAACATGTATGCGGAAGCGGCACGGAGGCGCACGCAATGGTTTGATGAGATATAAACGGTAAAGATAATCTGAGCCTCGTACATCGGGCCTGAGAGCGGCAGATGAGGTATGGCACTGACCGGAATCAATATGATAAAGTTTTGACCAACACGGTTAACCATGTAAGGGAATAATATGGATACAACTGAGCAGTTAAACGGGACTTACTTCTATGGCGGGCTTACTAACCTTACCCCGGGAGAGCTTTATTTCTGGATTATGATTGATGTGACCGCTGAGCACTTCACCGGTGCAAAAGATATCATCGCGATAGCTGCCATTTACTCGGGGCAGAACACGATTAACGTGTCAGGAAAATTAAAGGGTGCCTGGAAAGGTACCTCTTATGCGTCAGTCTATTCTCGCAAGCTGTTACGCGACTACCGTCTGCCGTTCAGGTTGCCCACGTGGATACAAAACCCTAAAAAACCATTTCAAATTAAAATGTTAATGACCCATAAATTGGGAACATTCGTCGGTCGCACAATTCCGGTTTTAGGATGGGTAATTATGGCCGCTGATGTAGCGGAGACAGGCTGAAAAACTACGGTAAAATACAACCTTATTGCCCATAAGGACGACAGAATATGGTGAGTGAGGATATAGAGAAGGCAGTATTTGCGCTGGTTGAAGATTATAACGGCAGAAGCTTGTTCACATTAAAACGTTACAAGCTTGAGCTGGACACTGATCTGAACAACGACTTTCGCATGGATCCCATTGACGCTTATGAATTGCTTGAGCGTTATGCTGACAGTTTTCGCATTGACCCCGGTACCATCTCTTTTAACGACTATTTCCCGGAAGATTTCACCACACCACATGATCCGCTTACTCTCCGTCTGTTGGTTGAGTCTGCACAGGCCGGGCGCTGGTTGGGTAAATAACTAACGCCTGCACAGGCAGGCGTTACATCCTCACTTTGTTGCCGCTTCCAGTGAATAAGAGCGGAACGTGATCACCTCTTCGCCCAGCCAGTTATTGGATGCGGACGCGGCAGACGGGCGCAAACACTTAAAGCCCATGCTGGCTGATGGGTTCGCCGGAATTGCCGTGGCTCACATTGACCAGACCCAGGAAACAGACGCTAAATTCCTGACGCGACTCGCCACGCTGTACGGTGCGGTTGCAGCTGTGAAGGCCGGGCGGCTTGTGTTTATAAAGCCCGGTAACGGCGTCACCGCCAGCGGAAAGTCAATCCCGCAGATGACTATCACACGGCAGGATGGCGACCGGCACAGCTTCAGCATTGCCGACCGTGGTGCATACACCGGCGTCTCGGCAAGCTGGCTGCATACCAAAGACCCTAAGCCGAAAAAGGTAAAGGTGAAGCGCAAGCCAAAGGTAAAGCATCTGCGCGCGCTGGAGCACCCTGCGGCTAAAAAGAAAAAGACGACCGCGACCAAAACACCGGAGGCCAGAGGGGGCGATTATCTCGCAGGGACTGAAGACAACATTTTTACGCTGACGACCGTGTATGCGACGAAAGCGGCAGCGATGCGGGCAGCTAAAGCAAAGTGGGATAAGCTGCAGCGCGGCGTCGCTGAGTTCTCGCTTACGCTCGCGATGGGACGTGCCGACCTGTACCCGGAGACACCGGTCAGGGTGAGCGGCTTTAAATCCGTGATCGATGTGCAGCCGTGGATTATCAGTAAGGTGACGCACAGTCTGAGCAGTAGTGGATACACAACCACGCTTGAGTTTGAAGTGCTGCTTTCAGATATTGAATATCAGTCAGAAACAGAGGGTGAAACGGAAACGGCTTAATTCGGGTGTAATTTGCAAAACGTGATTTGCATATTCAAACTAAGTGGCTCTCCCCTGCCCTTTTTGAGGATATTGATGATGATGCACTGCCCTTTATGCCAGACAGCAGCTCACGCAAAAAGCAGCCGCTATGTATCAAAAGAAACAAAAGAACGTTATCACCCGTACCAGAATATTAATTGCAGCTGCACATTCAAAACGCACGAGACCGTGACTGGAATGATTGTCTCGCCTGGGCAAATCAATAAGGTGCCACTCTACACCAGCCAGCAGCAACCTTCCCTTCTGCATTAATTTAGCCCGCTCAGCGGGCTTTTTCATGTTTGAAAATCCATAATCAAACATTGAATGCTGTTTTTATATACAGTAATTTAATCCCCTTTTATCAAGGGGGCTGCATGGCAATAAGGAAATTAAATACAGGTAAGTGGCTCTGCGAGTGCTATCTCAATGGAAGGGATGGTAAACGAGTGAGACGACAGTTCAGGACCCGAGCTGAAGCCATTGCCTTTGAGCAATACACTCAGGACGAAATGAAGGCTAAACCCTGGCTGGCTGAGAAAGAGGATAACCGCAAGCTTAGCGAACTTATCGAGCTATGGTACAAACTGCACGGTTGCGCGCTAAGTGACAGAAAAGGCCGACTCGGCAAACTCAATATTATTTGCAATGGCATGGGAAACCCCGTTGCTGCCTCTATCACTTCGAAGGATTGGGCACATTATCGGGACAGGCGTTTACAGGGCCTCATACAGAACGGATACAAAACCAGTGATAAATCGTTAAAGGTCTCACCGGGTACTATTAACTGTGAACATGCATTCCTTCGCGCTCTTTTTAATGAGCTGGAACGGCTTGGCGAAATCAGCTACCCCAACCCACTTAAAAATATCCGCGAGTTTTATCAGCCTGAGAAAGAAATGGCATGGTTGACTGAAACCCAGATACAAAAGCTTTTTGCTGCCTGCAAAGTTCACGATAACCCTGATCTGACGCTGATTATCAAAATCTGCCTTTCAACCGGGTGCCGGTGGAGTGAAGCCGCGAATCTTAAAGCCTCACAATTGTCTCCAAATAAAATCACTTTCATCAATACCAAAGGCAAAAAGAACCGCTCGGTACCCATCGACAACGCCCTGTATAACGAATTAAAAGACAAAGAGGGCCGTTTTTTTGCAGAGTGCTATCGCCAGTTTTATCGGGTCATTCGCCTGGCCGGTATTGAATTACCCGAAGGCCAGATGAGCCATGTACTGCGCCATAGCTTTGCCAGCCACTTTATGATGGCCGGAGGAAATATCATCGTGCTGCAGCGTATTCTCGGGCATTCCGACATCAGGGTAACGATGCGTTATGCGCACTTCGCGCCCGACCATCTTGAAGATGCAATTCGCTGCAATCCGCTGGTGTTGATGGCGAAGAAAAATGGCGACGAAGTGGCGGCACAGGTTCCAGCAGAGTAGAACAGAGGGCAACAGGATGGGATTTAACTAATTGATTTTACTGTAACATAATGATTTTAAATGCCAACCAAAAAAAGACCGAATACGATTCCTATATTCGGTCCAGGGAAATGGCTCTCCAGGAGCCGTGCGCTAAAAGTTGGCATTTATGAAGGCGATATCGCCTTGCCATTTAACATTAGAACAGTGCAGTGGATTTGCCAGCAAACAGGCGGCGCAGAGCCATAAACCGGATCACTTTGTGATCGCAACGGCAAAAAAGAGGGGCTGGGTGCAGCCTGATGCTGCACCCGAGAGGTTTATTTACCGCACAGCGCCTGGGTGCGTTCAACGATCGGCTGCAGGCTCATCATCTGGCCCGGATGGGCTTTATCTTCACTCTGGATTACACTAATCGGCTGCGCTTTGACCTGTTTATTTTTTAATAGCTGGTCTGCGATGTCGTTTAGCGGGTATTGCATCAGCGTGCTCGGATTAATGGCAAACATCGCACCCTCTTTCTCGCAGGTCAGCATCACCTCTTCACGGTTAAACGGCCACTTCTCTTTACCGATCTCAAAGCGACTGACGGTAATGATTTGTGCCGCCAGCGCCTGGCCGCATACGGTAAACAGCAGGATTGCGGGGATCACTTTCTTCAGCAACATAACTACCCTTCTCTCTCTTAAACCACATTCAGGCTGGCGACAGCGTGGCAAATACGCTGACCAGCCCAACCACTCCACACGCCAGCAGCAATTCGAACTGCGTCATGCGAATAAATTTTTGCTGCGTCCCGCTACCCGCCAGGCGGAATCGCGGCACCAGCCAGTATCGATTAAACAGCGCCACTAGCACCATCAAAGCAACCAGCAGCCCCTTGCACAACAACAAGACAATGTAGCGTGAATCGTGCCACATCAGCGGCCATCCTGCGATCATCAGGCTGTTTATTACGCCGCTCAGGAGCGTCAACGCCACCGCCAGATGCCCATAACGCGAAAAACGCATCATGGTACGAATTGCGTCGGTACGGCGATCTATCTGACGCGATTCCCGCATCAACAGCAGCAGTGGCAATAATCCGCCCGCCCAGAACGCCGCCCCAATCAAATGCAGCGCATGATTGATCTGCTGGAACAGGCCGGGCCAGCCATCACGCATTGCGGCATGTCCAATCAGGGCCATGCAGGTCAGTTGCAGCACGCCTGCTAGCAGTAGCACCTGCTCTCGCAGCCTTCCGGTCAGTAACCCTCCGGCAACGGCCAGCATGCTAAACAGGATTTCCCATTGCCACACCACACCGAAATGTGTACCCAGCACAGCCAGCCAGATGTCGAGTTCGGCCAGGTGAGTACTGTCGCCGCTCATCAGCACATTCTGGCAGGCCAGCATCGCCAACGCACTGAGCAGTGCCAGCCAGGCGCTGCCTTTCACCAGTGACTCCAGACAAATCGCTAATCGTGGACGAAAGCGTCTGGGAGCCAGCAATGCGCTGTAACAGGCGCTGCCGGTCAGCAACATCACAGAGGCAAAATGCAGGGCGCGCAGCAGTATCCAAAAGGTGGTCACAAGGTTACTTCACGCTAAAGCGATAGCTTCCTGCGGTTTTATGTCCATCCACCGACAGCACATGCCAGTTAACCTGATAACTACCCGCTTTCAGAGGCTGAGGCAGGCCGACAATCAGCCGGTTTTTCTGGCCAGATTCAACGCGGGCTTTGGCGGTTTCGACGGGCTTCTGTGCACTATCCAGCAGCGTGACGCCGCTGAACGCCGCTTCAATATCTTCACTGAAGTTCAGTGTCAACGCATCGGTGGATGTCGTTACCTGCGCTTTGGCCGCCGGAACGGAAAACTGGAGATGAGCGTGCGCCGCCGCTAGCGAGCTGAATGCCATCAGTCCGGCTGTCGCCAGCGCAATAACCCTACCGGAAATCTGTTTTTTCTGCATAAGATCATCCTTTTAAGCGCGGTTGAGGCAATAAACGTGGCAAAAGGATACGCTGCTGTATTTGCACTGTCGAGGCCGGCAATGCGATCCTTTATCCTTGATTCAGACCGACGAAAACATTACTTTTGCCCGCTATCATCAGGAGAAAATTATGAGCCACAACCTTGCCCTGTTGTCCCAGGAAGAGAAAGACAAGATAAATGTCGATTTGGCAGCCGCGGGCGTGGCGTTTAAAGAGCGCTATAATATGCCGGTCGTCGCCGAGATGGTGGCGCAGGAGCAGCCTGAAGCGCTGCGTGACTGGTTTCGTCAGCGTCTGATGCAATACCGCCAGGCCTCACTCAGCCTGTCGCGCCTTCCTTATGAACCGAAGATGAAGCAATGATGTTTCGCGTTATTGATACCGAAACCTGCGGACTGCAGGGCGGCGTGGTCGAAGTTGCGTCAGTGGATGTGGTCGACGGTCAGATTGTCAATCCGATGAGCGATCTCATCCTGCCCGACCGCCCTATCAGCCGTCAGGCGATGGCGGTGCATCGCATCACCGAAGCGATGGTTGCCGGGAAACCAACCATTGAAGAGGCAATCCCGCGCTATTATGGCAGTGCCTTTTATGTGGCCCACAACGCCAGCTTTGATCGCCGGATGCTGCCGGAAATGTATGGGGAGTGGATCTGCACCATGCAACTGGCGCGTCAGCTCTGGCCGGGCATTAAATATGGTAACCAGGCACTGCGTCATTCGCTGAAGCTGGATGTCACACCGCCCGCTGATCTGCATGCACACCGTGCGCTCTATGACTGCTATGTCACGGCGGCGCTGTTGATACGTATTATGGAGGCCTCCGGCTGGAGTGCCTCCGAGATGATTGTGCGCTCACAACCGGCGGCTCAGCGCGATGATGTTCTGCCGTTTGGTAAATACCGCGGCCAGGCGATCGCCCTAGTGGCGAGGAAGGATCCCGGCTACCTGAAGTGGCTGCTGGATAATGTCAGCGATCTGCGCCCGCCGCTGCGGCAGGCGCTACGTAAATACCTGACTGAGCCTCAGTAATCCTGGGCTGACGGCAACGTGCTCTGCGCCAGCCCCAGCAGGAAAGTGTATTCCATCGCGATCCCTTCGTAAGCTTTATAGCGCCCCGACTTGCCGCCGTGACCGGCATCCATGTCGGTGCAGAGCAGCAACAGATTATTATCGGTTTTCATGGATCGCAGCTTCGCCACCCACTTGGCCGGCTCCCAGTACTGCACCTGCGAATCGTGCAGGCCGGTGGTGACCAGCAGGTGGGGATAGGCTTTCACCTCAATATTGTCATAAGGGCTGTACTGACGGATATAGCGGTAATACTCAGGATCATTAGGGTTGCCCCACTCGTCATACTCGCCGGTGGTCAGCGGGATCGACTCATCCAGCATGGTGGTAACCACATCGACAAACGGCACCTGGGCCACCACGCCGTGAAACCGCTGCGGTGCCCGGTTGATCACCCCGCCCATTAGCAAGCCACCCGCGCTACCGCCCATGGCATAGAGCCGTTCCGGATGTCCAATGCCACGAGCTACCAGTGCATCAGTGACATCAATAAAATCGGTGAAGCTGTTCATTTTATTCAGCAGGCGCCCCCCGTCATACCATTGCTGTCCCAGCTCACCGCCACCGCGCACCTGTATCTGTGCATACACAAAGCCGCGATCAAGCAGGCTCAGGCGGCTGACGCTGAAATCCGCATCCAGGGTGCTGCCGTAGGCACCGTAGCCATAGACCAGCATCGGGTTCTGACCGGGCTGATAATGTTTGCGGTGATAGACCAGCGACACCGGCACTTCGGTGCCATCGTTGACTTTGATCCAGTGATGCTCGCTTTTATAATCTTCCGCGTTAAAGCCTTTTACCGCGCTCTGTTTCAGGATGCGGCGTTCGCCGGTATCCATATCCAGTTCAAATAGCGTGGTCGGCGTGGTCATCGACGAATAGCCATAGCGCAGTTTACTGGTGCGCGGCGTGGGGTTGTAGGCCAGCCAGGTTACATAGGTCGGGTCGTCAAAGGCAATCCCGCTGGTTTCGCCGCTGGCCCAGTTGATCTGCCGCAGACTGGTTAAGCCGCGCTGGCGCTCCTCAACCACCAGCCAGTCCCGGAAGAGTTGAAAATCTTCCATTACTACCTGCTCCCGTGCCGGGATCAGCGTTTCCCAGCGTGACTCATCCAGATAGCGGCTGCGATACAGCCCGAAGTTTTTGCCGTCGCGGTTGGAGCGAATGAAAAACTGGTGCTCGTAATGGTCGATGCTGTACTCATGATCGCGGCGGCGCGGCAGAAACACATGCGGCTGCGCGTCGGGGAAGTTCGCATCAATCAGCTGAATTTCGCTGGTGTTGGTGCTATAGAGCGCAATCATGATGAACTGCCTGGAGGTGGTCTTGTGCACGCTGAGATGATAGGTATCATCCTGCTCTTCATAGACCAGCTGGTCGTCAGACTGAGGCGAGCCGAGCTCGTGTCGCCATACCTGATAGGAGAGCAGCGTTTGTGGGTGTTTGCGCACATAGTAGACGGTGCGGGAGTCGTTACCCCAGGCGAAGCTGGATGAGGCGTTACTCAGCACTTCAGGATACCAGCTGCCACTCTCAAGGTTACGGAACCGGATGCCATATTGCCGTCGTGACAGGAAATCTTCCGCCAGCGCCATCACCCGGTTATCGGGGCTGATGTGCAGCGCGCCCATGGTGTAGAAATCGCTGTGCGAAGCGCGCTGGTTGGCGTCCAGCAGCAGGCTCCACTCGCCCGACTCATCGCTCGCTGCGGGCTGGCGGTAATAGGCAGGATATTCATTGCCGCTCTGGTAGCGGCTTTGATAACGGTAACCGTTTTTTACATAAGGCACCGAGTGATCTTCAGGCGGCAGGCGATCGATAATCTCTTTTAGAACCCGGTCCTGCAGTGGCTGCTGCGAGGACATAATTTTTTTGCCGTAATTGTTTTCGGCACGCAGGTAATCAAGGACCTCGCTGTTTTCTCGTTTGTCGTCGCGCAGCCAGTAATAATTGTCCACGCGGGTCTCACCATGCAAGGTCATCTCATGGGGTATTTTTTTTGCGATGGGTGCTTTCATCCATCCGTCTCCGTCAACGTAATGATCTGTAAGCGTAACACTTCAACAGCCGGAAGCCAGACATAGGGTGAGAAGCTGCCGCCAGCCGAGCACATCCTGTGACCCGCCGGCGGAGTATCGGAGCGATTAGCGGGCAGGCAGACGGGCTTTTTCAGCCTCAAGATCCTGCTGAATGCCGTCACGGACATCCTGCGGGATTTTCAGCGCGTCACCCAGCGCGGAGAGATAGCTGCGTTCCATGAAGTGATCAACGTCGATGGCAGCACAGCTCAGGAAGTAAAGCTCCAGCGCTTCTTCCTCGTTTTTTACATCGGCGGCGAGCCATTGTGGATCCAGCGGGCGGTTCATCGCTTTCTGAATCAGCTGTTCTGCATCCTGACCGTAACCGGACTGATGAATATTCTGCTCAATGGCTGCCCGCTCCTGATCGTCAATATGTCCGTCGCTTTTCGCGGCAAACACCAGCGCCGTTACCAGGCGTTCCGCGCGCAGGTCGATGGGCGTCTGCGCCATGCCAAAGTCAGGCTCATTCTGGTGCGCTTCGCTGACCCGCTGCTTGTATTTGTTCCACAGCACCGCGCCTGCCGCCGCACCACCCCCCATGATCAGCGCTTTGCCACCATATTTTGTCAGCAGTTTGCGCGACGACTTGCTGGCAATCAGCAGACCGGCCAGACCGCCCAACGCACCCGGTGCCAGCATATCGCTTAGGCCACCGCCCGATTTACCCTCACCGCCTTTCTTCGCCAGTACCGATTGAATCTGTTGCAACCAGTTATTCATCATCCACGCCTTTTTAAGATGTCAGTTCGCTATCCTGACGAAAAGGATGTCAGGAAACGTCAGAGCGGGAAAAGTAAGGCAAACAGCGATGCCAGACAGACGAAAGATGAGAACGCAAACGTTTTCGTTTATACTTGCGCGCGAATTTTGACTGTTTAGGTGAATGTATGACGACTCTCGGAACAGCGCTGCGTCCGGCAGCGACGCGCGTGATGCTATTGGGTTCAGGTGAACTGGGTAAAGAAGTGGCGCTGGAGTGTCAGCGTCTGGGGGTGGAAGTGATCGCGGTTGATCGTTACGCCGATGCCCCGGCAATGCATGTCGCCCATCGAAGTCATGTAATTAACATGCTGGATGGCGCAGCGCTGGCTGCGCTGATTGCTGAAGAGAAGCCTGACTTTTTGGTGCCGGAAATTGAAGCCATCGCCACGAATACGCTGGTTGAACTGGAGCAGCAAGGCCAGCGTGTGGTACCGACCGCCCGTGCCGCACAGCTGACTATGAATCGCGAAGGCATTCGCCGTCTGGCGGCTGAAGAGTTGTCACTGCCGACGTCACGCTATCGCTTTGCCGACAGCAAGGCGCGCTTCGATGAAGCAGCGACAGAGATCGGCTTCCCCTGCATTGTGAAGCCGGTGATGAGTTCATCCGGCAAAGGTCAGAGCGTTATCCGCGACGTCAGCCAGCTTGATAAAGCCTGGGACTATGCGCAGCAGGGTGGCCGTGCCGGTGCCGGGCGCGTCATCGTTGAAGGGGTCGTCGACTTTGATTTTGAGATCACCCTACTGACCATCAGCGCAGTTGATGGCATACATTTCTGCGCGCCTATTGGTCACCGTCAGGAGGATGGCGATTATCGTGAGTCCTGGCAACCGCAGCAGATGAGTGAAGTGGCGCTGCAGCGGGCACAGGATGTTGCCGCGCAGGTGGTTAAGGCACTGGGCGGCTATGGCTTGTTTGGTGTTGAGCTATTTGTCTGCGGTGATGAGGTGGTATTCAGCGAAGTGTCGCCGCGTCCACACGACACCGGCATGGTGACGCTGATTTCGCAGGATTTGTCGGAGTTTGCGCTGCATGTGCGGGCGTTTCTCGGTCTGCCGATTGGCGGGATTCGTCAGTATGGCCCGTCAGCGTCCGCTGTTATTCTGCCGCAACTCACCAGCCAGAATGTGCAGTTTATGAATGTCGACGCGGCGCTGGGCGCCGGTCTGCAACTGCGTCTGTTCGGCAAGCCGGAGATCAGTGGTCAGCGTCGTCTGGGCGTGGCACTGGCCAGCGGTGACAGCATCGAACAGGCGATTGCGCGTGCGGTTGCCAGCGCCGCAGCGGTCACGGTTCAGGGGTAAAGTTATGGCGGTGAGCAGATGCTCACCGCCATAACTTACGTCGCGCCTTCGACTGCTTCGCGCGCCAGGCGGGTAATGCGATCCCAGTCGCCGACTTCCAGCGCGTCGTGGGGCACCAGCCAGGAACCGCCGATGCACAGCACGCTTTTCAGCGCCAGATAGTCACGGTAGTTGGCCGGAGATATGCCACCGGTCGGACAGAAACGCACCTGCGGGAAGGGGCCACCAATCGCCTGCAGCGCTTTAACGCCGCCATTGGCTTCTGCCGGGAAAAATTTAAACTCACGCAAACCGTAGTCCATACCGGTCATTAGTTCAGAAACGGTGCTGATGCCCGGAATCAACGGAACCGGTCCTTCAACGGCGGCTTTCAGCAGTGACTCAGTGACGCCCGGGCTGATAATAAATTGCGCACCGGCATCGGTCACTTCCTGTAACTGCTGCGGATTAATCACCGTTCCTGCACCGACGATTGCATCCGGCACTTCTTTGATCATCGCACGTAAGGCGTCCATCGCTACGGGCGTGCGCAACGTGACTTCCAGCACTCTGACACCGCCTGCCACCAGCGCTTTCGCCATTGGCACCGCATGTTCCAGTTTATTCACAACGATGACCGGCACCACGGGTCCGGTGGTGAGAATCTGTTCAGCACTCGTTTTCCAGTTTTTCATCAGTTCCCCTTGCTTGATAACACCGGGATTGAGACCCGGTCATGGAGCATCGGCTCCTGCCCTGTAAATTGCGTCACTACCATACATGATCCGCTTCCTGAGCGTCTATCATCCTGCTAAAATTTTGAAACAGCAGTTCAATTTTATTCGTCTCGGCTGGTGAGATTTAAAGGCGAAAAAAAAGCCCGCGTTGCGGGCTTCGTCATCATGTCAGTTATTCAAACTCATTCCACGAGCGGCCATCGCGGGTGATCATCGCCACTGAGGCTACCGGACCCCAGGTCCCCGCCTGATACGGCTTGGATGAGTCGCCATCCGCAGCCCAGGCGTCGATAATCGAATCGACATAGGTCCATGCGGCTTCAACTTCATCACGACGCACAAACAGCGCCTGAATACCGCGCATGCTCTCCAGCAGCAGACGCTCATAGGCATCGGCAAGGTGCGACTGGTTAAACGTCTCGGAATAGCTCAGATCCAGCTTGGTGGTCTGCAACTTGTGTTTGTGATCGAGGCCAGGCACTTTGTTCAGGATCTCGATATCCACCCCTTCGTCCGGCTGCAATCGAATCGTCAGCTTGTTTTGTGGCAGCTCTGAGTAGGAATCTTTAAACAGGTTCATCTCCGGATTTTTAAAGTAAACCACGACCTCAGAGCATTTGGTCGGTAAACGCTTACCGGTGCGCAGATAGAACGGCACGCCCGCCCAGCGCCAGTTATCGATATCGACACGAATTGCCACGAAGGTCTCAGTGGCGCTCGACTTATTGGCCCCCTCTTCTTCCAGGTAGCCAGGCACTTTTTTGCCCTGCACAAAACCCGCGGTGTATTGGCCGCGAACTGTTTTCTCACGAACGTTAGTCTGATCGATGCGGCGCAGCGAACGCAGGACTTTGACTTTTTCGTCACGGATGCTGTCGGCGCTGAGATCGGATGGCGGCGACATGGCGATCATGGTCAGAATCTGCAACAGATGGTTCTGGATCATGTCGCGCATCTGGCCTGCTTTATCGAAGTAACCCCAGCGGCCTTCGATGCCGACTTCTTCGGCCACGGTGATCTGGACGTGGTCGATGGTGCGGTTATCCCAGTTATTCACAAAGATAGAGTTAGCAAAGCGCAGCGCCAGCAGGTTAAGCACGGTCTCTTTACCGAGATAGTGGTCAATACGGAACACCTGGCTCTCATCGAAGTATTCGCCAACGCTGTCGTTGATCTCCTGCGAGGTTTCCAGTGAGGTGCCTAGCGGCTTCTCCATCACCACGCGCGCCGGTTTAGCATTCAGTTTCGCGGTGCCCAGTCCCTGACAGATAGCGCCAAAGGTGCTGGGTGGCATAGCGAAATAGTTGATCGTGGTGCGGTTTTTCTGGTCCAGCATCTTGCCCAGTTTCGGGAAGTGCGTGGTGTCATTGACATCGAGGTTACAGAAGTCGAGACGATTGCTGAGTTTGTCCCACAGCGCTTCGTCAATCTTCTCCTTCATGAAGGTTTCCAGCGCTTCACGCACCACTTTGGTGTATTCCGCTTTGTCCCAGTCGGCACGGCCGACACCAATAATGCGGGTTTCCTCGTGTATCTGACCCGCTTTTTCTAATTGGTACAGTGAAGGCAACAGTTTACGGCGTGCAAGATCGCCTTTGGCACCGAAAATCACCAGATCGCATGCCTGGGCTGTTTGTGTTACCGCCATTTTCCTCTCCTCGTTGCAGGATAGTCCGGTGGTGATGCATCCGCTGCCACCGGGTCCAGGTTATTATTTTCTTTCAGCACAATGTACTTTTTTCCCCGCGCCAGGTAAACCGACTCGCCGGGTTAACCGCATTAACTCTGTACCGGATGTGCTAAGCCCGTGTGATGACACGTGCGGATCACCGGTTTTTTCTGTGTCTGTTGGTGTCAGGAAAGTCTGGCACCCGTCAACGTAGCCTAAAAATAGGGGCACCCGACGCGTTCGCCATTGCGCCAGCCAGGTGCTGAAGAGATATAGTCTCTGTTAATCGACTCTGACGACAGTGATAATTGAAATTGATAAAAGCGATAATGGTCATCAACTTATGAACTGGCTGGAAAAAATCGAGGCGCAGTTTGCTGCGCTGAGCAAAGCAGAAAGTCGCCCGACAGATTCTGGCTGCACCCCAGGCGGCGATGAACTCCAGCAGCGCGACACTGCGTGCGAAGCCTGCGTCAGTGAGCCAACCGCCAATCGCATCTGTCACCAACTGGCTGCCCGGGGCTTTCCCGATTTTAAGCCGTAACTGGCTCAGAGCCTGGTGAAAAGCAGCGGCGGGGTCAGCTGTGGCGTAGAGGACCTTGACAGTGTGGAGGACTACAGCCACAAGGTCTTTCGCTCGGCGCTGGCGGGCCTGCAACGGGTTCGGGAGCAGCTTATTAGCGCACATCTGCAACAAGGGGTAACCGTGCCCGCACAGGCCGACAAACTCGTTTTTTCGGCCTGGGTGCCTCTGCGGTGGTGGCACATAACGCCCTTAATCAATTTCTACGCGTTAATCTGCCTGTCATCTGGTCTGACGATATTGTGATCCAGCGCATGAGTTGCATAAATAGTCGAGCCGGTGACGTTTTTGTTCTCCTTTCGCATACTGGACGCACAAAAAATATGGTAGAACTGGCCCGCCTGGCCCGTGTAAACGGTTCCACCGTTATTGCCATCACCTCTCCCGATTCACCCCTTGCCCATGAAGCAGCGATAGCTTTAGCGCGTGATGTACCGGAAGATGCCGATGTCTATTTGCCGATGGTGTCGCGCCTGGCGCAGTTGACCATGATCGATGTATTGGCGACCGGTTTTACCCTGGAATGGGCTACGCCCTTCCGGGAAAACCTCAAACGCGTGAAAGAAGCACTGAAAGCGTCGCGTTACGAAAAGCACCCCCTGCGGGAAAAGGATTAACAGCTAAAAAATTAACATCACATTTACAATGTGAGTCGTATCACAACCCGTCGATCATATAGAATAGCTAACCATGCTGTGTCTACAGACCATGACACACTTATTTGTTAACGGAGTCCTCGATGTCAAGACGTCTCAGAAGAACCAAAATCGTAACAACTCTCGGCCCGGCCACCGATCGTGACAATAACCTCGAAAAAATCATCGCGGCTGGCGCGAACGTTGTACGACTTAACTTCTCTCACGGTACACCGGAAGATCACCAGTTGCGTGCTGATAGAGTGCGCGAAATTGCAGCAAAATTGGGGCGCCATGTGGCTATCCTCGGTGACCTCCAGGGTCCAAAAATCCGCGTTTCGACCTTCAAAGAAGGCAAAGTTTTCCTGAATATCGGCGACCGTTTCCTGCTCGATGCCAGCCTGAGTAAAGGCGAAGGTGATAAAGAGCGCGTCGGGATCGACTATAAAGGCCTGCCTGAAGATGTGGTGCCGGGTGATATCCTGCTGCTGGATGATGGCCGCGTGCAGCTGAAAGTGCTTGAAGTCCAGGACATGAAAGTGTTCACCGAAGTCACCGTGGGTGGCCCGCTGTCGAACAATAAAGGCATCAACAAACTGGGCGGCGGCCTGTCAGCTGAAGCCCTGACTGAAAAAGATAAAGCGGACATCATCACTGCCGCCAAAATCCGGGTCGATTATCTGGCCGTCTCCTTCCCGCGCTGTGGCGAAGACATGAATCTGGCACGTCGTCTGGCGCGCGAAGCGGGTTGTGACGCCAGATTGGTCGCTAAAGTGGAACGTGCCGAAGCGGTCGCCAGCCAGGAAGCAATGGATGACATTATTCTGGCATCTGACGTGGTGATGGTTGCGCGTGGCGACCTGGGCGTTGAAATTGGCGATCCGGAGCTGGTCGGTATTCAGAAAGCGTTAATACGTCGTGCCCGTCAGCTTAACCGCACCATCATTACGGCGACCCAGATGATGGAGTCGATGATCACTAACCCGATGCCGACCCGCGCCGAAGTCATGGACGTGGCGAACGCCGTGCTGGATGGTACCGATGCTGTCATGCTCTCCGCTGAAACCGCAGCGGGTCAGTATCCGGCAGAAACCGTCTCGGCGATGGCGAAGGTCTGCCTGGGCGCGGAGAAGATCCCCAGCGTCAATGTTTCCAAGCACCGACTGGACGTGCAATTCGACAACGTCGAAGAAGCGATCGCCATGTCATCCATGTACGCCGCGAACCACCTGCAGGGCGTCACCGCAATCATTACCATGACGGAGTCGGGTCGTACCCCGTTGATGACCTCACGTATCACCTCGGGCCTGCCGATTTTCGCCATGTCGCGCCATGAACGCACCCTGAACCTCACCGCGCTCTATCGCGGCGTAACCCCGGTGTTCTTCGACAGCAACAACGACGGTGTGGCTGCCGCACACGACGCGGTTAACCTGCTGCGCGACAAAGGTTTTCTGGTTTCTGGCGATCTGGTGATCGTAACGCAGGGTGATGTAATGGGCGCCACCGGCACGACCAACACCACGCGTGTACTACGTGTGGATTAATTGAGTCTGGGTTGACATTGTCGGTGTAGAATAAATGACGCGACTGCCTGGCAGTCGCGTTTTCTTTTCTGACAAGGAGGCCAGATGGCCCGTTTCCACCCCATCAGCCAGCTTACCGGCCGGGTTTTACTTTTTCCTCTGGCATTAGTGCTGTTTGAGTTCGCCACCTATATCGCTCACGACATGATCCAGCCAGGCATGCTGATCGTCACCAGCGAATTTTCCGTCGGTCCTGAATGGGTTTCCACCTCGCTCACCGCCTACCTGATTGGCGGCGTGGTGCTGCAATGGTTGCTTGGTCCCCTCTCCGATAAATTTGGCCGACGACCCGTGATGCTCTCCGGCATCCTCTTTTTTGCCGTCGCTTGCATGCTCACACATTGGGTCAACTCGATTGAAGAATTCGTCAGCCTGCGTTTTATTCAGGGCATTAGTCTCTGCTTTATCGGCGCGGTCGGCTATGCCGCGATCCAGGAAGCCTTCGACGAGGCGCTGGCGGTGCGCATGATGGCGCTGATGGCCAACGTAGCGCTGCTGGCTCCGCTGGCAGGTCCGCTTGCCGGGGCAGCCTGGCTGACCATCGGAAGCTGGCGCAGCATGTTCTGGCTGTTTGCCGCCTGCAGTTTGGTTGCTTTTGTGGTGCTGTGGCGCGTGATGCCGGAAACCGCAGGCGATCGCAGTCACTCTATCGCCCTGCCGAATCTGGCGCGCAACTATGGCCGACTGATGAAAGACCGGCTGGTGATGTCTGGATCCTTCGCCATCGGGCTGGTGTTTATCCCAATCCTCACCTGGGTTGCCCTCTCTCCGGTGATCCTGATGCGTGACGAAGGTCTGTCACGCATGCAGTACGCCCTGCTGCAACTACCGGTGTTTCTGGCGATGATTGCCGGAAACCTGACCCTTAGTAAGCTGGCGGGACGAGTGCCAATTGAACAGCCGGTGAAGTTTGCCGCCTGGCCGATTCTGATTGGTTTGAGCCTGTCACTGGTGGCGAGCCTGCTGAATAGCCACGGTTATCTGCTGATTACCGCCGGCCTGAGCCTCTACGCCTTTGGCGCTGGCATGGTAAATGCCGGGCTTTATCGCCTGACGCTCTATGCCAGTAACGAAGGCAAAGGCAGCGTAGCGGCAATGCTGGGGATGATCAGTATTCTGACGCTGGCAGTGGGAATTGAACTGGCAAAAAGTGGCTACTTTAGCGGCGGCACGCTGTGGTTCTGTCTGATTAACTTCATCAGCGGCGTGCTGTGGTTTGCTCTGGTGATCCTGTTTATGCGCGAGAGTAAACGCCGTAGCAGGCTGGAAGCGCTATAAAAAAAGCCGCAGACACCGGCTTGACTGGCAGGCAGCGAACAAACTCGAAGCAAGGGGGAGTATACGTCTGACGTAAAGCCTCGCGGGCCAGGATTGGCCCGCGATGAGCCTGCCATGAATGGCGCTTTTGTCTCTTTGCGGAAGGCGCATGCTCGCTGGGCCTGCTCTTTCTCACTCATCAAATAAGGCCGCTTATGCGGCCTTTTTGCTATTTGCGTGGATAGAGCTCTTTACGTGAATAGGGCTCAATGTCCCCTTCTTTGCGGGTCTTCAGCAATTTGAGTATCCAGGTGTACTGTTCCGGATGTGGGCGCACGAAAATTTCGACCTCTTCATTCATCCGGCGAGCCAGCTGGTGGTCATCCGCTTCCAGCAAATCATCCATTGGTGGGCGCACATAAATTTCAAGCACATGCCGTTCGCTGTTATAAACCGGAAACAGCGGCACCACGCGGGCGCGGCACACTTTCATCAGTCGGCCGACTGCAGGCAGGGTTGCTTTGTAAGTCGCAAAGAAATCGACGAATTCGCTGTGCTCAGCACCGTGATCCTGATCGGGAAGGTAGTAGCCCCAGTAACCCTGCCGTACCGAACTGATAAAAGGTTTGATACCGTCATTGCGGGCATGCATCCGGCCACCATAGCGACGACGAGCGGTGTTCCAGGCATAATCCAGCAACGGATCGCTCTGGTTGTGGAACATGGCCGCCATCTTTTGTCCTTCTGACGCCAGCAGCATGGCAGGAATATCCACCGCCCAGCCGTGTGGCACCAGGAAAATCACATTCTGCTGGTCAGCTTTCATCTGTTCGATAATTTCACGACCGTGCCACTCAACACGCTTACGGATACGCGCCGGATCGCGCAGTACCAGCTCGGTCATCATTGCCATCGCCTGGGGTGCTGTCGCAAACATCTCATCGACCAGCGTTGCGCGTTGCGCCTCGCTGAGTTCCGGCAGACAGTAATAGAGGTTAATCAGCGCACGGCGACGTGCCCCCGTTGCCAGCTTACCGGCGAACCTGCCTAACCGGCTCAACAGCGGATCGCGCATTTTGGGCGGTAAATAAGCCAGACCCGCCAGCGCACCGATTGCCAGCCAACTGCCCCAGAATTTAGGTTTAAGAAATGAACGTTCAAAAACGGGTATAAATTCAGTGTTATTTTTATGGGTTTCCATGCACTCGCCTCAAGAAATGACCGGCTAATGATAGTGACGACCTGAAAATTTGCAATCATCCTGCGCCAGATAGCAAAAAACCGACGGGGAACCCGTCGGTTTTTGCACGACTTGACGAAATTTGCTTACTTCAGACCCAGCTGAGGTAGCCAGGATTTAACCTGTGCCATGTACTCACTTCGCTCCGAGCCGGACAAGCCTTCCATGCGCGGCAGTTTCGCCGTTAATGGGTTGACCGCCTGGTTATTGATCCAGATTTCGAAATGCAGATGCGGTCCGGTAGAGCGTCCGGTGTTGCCTGACAGTCCAATACGGTCACCACGCTTTACTTTCTGGCCTGGCTTTACCAGCACTTTCTTCATGTGCATATAGCGCGTCATATACTGACGGCCATGGCGGATAGCGACGTAATTACCGGCGGCGCCACCGTTTTTCGCCACGACGATCTCACCGTCACCCACAGCCAGTACCGGCGTACCGATTGGCAGCGCAAAGTCGACACCTTTATGCGGTGCAATACGGCCGGTGACCGGGTTGAGACGACGCGGATTAAAGTTAGACGAGACACGGTACTGCTTAACCGTCGGGAAGCGCATGAAGCCGCGCGCGAGACCGGAGCCGCTGCGATCGTAGAACTTGCCATCTTCAGCGCGGAAAGCGTAATAGTCTTTACCCCCACTACGCAGACGCACACCCAGCAACTGACTCTGGGCACTCTTACCCTCCAGCATTTCGCGTGACATCAGTACGCTGAACTGGTCGCCAGCACGCAGCTTACGGAAGTCCATCTGCCACTGCAGCGCTTTGATCACGCCGCTGGCTTCGGCGCTACTCAACCCGGCACGCTGGGCGCTGGCGGCGAAGCTGCCGCGCACTTCGCCCTGCATGATGCTGTTGCGCCATTCACCCTTCTGCATCTGCGCATCCATCTTAAAGCCACCTGTTGGGGTGCGCTCATAGGTGCGGGTTTCACGACGGGAGATTTCCCAGCTCAGGGTTTTCAGGCCGCCATCATCATCCAGCGTCCAGCTCAGTTGCTGACCCACCTGCAGATTACGCAGGTCACGATCGCTCACCACCAGCGCATTAATGTCACCAGCGTCGATGCCATACTGATTCAGGGCACTGCTTAGGGTATCGCCGGATGAAATGGTGTAGTCGTGCACCCCTGCTGTTTCCGGCACGTTGGTGTCGACATCGTCCGCAGGCAATTCTTCGTCCGGTTCCGGTGTGCTCTGGTCGATAGGCTCACTGGCTTCCGGCAACAGCGTACGTAACGTGTTTTTATCCAGCTCAATGTTTTTGACGATGGGCGTCACATCATCTGTGGGATGATAAACGTAGGGCCGCCAGACAGCGACGGCCAGAGTGACTACAGTTAAAGAACCCAGCATTACGCGGTGGGGGCGCGGCAAATTATTAAATGCGAGGGCGACAGAGCGGGCTATCTGCTGCACTTTTACCTATTCCTCATGCTCCGTTCAGGCAGCTTTCATACTGGCTCGACAGTTGTGAGAGGAATTTCACGTAGCTGTCTTTGGCTAAGCTGATGTCTGTTCCCAGGGGATCGAGCGTACCTTTACGCACCTGCGTTCCGCGGGCGACAGCATCGATGACTGCTGGCCTGAATTGTGGCTCAGCAAAGACGCAGACCGCCTTTTGCTCAACCAACTGTGTTCGTATCTGGTGTAAACGCTGCGCGCCCGGTTGAATTTCAGGATTGACGGTAAAGTGCCCGGTGGGCGAGAGACCGTAGTGTTTTTCAAAGTACGTGTAGGCGTCGTGAAAAACGAAATATCCTTTTTTTCTGACCGGATCCAGTTGAGCGCTAACGCGTTTGTCCGTGTCCGCCAACGCTACCTCAAACTGCTGGAGGTTGGCGTCAAGTTTGGCTTTATCTTGCGGCATAAGTTCCAATAATTTTCCATGGATTGCAACCGCGGTCTTGCGCGCGATCTCTGGCGACAACCAGAGGTGCATATTAAACTCGCCGTGATGATGGTGATGAGCATCAGCGTCCTGTTCTTCAGATTTTTCCGCTGTGTGTTCATCTTCATCTTCATCACCGCCAATCAATAACGGTTTTATCCCGTCAATGTTCACCATGGCGAGATTTTTTTGGGCCGGGAGTTCAGCCGCAGACTTCGCCATAAAGGCTTCCATTTCAGGCCCTACCCATACGACTAAGTCCGCGTTTTTTAAGCGTTTTGCATCAGATGGCCGCAGGGCATAATCGTGTTCGGATGCACCGTCCGGTAGTAGCACCTCAACCGGTGTGACACCATCAGCAATCGCCGCGGCGATAAAACCCACCGGTTTGAGTGAAGCCACTACATTGGCATGGGCCGGAAGGGTTGATAAAGCGGTAAAGGAGAAAGCAGTTAAGGCGAATAGAGCGCCTTTTTTATTATGTAACATATTTTGTCATTCCATCGTGACCATGAGGTGGAATGTGATATTATAACATTCGAAATTCTGTGCAACCTGTAAATACTATGACCTCACTTGTCACACTCGATAATGTTTCGATAACGTTTAATCAGCGCAATGTGTTATCTGGCGTCAGCCTCACGTTGCAGCCTGGCCGTATCCTCACTCTGCTGGGTCCCAATGGTGCCGGAAAGTCAACGCTGGTACGTGTGGTGCTTGGCTTGCTTGCCCCCACCACCGGTAGCGTTCAGCGTGATACCGCTCTTCGTATTGGCTATGTGCCACAAAAACTGCACATTGATCCCACCCTGCCGGTGACGGTTGAACGCTTTATGCGTCTGACGCCTGGCAGCAAAAACGCCGAGATCCTGCCAGCACTGAAACGCGTGCAGGCGGGACACCTGCTCAATTCCCCGCTGCAAAAACTTTCCGGGGGGGAAACCCAGCGCGTGCTGCTGGCGCGCGCCTTGCTAAATCAGCCTCAGTTGCTGGTGCTGGATGAGCCGACACAGGGTGTGGACGTGAATGGTCAGGTTGCGCTGTATGACCTGATCAATCAGTTACGCGTTGAACTGAACTGCGGCGTGCTGATGGTCTCCCACGATCTGCATCTGGTAATGGCCAAAACTGACGAAGTGTTGTGCCTCAACCATCACATCTGCTGTTCCGGCACCCCGGAAGCGGTAACGCAGCATCCTGAATTTATCGCGATGTTCGGCCCGCGCGGCGCAGAGGAACTGGCGATCTACCGTCATCATCATAATCACCGTCACGATCTTCAGGGACGTATCGTTTTACGCAAAGGACAGGGTTCATCATGATTGAGTTGTTATTACCGGGCTGGATTGGCGGTGTGATGTTAGCGTTGGCTGCCGGTCCGCTGGGTTCGTTTGTGGTATGGCGCAAGATGTCCTACTTTGGCGATACCCTGGCGCACGCTTCCCTGCTCGGCGTGGCGTTTGGTCTGCTGTTGAACGTGAGTCCCTACTATGCGGTGATTCTGGTGACGGTTTGTCTGGCGCTGGGGCTGGTCTGGCTTGAGCGTCGGCCACATCTTGCTATCGATACCCTACTGGGGATTATGGCGCACAGCGCGCTCTCGCTGGGGCTGGTGGTCGTCAGCCTGATGAAGAACGTGCGCGTCGACCTGATGGCCTATCTGTTTGGCGATCTGCTTGCGGTGACGCCGGACGACCTCTGGATGATGGGTGGCGGCGTAGTGATCGTGCTGCTGGTGATGGCGTGGCAGTGGCGGTCACTGCTCTCGATGACCATCAGCCCGGAACTGGCGCAGGTGGATGGTGTGAATATCCAGCGAACCCGACTGATTCTGATGCTGATCACGGCGCTGACTATCGGGGTGGCAATGAAGTTCGTGGGTGCGCTGATTATCACGTCACTGCTGATCATTCCCGCTGCGACCGCACGTCGGTTTGTCCGATCACCGGAAGGCATGGCGGCCGTCGCCGTCGGCATTGGGGTGATCGCCGTAACTGGCGGTCTGACCTTCTCCGCTTTCTACGACACGCCTGCCGGGCCTTCAGTGGTGCTCTGCGCCGCCATTCTGTTTATCTTCAGCATGGTACGCAAACCGGCCATGTAGTTACTCTTCACGCGTGATACCGAAGTGACGATAAGCATGCTGCGTGGCCATCCGGCCACGCGGTGTGCGCTGAATGAATCCCTGCTGAATCAGGAAAGGTTCAATCACATCTTCGATGGTCTCGCGCTCTTCACCGATCGCGGCGGCCAGGTTATCCAGTCCCACCGGTCCCCCCATAAACTTGTCAATGATCGCCAGCAGTAGCTTGCGATCCATATAGTCGAACCCTTCGCTGTCGACATTAAGCATATCCAGCGCGCTACAGGAGACTTCGCCACTGAGATCACCGTTAGCCCGCACTTCTGCAAAATCACGAACCCGGCGCAGCAGGCGGTTAGCGATACGCGGTGTGCCGCGAGCGCGACGGGCGATCTCTAACGCCCCTTCGTCACTCAGCGCCAGCCCCAGACAAGCGGCACTTCGTCCCACTATGTGCTGCAGATCTTTAACCTGGTAGAATTCGAGCCGCTGCACAATACCAAAACGATCACGTAACGGCGAAGTCAGTGAGCCCGCGCGCGTGGTCGCGCCAATCAAGGTAAATGGCGGCAAATCGAGTTTGATCGAGCGCGCAGCCGGCCCTTCGCCAATCATAATATCCAGCTGATAATCTTCCATCGCCGGATAGAGCACCTCTTCCACCACCGGTGAGAGGCGATGGATTTCATCGATAAACAGCACGTCATGCGGTTCAAGGTTGGTCAGCATCGCCGCCAGATCGCCTGCTTTCTCCAGCACCGGACCCGAAGTGGTGCGCAGATTAACGCCCATCTCGTTGGCCACGATATTCGCCAGCGTGGTTTTTCCCAGACCTGGTGGGCCGAAGATCAGCAGATGATCAAGCGCATCGCCACGCAGCTGCGCGGCCTTGATAAAAATCTCCATCTGCTCACGCACCTGCGGCTGACCAACATACTCGGTCAACATCTTTGGGCGAATCGCGCGGTCGATAATCTCTTCTTCGTTAATGCTGGTAGCGGAGACCAGGCGGTCGGCTTCTATCATGACTTACCTCAAATGGCGGCGCGAAGCGCTTCTCGGATTAGCGTTTCGCAATCCGCATCCGGTCGACCCACTTTGCTGATCATACGGCTGGCTTCCTGCGGTTTATAACCCAGTGATACCAGCGCTGCAACCGCTTCGGATTCCGCATCGTTGGTTTCCGGCTCTGCACTCGGCGTGGTGAGCGTAAAGGCAGAATCGCCGCCAAACAGATCGCCGTGCATCCCTTTGAAGCGGTCCTTCATCTCGACCACCAGACGCTCGGCGGTCTTTTTGCCCACACCTGGCAGTTTCACCAGCGACGCGATCTCCTCTTTTTCCACCGCAGTGACAAACTGCTGCGCTGACATGCCGGAGAGGATCGCCAGTGCCAGCTTGGGTCCGACACCATTCACTTTGATCAATTCGCGAAACAGCGCACGCTCCTGCTTGCTGTTAAAACCAAACAGCAGCTGAGCATCTTCACGCACCACAAAGTGGGTAAAAATCACCGCTTCGTGCTGAAGTTCAGGCAACTCATAAAAACAGGTCATGGGCATATAAATTTCATAGCCTACGCCGTGTGCCTCAAGCAGCACCAGTGGCGGCTGCTTTTCCAGAATATTGCCCCGTAAACGACCTATCACCTGAATGCTTCCTTAACTGACGAATGTGGCGGATTTTATAACATAAAAAAGGCTGGATGAATATCCAGCCTGAAAGTGAAACCTGAGACACACGGCCTAACCCGAGCGCAAACGTCCGCGCGTTAACACCAGCTTGCTGTCGCTCATACGCGCCGCATTCTGCGCCACGTGACAGTGCGTGATCGCAATTGCCAGCGCATCGGCGGCATCCGCCTGCGGGTTAGCCTCCAGCTTCAGCAGGGTCCGCACCATGTGCTGCACCTGACTTTTCTCGGCGCTGCCGATGCCAACCACGGTCTGTTTAACCTGGCGCGCGGCGTACTCAAACACCGGCAAATCGTGATTAACCGCAGCAACAATCGCGGAACCGCGCGCCTGCCCCAGCTTCAGCGCCGAGTCTGCATTCTTCGCCATAAACACCTGTTCAATGGCGAAGTAATCGGGTGAAAACTGAGTAATGATTTCACAGACGCCTGCATAAATCAGCTTCAGGCGGGCGGGCAACTCGGTGGTATTGGTACGGATACAGCCGCTGCCCAGGTACGTGAGCTGGCGGCCGGTCTGACGAATAACACCATAACCGGTGATGCGTGAGCCGGGATCGATACCCAGGATAATCGACATGACGCCTCTCTGGTTAAAGTGATTACGGTAGACGCCATTACAGCGTTTCCGCCACCTCGTCGGAGATTTCACCGTTGTGATAGACTTCCTGCACATCGTCGCAATCTTCCAGCATGTCGATCAGGCGCAGCAGTTTAGGTGCGGTTTCCGCATCCATTTCTGCTTTAGTGGTCGGGATCATCGCCACTTCTGCGGTATCCGCCTTCAAGCCGAGCGCTTCCAATGCATCACGCACTGTGCCCATTTCTTCCCACGCGGTGAAAACATCCATCGCGCCGTCGTCATAACTGACCACATCTTCGGCACCCGCTTCCAGCGCTGCTTCCATCACCGCATCTTCATCCTGACCCGGCGCATAGGAGATCACGCCTTTCTTGTTAAACAGATAAGCCACGGAGCCATCGGTGCCGAGGTTGCCGCCAGTTTTGGTAAAGGCGTGACGTACTTCGCCCACCGTGCGGTTACGGTTATCACTCAGGCATTCAATCATGATAGCTGAGCCGCCAGGACCGTAGCCTTCATAGATGATGGTTTCCATGTTGGCGTTGTCATCGCCACCGACACCGCGCGCGATAGCGCGATCCATGGTGTCGCGTGTCATGTTGTTCGCCAGCGCTTTGTCCATTGCGGCACGCAGTCGCGGGTTTGAGCCCGGATCCCCGCCGCCCAGCTTGGCGGCCGTCACCAGTTCACGAATGATTTTGGTGAAGATTTTACCGCGCTTAGCGTCCTGCGCCGCCTTACGGTGTTTGGTGTTTGCCCACTTACTATGTCCTGCCATTTTCTGTTTTCTCCGATCTTTTACAGGGTGCAGGCTATCCTCGCTGCGATCCTGTCCTCCGACACGACTCATACCGGTTGTTTATAACCTGTACGCCTTAAGGGCGGCCCGGTGGGTGAGCTTCGCGAGTCAGCCTCACGTACACGCGTACGCTGGCGACGTCTCGCTGGCGGCGGACAACCTCGCAGCACCGATTAAGCCTGACTATTCAATATGTTGGTTTAGTCCGGTTAAAACTCACCAGATTCATAAAATGTAATCTATTCGCCGCCGGAATACCGGGCGGTGGCGAGCATTCAGATAAATTCTTCAATTGCCTGGCGGTTACTCCATGATCGGGTTAATGCCGCAGCGTCAGCAGGTGTCAGCCAGCGAAACGCCAGGTGCTCGGTGAGCGTTACATCACGCTCTTCCGGCAATTGCAGGCGAAACCAGTGCTCGTGATTATGGGTGACATCAGGCGCATAGCGATGGCGGAAATGGGGAAAGATTTCAAAGTCAATTTGACGCTGACAATCTTCCACCTCCAGCTGCTCGGCCAGCACATCGATGCCGATCTCCTCATTCACTTCACGACACGCAGTCGTTAGTGGTGACTCTCCTGCCTCCAGGCTGCCGGTCACCGACTGCCAGAACGAAGGGTCGTCACGCCGCTGCAGCATTAACACCCGGCCAGTGTCGCGCGCCGAAATAACGACCAGCACTGAAACCGGGTGTTTATAGCCCATTATTTATTCTCAGATTTTTCTTTTTTCACCACCTGAATACCCAGCTCCAGCAGGGAAGCAGGATTTGCTTCGCTTGGCGCTTCGGTCATCATGCAGGCTGCCGCTGTGGTTTTCGGGAACGCGATTACGTCACGAATATTATCGGTGCCGGTCAGCAACATGGTCAGGCGATCCAGGCCAAAGGCCAGGCCCGCATGTGGAGGCGTACCGAACTTCAGCGCATCCAGCAGGAAGCCAAACTTCTCGCGCTGCTCATGCTCTTCAATACCCAGAATACTGAACACCGTCTGCTGCATTTTGCCATTGTGGATACGCACTGAACCGCCGCCCACTTCATAACCGTTGATCACCATGTCATAGGCATTCGCCACGGCACGGGTTGGATCAGCGGCCAGTTCTTCTGCGCTCATCTCTTTTGGCGCCGTGAACGGATGGTGCATCGCGGCCAGACCGCCTTCCTCGTCCTCTTCGAACATTGGGAAGTCGATCACCCACAGCGGTGCCCAGGCTTTCTCATCGGTGATGTTCAGCTCGCGGCCCACTTTAAGACGTAGCGCACCCAGTGCATCTGCGACTACTTTGGCGCGATCGGCGCCAAAGAAGATAATGTCGCCATCCTGTGCACCGGTGCGGCTCAGAATGCCTTCCACGATCTCTGCATTCAGGAACTTAGCAACCGGACTCTGCACGCCTTCCAGGCCGTTGGCACGGACGTTAACTTTCATCCACGCCAGCCCTTTCGCACCGTAAATCTCGACGAACTTGCCATATTCATCAATCTGCTTACGACTCAGCTGGGCACCGGTCGGCACGCGCAGCGCGGCAACACGGCCTTTTTCATCGTTGGCCGGGCCAGAGAAGACCTGAAACTCCACGTTTTTCAGCAGACAGCCGACGTCCACCAGCTCCATCGGGTTACGCAGATCCGGCTTATCGGAACCGTAGCGATGCATTGCTTCCGCAAAGGTCATCTGCGGGAACTCGCCGAGATCAACGCCCTGCACGTCCTGCCACAGATTGCGGATTAAACGTTCCATGATTTCACGCACCTGTGGCGCGGTCATAAAAGAGGTTTCCACGTCGATCTGGGTAAATTCTGGCTGACGATCAGCACGTAAATCTTCATCGCGGAAGCATTTAACGATCTGATAGTAGCGGTCAAAACCGGACATCATCAGCAGCTGTTTGAAGAGCTGAGGTGACTGCGGCAGCGCATAGAATTTGCCTTTGTGTACCCGGCTTGGCACCAGATAGTCGCGCGCGCCTTCAGGCGTCGCTTTGGTCAGCATCGGGGTTTCGATGTCCAGGAAGCCTTCATCATCCATAAAGCGACGGACAAAGCTGGTGATTTTTGCGCGGGTTTTCAGTCGGGTTACCATCTCCGGGCGGCGCAGATCCAGATAGCGGTATTTCAGGCGCGCTTCTTCGCTGTTGGTCTGATTCGAGTCCAGCGGCAGTGGCTCCGAGCGGTTGATGATGGTCAGCGCCTGGGCAAACACTTCGACTTCACCGGTCGCCATGTCGCTGTTTTTGTTCTTCTCATCACGCGCACGAACGGTACCAGTGATCTGGATGCAGAATTCATTACGCAGTTCAGAAGCCAGCTTGAAGGCGTCCTGGCGATCGGGATCAAAAAACACCTGCACGATGCCTTCACGGTCGCGCATATCGATAAAAATCAAACTGCCCAGATCGCGACGACGGTTTACCCAGCCGCAAAGCGTGACTTGCTGGCCCACATGAGACAGATTGAGCTGTCCGCAATATTCTGTACGCATAACACTATCCTTTTAACTTCGCCGCTGCAGCTGACAGCATCCGGCCGCGTTACCTTATGCGATGCTGTCGCAAAAATGGCGGCCATTATAATGGAAAAAGCCAGGCAGGATAAGCAGATCCGCGCCAAAGCGCGGATTTCCTGTCTGCATTTGCCCCCCTGCCTGACCATAGCGGATAATAGGGTATCCTAACCCGCAGCGAGGAGCGCATGTGACACTTCGTATTGGCCTGCCCCAGTGGCAGCATTCACACTGGAAACGCTGGGGTATCGAGAGCCTGGCGGACTATGCCCGTTACTTCCACTGTGTAGAGGGAAATACCACGCTTTATGCACTGCCGAATGCGGAAACGGTCATGCGCTGGCGCGATATGACGCATGATGCGTTTCGCTTCTGCTTCAAGTTTCCCAATACCATCAGCCATCAGGGGGCGCTGCAGCACAGTGACGATCTGCTGACCGATTTTCTTCGCCTGATGGAGCCGCTGGCCGATCGCATCGGTCAGTACTGGCTGCAGCTACCAGCCAGCTTCTCCCCGGCACAGCTTAACGACCTGTGGCGTTTTCTGGATAGCCTGCCGCGCCGATTTACTTATGGTGTCGAAGTCCGCCATCCGGCTTTCTTTGCGAAGGGAGAGGCAGAGCGGGCGCTGAATCGCGGCCTGCTGGCGCGTGGCATCAATCGCGTGATGCTCGACAGCCGTCCAGTTCACGCCTCCACCTCGCTAAGTCCTGCCGCGCTGTTAGCCCGCTCGCAGAAGCCCCGGGTGCCGCCCCACGCACTGCGAACCGGCTCACAGCCAATGGTACGTTTTATCGGTAGCGACAGCGTGGAAGAGAGCGTGCCGCTGTTTCAGATCTGGCGCTCTAAACTGGCTGAGTGGCAGCAACAGGGGGACGCCATGCTGTTTCTGCACACGCCCGATATGGGCCAGGTTTTTCCACTGGTGCAGGCGTTATGGCCGCAGTTGCAGCAGATCGCTCCGGCTATTGGCAATGGACCGGACTGGCCGCAACAGACGTCACTGTTTTAAGTGACGGCACCGCATGGCGGGCGACACGCCCGTTAAAATAGAACCATTATGGACAGTCGCAGGAGTGGCTATGATTAGCGCGTTATACGTCGTGTTGGGTGCATTACTGGTGATGAAATTCACGCTGGACGTGGTGCGCTACCGCCGTTTCTATCGTGTGGCGTATGGCGATGGCGGCTATCACGATTTGAAAATGGCGATTCGTATCCACGGTAATGCTATCGAAACCATTCCGCTGGCGCTGCTGCTGTTGATAATGATGGAGATGAACGGCGCCGATATCTGGATGGTACATCTCACTGCCCTGCTGTTTTTCATTAGCCGACTGCTGCACGCCTGGGGGTTACGCAGCAGCGCGATGGCAGGCCGCAAATATGGCATGATGCTGACGCTGTTTTCACTGTGCGGCATGGTGATTTTTAACCTGATCTACCTGCCGTGGGAACTGGTGCTGACGCTTCATTAAACCAGCCTGGGTTAAGGGGTGCAGCCCGCCCCACTTTCTGCGAGAATAGCGCCCTTTCCGTCGTCTCTTCGGATTTTCGATATGTCTGACCGCGATCAACTCTTCTCAGCGCCCATTGCAAAACTGGGCGACTGGACTTTTGACGAGCGCGTAGCTGAAGTCTTTCCTGACATGATTCAGCGCTCGGTGCCGGGCTACTCCAACATCATTTCGATGATTGGCATGCTGGCAGAACGTTTTGTTACTCCGGACAGCAAGGTTTATGACCTGGGCTGCTCGCTGGGTGCGGCCACTCTGTCAGTGCGCCGCAATATTCATGTACCGGGTTGCCAGATCATCGCGGTGGATAACTCCCCGGCGATGGTCGAGCGCTGCCGTCGTCATCTGGATGCGTTTCGCGCTGATACGCCGGTCACGGTACTGGAAGCAGATATCCGCGACATTGAGATTGAGAACGCCTCGCTGGTGGTGCTCAATTTCACACTGCAGTTTCTGGAGCCACCTGCACGTCTGGCGCTGCTGGAAAAGATCTGGCAGGGACTCAGACCGGGCGGTGCGCTGGTGCTGTCCGAGAAGTTCAGTTTTGAAGATGCCGAGGTCGGTGAACTGTTATTCAATATGCATCACGACTTTAAGCGCGCCAACGGTTACAGCGAACTGGAAATCAGTCAGAAACGCAGCATGCTGGAAAATGTGATGCTGACTGACAGCGTTGAAGCTCATAAAGCCCGCCTGAAACAGGCCGGTTTCTCGCACGCCGAACTCTGGTTCCAGTGCTTTAATTTTGGTTCACTGGTGGCGTTGAAATGATCGACTTTGGCCGTTTTTATCAGCAAATTGCGGTGGGCCCGCTGGCGAAGTGGCTGGAAGTCTTACCAGCACAAATCAGCGAATGGCAGCGTGAAAATCTGCATGGTCACTTTCGCGACTGGTATAAATCGCTGGAATATCTGCCGCAGCTGGAGCCTCAAAAGCTTGACCTGCTGCACAGCGTTACCGCCGACCGCGATGACATCAGCGATCGCCATCGTCAGGGCATTAAGAAATTACTGCGCAATCTGATGCCGTGGCGCAAAGGGCCTTATTTCCTTTATGGCACCCACATTAACACCGAGTGGCGATCTGACTGGAAGTGGGAGCGCGTGATACCGCACATTTCTCCGCTGGCGGGCCGCACAGTGCTGGATGTCGGCTGTGGCAGCGGTTATCACATGTGGCGGATGATAGGAGCAGGTGCGCATCTGGTGGTCGGCATCGATCCAATGCAATTGTTTCTGGTGCAGTTCGAAGCGGTACGCAAGCTGCTGAACGATGATCGCCGGGCGCATATGCTGCCGCTGGGCATTGAGCAGTTACCGGTGTTACAGGCGTTCGATACCGTGTTCTCAATGGGTGTGCTCTATCATCGTCGTTCGCCACTGGACCATCTGTTACAGCTTAAGAATCAGCTGGTGAGCGGAGGCGAACTGGTGCTGGAGACGCTGGTGATTGAGGGCGATGTGAATCAGGTGCTGGTGCCGGGTGAGCGCTATGCGCAGATGCGCAATGTTTTCTTTATTCCGTCAGCTGAAGCGCTGAAGAGCTGGCTGGAAAAAAGCGGCTTTGTCGACGTGCGGATTGTCGATTTCGCCCGAACCACCACCGAAGAGCAACGCCGTACTGACTGGATGACCAGCGAGTCTCTGGCGGAATTCCTCGATCCCGATGACCCCAGCAAAACGATCGAGGGCTACCCGGCTCCCCTGCGCGCCGTGCTGGTCGCCACCAAACCTTAATGCCTCCGCGGCGAGACAGCGCCCGTTTCGCCGCAAATCCAATAATTACACAGCGGGTCAGGCGATCCATTACCTTCACTATCCGCGGCTTTCGCAGATGACCGGCGAAATAGCGGCTAACGCCGATCAGGGCCGCATTCCAGACCAGACCCAGCAGCATGTGTGCCGGCGCCATCAGACTTCACCAGAACGCCACTGACGCCCCCGCCGGACTAAACTGTGGCGGCAAGGAGACGTAAAACACGTTGGCTTTCGGATTCAATAAGTTCCCCAGTAATCCCCGGCAGAAACAGGCCAGGTAACCCTGCTGCAGCGAGGACGGCTCTGCAATGACATCGGGCTGCTGGCGCGGTTTAATCAACAGCCTGATACCGAGCCAGAGCAGCCGGGCCGTACCCATCCACTTCAGCAGTTACTGGCCGGACTCGCGATTGCCCGTGCCTGTGAAGAAACGCTTCTTACATGGGGTTACAGCGCCTGTGTCACCGTCACCAAAAAAAGGGTAACGCCCGCAGTGGAAGCGGTGCTTGAGATGGCGACATCCACCGTCTGACCCAAGGCGAGAAAGTCGCCTATGGCACACTGACGCAGAGGGTACCTGAGCCGCGTCGGGATGAGGACATTGCGCGCTATATTCGTTTCTATCGCCAGATCACCATGCCGCCCGCGTTCCGGAAGCTGCATCTGGAAAATGAAAACCGGGAAAATCGGGTGAAAGGGGGAGCACTGGCGAACAGCGAGGTGGATAAGCTGAAAAACCTCAGTCCCCCTTTTTCACCTGAAGAAATTGCCCACCCCCTGCTGGCGCTGGATACCTTAAGCCAGACGGTGAAATCGCCCTCACAAAAGGCGATCATCGGATCGCCTGTTACTCTTCCGCCACAGGCTGGTCCCAGTACTCATACTTGTAGGCTGAACTGAGATGGCGTTCTATGGTGCCACGCGTGAAGATTTCGGTCTCATGCAGGTAGCTCAGGGTACAGTTGCCGACCTCATCCCAGGACTGACACTCATCTACCGACCGGATAGTGCTCAGCGGTGTGGTCGCCGAGCCGTTGAGCCGCATTTCACGCCATTGGGGATCGTAGGTGTAATCGTCGGTGCCCCGGGGTGATGTGGTGCGCGTCACCAGACCCTGCGGGTTCCAGTGGTAATGAAATTCACCGTTGGTCAGCGGATCTGTGCCGCGCGCCACGCTCATCTCCAGCCGAAGCTGGCGATCATAGCGATAGGTGGTGTCGGTAAAACCGCTTTTACCCATACTGGTATACCTATCGGAGGCGCTGGTGATAGTGCCATGCTGGCCTTTCTGCCAGTTAATCGTTCCCTGTCGGTTATCCACCACCACCTCTTTGCCCTCTTTCAATACTTTTACCAGATAGGCATATTCCGCCACCCAGCCGCCCTGCACCCGTGCAATATGTTGCTCCATACTGAGGATCAGGTTGTGCTCACTTTTGTCATAGCTGACGTCGGCGACCGTCAGATCGCCACAGGTGTCAAACTGCCCCAGCACCCGCTTTTGCGAGTTCACATCTTTGCCAAACTCACCCGCAATCACCTGCTTCACCGCGCCTTTAGCATTACCACCCAGCAGAATCAGGTTATTGCTGTTAGCAACGGCAGCGTTGTTCGGGCTGCATGCGCTGGCTTCAGCGCTGCCACTGCAGAAAGCAGTCAACATCAGGCTTATGGAAAGAATCTGATTGTGGTTCATAGGGTAAATTCCAGGCGACGTTGCATTCAGTGTAAACGCTGCGGTGGTGAACAACAGCAATCTACGAAGATTTCAGCCTGCGTCGACTTTTAGCAGGCGATACGGCACACGACCAGCGTCACGGATAACGCGCGTTATTTGGGCGCGGGGGCCTGAAAGCCCAGAATGACATTGACTGAATAAAGGGTTGCAAGGGAAGATGATTCTTTAGCAGACTGAATAGACCCAGCTTTACGGGGCTATGTCGTGGGTCAATCCAGTCAAACCAGTGCCTGCTAAATCGGGGGCTAATCAGAGATTATTCATTCAGGAAATGAATTTTTTCGAGATTTAATCGTTATGGACAGTGGACTTCAACTCGCAATGTCTCGCGTGCAGCTGGCAGCGATGTTTTCTGTCAGGGTTACTGATGGGGCGAAACATAACGGGGTTTCTGACCCGGGCCAGGACAACGCTCAACAGTGAAAATTAAACGTTATGCACGCCATTCATGAGCTATTTTCGCAACACTTCGGAGCCCATGAGTCCCCTTTTTTATCTTAACCCTTTGTTTTATATAAAAAGAACCCCAGCAAGCATACTGGGGTTTGGTACTTGCAAACACCACGTCAATGATCGGCGTGCTGCGCGGCAAAATCTGTTGTGGTTCAGGCGACCCGAACGGTGCTCATCTGCATCACGCTTTTCATCGCCTCAACCACATCGCCATCTACACTGTAGCGGCTGAACTCGTCGGTTTCGGCTTCTGAACACATGGAGACACCCGCTTTGCGGTAGCGCATCGGCGATGCCATCAGGTGACTGGCCGAGCTGTGAACCTCATCAATACCCATGTCGAGAAACTTTTGCAGGTTGCTGAGGCGAACTCCGGCACCCGCCATAATGATAGGACCGGTACTGGCCTCATTTAGTTCCCTGAGTAATGCAATTCCGTTTTCAGCACTCTGCTGCTGACCAGATGTCAGAATACGCGCCACACCCAAATCCGTTAACGCTTCCAGCGCGCGCTTTGGGCTGTGACAGAGATCAAAGGCGCGATGAAAAGTCACGGACAGGCCGTCACACAACGCCATAATTTGCCGCATCTGGCCATGATGAATGTGGGCGTCCTCATCCAGCATCCCGATCACCAGACCGGGAAAACCGAGTTCGCGGATAAATGCCACGTCCGATTTCATCGCTTCAAATTCGCGCGCGGTGTAACAAAAATCACCACCACGTGGCCGGACGATTGGATGAACCGGAATCGAAACCTCGCGGCGGGCGGCATTCAACATCCCCGCCGACGGGGTGAGGCCGCCTTCGCGCGGTGCGGCACAAAGTTCAACCCGATCGGCACCCGCCTGCTGTGCAGTCACGGCGCAATCCACGCCATAGCAGCAAATTTCCAGTGTGGTCATTCTCTTCTCCTTTACATGACTCTGGTTCAAGGCAGATTCATCAGTTAGTCTGGCTGCTGGAATGAGTTTACCGGGAAAGTTAACTATGGCATTCAATTTCGACCAACGGATAGACCGTCGTCACAGCGATAGCCTTAAATGGAACAAATATGCGGACCAGGACATTCTACCGTTGTGGGTGGCCGATACGGATTTTCGATCGCCTGACTGTGTGATTGATGCGATTAAAAACCGCGCCGAACATGGGATTTTCGGCTATGGCGACACGCCCGTTGAGTTTATCGACAGCGCGATTGCGTGGCTCGCCTCACGCTATCAGTGGCACGTTAATCCTGAATGGATTGTGGTTTTGCCAGGCGTTGTGAGCGGTCTGAATCTCGCCGTGCGAGCCTTTACTGCACCTGACGAGCTTACGGTTACTCCGACGCCAATCTATCCGCCGTTTCGCGGTGCGGCGAAACTGGCAGAACGGGGTCAGGTCAATCTGCCGCTGATGCTGCAACAGGGACGCTGGCTGCTGGATATGGATGCGGCTGAAAGTCAGATTGGCGGTAAAGAGCGGCTGCTCATGCTGTGTAATCCGCAGAATCCGGGCGGCACCGTCTATCGCCGCGAGGAACTGCAGGCACAACTGGAATTTGCGCAGAAGCACAATTTAATTGTCTGTTCCGACGAGATCCACAGCGATCTGCTGCTGGAGCCGGGCATTCAGCACATTCCGTTTGCTTCACTGAGTGAGGATGCTGCTCAGCGCAGTGTGACGCTGATGTCGCCCTCCAAAAGCTTTAATATTGCGGGTCTGGGGGCGTCCATCGCCATCATACCTAACGCCGGGTTACGCGCGCGCTTTAACCGGTTGCGACGCGGAATTGTACCGGATGTCGATATCCTGGCACTCACGGCAGCGGCAGCGGCATGGCGCGACGGTGGGCCATGGCTGAAGGCGCAGAATGTCTATCTGCGCAGTAATCGTGACTGGCTGATATCTCAGGTCAATAAAATGACCGGCCTGTCAGTCGCCGCGCCAGAAGCAACCTACCTGGCCTGGATCGACGCCAGCGCGCTGGGTGTGGCCAGCCCTGCCCTCTATTTTGAGAAGCACGGACTCGGCTTAACCGCCGGACGTGAATTTGGTGATGACCAGTTTGTCCGGCTGAATTTTGGCTGTACCCGCGCGCTGCTGGATGAGGCCGTTGCGCGCCTGAAGCGCGCGGTAGCCGCCCGGATTTAGTTCTGCTCGCTGGCGACAATTTCCTCCAGTCGCCACGGATGAAACTTGATTGTCGTCTGCCCATCCGTTACCGCCAGGGTGGGATTGGGCAGACGCTCATTCTCGCCCTGCGGTGAGCTGGTTTTAAATGAAATGCCCGGTTGCGTCAGTGCCGCATCAGACAGTAATGCCATCGCGCGTACGCCCAATGTCTGATGATCGCCGCGTAACACCACCTCAATATGCTCCCAACCTTCATGGCGATAACGCTTTTCACCCGGCCATGGCAGTTCAACCACATCAATCTGCCTGCCCGCCACAACCAGCGGTTCATGTAGTTTAAACAGGCAAATCTGCCGTCCGTTAATCATCGCCGCCGAAAACTCAGTGCCAATCTGCTGTAAACCTAGCTGCCAGCGCATCGCCGTCGCGTCCTGATGACAACGTACTGCGATATGGTCCACTTCGAGATCGTTAAGGCACACACCGAGTCTCTGCGCAAAATTTTGCAACGATTCTTCAAAACGGCCTAAATCTGCCTTTAAATCATCCAATTCTGTCGGAAAAGATCTCTCCACCACCTCGATTCCTCTCTATTAGTTTAGTATTTATAATCAGTCTGTTTGATTGTGCGCCGGGTGCTGAACGTCACCAAATGATAAGATTCATCTTATTTGGACCGAAATTTAACGCAAAACCGTATAATAACATTTTTTATTTCGGATTTATCTCCTGTTTAGGACCATGAATTCCTAGATGAAAGCATTCTAACTTGATGATTTAATTAATATTCTTTAATACAATAAGATAACTCTCATTTGATTTGCAAACAATTGCAGCTCACCCCGCCTTCCTATAAATTTGACCTAACACAACCAAAAGGAATGGCTCTATGTCTATGCTCATCGTTGTCGCTGTCCTGATCGCACTGATGGGATTTGCAATTTCCCGCCATTGGAAGGTGCGTGATGATAAAAGCGTAAAGAACCCACGCCGTCATCTGCGACGTCGTTAACGCTTCAGGGAAACATCTTCTTCAGCTCTGTTTCCCCCGCTTTATCCAACTACTGACGCCCACTGACATTTCACGTATACTTTTCCCCTCATTTTTTTCCGTTTTTGTCTGCCTCATCCGTTTCTGCCTATCCGTTACGCGATGCGCTCAGGCAAGATGATGACAGCCCGGCTTAGCAAGCTCGGGCATTGCTCAGCACATGAAGGTAACTCGGTGAATATTCAGGCACTTCTTTCCGCAAAAGTCAGTCAGGCAATGGTTTTAGCCGGCGCACCCGCCGATTGCGAACCCCAGGTTCGTCAATCCGCCCGGGTTCAGTTTGGAGACTATCAGGCCAACGGCATTATGGCCGTGGCGAAAAAGCTGGGACAGGCACCGCGACAATTAGCGGAAGCGGTGATTCAGCACCTCGACCTGACCGGCATCGCCAGCAAGGTTGAAATTGCCGGGCCGGGTTTCATCAATATCTTCCTTGACCACAACTGGCTGGCAAGCCACGCCCGTGAAGCGCTGAATTTGCCGCGCCTTGGCGTGGAGCTGGCCGAACCTCAGACCATCGTGGTCGACTACTCCGCACCTAACGTTGCAAAAGAGATGCACGTGGGACATATCCGCTCCACGATCATTGGTGATGCGGCAGTACGTACGCTGGAGTTTCTCGGCCATAACGTGATCCGAGCGAACCACGTTGGCGACTGGGGTACGCAGTTTGGTATGCTGATTGCGTTCCTGGAAAAGCAGCAGAATGAAGATCATGCAGAGATGGCGCTGGCGGATCTCGAAGGCTTCTACCGTGAAGCCAAACGCACCTATGATGAAGACCCTGAGTTTGCCGAGCGTGCACGCAGTTATGTGGTGAAATTACAGGGTGGCGATGACTATTGCCGCCAGATGTGGAAGAAGCTGGTCGACATCACCATGAATCAGAACCAGAAAATCTATGACCGTATGAACGTCACGCTGACGCGCAACGATGTTATGGGTGAAAGCCTGTATAACGCGATGCTGCCGGGCATCGTCTCCGACCTGAAACAGAAAGGCTTAGCGGTCGAGAGCGAAGGCGCAACCGTGGTATTCCTGGATGAATTCCAGAACAAAGAAGGTGAGCCGATGGGTGTTATCATCCAGAAAAAGGATGGCGGCTACCTCTACACCACCACTGATATCGCCTGTGCGAAATACCGTTACGAAACGCTGAAAGCCGATCGTGTGCTCTATTACATCGACTCACGTCAGCATCAGCATCTGGTTCAGGCCTGGACCATTGTTCGTAAAGCAGGTTATGTGCCGGAATCTGTGCCGCTGGAGCACCATGCGTTTGGCATGATGCTGGGCAAAGATGGCCGTCCGTTTAAAACCCGCAGCGGCGGCACCATCAAGCTCTCCGATCTGCTGGATGAAGCCTGGCAGCGTGCCTACACGCTGGTGCGTGAGAAGAACCCGGAGATGAGCGAAGCGGAAGTGAAAATGCTGGCGGAAGTGGTCGGCATCAGTGCGGTGAAATACGCCGACTTGTCAAAAAGCCGCACCACCGACTACATCTTCGACTGGGACAACATGCTGGCCTTCGAAGGCAACACTGCGCCTTACATGCAGTACGCCTATACCCGCGTGCTGTCAGTATTCCGCAAGGCGGGCATTGATGCCGATTCGCTGGACGCAGAGATCGTAATCACCGAAGCGCGCGAAGCGCAGCTGGCCACGCGTCTGCTGCAGTTCGAAGAGGTGATTACTCAGGTGGCTCGCGACGGCACGCCGCACGTGATGTGTGCCTATCTCTACGATCTGGCGGGACTGTTCTCCGGATTCTATGAACACTGCCCGATTCTCAGCGCAGAAGCAGAAGTCACCCGTCTCAGCCGACTGCAACTGGCCGCACTGACCGCGAAGACCCTGAAGCAGGGTCTGGATACACTGGGCATCGACACCGTCGAGCGCATGTAATCGCTGAAACGGAGAGGGCTTTCCCTCTCCGTTGCAGATCTCATTAATCCCTTCTGATCTCCCCCGCATATCTCAGCAGCAGGATGGCGTTATATCTGCAGCCGCGCACCTCATCAGCCGCCACCTTCCCACGATAAAGCAGTCGTCGGGCTTTCTGGCTGTCACGCTCCCGCGGAATGTTCACCGGCCACAAAGGGGCTGATGAGTTACTTGTAATTGACCATCACTTCACTGCTCACCACCCGTAATCCCGGTGGCAGCGCCCCGCTTCCGGCAAAACCAAACACCATGTGCAGTGTCTCACTGGCGCTCAGATGTGCCAGCCCGCGCGTGGTGCCGCTGGCACCCTCCAGGGTCGTGCAACGCTGTTCGCCGCACAGCCGCACCTGCAGGCCAGACGGTGCCGGTCTGCTCAGCTGATAACGCCAGTTGATGACACTCACCTCCCCACCGACGTCGGTGGGCGGCGTCAGCGGCTGTGCCCGTTGCCAGCTGCCACGGTTCGCCAGTAGCGGTCCGTTGGCAGTGGCACTCCAGGCACCACCAGCCGCCTGTGCCATGAGCGGCAACATCAATAGTGCAGTCACCCATCCGCGCATTATTTGCCTCCGATGGTGGCCGTCATGCGGATCTGGCGGTTGTCGCTCAGCTCCAGATTAGAAAGCACCACCAGCTGTGGCAGGTTGCGGCGCAGGAATCGCGCCAGCAGCGCCCGCAGCGGATGATTGACCAGCAGCACCGGTGGCGCGCCCAGCATCTCCTGACGCTGCAAAGCCCCCTGTGCCTGACTTAACAGCCGATCGGCCAGACCTGGCTCCAGGCCACCACCGCCCTGCAACGCCTGTAACAGCAGGCGCTCCAGCGTGGAATCAAGGCCGATAACCTGCACTTCTTCATTACCTGGGAACCACTGTTGAGTAATCGCACGGCCCAGCGCCACACGCACCACGCTGGTCAGCTCCTGCGGATCGCTCTGCACCGGCGCATGTTCCGCCAGCGTTTCGATAATGGTGCGCATATCGCGAATCGACACGCGCTCCACCAGCAAATTCTGCAGCACCTTGTGCAGGGTGGTCAGCGAGATCACACCCGGCACCAGATCTTCGGTCAGCTTCGGCATCTCCTGCGTCACACGATCCAGCAACTGTTGCGCTTCCTGACGGCCAAACAGCTCGCTGGCAAACTGACCAATCAGATGGTTAAGGTGAGTCGCTACCACCGTACTGGCTTCGACTACGGTAAAGCCCTGAATCTGCGCCTGCTCTTTCAGTGCGCTGTCAATCCAGACCGCCGCCAGACCAAAAGCGGGATCGACGGTCGCTTCGCCCGGCAGACTGCCTGCAGCCGTGCCAGGGTTAATCGCCATCCAGCGGCCGGGATAAGCGTCACCGCTCCCTATCTCCACCCCTTTCATCAGGATGCGGTAGCGTGCAGGTGGCAGTTCCATGTTGTCGCGGATATGCACTACCGGCGGCAGGAAACCGACATCCTGCGCGACTTTCTTACGAATACTGCGGATACGTCCCAGCAGCTCACCGTTTTGCTGATGATCGACCATCGGAATCAGGCGATAGCCCACTTCCATGCCCAGCGTATCTTCCAGATGCACATCGGTCCACGACGCTTCAGTGGCGGCGGGCGTATCCGCCGTTTTGCTGATGCTGCCCGTGACTTCGACTTTCTTTTTCGGCAGCATTTCGCGGCCACGCAGCCACCAGGCCAGACCCAGTAAGGCGGCGGTGAACAGCAGGAAAACGAAGTTAGGCATACCAGGCACCAGACCCAGCAAGCCAATTACCCCGGCGCTGAGCATCAGCACGCGGGGATCTTTGAACAGCTGGGTTACCATCTGTTCGCCCACATCCTGATCGGTGGCAACGCGCGTCACGATAACACCGGCTGCGGTGGAGATAACCAGCGCCGGGATCTGTGCAACCAGACCATCACCGATGGTCAGTAGCGTATAGGTCTCTGCGGCGTGCCCCACATCCATACCGTGTTGCACCACGCCCACCAGCAGGCCGCCGATGACGTTGATCACCATGATCATGATACCGGCGACGGCATCACCACGAACGAACTTACTCGCACCGTCCATCGAACCGTAGAAGTCCGCTTCCTGGGTCACTTCGGCACGGCGGCGTTTGGCGTCATCTTCACCAATCAAACCGGCGTTGAGGTCGGCATCGATCGCCATCTGCTTACCGGGCATCCCGTCCAGCACGAAGCGCGCGCCCACTTCGGCGATACGACCGGCACCCTTGGTGATAACCATAAAGTTTATGATTACCAGGATGATAAACACCACGATACCGATGGCGAAGTTACCGCCCACCAGGAAGTGACCGAATGCTTCAACCACCTGTCCGGCCGCGGCCGCTCCCGTATGCCCTTCCATCAGGATGATACGGGTTGAGGCCACGTTCAGCGCCAGACGCAGCAAGGTAGAGAACAGCAGAATGGTCGGGAACGCCGCAAACTCCAGGGTCCGCTGGGTGAACATCGACACCAGCAGGATCATGATTGACAGCGCAATGTTAAAGGTGAACAGCAGATCCAGGATGAACGGCGGTAACGGCAGAACCATCATCGACAGGATCATCAGGATCAGTACCGGCCCAGCCAGCACCTGCCACTGCATATCTTTAAAGTTGCCCGGTAAACGTAATTTTGCGGCCAGGTTATTAGCCATCGTTTTTGCTCTCTCCTGCAAAGTCCATCTCTGCCGGAACCGGCAGGTTTTTTGGTTTGGTTGGGATCAGGCCGCCTTCACGCTTCCAGCGACGCGACTGCCAGACCCACGCCAGCACCTCGGCCACAGCAGCATAGAGCGCGCCGGGGATGTGCTGACCAATTTCAGTGTGACGGTATAACGCACGCGCCAGCGGCGGTGCTTCCAGAACCGGGATGCGATGTTCGGCAGCCAGTTCACGAATTCTCAGGGCGATCTCGCCGGCGCCCTTAGCCACAACCTTCGGCGCACTCATCTTCTTCTCGTTGTACTGCAATGCCACCGAGTAGTGTGTCGGGTTGGTGACGATGACATCGGCTTTAGGTACATCCGCCATCATTCTGCGTCGCGCGGCGGCCCGCATCTGCTGACGGATGCGTCCTTTAACATGCGGGTCACCTTCCTGCTGCTTATGCTCGTCGCGGATCTCCTGCATCGACATCTTCAGCTTTTTAAAGTGGCTGTAAAGCTGCCAGAAGACGTCATACCCCACCATCGGGATCAGCCCCAGCATCACCAGCGAACTACAGATCGCGATCATCTCCATGCCGTGAATCAGCGCCGTCACCGGTGGTTCGCTAATCAACCGCAGCATCTCGGGCCAGTGGCTCCAGATGTACCACCAGCCTACCGAGCCGACCAGAATGGTTTTGAGGATACCTTTAAACAGTTCGGTCCAGGCCTGGGCCGCGAACATCCGCTTGAAACCGGCCATCGGGCTGAGCTTTTTCAGGTCGAACTTGATCGATTTACCGCTGAACACGATACCGCCCAGCAGCATGGGGGCGGCAATCGCCACCAGCACCAGACCGCCCATCAGCGGCAGTAGCGCCATCAGCGCCTGTGTGATCAGGCTGCCGATGTGGCTGACGATAATTTTGTCATCCCTGACCATGCCGTGATCAAAACGGAGTCCGGTGGCGACCATTGCCGCCAGCCGATGCGCCATCATGTTGCCGCCCATCCACAGAATCATGATGCCGGCCAACAGCATCAGTAATGACGTCAGTTCGCGCGAACGCGGAATCTGGCCCTCTTCACGCGCTTTCTCAAGTCGGTGGGCCGTGGGCGATTCTGTTTTGTCTTCGTCGCTATCTTCAGCCACGACAAACCTCGGTTGGCAGGAATTCTGAGCATAGGATGCCAAATCTGGCTTAAGTTAAAGCGGAGATAAGATAGGAAAAAGAGGCGTTCTTTCGGGGATGAATCTGACAATGTGGAACGGGGCCACCCGAAGGTGACCCTTTTTTTATCCACTGCAGCCCTTTCACCCGCCGACAGGCGGGCGAAACCGGGTTAAAATCCTAAGCTGTCCAGCAGGTCATCAACCTGGTCCTGGTTCGCGACCACGCCCGGTGCATCGGTGTGGATCTGTGGCCCATTCAGCAGGCTGGTGCCTTCCTGACGCTTCTCAGCGCTGACTTCTGGCATGTTCTCCAGCAGCACCATTAACAGCTGGCGCTCAATTTCCTGAATCACATCCATCATGCGTTTGATCACCTGACCGGTCAGGTCCTGGAAATCCTGCGCCATCATGATTTCAAGCAGTTGCTTGTTAGTAAAGGCGGTGTGCTCTGGCACGGCGGCGAGGAATTCGCGCGTATCCGTCACCAACTCCCGCGCGTCGCCCAGTTCAATCGGGTTCTCAAACCACTCATCCCAGCGCCCTTTCAGCTGGGTTGCCCCGGCATCCATCTTATCCTGATGGGGTTGGGCTGCTTCAACACAGTTCAATGCACGGTCGGCGGCCTGTGCCGTCATCTGTACAACATAATCCAGACGATCGCGGGCATCAGGAATGGCTTCTGCCGCATCGGCAATGGCTTTATCCAGCCCCAGCTCGCGCAGACTGTCGCGCAGCATGCGCGTCAGAGAGCCAATTCGTGAAATGATGTCGTGTGCCGCGGCATCCTCAGTTGGTTTCGGAAAGTCGCTCATCACATCCCCTTACATACCCAGTTTTTCAAAAATTTTACCCAGCTTCTCTTCCAGGGTCGCTGCGGTGAATGGCTTCACCACATAGCCGCTGGCTCCCGCCTGGGCGGCGGCGATGATGTTTTCTTTCTTCGCTTCCGCGGTCACCATCAACACTGGCAGCGAACTCATTGCCGCGTCGGCACGAATGGTCTGCAACAGTTGCAGGCCATCCATGTTTGGCATGTTCCAGTCGGAAATCACGAAGTCGAAACCACCCGCTTTCAGTTTGCCGAGAGCGTCGACACCATCTTCCGCTTCTTCAACGTTATTGAAGCCCAGCTCTTTCAGCAGGTTACGCACAATACGACGCATCGTATTGAAGTCGTCTACTACCAAAAAGCGCATGTTTTTATCAGCCATATCTACTCCTGAGTTGTCTCGCCCGGCGGGACGGGCCTGTTAAATACGCAATGCCTGTCCGGCGCTAATTTTCGCCAGCATGTGCTGGCTGATGTTGCTTAAATCCACGACTTCGCTCACGCCGCCTGTGGCAATGGCCTCACGTGGCATGCCAAATACCACACAACTGGCTTCGTTCTGGGCGATAGTCCAGGCGCCTGCCCGGTGCATTTCCAGCATCCCGGCCGCGCCGTCGTTGCCCATTCCGGTGAGAATCACCCCCACCGCATTTCGTCCGGCGTTAATCGCCACCGATTTAAACAGCACATCCACAGACGGTTTATGCCGGTTAACCGGTGGCCCTTCATTCAGTTTCACCACATAGTTGGCGCCACTTCGGCTCAGCTCCATGTGCATTGCACCTGGTGCAATGTAGGCGTGCCCCGGCAGAATACGCTCACCATCTTCAGCCTCTTTCACCGTGATCTGACACAGCTTATTCAGGCGCTCGGCAAAGGAGCGGGTAAAGCCTGGCGGCATATGCTGAGTAATCAGCAGCGCCGGGCTGGTCGCCGGTAATGGCTGCAGCACATGGCGAATCGCCTCCGTGCCGCCGGTTGAGGAGCCAATCGCAATCAGCTTCTCGCTGCTCAGCAGCGGCCCCGCTTTCAGCACGGCGGGTACCGGCATGGCTGCGCGGTTGTGCAGTCGGGCGCGGGCAGCCGCGCGGATTTTGTCGCCAATCATCTGGCTGTAAGCCAGCATCCCTTCACGGATGCCGAGCTGCGGCTTGGTAACGAAATCCACCGCACCCAGCTCCAGCGCCCGCAGGGTTATTTCGGAGCCTTTCCCGGTCAGCGACGAAACCATCACCACCGGCATTGGCCGTAACCGCATCAGTTTTTCCAGGAAATCGAGGCCATCCATGCGCGGCATTTCCACATCCAGCGTCAGTACCTGCGGATTGAACTGCTTGATCAAATCGCGGGCGACCAGTGGATCGGGCGCCGTAGCGACCATCTCCATATCCGGATGGCTGTTGATGATTTCTGTCATCAACTGCCGCATCAGCGCAGAGTCATCTACGCACATCACGGTGATTTTGCTCATCATCTTTCCTTCGTCAGTCCATAGACGGTTTGCCCACGCAGCCAGAATTCTTTACTGATCTGACTGAAGTTTTCTGAGTGACCGGCGAACAGAATGCCGCCCGGCTTCAGCAGCGGGACAAACCGACGCAGAATCTTCTCCTGCGTCTCTTTATCGAAATAGATCATCACATTGCGACAGAAAATGGCGTCGAACTGGCCCGGCAGTGCCCAGTCGTTGGCCAGCAGGTTAAGCTGCGCGTAAGTGACCATACCGGTCAACTCGGGACGTGCCCGCACCATACCGGCATGAGGACCCGTACCGCGCAGGAAGAAACGTTGCATTTGCGCTGGTGACAGCGTGCGCAACTCCTCCTGGCGATACACACCCGCCACCGCTTTTTCCAGCACCTGGGTGTCGATATCACTGGCATGAACCTGGAACTTGCCCTGGCCGGCACCCAGCGTCTCCGCCAGCGTCATGGCGATGGAGTAGGGTTCTTCGCCGGTTGACGCTGCGGTACTCCAGACGCTGAAGTTGCCCTGTCGCTTACGCGCATGCTCCGCCAGAATCGGGAAGTGATGCGCTTCGCGGAAGAACGCGGTCAGGTTGGTGGTCAGGGCGTTGATAAACGCCTGCCACTCGGCACTGTTCGGATCGGACTCCAGCAGCGCCAGGTAACGACCGAAATCATCGATATTCAGCGTGCGCAGGCGACGAACCAGACGGTTGTAAACCATCTCACGCTTGTGATCGGCCAGTACGATACCGGCACGCTGATAGATCAGCTGGCTGATACGGCGAAAATGCGTGTCGGAGAGCGGTAACCGCTGCACCATCTGCGACAGCAGCGTTGTCGTCTCATTTTGATCTAAAATCGTCGATTTTTTCATCTCTGCACCTGGCCCGAACGGAATACATTAACTGTCTGCTGCGATGCCCGGCGACTCAACGGCGGCCGGGCCACGGGCGATTAAAAGGTTTCCCAGTTGTCGTTGCTGCGTGAAGCAGACGGACGACCAACGGCTAACGGTGCATCTAACTGGAGAGTTTTTGTCGCCGTTGTCTTGTTAACGGCCTGAGCGACAAATTCTTTACCAATATTGAACACGGATACCGCTTGTTTTAAGTGACTGGCCTGATCTTCCAGCGCGGCAGCCGCTGCCGCAGACTCTTCCACCAGTGAGGCGTTCTGCTGCGTCACGCGATCCATCTCTGTCACCGCAAGGCCCACCTGGTCGATGCCACGACTCTGCTCGTCTGAGGCTGAGGCGATCTCACCCATGATGTCGGTGACGCGGGTAACCGCGCTGACGATGTTGCTCATGGTATCGCCCGCGCTCTCTACCAGCACCGAGCCGGTATTAACACGGCTTACCGAATCTTCAATCAGACCTTTAATCTCTTTAGCGGCCTGGGCGCTGCGCTGCGCCAGGCTGCGCACCTCACCGGCCACCACCGCAAAGCCGCGACCCTGTTCACCGGCCCGCGCCGCTTCAACCGCCGCATTCAGCGCCAGGATGTTGGTCTGGAAGGCAATGCCATCAATCACGCTGGTGATGTCGGCAATCTTCTTCGAACTGCCGGCAATCTCTTTCATGGTGGTCACCACGTTATCCACCACTTTACCGCCCTGCTGCGCGGTTTCAGAGGCAGTCAGCGCCAGCTTCGACGCCTGACGGGCGTTCTCGGCGTTCTGCTTCACGGTCGCGGTGAGTTGCTCCATGCTGGCCGCGGTCTGCTCCAGCGAAGCAGCCTGCTGTTCGGTACGCGAAGAGAGATCGTTGTTGCCAGTGGCGATTTCGCTGGCACCGGTATAGATGGCGTCAGAGCCATCACGCACGGCGCGAACGGTGCGCACCAGCTCCTGCTGCATGTGCTGCAGCGACGTCAACAATTCACCGATTTCGTTACGAACGTTAATCTCTACCGGCTGGGTCAGATCGCCCCGCGCGATGTGCTGGATATGCTCAATACTCTGGCGCAGCGGACGGATCAGCACGGAGCGCATCACGTTCCACACCAGAATGATCATCAGCAACGTTACCGCCAGCGTGGTGATGACAATGGTGATAGAGCGGATATAAGCCTGATGGTTGGCTTCCACGCCCTGCTGTGACAGCACCTGATTGTTCTCCAGCCAGGCGTTGTAATCTTTCTGGAATTTATCCTGATAGCTCTGGGTCGGCTGATCGACAAAACCTTTAAAGTTACCGGTGGTGAAGAACACCATCAGTTCCGCAAGGGCGTCGTGGTAGGCCTTGTAGTTTGCCTGTAACGCCACAACGTTCTCAGCCGTTTTGCCCTCTTCTGACAGGTTGGCATTGAACTGCTCGTAGCTCACTTCAGCCTGCTTCAGCTCCTGGCCCGCCAGGGCCACCAGCTCTTTCACGCTGGCACCTGAACCCGACATCTGGGCATCCTGCAGAAAACGAATACCGGCGCGATTTAGGGTATTGCGCGCCTGAACCAACGAAACCCATGAGGTGCTCATTGCCTGTTGCAGGGTATTCAGGCGCTGGTTGTAGGCAAAATTCTCTTTATCTGAACTGACAGTTTTGAAAAACATTCCCCCGGAAAACAGCTGCAGCAGCGCAAACAACGCCAGCACACACAGCAGGCCGGAAACGACGCGTACTCGACTAAACATAAACACCTCATTGGTTGGCGATTCGTGTTTATTTATCGGCGGAGTCGGAGGGAACTTTATGCATGGCAGCGGCTATAAGCCGCCGCCAGGGTGTAAGACGGCAAAATCAGGCGCGGGAGATTTTGAAAACGGAGACAGCCTGAGTCAGCGCGCTGGCCTGCTGCTCCAGTGCGGCGGCGGCGGCGGCGGACTCCTCAACCAGTGAGGCGTTCTGCTGGGTCACGCGATCCATTTCAGTGACGGCCAGACCGACCTGCTCAATACCGCGGCTCTGCTCATCAGAAGCTGACGCGATTTCACCCATGATGTCGGTAACGCGGGTCACGGCACCCACAATCTCATTCATGGTGCTGCCGGCGCTTTCAACCTGCAATGAACCGCTGTTTACGCGCGACACGGAGTCTTCAATCAGGCCTTTGATCTCTTTGGCAGCCTGGGCGCTGCGCTGCGCCAGGCTGCGCACTTCACCGGCTACCACCGCAAAACCGCGACCCTGTTCACCGGCACGCGCCGCTTCAACCGCCGCATTCAGCGCCAGGATGTTGGTCTGGAAGGCGATACCGTCGATCACGCTGATGATGTCAGCAATTTTCTTCGAGCTGCCAGCGATCTCTTTCATGGTGGTGACGACGCCATGCACCACTTTACCGCCCTGCTGCGCGGTTTCGGAGGCGGTCAGCGCCAGCTGCGACGCCTGACGGGCGTTGTCAGCATTCTGCTTCACCGTGGCGGTGAGTTGCTCCATGCTGGCCGCGGTCTGCTCCAGCGAGGCGGCTTGCTCTTCCGTGCGGGCCGAAAGGTCGTTGTTTCCGGCAGCAATTTCGCTGGCACCGGTGAAGATGGCATCAGAGCCGTCACGTACATTACCCACGGTCATCACCAGCGACTGCTGCATCTCATGGATGCCGGCGGCCAGCTGACTCATCTCATTCCGCCCCTCAACCTTAATTGACTGGGTCAAGTCGCCAGAAGCGATAGCGCGAATTTGTGCCAGCAGCTGTTGCAACGGCTGAATCAGCACCTGACGCAGACCAAACCAGCAGGCCAGAATCACCGCGATCACCGTGACGCCAATAATAACAAGCAGCCACATCATCTGAGTAAAGGCTTTCTGGTTCTGCGTCATGCCCTGATCGGAAAGCGCGGTCTGGCGTGCACGCCATTCGCCGTAGCTACCCTGCATGGCGACCTGCTTCTGCTCGATGTTCTGTTTGAACATCCCTTCAAGGTCGCGTGCCTGCAGGCTTTTCACCATCGCTTTCAATCCATTATTATATTGAGCGTAATCCGCTTCAAGTTTGTCCCGTAGCGTCTCTTCAAGGCCCGGCGTGGCGGGCTGGTCGTAATAGACTGTAAAGTGACGATCGGCTTCAGCCAGTTGGACGTTGGCTTTATTCATCAGGTCATCAAGCTGACCGCCATTCATCTGCGAGGCCATGCTGGTCTGCAACCGCAGCATGGCGCGATTAAGCGTGGTACGGCTGTTGTTCAGGGCGATATAGGCATCTGTCATCGACGTAACGTTACGATTGGAAATCTGCGACAGCGCAAAAGCGTCTTTATCATTGTTAAGCGCTGACCAGAACAGGCTGCCAGAAAGCAACTGGATCGCGCCAAAGATAACCAGTACTGCGATTAAACTGGTCACCACTTTTATTTTTTTTAACATCTTGTTCCCCTGCAGGTTGATTAAGGTCCAGCGGCTATATCGGCGATAGAGTGGTATTAATTAACGCTTTCCGACGCTTTCCAGAAAAGAATTGGCTTTTGTAATTATTCTTATCAGCAAGGCGGTTGAATTTGAGTTTACGCAGAGGCGTTGCGGAGGGTGCTGCGCATCCCGCAGGATGCGCAGGGTAATATCAGAAAGTTTCCCAATGCGTATCACTGACCGGTGCTGTCAGGGCTTTGCGCGGTGCCTGCGCCGCCGTACCGGGCGCGGCAATCGGCAAATGCTTTGTCAGCGTCTGCTGTAAGGCGCCGCGGGTGATTCTGAAGACTGACACGGCCTGGCTTAACCGGCTGGCCTGATCTTCCAGCGAGGCAGCGGCCGCAGCGGACTCTTCCACCAGCGAGGCGTTCTGCTGGGTGACGCGATCCATCTCGGTTACTGCCTGCCCGACCTGATCGATACCGCGACTCTGCTCATCCGACGCCGAGGCGATTTCACCCATGATGTCGGTAACGCGCGTGACCGCACTGACGATATCGCTCATGGTTTCTCCGGCGGTGCCGACCAGTTGCGAACCGATATCGACCCGGCTCACCGATTCATCAATCAACCCTTTGATCTCTTTTGCCGCCTGGGCGCTGCGCTGTGCCAGATTACGCACTTCGCCGGCAACCACGGCAAAACCGCGCCCCTGCTCCCCGGCGCGAGCCGCTTCAACGGCGGCGTTAAGCGCCAGGATATTGGTCTGGAATGCGATGCCATCAATCACGCTGGTGATATCGGCAATCTTCTTCGAGCTGCCGGCGATTTCGCTCATGGTTTTCACCACGCCAGCCACCACACTGCCCCCTTTTTGCGCGGTTTCTGACGCGCTAAGCGCCAGCTGTGACGCCTGGCGAGCATTTTCGGCGTTCTGTTTCACCGTGGCGGTGAGCTGCTCCATACTGGCCGCAGTCTGCTCCAGTGAAGCAGCCTGCTGTTCAGTGCGGGCAGAAAGGTCATTGTTTCCGGCAGAGATCTCACTGGCACCGGTGAAAATCGCATCCGATCCGTCACGCACATGGGTCACGGTCCGTACCAGCGACTGCTGCATATCATGCAGGCTGGCAGCGAGCTGCGTCATCTCATTGCGCCCTTCCACTACGATCGGCTGGGTTAAATCGCCCTGGGCAATATGCTGAATGTGAGTAATGCTGGTGTTCAGCGGCGTCATCACAATTCTGCGCAGGCCAAACCAGCAGAGCACAATCACCGCCAGTACGACGGCCATGATGCTGGCCAGTATCCAGAGTATGCGGTTATAGGCAGCACTGTTTTCTGCTACACCCTGTGATGAGAGCCGGTTCTGATCGGCACGCCAGTCCCGATAGAGCGAGAGAAAGGCACTCTGGCTCGGCGCGACAGGGGCTTTAGCCGCCGCAATCAGATCATTAGCCTGCAGCGCGGTCTGTAACGCATTCAGTGCACCGGCATAGGCGTTGAAGCGCTGATCAAGCTGATCATTCAACCGGGCATCCTGTCCTGGGGTGTCGGGAATCGCTTTAAATTCTTTATAGAAGCTCTCAGCCCCCTGCTGGAAACCTTTACTATCATCAAACAGCCCAGCGATATCGGCCGTTTTATTCTCCAGTTTGCTGGTAGCAACACGCAGTTGGATACGGGTCAGCAACACCCGGCTCTGATTAAGGCTCATATAGGCGTCATTCAGCGCTTGCGTGTTTTGCATCGCCAACTGCGACACAGCGAAGCTCTGTTTATCGTGGCTTAGTGCAGAGTAGAAAATGGAACCAGTGAAGGCCTGTAATAGCCCAAACACCAGCAACACCAGGACCAGGCTGGTGCCAACACGGATTTTCGTTAACATGAGTAACCCTGAATAAAGTAGGCAATTAAAAGTGACAGAGGGATTATCGGCAGGCGGCAGCGGTAAATTAGGGCGGGATGAGGCTTTATTATCTGAATTTAAAGGGATTGTTACTGATAGTGACAATCACGGGCCAGCCATAACCGGCCCGTGATAATAGAATTACGCGCTACGCAGGTTATCTACCAGCGCCATCTCGTCGCTGCTCAGCAGCTTCTCAATGTCGACCAGTATCAGCATGCGGTCGCCCAGCGCACCCAGACCGGTCAGGTACTCGGTAGACATGGTCACAGCGAACTCCGGCGAAGGGCGGATCTGATCCTGGGTCAGCGACAGCACATCAGAGACGCCGTCAACCACAATACCGACCACGCGATTTTCCAGATTCAGCACGATGACCACGGTGTTTTCATTGTACTCGACATCGGGCTGCGCAAACTTCACGCGCAGATCGATAATCGGCACGATAACGCCGCGCAGGTTAGTCACGCCGCGGATGAATTCAGGTGTATTCGCAATACGTGTTACCTGATCGTAACCGCGAATTTCCTGAACTTTGAGGATATCGATGCCGTACTCTTCGTCGCCCAGCGTGAAGACCAGAAACTCCTGACCCACAGTTTCGTCAGCGATTTTTGTCACGGTTGCCATTCCATTCATGTTATTTACCCTTTCGTTATCAATCAGGCGGCAGCGCCAGCCACACGTTTTTCACGGTTAAGTGATTGCAGTGCTGAAACATCAACAATCAGCGCCACGCTACCATCGCCAAGAATAGTGGCGGCGGAGATGCCCGGCACTTTGCGATAGTTACTTTCCAGGTTCTTCACCACCACCTGATGCTGGCCAATCAGCTGATCGACCAGCAGCGCGTAACGTTTACCCGCGCTTTGCAGGATCACCACAATGCCCTGCGTGGGCTCGGTTTTGGCGTCCTGCACATCAAAGACGTTCCACAACTCGACCAGTGGCAGATATTCCCCACGCACTTCCAGCACGCGCTCGCCACCGGCCAGCGGTTTCAGCTCTTCGGCGCGCGGTTGCAGCGACTCCATCACGGCATTCAGCGGCAGAATAAAGACTTCATCAGCGACGCGAACGGACATGCCATCAAGGATGGCGAGCGTCAGCGGCAGCAGGATACGAATGGTGGTGCCTTTGCCCTGCTTCGAGGCAATTTCGACGTGACCGCCCATCTCCTGAATGTTCCGTTTCACCACGTCCATACCGACGCCGCGTCCTGAAACATCTGTCACCTGCTCCGCCGTGGAGAAGCCCGGTGCAAAGATCAGCATGCCGACCTCTTCGTCGCTCATGTTCTCGTGAACCGGCAGGCCCGATGACAGGGCTTTAGCCAGAATACGTTCGCGGTTGAGACCGGCACCATCATCAGAGACTTCGATACAGATGTTACCGCCCTGATGTTCCGCTGAAAGCGTCAGGTTACCGGTTGCCACTTTACCGGCCACCAGACGTTTCTCTGGCGTTTCGATACCGTGGTCAAGACTGTTACGCACCAGGTGCGTTAAGGGGTCGATGATGCGTTCAATCAGGCTCTTATCGAGTTCAGTTGAGCTACCCAGCAGTGTCAGTTCGACCTCTTTACCAAGTTTGCTGGCCAGGTCACGCACCAGACGCGGGAAGCGGCTGAACACATATTCCATTGGCATCATACGAATCGACATCACCGATTCCTGCAGATCGCGGGCGTTACGCTCCAGCTGACCCATGCTGTTCAGCAGGTCGCCGTGCGCCACCGGATCGAGTTCGCCGGAACGCTGGGCGAGCATTGACTGGGTAATCACCAGTTCACCCACCAGGTTGATCAGCTGATCAACTTTCTCCACCGCAACGCGGATGCTGGTGGATTCGCTCGACTTGGCAGGGGCTGCGACGCGCTTACTCTCACGTTTCACCGCGGCCACCGGCAGTTCGGTGACGGTGGCCGTGTGCACGTCTTCCACCACCGGTGCGGCCTCGGCGACGACAGCAACCGGTGCGGCAACGGCTTCGTCAGCGTCCGGGAAGCGGATCTGCGCTTCGTCGATCACGAAGCAAAGCACCGCCACGATGTCATCTTTACCCACGCCATCGATGCAGACATCCAGCGTAGTACTGCCCTTCTGCACATTGGTCAGGGTGCCGAGATTACTCATCTCTTCCAGCATCAGATCGACCTCTTTCTCTTTGAGATCGATGAGCTGTACCCGCAGGCCGCGGGTGCTGGCAGGTTCTGCGCTGGCAGTGACAATCGTGGCCGGCGAATCAACCGGCAGACCTTTGGCCTCTAACGCCAACTGGCGCAGTGCTTCACAGATATATTTGAAGCTCTCCGCGTTAGGCTCCTGCGCGGTTTTATAAGCATCGAGCTGTTCCTGCATAATATCTTTGGTTTCCAAAAACAGGTTGATGATGTCGGTGCTGAGCTGCATCTCGCCGCGACGAGCACCATCCAGAATATTTTCCAGGATATGGGTCGTTTCCTGTAATACCGTAAAACCAAAGGTTCCGGCCCCACCCTTGATGGAGTGAGCGGCACGGAAGATGGCGTTAAGCTGTTCCGAATCTGGCTCCTGCGGGTCAAGGCCCAACAGGTGTTGTTCCATATCCGCTAATAGCTCATCGGCTTCATCAAAAAACGTCTGGTAAAAATCGCTGATGTCCATACTCACGGGAATCACCTCGGTTGTGAGGGGGCTGCTGTATTCACCGCGCTGCCTGGTGGTGCAGGTGCGGTAATCTGTTCAATGGCCGCCGGATCGCTGATCTGGACGGCATCACTTTCTGCGTTCTCTTTTTCGATTGCCGCTTCGGTGTCGTGGTTCAACACCAGCAGGCTGATGCGGCGGTTAACTGCGTCATTACCGCCACGATTTTTCAGGCGCATGGTGTCGGCCATACCTAACACCCGCAAAACTTTGCCGCTGTCTAAGCCACCCATGACCAGTTCACGGCGTGAGGCGTTAGCACGGTCGGTCGACAATTCCCAGTTGCTGTAGCCTTTGTCACCGCTGGCATACTGAAAATCATCGGTATGCCCGGCCAGGCTAATGCGGTTCGGAATGTCGTTAAGGATTGGTGCTATTGCACGCAAAATATCGCGCATATAAGGCTCTACTTCGGCCCGACCGGTCTTAAACATCGGGCGATTCTGGCTGTCGATAATCTGAATACGCAGCCCCTCTTCGACCATGTTAATGATCAGATGCGGGCGCAGCGCTTTCAGTCGCGGATCCGCTTCAATCAACTGGTCGAGCTTTTCACGCAGCCGGTTAAGGCGAATCTCATCCAGCTTGCGTTTCTGGGCGTCCATATCGACGACCTTGTTCACTTCACCAATTTTTTTCGTCGGGTCATCACCGCCGCCGGGGATCGGGCTTTCACTGTCACTGCTGCGCGCTCCACCGGTGATCGCCACCTTCAGTGGCGTTTTAAAGTAATCTGCGATCTGCACCAGCTCTTGCGGGTTGGCGATCGACAGCAGCCACATCACCATAAAAAAGGCCATCATCGCCGTCATAAAGTCGGCGTAGGCAATCTTCCACGATCCGTGGCTGCCTTCATGGCCTTTATGTTTGCGCTTTTTGATCAGCACAATTGGGCGATTGCCGTGTTTCATGAAGTCTCATCCGAAGTCTGTTTAGCCGGGTTCTTGGCGTTACGCACATGCTCTTCCAGTTCGCTGAACGATGGGCGCTCGGCGGAATAGAGCGTCTTACGACCAAACTCCACCGCAATTTGCGGCGCGTAACCATTCAGGCTCGACAGCAACGTCACTTTAATGCACTGCATCATCTTGGTGGTTTCCGCACACTTCTGCCGCAGTACTGAGGCCAGCGGAGAGACAAACCCGTAAGCCAGCAAAATGCCCAGGAAAGTTCCCACCATCGCATGTGCCACCAGCGCACCAAGTTCAGCAGCCGGACGATCAGCCGAGGCCAGCGCATGAACAACACCCATGACCGCGGCCACGATACCGAATGCCGGAAGACCATCGCCCACCGCAGCAATACTTTGCGCTGGTACGTCACACTCGTGTTCGTAGGTCTCAATCTCTTCATCCATCAACGCTTCGATTTCAAAGGCGTTCATGTTGCCGCTGACCATCAGGCGCAAATAGTCCGTAATAAAATCGACTAACTGTTTATCGGCAAGAATGCGGGGATAATTAGCAAAAATTTCACTCTGGCTGGGATCTTCAATATCGCGTTCCAGCGATAACATTCCCTGCTGACGCGACTTCGCCATCAGGCGATACAGCAGCGACATCAGATCCATGTAAACCGCTTTGTTATATTTGGAACCACGAAATAACAAAGGCAGCGCTTTAAGCGTTTTTTTAATCGACTTGCCGTTATTACCGACTAAAAAAGCACCCGCCCCGGCACCGCCGATCATTAATAATTCGGCCGGCTGATAAAGCGCGCCCAGATGGCCACCTACCAGCGCATATCCGCCCAACACGGAGCCTAAAACAATCAGGTAACCTATAATTATCAGCACAAAAAAATCCTTACGTCCGTAACGTGTTGGTGGAAGTTAAGCCAGAGAGCCGCAGGTGTTATTCCTGAACCGCAAGCAAAAAAAAAGCAGCGGTATTAACCGCTGCTGGATGGCTTCCACAGTGCGAACAAACTTAAACGGCGTGTTTAACCTGTTCATCCAGCAGTTGTGGAAACATATCGGCAGATTCTGCAGAAAGTTTACGTCTTTTTACGGCACGTGATGGTGGCTGGCACAGGCTGCAGGTAAAGCTGCCAACCGGCTGATGTGCATGATTAATAAAGCTGCCATTGCAGCATTTGCAATCCGCCAGTTCCAGCATGCCACTTTCAACGAACCGGACCAGGGTCCAGGCGCGGGTCAGCGCCAACAGCGGGCCTTCGTCCGCCTGCGGACACTGCTCCAGATATAACCGGTAGGCTTTAATCACGGCATCGACGCCACTGCATAATCCGGTTTTCAGCAAAAATTTCCAGGCGTTACAGAACATAGAAGCATGAATATTCTGTTCCCAGGTCATAAACCAGTCTGTAGAAAACGGCAGCATGCCTTTGGGTGGCGGACTGCCACGCAATTCTTTATAGAGCTTAATCAAACGACCACGGCTCAGCTGAGTTTCACTCTCTAGCATCTGTAAGCGCGCGCCTAATGTGATCAACTCCATGGCGAGCTGAATATCACGAGCTTCCTGAACAATACTTTTCTCACTCATGACATTGCTCTCTTTTTAGCAGGTGCATCATCTTTAGACGCATTACGCAGTAAACGGCTGGATAATAAAATGCCGGTGTGAATTTGTTGTAAATCGTCCACACGTGATTCCTGCGTCAGACGATTAATGGTGCTGCTGTCGGTAAAACGGAACTGGCAAACCAGTTGATTGGTTTCTGCCATTTTTACCATTTCAGGCAATGTTAATTCAGATAATACATTCGCCATTTTTTCGTCAATTCCGAGGCGAAACATTGCAGAAGCTTTATCCTGGTTAATTAAACGCTGTGCAAGCAGTAAATAAGACAAGTTGAGATCGTAAATATGTTTCAATACTTCAGATGTGCCCATTATTTTTCCATCCTGAGAGATGCGACGTAACTGTATCGCAGAATAATATCTGCGGTTCGAGCTGCTGTTTTTAAAATCAAAAGATGGCAAAAAAAACTTCACATAATCTTAATGTCACTGTTTTTCGCCTTCTATTTTTTGTGGGTTTCAGACCCACAGAAGGTCGAAAATCCAGGCCATTCTATTTTCGAGTTTTGGACATCTTCCATGACACTTTCTGACTTTTTTAGGACTATTCCGAAAACAACGCAAATCTATATCGTCTGATTTCGACATACAACGACAGCGAGGCGAAATTTTAGATAAAGTGTGACGCAGATCACACTTTTAACGCAAATTTCTTCAGCAGCCCTTTACGATCACTTAACCGATGGTCAATTTTTGAGCAAAAAAGCGTGATTTTAAGTCCAATTCGTCCTTAGAAAGGTTTAATAGGGGGTAAAACTCCCCTTAATCGGCGCTTTGAGCATTCCGAAATGGATATTGAGTGTTAATCGTTTTAACGCCCTATTTAGAACCACACAAAGAAAGGTTTCCAGTATATTATGCTGCTACCCCGTGCAGTTATTTGCTGTTAAATTAGTTACTTAAGGGGAGTATCGCAGAGGGTGAGTAATGAAATCGTTAAGGTTTATACGGCAGCATGGGCGGTTTCTGACCACCGGGCGTTAATAGTGATAGCGGGGTGTTCAGGCTCCGATACCCAATGTAACAAGGGGTTACATAAGAAACGCGAATGAATTGACATCGGTTTATAGGTTGGCACTGTTCTTATCGGCAGGCTGAGAAAAAACTTGAGTAAAGAAGGTAAAGAAAGCGGCAGGGGCTGATATACGGGTTTTCGGCTATACCGGGATTTACCGGGCTACACAAGCCAGCGACTCTCATAGTCTGCGCGAAATGACAGCAGAGGGTCGTTAACAGAGAGCAGGCGAGTTTTCTGTGAGATGGGCCAAAAAAAAAGCAGCGATACCCTAAGGTATCGCTGCTTTCATCACCCCGCTTAGGCGAGTTTAGGGAAAGTTGCGACCTTGTTGACCGTGTTGTGGTCAACACTGCGCGGATCAATGCGCTCCAGGTCTTTCAGGAAGCTTTCACGCCAGGCGGTAATATCATTTTTACGCAATACCGCCATCATGTCGTTGTAGCGTGAAATCCTTTCGGTACGCGGCATGGTAATCGCCTTATCCAGCGCGGCGGCCACTTCATCGCGGTCGTAGGGATTCACAATTAGCGCCGAGGTGAGCTCGTTGGCTGCACCGGCAAAGCGCGACAGCACCAGCACACCCGGGTCGTCCGGGTCCTGCGCAGCGACATACTCTTTAGCCACCAGGTTCATGCCGTCACGCAGCGGCGTCACCAGACCCACATCGGTCAGGCGGAAGATTTTCATCAACAGACGACGATCGAAATGCTGGTTAAGGTAGTAGAGCGGGGTCCAGCCCAGCGTACCGTACTTACCGTTGATGCGCCCTGCTTCGGTCTCAAGCTGATGACGGATGTCCTGATACGCCTGCACATCGCCGCGCGAGGTTGGCGCGATCTGCGAGTAGCGGATTTTGCCACGATGCTGCGGGAAGTTCTCGAGCAGCGCTTCATAAGCAAGAAAACGCTCAGGCAGCCCTTTAGAGTAGTCGAGACGTTCGCAGGCAATAATATTGCGTGCATCGCCCAGTTCTTTCTTCATAGCAGCCATTTTCGGCGGCAGCGGCCCTTCAGCCATCTCTTTAATACTGTCAGGCTCAATCCCGATCGGATAAACCTCGGTCATAAAGGTGTTACCAAAGGCGCGATGTTTTTTATCGCCTTTATTCTGCAACTGCGTGAGCTGGCTGACGCTGTCCAGGAAGGCCACCCGATCTGAATCGGTCTGGAAACCCAGCAAATCATATTCACACAGCATTTCCAGCAACTCTTTGTGCGGAGGCAGTGCATTAAATATTTCGGGTGTCGGGAAAGGAATATGCAGGAAGAAGCCGATGCGGTTATTAATGCCCGCCCTACGCAGCGCGGCGGCAAACGGTAAAAAGTGATAATCGTGGATCCAGACGATATCGTCAGGCTTGATTAGCGGTTTTAAACGCTGCGCCACCGCATCATTAACGTCGCAATACCCTTCCCAGGCTTCACGCTGGAACTGCACCAGGTCGAGACGATAATGGAATGCAGGCCAGATAACCGTGTTAGAGAACTGGCAATAATAGAGATCGTAATCGTTCTGGCTTAGCGGGAACGAGGCATACTCGATACCTTCATGTTCCTGAACGTTGAGCTCGTCCTCTTCTTCGCCAGAGAACTCGCTGATTTCACCATTCCAGCCAAACCACAATCCACCGGTGCTTTTCAGGGCATCGAGGATCCCGACGGCCAGGCCGCCTGCGCTGGTTTTAGACCCATCTGGCATGGCGACACGGTTAGATACAACCACTAAACGACTCATAACCTAAACTCCTTACCGACGTTGTCTTGCTCTAATCGTAATAATGTTCTTTCCAGCCAGCCGTAAACCGTATCGACATCATCAAGCCGATAATGGGCCTGGCTGGAACCTTCGCCGACTTTAATCGAGACGCCCTGCCGTGCGTTGACGGCCAGAAAGCCCTTCTCATCGGTCAGATCGTCGCCAATAAAGACCGGCGTACGTCCGGCAAACGGGGGCTGCTGCATAAAATCGTTAATGGCGGCACCTTTATCAATACCCGCCGGTTTAATCTCTACGACACATTTTCCCGGCTGAAGCGCCAGGCCAGGGAAACGCGTCACTGCCTGTTCCGCCAGTCGCATCACATCCTGCTCATGCTGCATTGCCTGGCGGTAGTGAAGCGCAAATGCCATGCCTTTTACCTCAAGTTGGGTGCCAGGCCAGCATGCTATCGCATCCTGCAATTCCGTCCTGAGCGCTTGCTCGACCTCGATGGGTAAGCTTATGCGCGCAACACGTCCCTCGGCATCGCGGCGCTCAGCACCATGCACACCCGCAGCCGGGCCATGCCAGGGAGCGGCCAGCGTATCAAGTTGTTCAAGGGGTCTGCCAGAAACCAGCGCAAGTGCGCCCTGCGAGAGTGTAGAGAGCTGCTGGAGATGCGCGATAACCTGCTCAGGAATAAATACCGCTTCGGGACGGGACTGTATCGCTGCCAGCGTACCGTCAACATCAAAAAAGAAGGCGTACTGCCCGCGATTTAATGTCGGGTATCTGGCATGGGTATCTGCCGCTTGGGTCACGTTACTTCTCCTGAAAATCGAATTTTAATAAAACATTGAGTTAGAACAAGAATGTCCTGACGGAGTCAGGTCAGCAAGCGGGAAATTCTGATAAAGCGGTGATTGAGGGATAAAACGCGGTGATTGGATAGGTCACTCTCCTCAAACTGGCAAACGCATTGCTGACAATACTGGCTAACTGAGAACATCTTCCTGTTAAGTGTAGTCATCCACAGGGGTTATGCCAAAAAGATGCAGGATCCATGCCAGCCGCTGCGGTTAAATCGGTCGAAAAGCGCCATTTAATCACTGCTGTGCAGCCCCGGTACAGACGCTAACCGCCAAAGCTTAAGCTTCTTAAGGTATTCCTAATATTGAAAGCGCACTCTCATGACACTTTCATTACTCTGGTACCTGCTTACATGGCGTTTAACCTTAAGAGGCCGCTGATTAGCCGCCTTACATTGCTGATTGTGGCTGCGGTTTATATCGCAGTGTTTCTTAATATTGTCTATTACCGTCAGGTGCTGGCGGCGATGCCCCTGAACAACCTGCATACCACGCTGGTGTTTTTATCGATGCCATTGGTCGCCTTTAGCGTGATCAATATCGTGATTACGCTGGCCTCGTTTATCTGGCTGGATCGGCTGCTGGCCGCGCTGTTTATTCTGCTCTCCGCGTCGGCGCAGTTCTTTATCCAGACCTATAACATCGTGATCGATCGCGCGATGATCACCAACATGATGGATACCACCGCATCGGAATCCTTTGCGCTGATCACGCCGCAACTGCTCTTTACCCTACTCACCTCGGGCGTGCTGATGGCGTTGCTGCTGTTCTGGCCCCGGATAAAACGGCAGCAGTGGCGCGGCGTGCTGGCGCGGCTGCTCAGCGTGTTGCTGTCAGCGGCGCTGATCGTGCTGGTCGCCCTCCTCTTCTATAAAGATTACGCCTCGCTGTTCCGCAATAATCACGAGCTGGTTAAAGCGCTTAGCCCGTCAAACAGCATCGCGGCGACGCTCTCCTGGTATAAGCATGAGCAGTTGCAGAACGTGCCGCTGGTACGAATCGGTGAGGATGCTCATCTGCAGCCCAGCCGCAGCGGTGGCAAACCTAATCTGACCATTCTGGTGCTGGGAGAGACATCGCGTGCGCAAAATTTTTCGCTGGGCGGTTACGATCGTCTGACTAATCCCTTACTGGCGAAAGATAATGTCATCTACTTCCCGCACACCACCTCGTGCGGCACAGCGACAGCGGTTTCCGTACCTTGTATGTTCTCTAACATGCCGCGCGCCCATTATGATGATGTGCTGGCCGCACATCAGGAGGGATTGCTGGATATTATTCAGCGCGCCGGTATCAGCGTGTTGTGGAATGAGAACGATGGGGGCTGTAAAGGCGCCTGCGATCGGGTTCCGCATCAGGACATGACCAGCCTCAACCTGCCGGGCATGTGTATTAATGGTGAGTGTTATGACGACGTGCTGTTCCACGGGCTGGATGAGTACATCAGCCAGTTGAAAGGCAATGCGGTGATTGTGCTACACACCATTGGCAGTCATGGCCCGACGTACAGTCATCGTTATCCACCACAGTTTCGTCAGTTTGAACCGACCTGTGACACCAATCAGATTCAGGACTGTTCGCAACAACAGCTGATCAACACCTATGACAACACGCTATTAAATGTGGATCACATTGTCGATAAGGCGATTGGCGTACTGCGTGCGCATCAGGATCGCTTTACCACCAGCCTGGTCTATCTTTCTGATCACGGCGAATCACTGGGCGAAAATGGTGCTTACCTGCATGGCCTGCCCTATGCTATCGCTCCGGATACGCAGAAACATGTGCCACTGCTCATCTGGCTCTCAGAGGATTATCAGCAACGTTATGCGGTTAACCGCACCTGCCTGAATAAACTGGCGGCGACAGACCATTTTTCACAGGATAATCTGTTTTCAACCATGCTGGGATTAACCGGCACCGCGACCCACGAATATGTGCCTGCGGATGATATTTTGACGTCGTGTCGGAACCAACCCTAATGAAGATACTGATAGTTGAAGACGATGCCCTGCTGCTGCAGGGCCTGATGCTGGCACTGGAAGGCGAAGGCTATGTCTGCGATGGTGTGACGCGAGTGCGGGATGCTGAAGCGCATTTCGCCAGCGGCCTCTATAGTCTGGTGGTGCTGGATCTTGGCCTGCCAGACGAAGATGGACTGCATTTCCTGATACGACTGCGGCGGCAAAAAAAGATGACGCCGGTGCTGATCCTGACCGCGCGTGACACCATCAGCGAGCGCATTGCCGGACTGGACGCAGGCGCTGATGACTATCTGATTAAACCGTTCTCGCTGGATGAGTTACTGGCCCGGATCCGCGCGCTGATTCGCCGTCACGTCAATCAGGGTGACAGTCAGGTGAGCGTCGGTGCGCTGGCGCTGGATATGACCCATCGCCAGATCACGCTCAGCAACGTGCTGCTGGATCTGACGCCAAAAGAGTTTGCGATTTTGTCACGGCTGATGCTTAAGGCCGGAAATCCGGTTCACCGTGAAATTCTCTACCAGGATATCTATAACTGGGAGACCGAGCCTTCTACTAATACTCTGGAAGTGCATATCCATAATCTGCGCGACAAAATTGGCAAAAGCGCTATCCGCACCGTGCGCGGTTTTGGTTATGCGCTGGTGACGCAGGATGGCATTCGCGAGGCAACATGATAAAACGTTTCGATCACCGCAGTATGCGCTTTCGTCTCATCCTGACCATTGGTCTGATCTTGTTGGTATTTCAGGTGATTAGCGTGATCTGGCTTTGGCATGAGAGTAAAGAGCAGATTCAGTTTTTGGTGGAAGCGCAGCTGCAGAAGCGCAACATGGATGGCCACGTAGCGCGTGAAGTTCATGAAGCGGTCGCCAGCCTGGCGGTGCCGAGTCTGGTGATGATTACCCTGACGCTGCTGCTCTGCTATCAGGCGGTGAAATGGATCACCCGGCCGCTTTATCAGCTACAGCGTGAACTGGAGAGTCGTAGCGAGGAGAATCTGGATCCCGTTGCCTGCCACAGTCAGGTACATGAGATCGATGCGGTGACGCAGGCGATAAACCAGCTGGTCGCGCGTCTGAACAGCAGTCTGGAGCGTGAACGCTTATTCACTGCCGACGTGGCGCATGAGTTGCGCACACCGCTGGCGGGATTACGGCTGCATCTGGAGTTAATAGAACGTAATAGCGATGTCAAAGTTCAGCCGCTGGTGCAACGCCTGGATCAGATGACGCACAGCGTTTCACAGCTGCTGAATCTGGCGCGCGCCGGACAGTCGTTTACCTCTGGCACCTATCAGAACGTCGGGCTGATTGAAGATGTGATCCTGCCGATGGAGGCGGAGTTGAGTATCATGCTGGAGGCGCATCAGCAGACGCTGTTGCTCGATCTGCCACAGGAGCAGTTTGTACGCGGTGATGCCACGCTGCTGAAGATGTTGCTGCGTAACCTGGTGGAGAACGCCCATCGCTACAGCCCGGATAACACCACCATCACTGTGCAGCTGTTATCTGCTCCACAGCGCATGATGGTGGTGGAAGATCAGGGGGCGGGAATTGATGAGAGTAAAAGTGGCGAGCTGAGTAAAGCGTTTATCCGTATGGACAGCCGCTACGGCGGTATTGGACTCGGGCTGAGCATCGTCAGCCGCATCGTCCAGTTACACCGGTTTCAGTTTTTCTTAGAGAACCGTCGCGACCAAAGCGGTTGCCGGGCCGTGATTAAGTTCTAAGCGCTGAACCAGGCAGAGAGGAACATAACGACCGTGACGGCAGCAATCAGCAGTGCAGCATATTCACTCAACGGACGCGGGGCACTCACAGACAGGGCAACAGGAGCCGTTTTCATAGCATCATCCTCGGTTAAAGCAGGCAGTATCGCGATTGCACATTAAGGAAACCTTAAGCTCGCAGCACTGCCGGTAAAAATATCTGCCCTTTCCGACGCCGTTATCAACCTCGCATTTCTGCCCGCTGACATACCTGCTGCATCCGCCCGGTGCTCTACACTTAATGGCTATGTTCCGTTAATGGAGTTTCGCCATGAGCCAACGCATGCACAAATATGCTTTTCCGGTCAGCAAAGCCCGCAAATATCTTGAACCTGGACCGGTGCTGCTGCTGAGTTCGCAGTACAAAAATCAACATGACATCATGACGCTCGGCTGGCACACGGTGCTTGAGTTCTCTCCGTCACTGGTCGGCTGCATGATTGCCGGAATGAATCACAGCCACGAGTTGATCCGCAACAGCGGTCAGTGCGTGTTGAATATCCCCTCCGCCTCGCTGATTGATGAAGTTGTGGCGATCGGCAACAGCCACGGTGACAGCCTTGATAAGTTTGAGGCGTTTGGCCTGACGCCGGAACCGGCGCAGGTGGTTGGCGCGCCGATGATTGCCGAATGTTTTGCCAGCTTTGAGTGCCAGCTTTATGACGATTCGATGGTCGCGAACTACAACCTGTTTATTTTTGAGATTGTTAAAGCGCATGTCGCCGAGCAGCCGGAATATCCCGCGACCCTGCACTACACGGGCGAAGGACGATTTAGCGTAATGAGCGATAAAATGCTGGATAAGAGCAGAGATTTTAAACCGGAGATGCTGATCTAGTTGAAAGCCGTCTGCAGCGCCCCCATTCACCTCTTTCGACCTGACAGGAGTAAATTATTATGGCAATCGAATACGCAGTTATCGCTGGCGGCTGTTTCTGGTGTACCGAAGCGGTATTTAAGGATGTGATCGGCGTAGAGTCGGTAGAAAGCGGTTATACCGGCGGTAAACGCCCTAATCCGACTTATGAGCAGGTCTGTAGCGGTGCGACCGGTCATGCGGAAGCCATCCGCATTGGCTTCGACCCGGAGAAAGTGAGCTACGGCGATCTGCTGGATATCAGCTTTGTGACGCATGATCCGACCCAGCTTAACCGTCAGGGTAATGATATTGGCACCCAGTATCGTTCCGCCATTTTCCCGGCCAATGCAGAGCAGGAAGCGGAGGCCCGCGCCGCCATTGCCCGCGCTCAGGCTGACCATGATGTGCCGGTGGTGACCACCATTGAGCCGCTGAAAGAGTGGTATCCCGCTGAAGCTTATCATCAGGACTACTGGGAAGGTGCGGGCCAGCGCAACGGCTATTGCATGGCTGTCATTCCACCGAAATTGCAGAAGCTGCGTAAAAGCTTCGCTAATCGGGTTAAGAGCTGATTTAGCTTCTGACGCGGCGGCGTCTGGCCAGAAAGGAGGGGCAGGATGTCGCCCCCGTATTGTTTGCAGTTGTGAAAATGAACCAAACTGGTCCTAAGAAGACGGCGGGCTATGGCGCGTAAATGGCCGGTTTTAGGCCGCAGTAAATCGATTCGTTCAGAGCTTAAGCGAATAGATCAAAAGAAAAAAATAGTGCTTGACCGTTTTCAGCCGACTCCCTATAGTACCGCCCCGTTGACCCAGCGCGGTCAGCGAAATAAATGTGGTGAGGTGTCCGAGTGGCTGAAGGAGCACGCCTGGAAAGTGTGTATACGGCAACGTATCGGGGGTTCGAATCCCCCTCTCACCGCCACATTCTGAAGAAGAGCCTGAACGAAAGTTCAGGCTTTTTTTTGTATATTGCACGCTGAGAGGGGGTGAGAACCCCCGCCGGGGGTCGACAAC